>JALQCR010000011.1 GCA_023336205.1 Pseudanabaena sp. Salubria-1
AAAAAATAAAAAATAACAACCCCTTTTTGGGTTGCCCCCCCCCCACCGGGCGCGAAAACCACCAAAATTGGCTTTCATAAAACCAGTTTTTATAATGAAATAAACAAATAAATCTTCGTGCAGCAAAGATTTATTTGTTTGTTTCATGTATAGTTGTAGATCGCACGATCTTTCATGCTCGGATCGGGTTATTTAAAAAATTGGAGAAACTAGGTAATACTAATTCCCCAATACCTGTACGGCATCTACTGAATATTTAAACACCATGAGTTACGCAATCATTGAAACAGGCGGTAAGCAATATCGCGTCGAAGTCGGCAGATTTTATGACGTTGAGCTACTTGAAGCCGAAGAAGATAGTAAATTGACAATTGATAAAGTTTTGTTTGTCAATATGGATGGCGACATTTCTATTGGTCAGCCCATCGTTGATAGCGCTAGCGTAGAAGTTACCGTAATGCGCCATCACAAGGCGAAAAAAGTAATCGTTTACAAAATGCGTCCCAAGAAGAAAACTCGCAGAAAGAATGGTCACCGCCAGCCATTGACTCGGATCATGGTTGAAGCAATCAATCTCAGTGGTCAAGCTGCTTAAAACCAGTTATCACATAGAAAAGGTGCAAAGCGCCTTTTCTATGTAAGAGTCTTTAACTATATTAATGAGGATACAAAAAAATGGCACATAAGAAGGGTACGGGTAGTACAAGAAACGGACGTGACTCTAATGCTAAGCGCCTTGGCGTAAAGCGTTACGGCGGTCAAGTCGTTAAGGCTGGTAGCATCCTAGTTCGTCAACGTGGCACTAAGTTTCACCCAGGCAATAATGTCGGTCGTGGTAGTGATGACACATTGTACGCAACTGTTGATGGCGTTGTGACTTTTGAGCGATTTGGCAAAACTCGCAAGAAAATCAGCGTTTATGCACCTGTAGCTGTAGAAGTTACAGAAGCAGAAGTTGCTTAGGAACTTACACAAAATAATCAAAGAAAAAAAGAGCGACGGGCTAAGCCCATCGCTCTTTTTTTCTTTGATTATCGATCGTTTTTTCATTAGAGTTATACCAATTCACAAAAGTGTTGTCACACTTTTGTGAATTGGTATAAGAGGCTGTGCTTTGCACAGCCTCTTATACCAAATTTGTTGTTTTAAGTGATGCGTAATGTTGCAAAAGGTTTTTGAGCTTATCAATCTGAATTGGTTTGCTGATGTAATCATTCATTCCTGCATCACGACAGAGATTTTGATCGTCATCAGTTGCATTTGCAGTCATAGCAACGATCACAATTGGAGGGAGTTGTAACTCTGATTCTTGCTTACGAATATATTTGGTTGTCTCTAAACCATCCATTTCAGGCATCTGAATATCCATCAGGATCAGATCGTAAGCAGTGTTGCCGATCGCTTTAACGGCTTCTACACCGTTATTCACTATATCGGCTTGATATCCTAAGTGATTCAATACTCTCTTAGCGACCTTTTGATTGACAGGATTATCTTCGGCTAAGAGTATTATGAAACTGGATATTGATGAATCGATTTGACCTGATGTATCCATAGGTATCTAACCCATAATTTGTGGTACGCGGAAAAAGTCTTCTTCGCGATCAGGCGCACAATCAAGCAAGATCTCGCGATCTGCAAAGGGTTGCAATATATCGGGTCGAGTAATATTGACAGTATTAACGGCTCTAGTTGTCGGTTCAACCCCTTCTAGCAAAGGATCTAGTTCATTTAGCTGTTGGAAGTAGTCCAAAATACTATCTAATTGCTTAGTAAAAGAAATTTCTTCAGCTTCAGTTAATTGTAAACGTCCTAAATGGGCAACGTGACGAACTTGCTCTCTGTCGATCATGATTTTTATATAAGTGTAAGCAAATAATAATCTTTAAATAATGGATCTGTAAGTCCATTGATTAAAGATTGGAAGAAATAACTGTGCAAATATTATGTGTATTTCAGAAAACAGTCTAAAAGAATAAATTAATGTCGGCTCGACCAGTAGTCTTGAGCCAGTTTTGAGCTTCGATATAATTGTTTGGTGCAAGACGAATCGCCCTTACCCAATGGTCGGCAGCAACATTGAAATATTCTTCAGCCTGTTCTTCGTCTTGAGCATTTTCGCCTTTATGGTGATAAATCACCGCCACATTGTTAAGGGCTTGTGGCATCCGAGGATTAAGATCGATCGCCTGTTCATAAAACTCTAGTGCCTTATCATGATCGCCATTGCTGGCATGAATTAAGCCCATGTTGTAATACACATAGCTGCGATCGTAGGAATTCTCCTCCAACTTAAGAGCTTCTTCGTAGTTAGCAAGTGCTTCGGCATACTCGCCATCGCCTTGTGCAGACATGCCATCTCGATAGTAAGCAAAGGCTTCTTTTTCTTTCTGACTGGCAGGAAAGAGTTTTAAAATCGTGTCGGCAATAACCGTAAAAGTTTGATCGACGAAGTTGTCATTACGTTGCGATCTAGGCATAGTTCTTTATAAATTTGCAGTCAGTTGTTAATTAGCATATCAAAATTAAAACCAATAAAGTTAAGACACCCGCTTTGCAGGTGTCTTAAACTTAGCTAGATGCACTTGTGTAAAACTTCAAGGCAAATCGCCAAAATTGATTTGAGGCATAAAGTAACCCGATCGCTAAAAACATAGAACCCATAATCCACATTGGTTCTCCTCGTCCTAAGAGGGTTTCGGCTGGAACCGTTGTCAAAAAGGCGATCGGCACAATGAACGTAAAAAAGAAACGATAGGAAGCGGGATAGGCTGCCATCGGATAGCGACCAGCCTCCATTAAGCCGCGTAAAACTTCCGTAACGTTATAAATTTTTACAAACCAGATGCTAGTTGCGCCTAGGATGAACCAAATGCTGTAGAGACTAATGCAGCCAAAGATCAGGGGGATTAATCCCAAAAGATAATTGGTCAAACTTAATCCCAGTTTGTTGCCTGCATAGATCAAAATGCCGACACCAAAAATTAAATTAGGAAACCCCCAAGGTGAGATTGCTCTTGCCGATAGCCAAAACTGGCTACTGATCGGTTTTAAAAGCACAAAATCTAACGTTCCTTTCTGGACATGATCGACGATTTTGCTTAAGTTCGGGGCGAGAAAAGTGCTAGAAAATCCTTCAAGGATCGTAAATATACCAAGCACAATGATTGCTTCTTCCCATCGCCAACCCGCAAAAGTGTAACCAGTGCGATAAAACAAAAATAATCCAAACAAACTTCCCGCCAAATTACCAATACTGCCCAGAGCCGCGATCGCAAAGTTAAGCCGATATTCAAGTTCGGCAGCGATCGCAGTTGTCCAGAAAAGCTTTAAAGCTCGTATATATCTACTCATATTGGTTTGCCCAATACAAACTGCGAAGAATAGCTTGCCATTCTTCGCAGTTTGCGATTTTTGCAATTAATATAGGCTTAGGCGTAACCACGACCCCTAGGGCGATCGTTACTACGCTCAGCACGAGGCTTAGCCTTATTAACGCGAAGGGTTCGTCCCATCCATTCAGCTTCGTTTAGCGCCGCGATCGCCGCTTCTTCTTGAGCATCGTCCTCCATATCCACGAAGGCGAAACCCCGAACCCGACCTGTTTCTTGGTCGGTGGGCAATTGCACGCGCTTTACGGTGCCGTAGTCTGAAAAGACGCTTGTTAAGTCGTCTTTAGCAGCTTGATAAGACAAATTTCCAACGTAAATAGTCACAGTCAGTTCGCTCCAAAAAAGAGATCGATATAATAATTTAGCCAGTCTTCGGAAAAGACTCGCTCGATCCGAGATCTCACAAATCCAACCTAAATTTCAGCTTTGATATAGTTTACCTTTTACCCGCAACAATTTGCGTAGGCTGTATTACAAAGCTTTGCGCAACTAATGGTAAAGAGCTTACTAACCTTTAAAAAGCTCTATAAATTCCTTACTAAAAGCGTTATTTCTGATGATTGGCGATCGCATTAAGCAAAACATTTTAAGGTGAGTCTCAAAATTTATGTCTAAAGACATAGGCTAAATCAATTAGAAAGCCCTCGAAATTGAGGCTAAATCCTTAAGTTCCACAACAAAAAAACAAGAGGTTTTAACGGCTAAGCCTTGTCTCTTATTAATTACAAATCAAAACCCGTAAAGTTGCGCCCCCGCAGGGGCGCAACTTTACGGGTTTTGATAATTTATTTTGCACAGGGGCTTAAACTATAGTCTTTAGGAATGAAAATTAATTAAAACCAAAATTTGTTGGGGCGGGCTTTGCCCGCCCCAACAAATTTTGGTTTTAATTGCACAGGTTAATTAATTTTTATTCCTTATTAATGATGGTGGATTAATTTAAAAAATATGGACAGTCAAAAACAGTTATTTGTTCTTGCATTGACAGTTAGCTTAGGAGCCTGTGTCTCACCATCAGTCAGTCAGCCACTAAAACCGAGCTTAAGCCAGCAAAGTGGGGTAAAGATTACATTGCAAGCAAAAATTCCCGAAAAAGGCATAACAAAAATTACTCCGCAAATGATGGAAAGAGCCAAACTCGTTTTCGAGAAGCGTGTTAGTGGGTTAGGAATTTCTGGAGCATCTGTTGCGATCGCTGGGAACAATCAGTTGGTGGTTAAATTACCAAACATAAAAGATCCTAGCCAAGCTAAGCGAGTAATTGGGACAACTGGGCTGCTTGATTTTCGCAAACAGAAAAAAGGGACAGAAAATGAGCTAAGGGCAAGAGTCCTGACGCGGCAGGAAGTGATGGCTCAGCGTGAAGTTCTCAAATATTCTGGCGATCAAAAGGCGATCTCGGCAAATGAAGCCGCTTATAAAAAGAGTGTTCAAGCTCTTAAGGACATCTTTGAGAACCCAGTCTTAAGTGGCGATATGATCAAAGATGCTTATGCTGAACCTCTATTCAAAGGTTCTAGTACTTGGAAAATCGCGCTGACATTTGATGATCAAGGAGCTGTTTTATTCGCCAAGACTACAAGCGAAATTGCGGGAACAAATCTGGCTATAGGCATTTTTCTGGATGATAAATTGATTAGTGCGCCAATTGTTGCGGGTGAGTTTCAAGGCAAGGGTATTACTGGTGGGCGTGCTGTTATTGCGGGACAATTTACTAAGGATTTGGCGACTGAAATTGCTTTACAGTTGCGATCGGGTACATTGCCGATCGCTTTTGAAGTTGTCAAAACTCATTCTTTTTAAGTCCCCAGCCCCGTAAGGGCACAACCTTACGGGGCTGAGTTTGTAATTAACTATGCTCATCTATATTATTAAAATTATTAAAGCTATTTTTTCTCGAACAGGAACATCAAATTTCTTATAAAAGCCTCACAGAGCTTGGCTTTTATAACTATAGCCAGAAAGTTTAAAGCTATCAAAATGATTTGCGGCGCGAAGCGCCGCAAATCATTTTGATAGCTTTATAACCAATTCAGGGCTGCTATTCGTGGGGTATGATGACAGATGTCTCAAAATATACTCTGTTTAATCTGGCTCTAAGTAAAGCTCAAACGGCTATACAGAAAAGCTATACAAAAAGCTCCAAAAAAATATGGGTAAACAAAGCCGCCTGCTTGCCTTTGTACTGGCAATTTTAATCGGGGCTGTGTATCTAATCGTAAGTCATCCTCCTAAATTAGGGTTGGATCTTCGAGGTGGTGCACAGCTTACACTCCAAGCTAAAATCAATCCTGAACAAGGTATTAATGAAATTACGCCGCGCATCATGGAAACTGCAAAGTTTGTGGTGGAACAGCGCATTAATGGCTTGGGAGTTTCTGAAGCAACGATTTTGCTAGCTGGAAATGATCAACTGATCGTTCAGTTACCAGGGGTAAATGATCCTGCTCAAGCTGAGCGCGTAATTGGTACAACTGCCCAGCTTGATTTTCGGAAGCAAAAGAAAGGTACGGAAAGTGAGCTAAGGGCAAGATTGCAAATCCAGCAGGCGGCGACAATTCAGCGTGAAGTCCTGAAAAACTCTACCGATCAAAAGGCGATCGCGGAAAACGAAGCAGCCTATAAGAAAAGTATTGAAGACTTGAAAGGGATTTTTGAGCGCACAGGCTTGACGGGTAATATGCTCAAAGATGCAGTTGCTTCCCCTACGGGAAATGGTCCTGATTCTTGGCAAGTAGCACTGACCTTTGATGATAAAGGCGGTGAGCTATTTGCTAAAACCACTGGCGAAATCGGGGGGACTGGTCGCGTTTTAGGGATTTTTCTAGACGATAAATTAATTAGCTCTCCGTCAGTTGGTCCCGAACATCAGGGTAAAGGTATTACAGGCGGTCGAGCAGTCATCACTGGGAACTTCACCTTAGATACAGCTAATGAACTAGCCTTACAGTTACGTGCTGGTGCATTGCCTGTGCCTGTAGAAATAGTAGAAAACCGTACTGTTGGGGCAACTCTTGGAGCAGATAGTATCCTCAGCAGTATCTATGCAGGTGTTGCTGGATTGTTGCTGGTATTGATCTTCATGGTGATTTATTACCGCATTTTGGGTGTAGTTGCGGATATTGCGCTGATTACCTATGCGGTGATTACTTTTGCCTCATTTAGCCTGCTTGGTGTGGTGCTCACCTTACCGGGAATTGCAGGTTTTATCCTCAGTATCGGTATGGCAGTAGATGCGAACGTATTAATTTTTGAGCGAACTAAAGAGGAATTAAAAGCAGGACGCACACTTTATAAATCCGTCGAAGCAGGTTTCTATCGTGCTTGGTCAAGTATTCTTGATAGTAATGTGACTACTTTAATTGCCTGCGGGACATTGTTTTGGCTAGGTTCAGGGTTTGTGAAGGGGTTTGCCGTTACGCTTGGCGTTGGTGTGCTAACCAGTATGTTTACCGCAGTTACTTTAAGCCGATCGCTAATGTTGGCGATGATCAGTAATCCTAATTTCCGTAAGCCCGAATATTACGGTATGAAAGCGTTTGGGAGAATCTCATCGACTATAGATATTGAGGTGATCGCTGAAGAGAACGCCAGCGACAAGAAAAATGACAATACTTCAGGTGCGGTGCTATGAAACTAGATGTAATTAAGAATGCTCGTTTCTATGTTTCTCTGTCCTCAGCCGTAATTTTGGCGGGACTGGTGGCAATGGTAATATCTTTTCAGCAGATAGGCTCACCGTTGCGATTGGGTATCGACTTTACAGGTGGTTCGAGTATTACCCTTGGCTTGTCCTGTGGTAGTGCCAACAATTGCGGCAAGAAAATTGACGTTGGTGTAGTGAGACAAGCGATCGAAAGTAAAGGCTTTGCTAATAGCGTCATCCAATCAGTTGAAGGTAAAGATCTCCAAGGTGTATCTGTACGAACGGCGAGGCTATCAACAGAACAACGTGAAAAGTTGCGCTCAGTATTGACTGATGCATTGAAGCCATATGGTGAGATTGACCCTAAAAAGTCTCAGATTGATGAGGTCGGACCTGCGATCGGTCAGCAAGCTTTAAACAATGGTTTACTAGCCTTGGCGATCTCCTTTGCGGGTATTGGCATTTATTTAACATTCCGTTTTCAATCTGACTATGCCAGTTTTGCGATTATTGCTCTGTTCCATGATATTTTCGTCACCGCTGGTATGTTTTCGATTCTTGGATTGACTCTAGGTGTGGAAATCGACAGCTTATTTATTGTGGCGATGTTAACTATTTGTGGTTTCTCGGTGAATGACACTGTAGTAATTTACGATCGCATTCGCGAAAATGTAAAGATTGACGCAGGGGCAACTAAGTTTAACGATCTAATTAATGCTTCGATTAATCAAACTTTAGGGCGTTCAATTAATACCACCCTAACTTCTACTTTGCCATTAATCGCCATCTTCTTGTTTGGTGGTGCAACCCTGAGATTTTTCGCTCTAGCTTTGATTATTGGTTTTTTATCTGGAGTTTATTCCAGCATTTTCAATGCCAGTATTTTTCTAGCTTGGTGGCGTAGTCGTCAGAATCCTAAGATTAGTCAACAGCCACTAGAGTCAAACTAAATGATAATGGCGTTGTAAAGCATCGCCATTATCATTAGAGCAATTATGTGAGTAAGTATCTTTGCGTATTGGATTGTTGATGCCTCTCTGGAATTAGTTTCGGTCTTATTGATGATTGATGGAACTTATCAAGAAACTGTTTTTCATTTAGGAGAGCAAATTATCTCACCGACATTTGCGGATCTCCAGCTTACAGTTGATGATGTTTTAAATGCAGATATATGAATTCTGATAATAGTGATTCTCTCTCGGAATCTAGCTCTGAGGTATTAATTGATCCTTTGCTAGAGCGCCAAGTCCAACGATTGATCGAAGTGCAAACATACTTGCGATGGATATTTGATGGTTTTCTGTGGCTGACTATCGGAACTGCGAGTATTTGGGCTTTGCGATCGGATATTGAGTTGTGGATAGCTGCTTTTACATGGGTGGGAGTGCGCATATCTCTAGTTTATAATCGTCTGCCTATGATGGGTTTGGGGATATGTATAGCAATGACTCTCGCGACTTTAGTTTGGCAGAGTTCAATTATTTTATGGGGAGTTAATCAACGAGAGAAGCGATCGCTGATTAATCAAGTAAAAAGGATTAAGGAAAAAGGAAAAAGTCATCCATTATGGCGATGGGTCTGTGAAGAAAAAATATTATAGCGGGTGCATTGCACCCACTATAATGCCTACTTCTGTTTAAGGACTAACAATGTAATGTCGTCATAAATCTTCTGAGTGCCAATATGCGATCGCAGATCGGCAATAACTGCCTGACGAATAGCGATCGCTGGGTCATCGACATGTTGGCAGATGACTTCGCATAGACGATCCAATCCATAAAACTGTCTTTCTTCATTCTCTGCTTCAGTAATACCATCTGTATATAGCACCACGACATCACCTTCCTTAACTGAGATCTTGCACCATTCAAGAAAAGGGGTTGCAGAAAGAGCAGAAATGTGAAAAAAAGGGCGTAGTAGTAAATTAAATAACGAGCATGGAAAGCATCGTTAAGCACGCCCAAGGGCTAGTGTATAGTCTTCTGTGTTTGATGCCAAGTGTGTATCAAACAGCAAGTCTCAATGCAATACTAGGACTATTTCTCGAAGCACAAAGGCATCCTTATCCAGAACATACACAGATAAAATCAGCGAGTGCACTCAGCCGATTTCTCAATCACTATAACTGGTCAACGAGAGCAGTAATTCGGTCAACACGGCAGGCTATTTTGGGACAAATCGCCAAGCATCGCCCATCGAAACAAGTGCCATTAAAGATACTGATAGACTTGACTACCCTAGAAAAAAGCGGCAAGTTTTTACATTTGAGCAATCCCACCCAAAACGAACCAGACCCATGGGTGAGAATACTAAACGGAAAGCGAGGACTACATCTGGTTGTACTGTATCTGGTCTATGGAGAGTGGCGCGTACCATGGAGTTTTAGAGTATGGCGCGGCAAAGGATACCCCAGTCCCTCTGACTTAGCTTGTAAGTTATTGGGGACAGTACCCAAGCAACTAACCCAAGGCAAGACTGTGATTGTCCTTGCTGATACTGAGTTTAGTACGGTGAAGTTTTTCAATACTGTCCGCGCCAAGACTTGGCGCATCGTTGTCGGTGTACGCAACAATCGTAAACTTCAAGATGGCCGTACAGTCAAACAACTTTATCGTCATGGCAAACGTGGACAACAAATTTTGCTAGAAGGGCTAACTCAGCCTTTGACGATCTCTTGGTTTTGGCTCAAAAGAGCTGATAGTAAACGGGAGTTACGCTTTGTTGTCTCTTCTCATCCTTATTCTGGTGCTTATCTGGTGATGTTAGGTCGTAAGCGTTGGGCGATTGAGGGATTCTTCAAAACCATCAAACATCGCTTTGGTTTGCATTGTTTTGGGCAATCTACAAAACTTGGTGTTTATCGTTGGCTTATCCTCTCTCTGCTTGCTTATCTTTTGGCCCATTGGATTGATCAATGGTCGAGTCCTCCTGTCTTGGACTGGAAAGCTACCTGTGATTTGACACTTTCCGTTTTATTTCCTTCTGTCCTTTGGTTGAAACTTCTTAGGTATCTCCAAATTAGTGCCGATATTGCTGCTCGTCATGGGTTTGAAATTATTCTCAAACCCATTCCTACTTAACTCTTTCAGGAATGGTGCAAGATCTCAGTTAAGGTAAATATGCTTTTGAGAGAGAAAATCAAAAATCTCTTCCTCTAGACCAATCGGAAACCCCAAGTCAATCGTATCAAATCTTTCTAGCATTCCATTCTTGCGCACGACAATCATTTCTTCATGCTGACCACTTAAGATCAATTTCCCATGCTCATAGTCAATCAACGATAGAGTTAAATTTTTATCAGATGACATTCTCTGAACATTGCCGTAAATGGTTCGATTGAGGATATCTAAAAAGCGGACAGGATCGTTCTCTTCACTTTGGAGTAAGGTTCGTACCGCAGTCTGTACCATGATCATTAACATGCCACTTTCTAGTCCATGTCCTGTTACATCGCCAATACCAATTTTAATTCGCCCGTTTTGTTGCAGCACATCATAATAATCACCCCCGACTTCGTCAGCAGGCTCCATAAATCCTGCGATATCTAATCCCACGATCAACGCTAATTCTTTATCTTTAGGTAAAATCATTTGCTGGAGTTTTCGCGTTACATCTAGTTCGCTACTCATTCGCAGATTTTCTAATTTGAGAAGATCGTTTAAAGCCAAAATTTGCTTGTTAGCTCTCTCCAGCGCAATTTCTGCAATCTTTCGCTGACTAATGTCTTCGACGGTTCCTTCGTAATAAACTATTTTGCCATTTTCATCTCGTAATGCTCGGACATTCTCGCTAATCCAGATTGTCGTGCGATCGCGTTTATATACCTGCGACTCAAAATTGGTAATCGTATCATTAGCCTCCATTAGAGACTGAAATTGCTGCCGACGCTCACGATCAACATAGAGATCACTTTGGATATCAACAATTTCTTTAAGCATTTGCTCAACTGACGCATAGCCATAAATTCGAGCTAGGGCAGGGTTGACACTTAGATATTTACCTTCGACGGTTGTTTGAAAGATCCCATCTACAGAATTCTCAAAGATGCTCCGATATTTTGCTTCAGACTCTCGCAGTGCGATCGCGACACTGTTAAATGAACGGACAACCATCGATAACTCATCTTTACTGTCAAGATTAATTGATATTGCTCCACCCAATGTCATCTGTTTGGCTGCTACGTCTAGCTGATGTACAGTTCTCATGACTGACAAATAAAAGCCAATGAATAGATAGAGAATTGCACTGAAAATCACAGCCACAAAAATCAAGATGAACTGCTTTCGCTGAGCAAATCCTTGGATTCGATAGATCAATAGCTCGTCGAGGCGATCGACAATTTGCTGAGAGAGCGTAAAACTATACTTAAATGAGCTTGCTATTGCTTGTCGATAAAAGCCATCAGCTAAAGAGAACTTATTATCTTTGCCGACTATTTGATTTGTATTGGCGATTACCTCACTTAAATTAGCAGCAAAAATGCGAAGAGAGCTGCTTAGCGAATCACGTAAATTACCGCGAGGATTATTTCTAAAGGCGCGTTCCAAATTTGACGTTAAATCGTTGTTATATTCTTCCAACAAACTAAGTAAAGAAATAAGCGATTCTTTTTTTAAATTAGTGATTTCTTTGTCAAATAAAATTTCCGTAGAGGTTTGCATCAACTTATTTAAAATCTTTTGCATCTCAGGGAGCTTAACGGCACTCGCATCCATTAGATAGTAAGTATCTAAATCTGGATCGAGAATTAAATTCGAGGAATCAACTACATGAACTCGGAATTGGGCTAGTTTTTCGAGTAATAAATCATGGTTGCGAAAGCCTATAAAACCTGTCATGTCCCGTAAGTCTTGCCATGAAAGCTGAAGATCTTTTAGTCTCTCGCCTGTTTGAATAGTCACACCTAGTTGTTTATCAACATTTGACAAGCTTACGAATTCGTTATCAATTAGACTTTGGAGATCATCCAATTCTCTCGTCTGCAATTGGAGTACTTCCGATTGAGCTGTCAGGTTAATGCTTCGCAGGCTCTTGTAAAATTGGTTCTGCAAAATTAATTGTCTTTGTGGAATGTATTGCCATAGTTGACTGATTGGGCGTAGATAGGCATTCCCGTAAATTTCCTTTTGGGTAAACTCTATGCGGCTATCAAGTTCTGACAACAGCAGATTCATCACCAATGCTAGTGGCAACACAAAAAGCAAACTGATCAGAAAAAACTTTTGGGGGTATTTCAGCCGATTCATGATGGCGATCGCTGGTTTGAATAGAAACATATTTTGCCTGAGAGTCAAGATGGGCATCACTTTGCCTTGCTAATCGACTAATATTCTCTGTTGTCAATTTATAAAGATTATAAAGATCACCTAAAGATCGCTAACTGAGATCTTGCACCATTCCTGAAAGAGTTAAGTAGGAATGGGTTTGAGAATAATTTCAAACCCATGACGAGCAGCAATATCGGCACTAATTTGGAGATACCTAAGAAGTTTCAACCAAAGGACAGAAGGAAATAAAACGGAAAGTGTCAAATCACAGGTAGCTTTCCAGTCCAAGACAGGAGGACTCGACCATTGATCAATCCAATGGGCCAAAAGATAAGCAAGCAGAGAGAGGATAAGCCAACGATAAACACCAAGTTTTGTAGATTGCCCAAAACAATGCAAACCAAAGCGATGTTTGATGGTTTTGAAGAATCCCTCAATCGCCCAACGCTTACGACCT
The DNA here is from genome assembly GCA_023336205.1 of Pseudanabaena sp. Salubria-1. GTDB lineage: Bacteria > Cyanobacteriota > Cyanobacteriia > Pseudanabaenales > Pseudanabaenaceae > Pseudanabaena. The sequence continues at coordinate 12,763 of JALQCR010000011.1, forward strand.
AACATCACCAGATAAGCACCAGAATAAGGATGAGAAGAGACAACAAAGCGTAACTCCCGTTTACTATCAGCTCTTTTGAGCCAAAACCAAGAGATCGTCAAAGGCTGAGTTAGCCCTTCTAGCAAAATTTGTTGTCCACGTTTGCCATGACGATAAAGTTGTTTGACTGTACGGCCATCTTGAAGTTTACGATTGTTGCGTACACCGACAACGATGCGCCAAGTCTTGGCGCGGACAGTATTGAAAAACTTCACCGTACTAAACTCAGTATCAGCAAGGACAATCACAGTCTTGCCTTGGGTTAGTTGCTTGGGTACTGTCCCCAATAACTTACAAGCTAAGTCAGAGGGACTGGGGTATCCTTTGCCGCGCCATACTCTAAAACTCCATGGTACGCGCCACTCTCCATAGACCAGATACAGTACAACCAGATGTAGTCCTCGCTTTCCGTTTAGTATTCTCACCCATGGGTCTGGTTCGTTTTGGGTGGGATTGCTCAAATGTAAAAACTTGCCGCTTTTTTCTAGGGTAGTCAAGTCTATCAGTATCTTTAATGGCACTTGTTTCGATGGGCGATGCTTGGCGATTTGTCCCAAAATAGCCTGCCGTGTTGACCGAATTACTGCTCTCGTTGACCAGTTATAGTGATTGAGAAATCGGCTGAGTGCACTCGCTGATTTTATCTGTGTATGTTCTGGATAAGGATGCCTTTGTGCTTCGAGAAATAGTCCTAGTATTGCATTGAGACTTGCTGTTTGATACACACTTGGCATCAAACACAGAAGACTATACACTAGCCCTTGGGCGTGCTTAACGATGCTTTCCATGCTCGTTATTTAATTTACTACTACGCCCTTTTTTTCACATTTCTGCTCTTTCTGCAACCCCTTTTCTTGAATGGTGCAAGATCTCAGCTAAGGTAGTTAGATCTGCTCAAACTTGGGGGTACGTTAGAAACAGCCACGATTGTTACACCTATTGACAATTGCTAGAAGGATTGTTGCGGATTTGAGGACTATTCTCTCATTCTCATTCTATAGATATTGTCAGTCTTGATTTTGATTAATACTCCTCTTCATCCATCTACCGTGTACACACAAGTCTCTCTGTCATCATTGAAATGTATCTAAGCCCCCTAAATCCCCCAATTCTGGGGGACTTTGAAAGAATTTTATTTTCTTGTTCCCCCAGAATTGGGGGCTAGGGGGCGATTAATTGTTGACTTAACTAGGTTTTATGACTTGTGTGTACACCGTAGCTTCATCCATGGGGGGGATTTCTTGTTACAGCAGCCTCATGTTAAAGAACTAAGCTCTTTAAAACTTGCTCTCCTAGGTGCTAGATCACAAATATTTAGGGAACTTATCACAAAGTAGGCAGTCATAATAAATTAAATCTAGGTTAAGATTAGGTTAATAAAATTAATTACGTCTAATACTCATACCCATAGTCATCGAAATATGTTTCTAACGAAGGCTCTGTGGTGGCGATATTGCCAAAGCAGAGCCTTTCAGGATCTTAAGACTATCTAGAGTCACTCTCAGTTGTAATCTACAGAGGGAAGATTATGTCCGCAACCACCAAATGTCTGTTTCCCCAGTCTCGTTATTACGGCACATTTACGCCAGAGAACTTGATGTTTAATGCCAATTTACAAGAGTTTTCCCACCGTGTCAGCATTATTTGCAGTCTAGAGACTGGTGGCAAAATTTCAGCGAAAGAAGCGTATTTGCAAATCGCAGAGCTATGGCAGCAGCTTGAGATATCTCAACGTAATCTCTTTACGTGAAAGAAAAAGCGGTGCAAAGCACCGCTTTTTCTTTTTAGGGCGGATAAGTACATCTCTAAAAACCGAGAGCCAAAAACTGTACCGACCGCTACGCGGTCGATACAGTTTTTGGCTCTCGGTTTTTAGCTATTTAAGTACCTGTGCAGAATAAATTCCCCAACCCGTAAGGTTTCGCCCCTGCGGGGCGAAACCTTACGGGTTGGGATGTGTAATCAAGCGTGCCTGCTTATGTGTGGATTTGCCAACAATTTATTTAACTATTGATGTAACTTTCCCGCTTAGTGGTAATCTTATGAATGGCTCGGATCTACGCGATCGCAACGCCCGAATCGTGTCAGGGTCGGAAGACAGCAGCACTAAGGGATGCTTGAGATAGGCGTAGTACCCGGGCTACTTTTTTAGGTTTAGCAATGGGTTCAGGAGAGATTCATGGGTCGGGCGAAAAAAGTCGTACTTGCATATTCAGGCGGCGTTGATACATCTGTTTGCATTCCTTATCTCAAGCAAGAATGGGGTGTTGAAGAAGTCATTACCCTTGCAGCAGACCTAGGACAAGGCGATGAGTTAGATCCCATCAAACAGAAAGCTCTAGATTCGGGAGCGTCAGTCTCTCTGGTTAGAGATGTAACTAAAGAATTTGTCACAGACTATGCGTTCCCAGCGATTAAAGCCAATGCGCTTTATGAAAATCGTTATCCATTAACGACTGCTCTAGCACGTCCTCTCATTGCCAAGATTTTGGTAGAAGCGGCGGAAGAATATGGTGCTGATGCCGTTGCCCATGGATGCACTGGTAAAGGCAATGACCAAGTTAGGTTTGATGTGTCGATCGCTGCACTCAATCCAGATATTAAAGTATTAGCTCCAGCCCGTGAATGGGGCATGAGTCGCGAAGAGACAATCGCCTATGGTGAAAGATTTGGGATTGCTTCACCAGTTAAGAAGTCTTCGCCATTCAGTATTGATCGTAACTTGCTTGGACGTAGCATCGAAGCTGGCCCCCTCGAAAATGCTTGGAATGAGCCACCAGAAGAAATTTATGCGATGACCAAGGCGATCGCCGATACCCCCGACGAGCCAACCTATACCGAAATTGGCTTCGAGAAAGGTATTCCTGTCGCGATCGATGGTAAAGCGCTTGAGCCAGTGGAGTTGATCACCGCGTTGAATGCGATCGCTGGTAACAATGGCGTTGGACGCATCGACATGGTAGAAAACCGCTTAGTGGGGATCAAGTCTCGTGAAATTTACGAAGCTCCCGCGATGTTGGTATTGATCCATGCTCACCGAGATCTTGAAAGCCTTGCTTTGCCTTCTGACTTGGCGCAATACAAGCGCGGTCTTGAAGACACCTATGGCAAGATGATTTATAACGGACTTTGGTACAGCCCTCTCAAGACTGCTCTAGATGCTTTCATCGACAGTAGCCAAGAGCGTGTATCAGGAACTGTCCGCGTCAAGTTCCATAAAGGTAATGCGATCATCGTTGGTCGTCAGTCTGTGAATTCACTTTATGACGAAGACTTGGCTACTTATACTAGTGCTGACCAGTTCGATCATAAGGCTGCTGAAGGATTTATCTATGTTTGGGGTATGCCTATTCGTGTATGGGCTCAGAAAAATAGATAGCTTTTGGCTTTTAGCTTTTGGCTTTTTATCAAGGCGGCGCTTAGCGTCGCCTTTGCTTTTAGTTTTGAGAAAGCTCAAGGCGCTGTAAGATGTCATAAAACTATCAATTAATTAGCAATTAACTGGCAAATTTTTTCTATGACTAAAGTACCTCTACCCGATGAGCGCATTCTCTTTAAAGGTCATCCTGCGGTTATTGGTAGTGTGACAAGGTTGCTGATTTCGATTTTTACCCTAGGTATTGGTGCAATCTGGTATTGGTTGCAGTCGATCAATACGAAATATCTGATTACGTCACAACGAATTGTTATAGAGAGAGGTGTTTTCTCAAAAGATATTGAAACTCTAGAAATATATCAAGTTGATGATATCCAGTTAGAAATGCCATTCAACCAGCGCATTATGGGTACTGGAAATATGCTTTTGTTAACCCGTGATATTTCTGCCCCCAAGTTGCTATTAAATCGTTTGCCAACTGACGTAAGAGAGCTATACGAGCAGATGCGTCCTTGTATTCAACAGGCAAGATTTCGCTTTCATGTGCGTGACGAAGAAAATCCTAGAGAATATTAAAACCCTAATAGCAAAGGCGGCGCTACGCGCCGCCTTTGCTATTAGGGTTTTAATTTATTTGGCGATCGCTATAAAACTCAAGCTAAACTAGGTAGAACGTCTTCACTAGTGCCAAGTTTAGCAACAATGACTTCATCATCGATTTCAGTTCGTGAATTGCCGCTGTTCCCTTTACCTGAGTTGGTACTATTTCCGGGACAGTCTCTACCGCTTCATATTTTTGAGTATCGCTATCGCATGATGATCAATACTGTGCTGGAAAGCGATCGTATGTTTGGGGTGGTAATGTGGGACTCGGAGACGGGTAAACCTGCAAATATCGGCTGTGTTGCTCAAATAGTACAATATCATCGCTTGCCAGATGATCGCTTTAAACTTTTGACTATGGGGCAGCAGCGATTTCGAGTGTTGGAATATGTGCGCGAAACGCCCTATCGAGTAGGTTTAGTCGAGTGGATCGAAGACGAGCCTGGTAGCGACGCACCATTTTTATTAGCCACAGAAGTCCGTGAGTTGCTTAATGACGTGATCCGTTTATCGCAAAAGCTCACCGATCAAGAAATTGAGTTACCGAAGATTCCCCGTAGCCCAATCGAATTATCCTATTGGGTCGCCAGTAACTTTCAGGGGGCAAGTTTAGAACAGCAATCATTACTGGAAACCCTCGATACGGCTGGACGTTTGCGACGTGAGGCGGAAATTTTATCTTCAACTAGAAGTCAATTAGCAGCCCGTACAGTTTTGAAAGATACTTTTAAATAAAATCAAATGAATTTTATGTTGAAAGTGCTGCTTCGCAGCACTTTCAACATAATCTTAAATTTTCAGGAGCAATAACCGTGAAGATCGGCGTACCGAGCGAAATTAAAGATCGTGAATTTCGGGTAGGAATGACTCCTGCTGGGGTAACAGCCCTAACGGCGCGATCGCATCAAGTCTTTGTTGAGACAAATGCAGGAGTTGGCTCTGGCTTTAGCGATCAGGAATATATCCAAGCTGGAGCAAAAATTGTCGCAACGCCACAGGAAGTTTACGCCCAAGAAATGGTGGTTAAGGTTAAGGAGCCTCTGCCCAGCGAATATGACTTGCTACACCCAGAATTAATTCTCTTTACCTATCTTCATCTCGCCGCCGATCGCCAATTAACGGTCGCATTAATCAAGTCGGGTGCAACCTGTATCGCCTATGAAACTGTGCAATTAGATAATGGTCAATTGCCTTTACTAGTGCCGATGAGCATTATCGCTGGTCGTTTATCAGTACAATTTGGAGCGCATTATTTGACCAAGCAACAGGGTGGTAGTGGTGTATTACTAGGTGGCATTCCTGGGGTGAGATCAGGACATGTGGTGGTGTTAGGTGGCGGCGTAGTTGGCACTGAAGCCGCGAGAATGGCGATCGGTTTGGGCGCAAGGGTGACAATTTTAGATGTCAATCTTAATCGTCTCGGAGAATTGGAATCTCTGTTTGGTTCGCGGGTACAGTTGCTATATAGCACAGCTAGTAATATTTCCGAAGCGGTGGTGTCGGCGGATCTGGTCATTGGTGCGGTATTAATTACAGGTAAACGCGCACCGACATTGGTAAAGCGTGAACTTGTCCAAAAAATGCGATCGCATTCCGTGATTGTCGATGTTGCTGTGGATCAAGGTGGCTGTATCGAGACGGTGCACACCACATCCCACACTGATCCTGTGTATGAGGAAGAGGGAGTTTTACATTACGGTGTGCCAAATATGCCAGGGGCTGTACCTTGGACGGCGACTCAAGCTTTGGTTAATGCGACGCTTCCTTATACTTGTGCGTTGGCGGATTTTGGTCTAGATGCGATTAAGCGCGATCGTGCTTTGGCAAAAGGCGTAAATATCCAGAATGGAAATATTGTTTATGCTGCGGTTGCCGAAGCATTTCCTGATTTGCCAAAAGCCTAGATTCCAAAGCCTAAAAGCGATGCAAAACGTCGCTTTTAGGTATAGAGCAACCAAGCAAATTTGCCAATTCCCCAGCCAAAATATAAGGCGATCGCAATTACAAATAATAAACTTGAACCAATCATTAGAAGGTAATCAGGAGTTGTTAACGCCGACTCATGTAAATAAGTACGATTAGAGCTACCTGAAAACCCTTTTGATTGCAAAACTATTTCTAATTTTTGTGATTTCGAGAGTGAATTTAAAATTAAAGGTACGGCAACCTTGGCATAAACCCTTGCTTTTTTTAGCCATCCCATCTTCTCAAAATTTAAGCCGCGTAAGCGCTGTGACTCAATGATGGATTGGACTTCTTCTAATAAAAGTGGCACAAATCGCAAGGTTGATGAAAAGATAAACACCACTTTATAAGGGATTTTGGCGCGTACCATACCTACCGTCATTTGATTTACATCCGTTGTAAAAATTGCCAATGGAATGATCAAAATCATTGTCAGAGTCTTAAAGACAATATTCAATCCATAGAGAGTTCCTTCTAAACTCATTTTTGCATTTCCTACTAACCACCATGTTTGTGGCAAGCTCAAAAGGGTTGTGAGTTCTGTTTTATGCGTCAGTAATTTAACTTGCTCCACATTAAAAAATCCCATACTCAAAATCAGAAAGATGTAAAAAGGAATCATTACTTTTAAAATAGTTCCTAAATAATTGAGTCTGACTCCAGCGAGAACGCAGGACGCAATCACACTCAGCATCAAAAGCCCGCCCGCGATCGGGCTTTCCCATAGGAAAGCAAGAATTGTGACCGAAAGCATCACCACCAACTTAGAGCGAAAATCTAAGCGCGTAAATAGAGAGTCATACTTAACTGTTTGTAATTTCATATTCTAAATTTGTGGAGGCGTAAAACAACTAGCAAATTCTGTGGGGGTAATCAAAGAATATTCGCGATCGCATATTTCACTGAGCTTTTGCGATAGCTCCACCGATTGCGGCGGCGTGAGGTAGGTGGATTCTAGCAAATCAGTTTGATGATAGGCTTGACGCAAGGGTGCATCTAGCAAAATCGTGCCTTTGCCCATGACGATCGCGCGATCGGCATAGTCGGGCATGAGATATAAATGATGGGTAATCACAATCACGGTTTTACCCATTTGGTGTAGCTGACGACTGACTTCTAAAATCGAAGAAGCTCCTTGATAGTCTTGTCCTGTAGTCGGTTCATCGAAAATGATGATCTCAGGATTCATGGCTAATAGAGCCGCAATAACGATGCGTCCGCGCTCTCCCTTGGGTAAAGATAAAGGATGAGCATAGCGCTGCTCCCATAGCTGCATGGCTTTAAGACTGCGCTCGGTTTCTTTCTTGACGATATCGGGCGCATAGCCAAGGAAAGGCAAAGCAAAAGCAACTTCTTTCTCAACAGAGGTATTGAAGATTTGGTTGTCAGGATTTTGAGCGAGATAGCCGATGGATTGAGCAAGATCGCTAACGGATAGATATTTGGTATCGCGATCGCGTACTAATACTCTCCCTGATGTGGGTTTTAGTAAATTAAGGAAATGCTTCACAAGGGTGCTTTTACCTGCACCATTCTGTCCGACAATTAGCACATATTCGCCTTCATGGATATCTAGCGAGATGTTTTTGAGTGCTTCCGTGCCGTCATCGTAGGTATGTTTTAGGTTCTGAACTGAGAGAACGGGCGATTTATTGATACGAAAGGGAGTGGTAAATATGGGCGGCTCTATTGGTTGAATTTGCGATCGCAGTTCATTTAAGGCTTTAATTCCAGCCTCCAAGGTAACAGGAATCTTGGGAATATTAATTCCCTTTTGCTGGATTTGGCTAAAAGCTTGAGCGACTTCAGGAGGACGTAGTTTATTTTGTTGGAGCAGATCCACCTGCGAGTAAATTTCATCGGGAGTGCCAACTGCGATTAATTTACCCTGTGAGAGCAAGGCAATGCGATCGCAAAATTCTGCCATTTCTTCGGCAGCATGGGAAACCATCACGATCGCTACGCCCAGTTCTTCTTTTAATTCCCTGACTGTAGCAAAGACTTCTTGAGAACCGATGGGATCGAGTTGTGAGGTCGGTTCATCGAGTATTAATAAATCAGGTTGCAGAGCAAGAGCAGCAGCGATCGCTAAACGTTGTTTTTGACCACCCGAAAGCTCTTGCGGATTTTTCTTTTCAAATCCTTCGAGACGAACTGATTTTAAAACAATGGGAATCCGTCGCAAAATTTCTTCGCGGGGAACGCAGAGATTTTCGAGGGCAAAGGCGATTTCATTTTCGACAGATGTGGCGGTAATCTGGATTTCAGGATCTTCAAAAACAATTCCCACATGACGCGCTAATTCGCTAACGGGATGGTCAAGGGTATCTAAACCTGCGATCGCAATTTTGCCAAAAAAACGTCCACCATAAAACTGGGGAACGATGCCCGTAAGTGCCAGACATAGTGTAGTTTTCCCTGCCCCTGTCGCACCAATGATGCCTAAAAATTCTCCTTTCTTAATCGTTAGCGATATATCTTTTAATACTGTGTCCTTAGCGTTGGGATATATATATGAAACCTTATCTAAAACTGCGATCACTTTGATCTCATTCATGATTTTGACTAAAAATACGCCACTTCAAACCTGAAGTGTAACGATTTTTGATGAGCTAGAGAATACTTCGTAAGATGTTCGGTGGTCAAGTAATTTTCTCGGTAGAGCTTATAATTCTTTAGTTTGGACTAATGGGCAGGTATGAGAGAGGAACCAAAAGACACGAGAAAATTGAGCAGGAGCTTGCAATAGCAAAATCCAGCTCAAAATTGAGAAGAGAAGCAGAACCTAAATGGCAATTGGATGGGTTGGCGCAGGAGTCTTTTCAGTTTTCTTTCTTTTTGAGGCGTGTTTTTTAACAGTCGGATAGCGAATACGAGGAGGAAGGCGATCGCCTAAGGAGCGTCCGGGCGATTTACCGCGTAGTTTAGGAGGGATTGCAGGAGTACCAATCGCGGCAATAATTACCGCAAATGATTGAGCGACACGACCAGGAGCAAGATTATCCTGAGGAGACTGCCAAGGTAAAGGAGCATCAACACAATCGAGACGAGCGAACCAAAGTTGCCAAGTCATTAAAGGCATCAAAGCACTCCAACGCTCAGCCGCCTGAGTAGAGGTAATCTGGGGCAGAGTCCAATGTAACCGTTGCTTGGCAAAACGATACCAATGCTCTATGGCAAAGCGACGCAAGTATTTTAACCAAAGAGTTTCCAAAGCAGGCATAGTTTTACCCAACCAAGCCAACCACATGGGCTGAAACTTACGGTTGCGCCCCAAGGGTTCAATCACCTCAATTCTAAAAATCTGCATCGGTCTTTCTGGAGAAGTACGGAAATGAAAGTCACGCCAATAAGTTACCCGTACCCGACCTATTTTTGGGTCTGTAATTTCTATAGTGGTGGCTGCCCCAGCCCAAGTTTCTGGGGCATTCAGTTTGAATTTATGCCCATGTTTACAAGGTGCACCACGACCGCTATAGGCAGACGGAACTCCCCAAACACAGCGATTAGATGCCAAACGTAGTAATAAATCCGCCTCAATATTCGCTGTTGCTTTCACAAAACTTGCATTCCCATATCCTCGGTCATAGACAGCTAGGGGGCGTACGCTTAACTGCTTTGTGACTTGTTTGAGTTGGAAGGCAGCTTTACTCACAGGAGTCTCGAAACTGGTGATCCGCTCATGTTTTATCGGTAGCGCCCAACTCCCACTTGCTTCGGGAATCCACGCCAACGTGCTGTAGCTTTGTCCTACGCCGATACTTTCGTCTTTGCCATGATGGAATCCTCTTTCCTTCAGCGTTTCCGCATCTGGTCGCAACCACACGCTATTATCTCCAGCCAGACAAGGTTGCTCTTCGGTTGGGATCTCTTGCACCATTAGTTTCATCAACTTTCCTCTTGCTGGTCGGCTATCGCGCAGTCCCTCATAAATACTTGACCATTTTCGCCGAAATAATGGATTCATTGACAGACTCACATACGAGCTAATGCTCGGACTTGTCAGGACGGCATCCATTAATTCAAATACTGCATCTTTTCCTGTTCCTAGGTATTCATATATCGACTTGCGAAATTCTTGTAATTTTTGGAAAATCATAGTAGTCAATGTCAATTTGGTTTATTGATCATTGCTCTTTTGGCAGTTTGTGACATTCACTTCCTGCCTTTCTTTTCTTCTTTTTAGTCTAAAGTCCAGTATAATTGGTTTGAGCGCAAAGCGTTGTAAAAAAAATTGTTCTAGGGGAAATTGTCAATCCTTTGCAAGTACCATCAAAGTTTTTAAATTCATTTTTTGAGACTGCAAGTTTTTTGCAGGGTATGTCGATTAACCTGTTTTTAGTAGATATCAGATGATATGTCCAGACACCTAGAACGCTTATTGGAGCTAGACAGACTGATTCGTTTGTCAGAACGTCACACTGCAAATACACTGGCTGAAGCTTTAGAAGTAAGCGAACGCACTGTTCGGAACGATCTGGATTTTATGCGCGATCGCTATAATGCTCCCATTGCCAGCGATCGCCAGAAAGGTTACTTCTACAGCGATCCTAATTGGCGGTTAGATGGCATCCCACTTACGAAAGGCGAGCTTTTTGCTTTGACGTTGGGAGCAAGGATGCTGCAATCCTACTCTGGCTCAGCCTATGAACCAGAGTTAAAGTCAGCGATCGAGCAGTTAAGCCGACGTATTCCCGAACAAACTTGGGTCGATTTGCAAGGGCTAGCGGGCGATCGCGTAATGATTCGGGAAGGTGCTGAACTAAATCTCGATCCAGAGATTTGGCACAAGCTAGAAATTGCTTGCCAGCAAAAGCGGAGTATTCAAATGAGTTATTACACGGCTGGACGCAATGCTAATTCCGATCGCCAATTCGATCCCTATGTTTTACATTTTTCGCGTTCTAATCCCTATGTGACAGGCTTTTGTCATTTGCGAAAAGAAGCCCGTTGGTTTCGGGTCGATCGGATTAAATCGATTGAAGTTCTCGATCTAACCTTTGAAATCGATCCTACTTTCGATGCAAAGGAACATTTTGCAATGGCTTTTCAGCATGAGGTGGGTGGCATCCCGACACAAATCTCAATTTGGTTTGATGCTGCTACTGCACCGTTTATTCGCGAGAGGCGTTGGCATCCGACACAACAGCTTGACGAAAATTCTGACGGATCTCTTGTTTTGAACTTTGTTGCTAGAGGTCTAAATGAGGTGAAGCGATGGATTTTGTTTTATGGCAAAGGTGCTAAGGCACTAGCTCCACCTGAGTTAGTGGAAATGGTAAGAGATGAGGTTACTTTGCTTTACCGTAATTATGGAGAAATATAGATGCTAGCTACTCAAACAGAAATAGATAATGAATTAGTAAATCAGATTTATGTTGAGCTTAGCTTTAGCATTACGGGGCAATCATTGCCAGCCGATCATGGTTATGGGTTGTATAGTGCGATCGCCCATTTAGCACCTCAAGTTCATGAGCGAGAGGGTGTGAGTATTCTCACGATCGCAGGAATTCCAGATCGACAAGGCAAAATTTTTTTGACGGAAAGATCGCATTTGCGAATTCGATTGCCCTATGAATGCGTACCGATGGTCTACCATCTTGCGGGTAAGCAGCTAAGTATTGGGTCACACTCGATAAGTTTAGGGATTCCTCAGATTTATATGCTGCGTCCTGTGGAGCGTTTACGCGCTCGGATTGTGACGATCAAAAATCATCAAGAAGCTGAAAGTTTTTTGGCTGCGGCTCAGTTGCAGTTAGAAGCTTTGGGCATTGTTGGCGAGGCGATCGTGCCTTTGGATGTTGAGGGTAAACCAGACCGTAAGACGATCAAGATTAAGACTTATTCTGTTGTGGGTTTTGGGCTTGAGGTTTCGGGTTTGAGTGAGGAGGACTCGATTAAGTTACAAATTTTGGGTTTGGGTGGTAAGCACCGCATGGGTTGTGGTGTATTTGTGCCGATGAAGGAGGTTGTATGAAAAGATTACTCGCAAAATCCTTTGACCAAGAAAGGTATAAAGAACCACCACTTTATTCTCTACTAACCCAGCATAGTCGCGATGTGGCTTCTGCTTGTAAAGCGCTTACACAAGTTTCAGGAAGTATTGCCCTAAGAAACGCTGAGATTGAAAGCGAGTTCGTTAACTTTGAGCGAATTCTTCGAGCCACTGGATGGTTAGAAGATTTAGGCAAGGCAAGTAGCCACTTCTTAGAGATGCTTACAAATAGGGATGGACTACAACTAATTCGCCATGAGACTATTTCTGGTTTACTAGCTTGCTTAGATCCTCAGTTTCAATCATGGCTAGAACCTCTTGGCAAGTCCAGAATAGTCGCTATTTGGGGAGCAATGGGACATCATCGTAAATTTGACGCAAGTACCAAGCCTAATCAGTTGCAGCCCATTGTTTTATATATTTCTAAATCGGACAACCTAGACTTTAATGCGATTTTGGAAGAAATGGCATTAGATCTAGAGCTAGGATACCCCCCACAGTTTGATCGCAATCTTGTGATTGGTTATAACTCAGATGATGAATGTGATATTCCTGCCCTTGAGTCATTAAAAGATTTAATCGACGAATTTAAGGAATATGAGGAAGAAGAATTTGCAGATGAGCGATCTCGTCGATTCGTTGCTTTAGTTAAAGGTTACGGTATTGCTGCTGATGTAGCGGCTAGTGCTGTTGCCAAAAAACAAGGGGAAGGCAATCAGCTTTATTCTCTTTCAGATTTTGTCACTACAGACTTATCTATTAAACTAAGTCCAGATGATTTAACTAATTTGATTCATGCTTGGGCGTGGCGTAATAGTGGACATAAGAAAGAGGATTGGGATTTAAGTCGCTTTCCGCATAGTTTTACGCTTAGAAGTTTTCAAGAACAAGTAGCATCTTCCGATTCCTATTTAACATTAGCAGTAGCAGGTTGTGGCTCTGGCAAGAGCCTTGCCGCTTATCTGTGGGCAAGGGAATGGTGCGAAAAGTTGACAGATCGAAATTTCCGTCTTTTCTTTTGTTTACCAACTACAGGTACGACAACAGAACATTTTAAGGACTACGCCTTAGAGTCTGACATTCCTAGCAGTCTTGCACATTCTCGATCCTCAATTGATTTACAAACAATATCTCAAACAGCACCTCAAGAGGATGCAGAAACGTCTGATACTGCCGAAGCCGCAAAAGAGGCTATTAGTGCTGAACAAGATAAAATCGAATCTTTGGCTTTATGGAGTACGCTGCTAACTGTTACGACTGCTGATACAGTTTTAGGGTTAATGGTTAATGCTAGACGTTCTATCTATAGCCTTCCTGCGATCATGCAATCTGCGATCGTCTTTGATGAAATTCATGCTTTTGACGATCAGATGTTTGGTCACTTGCTGGTATTTTTGAAAAATTTCCCGAATCTGCCAGTATTGCTAATGACTGCTTCGTTGCCAGAGGAAAGATTAAAGGCAATTCAATCAATCCGACCCGATCTAAACTGCGTACCAGGGTTGGTAGAATTTGAGGTTTTACCCAGATATGATTTTCCTTATATAGTCGATCAAATTGATGAAGCAACTGTATGGCGTGAAGTTGAAAAATGCCTAGAGAATAATGGCAAGGTTCTTTGGGTGAGAAATAGAGTTGATTGGGCGAATCAAATTTATTCAAAAGCGAAAACAAAATTCCCTAACATTGCGGTTAATGTCTATCATTCTCGGTTACGTTACAAAGACCGCAGCGATCGCCATCGTCGCGTTATCGACACTTTTAAAGAAAAAGGAAAAGCAGCATTTCTTGTTTCTACCCAAGTAGCAGAGATGAGTTTGGATTTATCAGCAGACTTGCTTGTGACTGATATTGCACCTGTTCCTGCGCTAATACAACGGATGGGAAGACTAAACCGCCGTGCGACTCCTGATAATCCTGGCAATCCTAAACCTGCTCTCATTTGCCCTTTACCCAAGATTAAAGGCGATGCTTATAAACCTTACGAAAAATCAGACATAGATACTTCTTTAATCTGGGTTCAGAAATTGCTGGACTTAAATAAATCTTTGAGTCAAAGAGACTTAGCAGACAAATTTTTAGAGGTCAGCGATCCGAAAGAGTATGACTATGAAAAAGCTGAGAAAAGAGCTTGCTTCTTTTCGGGTGTGTGGCGAACTCGACCAGGAATGACTCGTGGCGAAGGCTATACTATTTCAATTGTATTGAAGGCAGATTTTAAAAAGTGCAATGACTTCAAATATGGTCAACCATCACCAGACTGGATACGCAAGCATGAAGTCGCTATTCCAATTAAGCCAGAATCTCTGAAATGGGATAAAGTTGCTGGCGTTAGGATTGCCCCCAAAGAGTTTGTTGCCTATGACTATGACGAAACTACAAAGGAGGGAACGGGAGCATCATGGAAATAGAATCTATTTTTCCTTTAATTTATCGCTTGAGCGATCCGAATTATACGATTTATCATCGGGCAGCTTTGGGTGGCTTGGCAGCAACTATTAAAGCATGGGGCAAGTCTCCCCCAGACGGGATTCTACCTAAGTTAGAGCAGGATTCTGTAACCATTGAAAAGATAGGAGACTTGACCGATCAAGAGGCACTTAAACGAATTCTCGACGCTTCCTTTAAGCTAACTGAGGATAAATTAATTGATCTACCTGGTCAATTTATAGCGGAAGGGAATGATGGTTTAAGAGTTTGCATTCATCAAATTTTAACTAAGACCTTTCTTCAGCATCATAGAATGCGTCCAGGTGAAAAACAACCTCGTCAATTTATTCTGCAAGAAGCTGATAGTGAAGAAAATCACTCTGTAACATATATCGCTATCAATAGCTATGCTCACCAAAAAGCACAGGGAACAGATTTGTTAAATGATTCAAAAAAGAATGCAAATAGTGGCATATTATCTAAAATTGGTTCCATTCCTCAGTCAATAATCCCAGGGGCAATGACAGGTAGAAAGTCTCTACAAGCACCTATAGAGGAAGTCATATTACTTCTGTTTTTGATAGTCGGCTGCGCTACTTTCTTCTTGCATCCTAAAACGTATAAAGAGAAATTCCAATACTGCATCATCATTCCAGACATCATCGATCTTAAAAAATTTGCTCTTGCAATGGAACGTATTTCTAGCCAAAGCCAAGATTTTCAGCGATTTACTCGTAATTATCTTGGGCGTGTTGTTGGCGGTGCGGAAGAGGCGGCTTTATCTTTTTTGCTTGATATGACTGCTCAAGACCTTGAGCGAGAACGAAGCATTAAAGGAGGGTGCAATTAAAAGTGAAAGTTCAGCTCAATAAGAAATGGAAGAAAGATTAAGCCAATAAGCATCCCAATCTTGATTAGTACGGCAGATCCTAAGAGCAAGCATAGCCTTAGCATTTTCAATCGTCCACCAAGAGCCAGCAAGCTTTAAACGATTTTGAATAACATAGCGGTGACCACTCTCAATTTCACCAGAGCCAATGGGTAAATTGGAGTCAATCGTGCCCTGATAGTCTAGACGATTAGGACGATTGAAAAGATAGCGATAAGCGGATCTAACCACAGCCAGATTGTCAGGAACAGATTCAGGTTCTTGAAACGGCTTAAGAGCTTCAAGGACAGCCGAAGCATGATTGGATTTGAGTTGTTGCTTCTGCACATCCATCCATGCTTTCGGAGCATCTGGGGAACAAACGCGACTTGCATCGGCTAGATATTCACATACATGATAGAAATCTAGTAAGTAGCGACTAAGTACACCAAAACGCTGCTCGATTTGGCTAGCAATCCAAGGCGCACCGTCGCCAACCCCATGCACAAAGGTTTCTTCTCCCAATCCAGCACGGATAGCACAATCAAGTAATGCTGCTCCTGCATCATCAGTCGAGCCTATCGTTGCTCCGAAAATAGGCTGCTCTTGCTCAGGGGTACGCGCCGAGGTTAGACGCGCTTCTTTCCAGCTAATTTTACGCGTCTTACGACGGTCAACTTCTTCGCCATCAGTTTCGCTTGCCGTTGTTTCCACAATCGGAATCATTGTCCCATCCATCTCCGCTATTAAAAACTCCACACCCTCGATTGCTGGGGGGTGCAATTAAAAGTGAAAGTTCAGCTCAATAAGAAATGGAAGAAAGATTAAGCCAATAAGCATCCCAATCTTGATTAGTACGGCAGATCCTAAGAGCAAGCATAGCCTTAGCATTTTCAATCGTCCACCAAGAGCCAGCAAGCTTTAAACGATTTTGAATAACATAGCGGTGACCACTCTCAATTTCACCAGAGCCAATGGGTAAATTGGAGTCAATCGTGCCCTGATAGTCTAGACGATTAGGACGATTGAAAAGATAGCGATAAGCGGATCTAACCACAGCCAGATTGTCAGGAACAGATTCAGGTTCTTGAAACGGCTTAAGAGCTTCAAGGACAGCCGAAGCATGATTGGATTTGAGTTGTTGCTTCTGCACATCCATCCATGCTTTCGGAGCATCTGGGGAACAAACGCGACTTGCATCGGCTAGATATTCACATACATGATAGAAATCTAGTAAGTAGCGACTAAGTACACCAAAACGCTGCTCGATTTGGCTAGCAATCCAAGGCGCACCGTCGCCAACCCCATGCACAAAGGTTTCTTCTCCCAATCCAGCACGGATAGCACAATCAAGTAATGCTGCTCCTGCATCATCAGTCGAGCCTATCGTTGCTCCGAAAATAGGCTGCTCTTGCTCAGGGGTACGCGCCGAGGTTAGACGCGCTTCTTTCCAGCTAATTTTACGCGTCTTACGACGGTCAACTTCTTCGCCATCAGTTTCGCTTGCCGTTGTTTCCACAATCGGAATCATTGTCCCATCCATCTCCGCTATTAAAAACTCCACACCCTCGATTGCTGGGAATCCTGTTTCCCAACTCTGCGTTTCTAATATACGCTGGGCATGACTTTCTGTGATCTCCTGTCCTGCACTAATTGGGATGCTTATTCCATGATGTTCCATCATTTTTTTTGGGATTTTCCCAAACGCTACATCTGACCCAAAGTCGGTAATCACTCTCTGCAATGGGCGTGAATATCCTCGGCAATGTACTTCGGCGGCTTTTTGAAATGGTCTCACTACCTGTTTGGACTCTCTTCCAAATTCGATGTACCTTTGCTCTAGTACTTCGATGCGTCCATATCGGCTGTACCAATAGAGTTTTTTTTACCACCTCGGTGTGAAGATGGATTCGCGGCGATATATGCTTCGCTTTGCTTGATTTCTTGCCGCGTTGCCCATGTTTGTAGTGCTGTTTGTCCTAACTGACGGATTTCTTCTATCACTCGTTCCTCGGCTGCGTCGGCTTTGATTAGATCACCTTCTGCATTTTCTACAACGGATAATAATCCTTCGATTTTCGCTTTCAATTCAGGATAATCGTTTAGTCTTTCTTCTATGCTTTTACTGGACGATGCTGTTTTTGTTTTTATATTCACGGCTCAATTTTATGACTTCTTTGGATTAGAACTGTTATCCATCATACTTTCTAACCTACTTTATTTCTCCCATTTCACTTTTAATTACACCCATTAAAGGATGTCAGGCGATCGCAATGGGTCAGGTCGCTTGGGACAAGAACCAAATCAACCGAAGTATTAGTGTCAAAGTAGGAGGTGACTATGAGGAGATAGGTGTATTTCGTGCTGCCAAGCAATATCTAGGCAAAAGTAAGTTTATCAAGATGAAGGACGGGAAAAGTTTCTCTGTGCCTGAAACTTCAATCCCTGAACTTATTGCTGCTAATCTTGCGGCTAAACGACATTGGTGCGGTCACTTCAAAGAATTGCTGGCGGAGAAAAAAGATTTTCGTAATTTACTTTTTAGAAAAGGAGGGCTACATAAAGTGGCAAATGCAATCAAAAACAAAGAGGACATTGCCATCATTCGAGCTTTTCATAAGGCTTGGGAGATGACAATGGGACAAATGGGAGAACGTGCAAGAGAGAATAACCTCGACTTTGGTCGATTAGTTGAGGTGCGTCAGGAGAAAATTCGCAATGAAATTCTAAGACTCAAAACTTCAGAAGCCACTGCTAATTGGTTCCTAAAATTTTGTGCGGATGCTACCAAAGGTGGATCTCTTGCACCTATTCGAGAAGATGCTGAACTCATTCGAGACTTCATTTTTAATCGCAGAAACTTCGATCGCCTGCAAAATCTTTTGCTTTTTGGGCTTGTGAGCTACGAGTCTCACAAAAATAACAAAGAAACTAACAAAAACTAAGATCAACGGAGAAAATCAAGATGCCTACACATTATCTTTACGGGACAATTTTGACCAATGAGGCTGTGGCAGCAAATAATCGCGGCGACAATATTGGCAACACCACCACACTTCAGAAAGTATTTCATCAAGATGACGTACATACGAGTGTTTCAGCTGAAGCAATCCGTTTTGCACTTCGCTATCGCTTTCAATTAGAAGCCACTGCCCCTGTCAACCGTAGCTATGACTCATCAACAGGTAAGTTGGAATATCAAGACGAGAAACGTACACAATGGAATCATCAAGGTGATGTGTTTATTGATGATGATTTGATGGGTTTTATGGACGCTGAAGCAGCGGCGAAGGAGAAGGAAGAAGAGGTGGAATCTGAAGAGGAATCTGACGAGCCAAAAGCTAAGAAGAAAAAGGAAAAGCCCAAGGGTAAAACTACAAAGCGTCAAAGCCCACTGGCAATCGGTCGTGCTGTAAGCTTGCGACCTTATCGTGCAGAGCTTTCGTTTAACTGTGTTTCTGGAGAAAAGGCAAAGGGGCAGCTTTCTCTTTATAGTGCGGAAATGCACACAACTGAGTATCAATATTCATTTGGGTTAAATCTCGGTGATGTAGTAAAGAAACAGCATATTGCTAGTTTGATTGAAGCAATTATCGATCCACCACAAGTAGCTGGTAATCACAGCCGATTTGCCTATGATTTTTCTCCTGCTTCAATTGTTTTGCGTGTAACTAATGCCCATTCCTCCAAAATTCAAAACTGCTTTGAACATGACGAAGAAGAACGCACTTATACGATCGCCCGTCTAATTGATCGCATTGAGTCTGGTGACATTCCCGCATCGGAGATTATCATTGGTGGCGATGTCACTAAAACTGAAGAAGGTAAAAAGCTCAAAGAGTTGAAAGTGACTGTATTTTCTGGTGTAATTGCGGCGGCAAATGAAGCTAAAACCCGCATTGCTACTTTTGGTCAAGAATATGCAGAAGTTGCCCCGATTCCTACTAATGCAACGGGAGGTGTCGCTTGATTGCCCTTCATGTTGAAGTTCCTTATGCAAGTTTCCGTAAGTCCTATGCACGTTCATTTGCGGAAACATATCCATTCCCTCCACCTGCTACAGTCTATGGAATGCTACTTTCCTATGTGGGTGAATATTTCAGGGCTTGTCATGTAGGCGTTAAATTAGCCTTTGCCTACAAACAACAGCCCAGAATTGCGACAACACTCCGCAAACTTAGCCGATACAAATATGGTGTAGCAAGTAAGCAATCCAAAGTCGGCAATGCTCCTGACTATATTGAAACTTTATGCAATATTGAGTTTATTTGCTGGGTGGATAGTAGTAGTGAAAAAAAGACAAGGGCGCGATCGCTCGAACAACGTCTAATTGAAGCGATTCAATCACCCGAACAGATTACTCGTACAGGTCTAGTTTGTCTTGGTTTGAGCGATGACACAGTAAATGATGTGTCTTTGATAAAAAGTATTCAAGGTAAATGGCATTGGCTAAATCCTAGCAATACTGGACAGATTGAATTACCTATTTGGGTCGATCATGTAGGTTCGTATCATACGAGATGGCAAAGATTTGATTTTGAAGTGTCACCCTCGTTAATCGTCAGCAATCCATCTATAGAGAAGTTTATTGAGATTATCGATCCTAGATAGCTTATGAAGTTAACCTACTGAATCGTGATTCTGACACTTGGGTTCTGATTTCTCCATAGAATTTGAGTTGAGCAAGTTACAATTTATTTCGCTTGTATCTTGATTAATAACAATGCTTTGAGACTGTTTATATGCCTCAAAATATTTCCCTCGAACTCCCTTAGAAAAATCGTACTCATCTTCTATTTCGTTATTATCGACTTGTATTTTACGGTTCATCATCGTTTTATGAAATTATATTTCCTCATTTTAAGATCTTATTTGCTAAATCGTGATTCCAAGCATTTCTTGGATTTGGATACCGAAAATTCTCACGATCGCCCCAATAAAACCTAGACTCAACACAAATAGATGATTTATATTATTCGCGATCGCGCAACTAAAGAACAACTAGAGGAAATGCTGCAAACGCTTAGTTCATATATCAAGCTGGCTGTAGATATCGAGCGTAATATTCTGGGTAGTCCTAAAAAGGAAAGGATGTAGGAAAATATCCAGATAGTTGATACAAAGTAAAGTAATGTCAGAAGCAAGGCCATCCTGTCCATCCTGCCAGTCCGTATCCGTTGTAAAAAACGGCAGTACACGACATGGAAAACAAAATTATAAATGTCGGGACTGTGGTCGTCAATTTGTAGAAAATCCACAGTGGCAGAGAGTTTCAGAGCGTACCCAAGACACTTATGACCTTCTTGAGAAACTACTACTAGAAAAAATCCCACTAGCTGGAATTGCCAGAGTCCTCAAGGTGTCAGAGAGATGGTTGCAAAGTTACGTCAATCATAAATATGAAAACGTTCCTCAGCAGGTGGAGGTAGAACCAAAACCAAAACGCCGTTTGACCATACAGATGGATGAATTGTGGTCTTTTGTGGACGACAAAGGCAATAAACAGTGGGTATGGCTTGCCATTGATGCCGAGACTCGTGAAATTGTCGGTTGTTATATAGGCGATCGCACTGGTGAATCAGCTCAGAAGTTATGGGAATCGTTGCCTAGCGTCTATCGCCAATGTGCGGTTATTTATACTGACTTCTATTCGTCTTATCCAGTTGTCCTGCCCAGCAAACGTCATAGGGCTGTCGGGAAAGAAACGGGAAAGACCAACTATATTGAGAGATTCAACTGTACGTTACGTCAACGAGTATCAAGACTAGTTAGAAAGACCTTATCTTTTTCTAAGAAATTGGAAAATCACATTGGAGCCATTTGGAATTTTATTCATCATTACAACGATTCTTTACCTCCGTGTGCGTCCTTTCCTTTTTAGGACTACCATATTCTGGCAGGAGGAGGAGAGTTTCACGCTGACTGTGAATCTGCTTTACTAGAAGATGACAGCGAACAGAAAAATATCTGGGGGGCTGATTGGAATCCCTTTACTCAAGAGGTTACATTTGAATCATTCATCAATATTCGTCCATCGCAGAATAACCGCTCGATGGAAATTCAAGATGTGCTAATTCGAGAGCGCGTAGCGCAAATTACTAAAACTTTACTAGGAGATATATGAGAGATTGGAATAGACTGCGAGAACGCTACTTAAGAGATGAGACTCCAACTCGCCTTGGAAACATTGCTTCCAATATGGCTAGAATTCGTTCTTTTTGCCGAAATATGGCGAATCGAGATGCAGCGATTGGGATATTTCAGGAAAATAAATATTTTCTTGAATGGGCAGGAACTGATACAAATACTGATATTGAAACAGTAACAGAACTGCTGGAACTCCAAAGGCAATTAACCCGATGGCAAACACATTGGGCTGAAATTTGGGATAACCCTGAAGAGAAGCAAAAGGTCGCCGATCGCTCTCAATTTTGGGCAGATCGCATTCTGCAACTATCTGGGCTGTTGTAAAAGCTAGTATTTTTTACCTCTGATGCCGCTAGGCGTAAAAGTTAACCTTTATCGTTTTTACACCTAAATATAATCGGAGGTAATGAAATATGTTGGCACTGGAACTTGATACGACTGATTTGCAATTGGAGGAGATTGGCGATACCGCACAAGATACGATCCGTGTTTCGGCTCTCCATGCACTAGCCTACTGTGAACGTCTGTTTTATCTTGAAGAAGTTGAAGAACTCTATACCCAAGATGCAGCAGTCTTTGCAGGGCGACGGCTCCATGCTGAACTTGAGAAACAAGAAGATGAGGACTGGGATGAACTTTTTTTGGAAAGTGCTGAACTGGGTTTGCGGGGCAAAGTGGATGCTCTGCGAACCCGCAATGGTCAGACAATTCCCTATGAACATAAACGGGGTAAAGCGGCGCGAGATAAAAACAAACAACCTGAAGCATGGGAAAGCGATCGCTTGCAGATTCTCGCCTATGCTTATCTACTTGAGATGGCTTTAGGGATTTCTATTCAAGAAGGACGGATTCGCTACCATGCCGACAATGTGTTAGTTCATGTAACCCTTGATGATGAGGGCAGACAATTAGTGCGTGATGCGATCGCAAGATCGAAATATTTACGGGCTTCACCTTGCCGACCACCAGTTACCGATAATGAAAGACTTTGTGGGCGATGCTCTCTTTCACCTGTATGCCTGCCTGAAGAAGCTAGATTAGCGCATGATCGCGAATGGCAACCAGTGAGGCTATTCCCAAAAGATGACGAACGCGAGGTGATTCATGTACTTGAGGCTGGTACGAGTGTTGGCAAGAAAGGCGAACAAATTAAAATCGTAAAACGCGATCGGTCCGATGAAATTATTCCTGCCAAGCAAATAGGGCAGTTGGTTTTACATAGCTTTTCGCAAATCTCGACTCAGGCTTTACATCTTTGTGTTGCACAGGATATTGGTGTGCATTTTGTGTCAGGTGGTGGGCGCTATGTAGGCAGTTTCGATCCGCGTAATGGCAGCATTCAAAGACGTATTCGCCAATATGCAGCTTTAAGTAACCCTGATAAATGTCTGGATTTGGCTAAGAAACTGGTGACTTGTAGAGGCAAAGGTCAGCGCAAATTTTTGATGCGCGGTCAACGTGGTCTAGAGCAAATTCCAGAGGCTCTTGAAAAGGCAATTAAACAGATGCAAATTATTCTCAAGCAAGTCCCAGAGGTAAATTCTATTCCTTCTCTTTTAGGATTAGAAGGCAATTTAGCAGCTTTGTATTTTGGGGCTTTGCCAAAACTTTTGGGTGCTGATGTGCCAAAGGAAATGCAGTTTAGCGATCGCAATCGCCGTCCACCTAAAGACCGTTTTAATGCATTGTTGGGATTCGGGTATGCACTTTTATTAAAAGATGTCATGAGCGCAATTCTGTCAGTGGGTTTAGAGCCAGCCCTTGGGTTTTACCATCAGCCCAGAACACAAGCTCCACCTCTAGCGTTGGATTTAATTGAAATTTTTCGTGTGCCTTTGGTTGATATGCCCATCGTTGGGTCGATTAATCGTGGTCAATGGCATATTCAAGAAGATTTTGAGGTGCGCGGAGGTCAAGTATGGCTTAGTGATTCGGGGCGGCGTAAATTTATCGATATCTATGAGAAGCGCAAACAGGAAAGCTGGAAACATCCTGTTTTGGGCTATTCACTAACCTATCGCCGCCTGATTGAGTTGGAGGTACGTCTGTTAGAGAAAGAATGGAATGGAGAAGAAGGACTATTTGCTCAATTGGTTTTGAGGTAGTCCAGTGGCTGAAACTAAGAACTGGTATTTAATCTGCTATGACATTCGCGATCCGAAAAGATGGCGCAGGGCTTATAAGCTTTTGCAAGGCTATGGCGATCGGGTTCAATACTCAATTTTTCGTTGTGCGTTGAATATGCGCGATCGCGAAAAATTGAGATGGGAGTTAGAAAAAATCCTGACGGCTGAGGATAGTTTGCTTTTGGCGGGGATGTGCGATCGCTGTGTGTCAAGGATGATTTCCTGCAATCGTGCTGAGTCTTGGATAACGACCTGCGATCATCATCGGATTTTTTAGCATGGATCGCCGTCTGTTTTTGGATTCTGCTTGCCCATCAGACTGCAATGCCTTATGTGTATTTGTTTCTCCCTATCTTTGTGTAACTGACGTGCTTGTATTGTTTGTTTGTCTTTCTAGGTATGAGTTTAAGGTTATCTTGCTTAGGAAAAGTTGTTACTTGGGAAGCAATCTATACTATTCTTATGAAGTGCTTGCAAGATTAGCTTCCGTTACAAACCCTACAAGGGTTTTGGCTGTCGCTGTGTTGAATCTCTGATGCCGAAAGGCGTTGAGCACTAGCTTGATATTGTGGCGATCGTGGGGATTATAGGTGTTGAATCTCTGATGCCGAAAGGCGTTGAGCACATTAGATGTCTCATCTACCTCACCAAATAACAATGTGTTGAATCTCTGATGCCGAAAGGCGTTGAGCACAACTGAGCAAAAAAAAGAGCATCGAACTGCAAAGTGTGTTGAATCTCTGATGCCGAAAGGCGTTGAGCACGAACATCATAGAACTATGTCCACCACTTGGCTTAGGTGTTGAATCTCTGATGCCGAAAGGCGTTGAGCACTTCAGGCGATCGCGACACGGGGAAAGATGGTAATTCAGTGTTGAATCTCTGATGCCGAAAGGCGTTGAGCACTTTTAAGGTTGGGCGCGTAAATACGAATATAAAATAGTGTTGAATCTCTGATGCCGAAAGGCGTTGAGCACTGACTTGAGACTATCAAATTGTTCGCTATGATTTTTGTGTTGAATCTCTGATGCCGAAAGGCGTTGAGCACCTTTTCATTCCGAAAAGGAAACTGAAATTCACCTTGTGTTGAATCTCTGATGCCGAAAGGCGTTGAGCACAGTCAATATATTGCCGATGGCGCGACTATTGAGCAGTGTGTTGAATCTCTGATGCCGAAAGGCGTTGAGCACTTTATTAATGCCACGCTGAAATAAACAATTATGTCAGTGTTGAATCTCTGATGCCGAAAGGCGTTGAGCACAGAGAACTCTTGCAACACGCCGCGACCATTGCACTGTGTTGAATCTCTGATGCCGAAAGGCGTTGAGCACTTGTATCACCCTCATTGGTGCATTTGGCAATACCAAGTGTTGAATCTCTGATGCCGAAAGGCGTTGAGCACGACACATGGAAAAATAAGCACAAAGCGATATCTACCGTGTTGAATCTCTGATGCCGAAAGGCGTTGAGCACAGCAGCTATTCGATCAAGTTGATAGCTCTGGAATGTGTTGAATCTCTGATGCCGAAAGGCGTTGAGCACATAATCGCAATGTGTTTATTGAGACTAGCGGTTCTTTTGTGTTGAATCTCTGATGCCGAAAGGCGTTGAGCACGTATTAACAACACTTCGATGTGTTGCTAGTCAACAGTGTTGAATCTCTGATGCCGAAAGGCGTTGAGCACAATAATAGGAATAAGAAATGAAAGCACTATCTTACGTGTTGAATCTCTGATGCCGAAAGGCGTTGAGCACTAGTAATTCATTGCTTACATCACTAACTGTAGTAGCTGTGTTGAATCTCTGATGCCGAAAGGCGTTGAGCACTAAACCATAAAAGACCTACTTGGGTAGCCTAGATAGTGTTGAATCTCTGATGCCGAAAGGCGTTGAGCACTACATGGCACGATTGCCACGCCAACCCAAACATTGTGTTGAATCTCTGATGCCGAAAGGCGTTGAGCACTGACATCGAAGTAGCGATCGCCAATGTTCCTAGCCAGTGTTGAATCTCTGATGCCGAAAGGCGTTGAGCACGTTTCTACTAGAACAAACTTGGAAATATGCAGATGGTGTTGAATCTCTGATGCCGAAAGGCGTTGAGCACCAGTGCCTTGGATTACTGCAAAGTTAGGATTTTTTAGTGTTGAATCTCTGATGCCGAAAGGCGTTGAGCACACCCAATTAAAAGACAGGTGGAAATCCCTGATGAAAAGTGTTGAATCTCTGATGCCGAAAGGCGTTGAGCACATTAGTTGGCGTATACCATTCTTCATACTTCTGAGTAGTGTTGAATCTCTGATGCCGAAAGGCGTTGAGCACATTATTTCTGGTACTAATCAACCTAGCGGGTGGCAAAGTGTTGAATCTCTGATGCCGAAAGGCGTTGAGCACTAAAGCTAGAAGAAGGTAGTGTTGCTACTACTTATGGTGTTGAATCTCTGATGCCGAAAGGCGTTGAGCACAAATTGATTAGCGTATGACTCAAGACTGAAATCAGTGTTGAATCTCTGATGCCGAAAGGCGTTGAGCACGAGGGATTCACATCGGGAATGCAAGATACTCCATAGTGTTGAATCTCTGATGCCGAAAGGCGTTGAGCACTCGGAATAGACGCTAGGCTCTGGGAAGTTGTCTTGTGTTGAATCTCTGATGCCGAAAGGCGTTGAGCACATAAGATCCTTTTAGATTGAGAGTGGATTTCGGTGTGTTGAATCTCTGATGCCGAAAGGCGTTGAGCACTAACAGTATATTTTATAAACCGCCCCAGCACTAGGTGTTGAATCTCTGATGCCGAAAGGCGTTGAGCACCCATCTATTTAAAAGCTGGCGATTTGATGGACGAGTGTTGAATCTCTGATGCCGAAAGGCGTTGAGCACTTGTTAATGCTGGTGGAATACATCGCTTAATCAACGTGTTGAATCTCTGATGCCGAAAGGCGTTGAGCACTAGACAAGTTTAGCAAAGTATTTAGCTATTTAGTCCGTGTTGAATCTCTGATGCCGAAAGGCGTTGAGCACAGGCTATCCGTACTGCTCTGTTTTGCCGTAATAAGTGTTGAATCTCTGATGCCGAAAGGGGTTGAGCACATGATTTCTGACCTTATAGGGCGGGGCGATCATTTTCGTGTTAAATCTCTGATGCCGAAAGGCGTTGAGCACAAGTACTTGCCTTCATCCTTGACGATCCTCGCCTGTGTTGAATCTCTGATGCCGAAAGGCGTTGAGCACGTATTAGTTATTGAATATTTTTCTTTTGCAGCTAAGTGTTGAATCTCTGATGCCGAAAGGCGTTGAGCACAAGTTGAAACCGCAATCAAAGCTCACTTAATCGTGGTGTTGAATCTCTGATGCCGAAAGGCGTTGAGCACTCAATTTTGCGAGTCCACTCAAGCGATTCTCTAAGTGTTGAATCTCTGATGCCGAAAGGCGTTGAGCACAAACTTGGAATGATTTTGTGTTGGCGATGTTTTCGTGTTGAATCTCTGATGCCGAAAGGCGTTGAGCACATGTAGATATCGCTTTGTGCTTGTTCTTCCATATGTGTTGAATCTCTGATGCCGAAAGGCGTTGAGCACATGAGTCTTTAGCATTATTAGCAGGGCAAAATTTTGTGTTGAATCTCTGATGCCGAAAGGCGTTGAGCACAAGCATTTGCGATAAAGGCATTTAACTGCCCAAACTTAGTGTTGAATCTCTGATGCCGAAAGGCGTTGAGCACGTCGAAACATGGGTAGAAATCCCAATCAATGATGAGGTGTTGAATCTCTGATGCCGAAAGGCGTTGAGCACTGGCTTTAGGCGCAATTGGCTTGCGTACAGTAATTCGTGTTGAATCTCTGATGCCGAAAGGCGTTGAGCACGTTGACCCAAATTTAGTTTTAATCAGGAAAAAGGTGTGTTGAATCTCTGATGCCGAAAGGCGTTGAGCACATATTCACTCTAAATGCAATAAAACGCTTAACGAGTGTTGAATCTCTGATGCCGAAAGGCGTTGAGCACGAAGTGGATAGCAAGCGCGGCACAATGATATCACTGGTGTTGAATCTCTGATGCCGAAAGGCGTTGAGCACAACTAGATAAACATCTAGAAAAGGGAATTTATTGCGTGTTGAATCTCTGATGCCGAAAGGCGTTGAGCACGAGATTAACGTGAAGTCATAGGAGCCAGATGGAGAGTGTTGAATCTCTGATGCCGAAAGGCGTTGAGCACAAAAACATTGAGAAAAGGTCACGATCAAGGGAGTGTGTTGAATCTCTGATGCCGAAAGGCGTTGAGCACAATATGCATCAAGTGAGGCTGTGATTGCGCCTAAACGTGTTGAATCTCTGATGCCGAAAGGCGTTGAGCACTAAAATAATAATAACAATATCGAGGGCTAATTATGGTGTTGAATCTCTGATGCCGAAAGGCGTTGAGCACCCCTAGTACTTGCTGTTGCCAGTCCTCAGTATTTGTGTGTTGAATCTCTGATGCCGAAAGGCGTTGAGCACGCAAAATAGCAGTTTCTCAATGGATTAAAGGCTATGGTGTGTTGAATCTCTGATGCCGAAAGGCGTTGAGCACCACTAATCCTTTGCCAAGTATCGCGTTACACTCGCGTGTTGAATCTCTGATGCCGAAAGGCGTTGAGCACAGAGAAAGTCAGCTAAATAAATACTGGGATCAGATGTGTTGAATCTCTGATGCCGAAAGGCGTTGAGCACAAAAGCTTTGGGATTCAATTGGCGATATTGCTGAGTGTTGAATCTCTGATGCCGAAAGGCGTTGAGCACTAATGATCGCATACAAGCTTTACTTTGCTATATACGTGTTGAATCTCTGATGCCGAAAGGCGTTGAGCACTAATTTGCTTGCTGTAACCGTTTTTGTCTCTTGCACGTGTTGAATCTCTGATGCCGAAAGGCGTTGAGCACCTATTGCTGACATGCTAAACTCCTCATAGTTTTTGTGTTGAATCTCTGATGCCGAAAGGCGTTGAGCACGTCAGCGTCAATGTTTCCCGATGTTACTTGTGGCATGTGTTGAATCTCTGATGCCGAAAGGCGTTGAGCACTTTTTAGCAACATAGGCGATCGCTTGATTAGGATTGTGTTGAATCTCTGATGCCGAAAGGCGTTGAGCACACTACGGCTAACTGGTACAAAATTGAGAGCGAAGACATGTGTTGAATCTCTGATGCCGAAAGGCGTTGAGCACTACTAAATATAGCAGGGTAGTACTATACTGTCTAGTGTGTTGAATCTCTGATGCCGAAAGGCGTTGAGCACGTCAGCTTGACTCAACTTTGGAAAATGACTGGGAGGTGTTGAATCTCTGATGCCGAAAGGCGTTGAGCACCTCCAAAATAGAACATACTTATTGATTTTGAATTTTGTGTTGAATCTCTGATGCCGAAAGGCGTTGAGCACTATTTTATGCAAAATCTAGACAAACCTAGAATGCGTGTTGAATCTCTGATGCCGAAAGGCGTTGAGCACCAGCGATCGCCGCCGCTAACCACAATCGCATGAAAGGTGTTGAATCTCTGATGCCGAAAGGCGTTGAGCACGATGCCGCGTAACCGATCGCAGCATGGGTGTTTCGTGTTGAATCTCTGATGCCGAAAGGCGTTGAGCACATATAGCAATTAAGATTTTAATGCAAGGGGGTTGAGTGTTGAATCTCTGATGCCGAAAGGCGTTGAGCACTGTAGTGACATATGGTGCGATCATCTTCTGCGCGAGTGTTGAATCTCTGATGCCGAAAGGCGTTGAGCACGGGAAAGAGAAACAAGATGATGAAGGTGGGACTGAGGTGTTGAATCTCTGATGCCGAAAGGCGTTGAGCACTGATTAGCTGTGATAGCCAGTGCTGACGTATTTAGGTGTTGAATCTCTGATGCCGAAAGGCGTTGAGCACAGATTAGTACAGTCATAGACTCATTCAATACTTCTGTGTTGAATCTCTGATGCCGAAAGGCGTTGAGCACAGTTGAGAGGGTTCAACGTCGTTCACTCTCTTGAAGTGTTGAATCTCTGATGCCGAAAGGCGTTGAGCACAGAAAGGCGAAAAAGTGATGGTGATTTTTGAAGGGTGTTGAATCTCTGATGCCGAAAGGCGTTGAGCACCACTTGAGCAAGATTTTATTGATGCCTTTGGATTTCAAGTATTGAATCTCTGATGCCGAAAGGCGTTGAGCACAATAAAACTTTTGTGTTCTCAGAATACGATCCTACGTGTTGCACTTCAGATTTGAGTTGGCGATCTATTCTTGAACTTTTAAAACCAGACACTGACGCACCCGCTTTGCGGGCAAGTCAGTATCTGGTTTCGCTACTTACATCGGGCAAGACAACTCACCGACTTTGCGAGAAAAGAGCATATTTTCACGGTAATCAACGGGGCAATCAATAACGGCAGGAACATCTTGCTCAAGAGCTTCCTTAAGCGTCGGAATTAAATCCATTGCCGAAGTAACACGATAGCCTTTAAGTCCCATACTTTCAGCAAGTTTCACAAAATCAGGGTTACCAAATTTGATAAAGGCTGATCGACCGTAATGGATTTGTTGCTTCCATTCAATTAATCCAAAACCACCATCATTAAAGATTAGTGTCACAAATGGCGTACCGATGCGAGTTGCAGTTTCCAGTTCCTGCATATTCATCATAAAGCCGCCATCACCTGTGACAGCGACAATCTTGCGCTCAGGATTGACTAGCTTTGCGGCGATCGCCCCTGGGATCGCAATGCCCATCGCCGCAAAGCCATTGGAAATAATGCAAGTATTGGGGCGATCGCAATGGTAATGCCGTGCCATCCACATTTTATGCGCTCCCACATCGGAAATAACGATATCTTCGGCTGCCATGACTTGGCGCAGATCGTAGATGATTTTTTGTGGCTTAATTGGAAAACCTTCATCATGGGCGTACTGCTCATAGGTCGCGAGTACTTGTGGACGTAAGGCGATCGCATGGGGAGCAGTCATACCTGTGCGATCGCAACGGTGCATAATTTCCATTAAAGAATCAGAAATATCACCCACAATTTCTACCTGTGGCATATAGCTGCTATCAACTTCCGCAGTTAACTCTGCAATGTGAATAATCGGAATTGTGCCTTTGGGATTCCATTTCTTGGGTGAGTATTCGATTAAGTCATAGCCAACGGCTATTACCAAATCAGTTTCGTCAAAAGCGCAATTAATCACATCTCTCTGCTGTAAACCAATTGACCAAAGTGCTAAAGGATGCCGATAAGGAATGACACCCTTACCCATAAAGGTATTTGCCACAGGAATATTTAAGCGCGTCGCAAAATCAGTCAAAGCTTGACTAGCTTGGGAACGAATCGCCCCATTTCCCACCAAAATCAAGGGATTTTTTGCTTGTGCAATCAGTAGAGCTGCTTCTGATAGGCTGCGATAGGATGCATACATCGAATTGCGATCGCCTTTAATCAATAAGGGCTGACCCGTCACTTCCATATCGGCAATATTTTCGGGTAAATCAATATGCACTGCTCCTGGTTTCTCAGACTTAGCCAGTTTAAAGGCTTTACGCACAATTTCAGGAGTGATACTAGGACGGACGATTTGCGCATTCCATTTAGTTACAGGCTCAAACATCGCAACCAGATCGAGATATTGATGGGAATTAGAATGCATACGGTCAGTTCCCACTTGCCCTGTAATTGCGATTAGCGGGGCACAGTCCAAATTCGCATCGGCAACCCCCGTCATTAAATTGGTGGCTCCAGGACCAAGGGTCGATAGACATACTCCTGGTTTGCCTGTCAGCCTTCCATAGACATCTGCCATAAAGGCTGCGCCCTGCTCATGGCGAGTAGTGATAAATTTAATCGATGAATTTTCAAGGGCATTAAGAACCGCCATATTCTCTTCCCCAGGCAGTCCAAAGATATACTCTACGCCCTCATTTTCCAGACACTTAACTAATAATTCTGCGGTGTTCATAGCTTCCTCACAAATTAAGTTTGGAGTTGCACGCAAAGCGTGTGAATCCAAACAGGGTTTATTTAATCCAAATAGTTTTAATATTCACAAATTCGCGAATACCTTCGAGCCCTAGCTCACGTCCAAAACCCGATCGCTTAATGCCCCCAAAAGGAACACGCGGATCGGATTTGACCATACCATTGACAAAGACTGCACCCGCCTCGATTTGTTCGATCGCAGTCTCTATTTCTTGTTGATCATTACTCCAAAAGCTTGCCCCTAACCCAAAGCTAGTGCTATTAGCAAGGGCGATCGCCTCATCAATATTTTTCACCCGAAACACGGACGCGACGGGACCAAAAAATTCTTCTTGATAGGGCGGCGCTCCCAAGGGAATATCTGCCAAAATCGTTGGCGCGTAGAAATTACCTTTCTCTTTCAGGCGATAACCACCAACTAACACCTTTGCACCTAAATCCACAGTGGCTTTCACCTGCAAATCTAGTTCATTTAAAATTTGCGGCGTTGCAAGTGGCCCCACGTCAGTTTCAGGTTGCATTGGATCGCCCACTTTTAGAGCCTTGAATTTCTCCACAAATTTAGCAATAAACCGATCGGCGATCGCCTCTTCGACAATAAATCGCTTTGCAGCAATACAGGTCTGTCCATTGTTCATTACCCTCGCCGTTACTGCGGTACTTACCGCCAAATCCAAATCTGCACTTTTCAGAACAATAAACGGATCGCTTCCACCTAGTTCCAAAACAACTTTTTTGAGATGATGCCCTGCGATCGCAGCTAGACTTTGCCCCGCAGGTTCACTGCCTGTTAACGTGGCAGCTTTGACGCGACTATCCGCCACTAAATTTGCCACACGATCTGCCCCAATCAGCAAAGTTTGAAATGCACCTTCAGGCACACCCGCTGCGTGGAAGATTTCCGCGATCGCTAAGGCACATTGCGGCACATTAGAAGCATGTTTGAGCAGTCCCACATTTCCTGCCATCAAGCAAGGCACGGCAAAACGAAATACTTGCCAAAAGGGAAAGTTCCAAGGCATCACCGCCAGAATAATTCCCATAGGTTGATAGCGAATTAGGGTGCGACTAGCATCGGTAATTGCGGGCGTATCTGCTAAAAATTGGGGTGCATGTTCGGCATAAAAACGACAGAGATTGGCGCATTTCTCGATTTCCGCGATCGCACTTTTCAGTGTTTTCCCCATTTCGATGGTCATGATAATCCCGAATTCTGTTTTTTTCGACTCCAGAATATCGGCTGCTTGGTTTATCCATTGGGCGCGATCGCGAAAACTACTATGTTTATAGGTAGCAAAGGCGCGATCGGCAAGTGCTAATTTATACTCAAGTTCTTGATCTGTCAAAGGCTCGAAAGTCTTTAATACTTCTCCCGTTACAGGATTGATTGATGCGATCGCCATGATCTTTTCTCCATTCCTGAGAAGGCTACAACGAGTTTAGACTTGCTATAGGTAAGCAAAACTCGCTATACAAAATGTTTGTATATAAAAGATCCTAAGCTTTGCGATCGCCAAATATACCGATAATTCAACTAAATTTACGATTGCACACGATTATAGCTGTCGCAATTCTTGCTAGGACATAAAACCAAAATAGTGAGAGGCGGCGCTTCGCACCGCCTCTCACTATTTTGGTTTTGATTTGTCTTGATAAAAGTGCCTAAGGCTATACCTTTGAAATAAAGACAAATTGCAGATCGAAAGGTTTAAAAAAACTCATCAATGGCGATCATATTTCCAAGTGGAATAACGAGAAATCTCGTTACAAAGCAGAAACTTTACTGATCCTCTTGACCTTATACCATGGTATAAGGTCTAAGCTGTAGGTGTTGGATGTCAAAAAGCAAGGATAGCAATGCTGCAAGTTGGTGAAGTCTCTCGCAAATTAGGGCTAAATCCTCAAACGCTTTATTTCTATGAGCGAATTGGGTTAATTCCCTCACCCCATAGAACCGAAGCAGGTTATCGCCTGTTTAGCCAAGAGGATATAGATCGATTAGCGTTTATCACCCATACCAAGGCGATGGGTTTGAGTTTAGACGACATCAGAGAAATTTTGGCAGCTAAAGATGGAAAATCACATACTTGTCAAGCCGTACATGATTGTCTTCTCAAAAAAGCAAAATCCATTGAAGAGACTATTCAGCAACTGCAAATATTGCTTGATGAGCTTCGTCCGTTGATTAGTCATTGTGAGAGCAATATTGAATGCAAAGATTGCACAAGAGAAGAACAACCTTGTTCTGTGCCAGAAGATCCTCGCTATGAGTTTCATCAAGCTTGTAGCACTTGGCAAGGAGCTACACAAGGATCTTCAGACACACAAAACATCTCAAATGTAGATAGAGAGAAATCTTCCAATACTCTCTAAATAGTATCTCTTTTCAAATCTTGGTAGCACAGGATCTAGAGGTGAGGATATACGGTGTGAAGCGCCGTATATCCTCACCTCTAGACACAATATTTGGTCAGTTTTCTGATGGATTTAGTTTCTTGTTGCGAGGTGCGAATAGCCAAGTTTCGGGAATAAGAGGCTCATTTTCCAATCTTTAAGAATTATTAGTTTACAAACCATGACAAGATTATTTTCAGAGCATTTCCCTGCGTCTTCTGTCCCCACTCCTGAACCGCTAAAACTTAGCTGGGTATCAATAGTTTTCTTCACAATCGTGCATGGGTTAGCTCTATTAGCACCTTGGTTTTTCTCATGGTCAGCATTGGGAATTATGATCTTGCTGCATTGGTTCTTAGGCAGTATTGGTATTTGTTTGGGATATCACCGTTTACTTAGTCATCGAAGCTTTCAAGTTCCTAAATGGCTCGAATATGCGATCGCTTTAGTCGGTGCAACAGCTTTACAAGGAGGTCCAATCTTTTGGATTGCAGGTCACCGCTTACACCATGCGCATACTGAAGATGAAGAGAAAGATCCTTACTCTGCCCGTAGAGGATTTTGGTGGAGCCATATGCTGTGGATGATCTATCCTAAAGAAGAGTTTTTCAATCCTAATCTATATCGTAAATATGCTCCCGAAATGGCTCGCGATCCCTTTTATCTATGGCTAGATAAGTACTATCTACTATTGCAAATTCCTTTAGGAGTTGCCTTATATCTTCTCGGTGGTTGGTCATATGTGATCTGGGGAATGTGTTTGAGAGCAGTTTTACTATGGCATAGCACATGGTTTATCAACTCAGTTACGCACATGTGGGGATATCGCACCTTTGAGACTAATGATAATTCACGAAATCTCTGGTGGGCTGCGATCGTTACCTATGGCGAAGGCTGGCACAACAATCACCATGCCTATCCCCATGTGGCAAAGGCTGGATGGCGCTGGTGGGAAGTTGATGTTACTTGGTGGGCAATCCAAGTACTACGGAGCTTAGGATTAGCAACTAAGGTAATCATGCCTCCTGCGATCAAAAATTAAAAAAGGTTGATACGCAAAGCGTATCAACCTTTTTGATAGAGCTAAGAAACTGACAAATTGAATTTACTCAATTATCCAATTTACAAAATGGCTGAACACTATTTAAATCATCCCAATTTTGGTTTAATATCCTGCTTATGTAGGGTTGATGAGTTCCATAGTTTGTTTACTACGCTCTTCTCTCAAAGATTATTTTTATTGACTACTATTAGTCCTAATGGTATTTCGTTTGAATCAGTTCCGAGAGCTGATGCTAAGCTCATGGTCGAAAATCAAATGCGATCGCTGCGACATGTTGGTTCTCATAACGATCAAAAAGATTTGCGAAATATATACAAACGCACTTTTTCCCAATAATATCGAATCTTTATGTCAAAATAGCTTTCTCGTCTAGCTGTCCTAGCTTGCGGACAAATTTCTCTTGAGATTCTGATTGTCTGACCAATAGGCGCGATCGCATATTGTTGAGAAAAGACTTTGTTATTATTGTATCTAGGATTGAAAGCGTGGATCGCATCGAATGCTGTCAAAATCTGAGTCGGTCTTTGCTATTTCAGGATCGCTGTCGGTTAATCGCAAAATAATTTTTTGAAATCTCTGACAGATAGAATGGTCGTATTCTCTAATATTTGAACATCCTTGAAGTCCCGATCACCTGTTATCAAAAAGTCGGTGCTAGCAGCGATCGCACAAGCAAGAAATTTGGCATCTTTGCGATCTCTAGGAAAGTCAACTTCGATATTGACTTCAATTAGCCTTGTAACGGTTTAGAGTAAATCAATCCATTCTTGCTGCACTTCTTCGGTTAACTTGAGTTTTCGCCGTTGTAAAACTTCTATGTATTCAGTCATGATTTCTTGAGAGACAATCCATTCAAATTCAGGACGATCGACTATAAATTGAATGACTGTCTCAGGTATGCCATCGCGAATTGCCGCAGATACTAAGATGTTCGTATCGATGAGTACTTTCATTGTCCATTTCTATATGCGTTAATTTCTGCTTCGATGTCTGCGTCTGTAATTGTGCTAATTTCGGGTAGGGCTTGAGTCTTTTTAAATAAGGCTTTGAGCTTTTGGCTAATTGCGGCTCGGTCATATTCAGGTAAGACGATAATTTCTACGCGCTGTCCTGCCTGAAATGGTAGGTTTGAAAGGATAACTTGATCTGGGTTTTCTATGGTGATATAGGTCTTGTAGGTTTCCATTATTTCTAACTGAGTTAAATAAATTTATTAATCCTATTGTATCAAGGCTTGAAAGGGGCGATCGCTGTTACTCTGGTGTGTATTCGATTACTAGAGCGATCGCGATCGTAATTTCTATCATTATCTCCTCAGAGATCCTCCCTAGCTGTCGTACAAACCTTGTGGTATCTAGACCTCTTAGTTGAAGTGTATCAATTGCTGAGACTTTACTTAATCCATTAATGCTGTCTGGTTCAATCTTGATGTGCCAGATATTTTCCTCGAAATATGGTTTCCAGTCAGTAATGGGAGCAATCAGTTTTATTGGTAATTTCCCGATCGCATCTGAGCTAATCACAACTACTGGTCTGGTTTTGCGAATTTCTGCACCGACGGTTGGTTCAAGATTTACTAGCCAGATTTCGCCTCTATTTGGTTTCATTGTGGTACTCCAGGATATCTCCTGCTCCTAGTTCTTTCCATTCTGGATTTTGTTGATAATGTTCTACCATTTTTTCTGCTTGCTGAGCGAGGATTTGGCGACGTTGTTCCAATGACATTTTTAATAAGGATCGGCGGGAATTTTTTCTGGATTCCAGTCTTCGGAAGATATCATGGGCAATTTCTTCTTGTTCTGTCTGTGGTAGTGCAGAAGCGGCGGTAAAGGCTTGTTCGAGTAGGGTAGTCATGGTGTTTTTCTCCTATTGTATCAAGGCTTGAAAGCGTGGATCGTGACGGATGTTGTCAAAATCTGAGTCGGTCTTTGCTCTATTAAGATATTTTTCACCATCTATCTCAATGGCTTTTTGTAGGTTGGCAATAGCTTCATCAATTTGATTTTGTACTGCATAGAAACACGCTTTGTCATAATAAGCGTTACCCTCGTTAAATTCCATCTCTTTCTCAAAGCTAGCAAGAGCTTCATCAAACTTTCCTAACCTCAAAAATGCATAACCTCGACTACTCCAAGCATAGTGATAGTCGGGTTTTATCTCCAATGCTTTGTCATAAGATGAGATTGCCTCTTCATATCTATTTAGGTCTCTTAACGCATTTCCTCTGTTTTTCCAAGCATAATGATAATCAGGTTTGAGTTCTAAAGCCCTGTCATAGGAGGAGAGCGCTTCTTCATTTCTGTCTAAATTACGTAGCGCAATGCCTCGACTGTACCATGCTAGGTGGTAGTCAGGTTTGATTTCTAAGGCTCTGTTATAAGAAGCAATTGCTTCTTCATACCTACCTAAATCATTTAGCGCATTGCCTTTGCCATTCCATGCATAGTGGAGTTCAGGATTGATTTCTAAAGCTTTGTCATAGGAAGTAATAGCTTCTTCATACCTACCTAGTGATCTAAGAGTATCGCCGATGCTGTCCCAAGCATAGTAATAATCAGGTTTAATTTCTAAAGCTTTATCAAAGGAGGAAAGCGCTTCTTCATATCTATTTAGTGCTGCTAGCGCATTGCCTCTCATGTCCCAAGCAGAATAATAATCAGGTTTAATTTCTAAAGCTTTATCATAGGAGGTAATAGCTTCTTCATACCTACCTAGATTTCTTAGTGAATCACCTCTACTTTCCCATGCATAGTGGAGATCAGGATTGATTTCTAAAGCTTTGTCATAGGAAGTAATAGCTTCTTCATACCTACCTAGTGATCTAAGAGTATCGCCGATGCTGTCCCAAGCATAGTAATAATCAGGTTTAATTTCTAAAGCTTTATCATAGGAGGTAATAGCTTCTTCATACCTACCTAGATTTCTTAGTGAATCACCTCTCATGTCCCAAGCAGAATAATAATCAGGTTTAATTCCTAAAGCTTTATCATAAGAGGTAATAGCTTCTTCATACCTACCTAGATTTCTTAGTGAATCACCTCTACTTTTCCATGCATAGTGGAGATCAGGATTGATTTCTAAAGCTTTGTCATAGGAAGTAATAGCTTCTTCATACCTACCTAGTGATCTAAGAGCTAAACCTCTTAGATCCCATACATAGTAGTGGGGCTTGATGTCTAAAGTCTTGTCAAAAGATATTATTGCTTCTTCATATCTTCGTAAATTTATTAGTGCAGTGCCTCGATTACTCCATGCATAGTAGAAGGCAGAATTGATTTCCAAGGCTCTATCAAAAGAGGCAATCGCTTCGTCGTATCTGCCTAAATTGCGTAGTGTTCTTCCTCGATTGTTCCATGTATCATAGTGATCAGGTGTGACTTCCAATATCTTGTCGTAAGAGTAGATAGCTTCTTCATACCTTTCTAGTCTTCTTAGCATTTTACCTCTTCTATCCCAAGCATAGAGATAGTCAGGCATGACTTCTAATACCCTGTCATATGAATAGATCGCCTCTTCATATCTACCTAGTTTTTCTAATGCTTCACCTCGATTACTCCAAGTACCGTAATAATCAGAGTCAATTGCTAGTATTTTGTCGCAAAATAAAATAGCTTCTTCATATCTACCTAAATTAATTAATGCCCAGCCCTTGTTATCCCATGCTTTATGAAATTTAGGATTAAATTCCAATGCTTTATCAAGGCAAATAATAGCATCTTCATTCCTATTTAGATTAACTAGTATAAAGCCTCTGCTAGCCCATGCTTCATAACACTTAGGATTAAATGATATCGCTTGATTATTATAAGCTAAAGCTTCATCTAATTTCTTAGAGTCCGTACTAAGTAATCTTCCATACTCACGTAATAACGCTGCCTTTCCTTCTTTTGATTGATACTCCTCGTCTACATATGCACGAATTTTTATCATTCTCTCAATTTTTTCTTGCTCATTCAATCTTGTATACTTTTCAAAGTCATTATCTTCAATGATTTGGAATGATTCATTGACTAACAGATCTTTTTCAGTAGGAAATTCATATATATTGGAGCGCCAATCGAAAAAATCGGGAGCGCGACGAATAAAATAGCGAACAGCAAATTCTGGCAACAGAAAAACAAAACATAACTTAAAATCATCGCGAAATCGTTCACGACTAAGGTTTAGGTGTCCTAAAATACGTGGTATACCTTGCCATGTACCACTATATACAGAACTTTGACTTCTGAGATTAACATCATTCCTCTCTCGATCTTCATAAGCAAAAATCGAATACTCTATTCCCTTGATAAAGCAAACATTAATTTGATCGCGGTTTGGTAAAGCTGCTACATGATCGTAAAGATTATCAATCGATTCATTTAATTCCAAGACCTCAATTTTTTTGCTGGGTAAGTCAGCTCGAATATCAGTAATAATCTGATCGCCTTGCACAGGAGAACAACGAACAAACAGCAACGAAAATCCATCAGTACGCCTAAGCGATCGCACTAGCGATCGATATGCCTCATCAGCATCTAACGGTAAATCCTGTTCCCAGTCGATCGCTTCTGACTCCATAGTTTTCTACTCTCAAGAAACAATTATTGAATTCTTCTTTTCCAACTGTGCAACAGCATCCTTAAACTGCTGAATACCCTTAATCAGTGGATGCACATCATACCAAGGCTGAAGTTCTCCTTCATCATCAAAATAGCCATATTGCAACACACAACGATTAAACAACAACTTACGATAATCATCGTCATTATCAATTTGTTTCGTCTCCGTAACCTTCGCTAGTAACTCCCATTCATCCTGCTCCACCGTGCGGCGATAGGTATCTCGCGCTTGCGTAATCCCCCGTTGAATCGCCTTTTCCGTAATTGGCAGACTATCAATATGATCGATCGCCGATCGCACCAACAACATCAAATTCCTTACATGACCACCACTCATCAGACAGAGCCTGAGCAAACCTTCCGCACTACTAAAAATTTCCGTC
Source organism: Pseudanabaena sp. Salubria-1 (assembly GCA_023336205.1). GTDB lineage: Bacteria > Cyanobacteriota > Cyanobacteriia > Pseudanabaenales > Pseudanabaenaceae > Pseudanabaena. The sequence continues at coordinate 52,734 of JALQCR010000011.1, forward strand.
TCTAAATTCGCCTTAGGCGCAAAAGGTTCAATCCGTTTCTTAATGATTTCCGTGATTTTGGCAAGCCCCGCCGCATCAGTCTTACCATCAGGAGTCTGCACCATAATCATCGGCAACACCTGCGGATCGCCATAAATATCTCGCAAATCCGCCGCCCGACTCGAATAAACCATCGAAATCGGAATCGTATAGATAATGTGACAATTCAAACCCTGTAACTGCTGCGCTCGATCCAAGAAAATCTCATCGTGATTAGAGCGCCCATGCTCCTGCGGAATTGGCACAATACGGTCGAGATTATCTGCGATCGCCACTAGATGCGTTTTCCCTTTTGGAAGTTTCCGTTTCGCATCATCAATAAACTCATTCAATGCCTTTAGCAAAGTAATTGAATGCGGATTTACCTTATCCCGAATCTTTTGACGTTCAGATGGAATCGCCCGAATACTCGCCGTTAGTTTCGCAAATAGTGCAATTTGAGCTTCAACCTTCAAATCCTCAAACTTAACCTCAGTTAGTGCCAGATCTTTCAAATCCTGCCAGCGATCACCCAGCCATCCCAAAATTGGCGCAGGGTCAGCATTTTTAAGTTCTTCCAACAAATGCCGCGTACAAGACAACAAAATATCCGTATATTGAGCATCTTCAGGATCGATGTCATCCTCATCCGCCGCAAAGTAAACCACCACACAGCCTTTTTTCTCTAGATGATCCTTTAACCGCAGTAGCTCCGTTGACTTACCGCCGCCGCGATGTCCTGCATATAGCTGACAGACCATGCGCTGCGATCGCAACAACTTATTCCCCAAGTCCACCAAAATATTCGTATCGCCCCGCACTTCCGCGCAGTCCACATAGGCAGGATCACCAGCAGGTAATGGCTCAAACGGGTCAAATGAGTTATAAATCTGAGTCAGCAGATCTTGAGACATGGGGTTAGATTGCAGGAGGTTTTGACAGCATTATAGACCACCCGATTAATTGCTGGGCAAGTCAACCATGCGATCGCAACTTTCAGCAATAGAACTAAACCAAGAACTCAAGTTCTTGGCTAAAAGCTCAAGTCCACTGAAGTGGACTAAATAATACTTCTCCGTAACCCGTTTCAACGGGTTTGAGCAAGTAGCCCGCACTTGAGTGCAGGGCTACTGCTAGGCAAAAATCAGCGATCGCTCTGCTGCGATGACTTCACCGATGCGGTTCGTTACAAAACCTTGAGATTGAAAATAGGCGATCGCATCATCTGCTCTAACTGGATCAACAACTATCGCCATGCCAATACCCATATTAAAAGTATTAAACATATCTAGTTCGGGGACTTCGCCCTCAGACTGAAGCCACTGAAACAGAGCTGGAATTTGCCAACTATTGCGGACAATTTGTACTGCTTGACCATCACCGAGGCAACGTGGCAAGTTTTCTGGTAAACCGCCGCCTGTAATGTGTGCTAGTCCGTGAATACCGAAATTGGCTTTGAGAGCCGCCAAAACTGGCTTCACATAAATCTGTGTGGGCGTGAGAAATACTTCAGCTAAAGTTAAATCCTGCGTATCAATTGAGATTTCTAACTTATCGCTCCAGTTATAGCCTTTGCTTTCGATAATCTTGCGGACAAGACTGTAGCCATTGCTATGCACACCCGAACTCGCTAAACCAATTACCACATCACCAATATTGACCTGCGTGCCATTGAGCATTTCCGACTTTTCGGCGATCGCAACACAAAAGCCCGCCGCGTCATATTCGCCCACACCATAGAAACCTGGCATCTCCGCCGTTTCCCCGCCGAGCAAAGCACAACCAGCCATTTGACAACCATCAGCAATGCCCTTAACCACTTCAGCGAGTTGATCGGGTTCGAGTTTGCCAGTGGCTAAATAATCCAAGAAAAATAATGGCTCTGCGCCAGAGGTCAGCACATCATTCACGCACATCGCCACGAGATCGATACCGATCGTGTCATGTTTATTGGCTGCCTGAGCAATCTTTAGCTTTGTACCAACACCGTCTGTACCTGAAACGAGAACGGGTTGCCGATAACCTGTGGGCAATTCAAAGCAGCCACCAAAACCGCCAATATCGCCTAGTACGCCTAGACGATGGGTTCTTGCCACAGAATCGCGAATTTTTTCAACGAAGGTACGACCTGCTTCGATGTCTACACCCGCTTGACGATAATCCAAAACCTCTAACTCCCGATACTTTTTTTGATTTGAAACGTTGGCTCCAACGCAGTGTTAGACACCTTGTACCCAGTCTAATGACAACCTTTTGTGCGATCGCACACAGTCTCGAAGGTAAAGATTTATGAGGCTCTGATAAGGAATTCCCACTTCTTCAGATAGATTCTTGAAATAATCTACCACCTCCTCTTCAAGGCGAATCGTCATCTGCTTCTTTAATTTCTTAAAGTATGGATTTTGAACTGAGTCAGAAAAATCGTATTCATCTTTCATAAGGAAAACCTACGATATTGTTGAACCTCTTGCTTAGTTGCCTTACGGGCTGAAATAATCCTGATAATGCCATTTTCTTCTCTATAAACATGACACACAACTATGAGGCGAAGCGAACCGCTAATACCTAAGAGAATGTATCGTTCTTCGTCTAAAGAGTGTTCTGAGTCGTAGCGTAAGCGTGCATTTTCATCATAAAACACGGTTTGCGCTTCTTCAAACGAAATTCCATGCTTTCGTTCGTTGACAATAGCTTTTTGATCATCCCAGTCGAATGCTAACTCGCTCATACCTACATTGTAACTACAAAGTAGTTTATAAGCAATCTATAAAACCCAAAACTGTTTCGGTGAGCGAAGCCTGCCGAAACAGTTTTGGGTTTTATTAACTTTTCGATCCTAATTACCCAATTCGTCAGCGCGACGGGTTGCGGCAAGCACGGCTTCTATCATAGCGGAACGCAAGCCTGCTTTTTCTAATTGGGCGATCGCAGCAATGGTTGTACCTGCGGGACTAGTGACTTGATCCTTTAGCTGAGCAGGATGTAGCTTAGTTTCACTTAATAACTGCGCTGTCCCTAAAACTGTTTGGGTGGCAAGCTGCATCGCGATCGCCCTCGGCAATCCTGCCGCTACTCCCCCATCAGCCATTGCTTCAACCATGAGCGCAACATAAGCGGGACCAGAACCAGATAAACCAGTCACAGCATTCATCAGCGACTCGGCAACTTCAACAACCGTACCGACCGCTCCAAAAATTTTTCGCACAGCATCTAGCTGCGCTGTAGTTACTAAGGCATTAGCTGCGATCGCGGTTACACCTGCACCTACCTGCGCTGGTGTATTTGGCATGGCTCGGATAATTGACTTAGAGGGAAACATCCCCTCTAGTTGAGCCAAAGTGACACCAGCTAAAATTGACACAATACAAGGTGCAGGAGCATTCGCAAGACCAATTGCCGCAGCGTTTAACGATTGCGGCTTCACGGCAAGCAGCATAATCTCTGCTTCGGCAGCCACCAAATTGTTTGGCGTAACTTGCACGCCATACTTTTTTTCTAAAAGAGCGCGACGCTCTGGCATCGGGTCACTGACGCAGACATCGGATGGCAGGTAAATATTACTAGCGACAAGGCGAGACAAAATTGCCTCACCCATTACACCGCCACCGATAATACTGAGTTGAGCTTTCAATGATTCACCAATAACCTAGATCTTATTGAGCGAAACGGCTAACAGGTGCTTCAGAAGCCCATGCTGGAGCAGGAGCTGCGGTAGGACGTACTACGCGAGGCTGAGGCATTGGCGCTTCGTTCAATACTGAAGACTGTGATGAAACTTGAACACAGGAAGGTGCAAACAAGAAGATGCTATCGCCAATGCGTTCTTGATGACCATCAAGGGCATAAGTACCACCAGCAATAAAGTCAACTGCACGTTGAGCTTGATCGGGGTCCATCATTGTCAAGTTCAGCACAACTGATTTGCGTTCACGCAATGCTTGGATTGCTTGAGGCATTTCTTCAAAACTGCGAGGCTCCATCACCATTACTTGGGACAAACCATTTGCAGCGCCAGGCATACCAATTACATTGCTCATGTTTTCAGAAGTTGCTCTTAAAGCGGTGGGACGTTCACGGGTGCGGCGAGCTTGAGGCTCTTCAGGTTCTGGTGCGATCGCGCCATTATCTTCTTGATAAATGTCTTGGTATTCACGGCCGGAAGCTTCATCGTACTCATATTCGTACTCTTGAGTTTCAGACAGACCAACAAAATCCTTGAGCTTAGTAAAAATTCCCATCGTAATTAACTCCTAGTGTTTGCTCCTCAGTTTTGGTTTGGAAACCGAAACATCATACTTCTAGACTAGATGAGGAGTGCAATCTAATTAAGCAGTCTTAAATAATGTAAAGAGCTGCTTTGTCTAGTTGTGCTAAGTTGCCTTTTCTGTCCAAAACAGTATTGACAAAATATTTACTCGCAGACTGTAACCGATAACAGGCAAAAAAGCTAGATATGGTTATTAATTTTTTTTAATACGACAAAACACGACTTTTATTTGACAAAGCCTTGTAGCACATAGGGCTTAACTACTTAAGTAAACTAGTTACCTATGAAGAAACCTTTTTAATACTTAACAAGTTTTTAATAATTGAGTAAACCTGTTTCCTATCAAGGACTTAGCAAAATCAATTTGTTTTTGCTAAGAGCGTCTATGTGAGTCTAAATGATGATAATTGCACAATGTGACATCACGATAAAAACTTAGTTAGAAAGAATCTTTCTCATGGTTTTTCGTATTAGTAATCACAAAAGACAAAAACCATAACATCAGAATGGATAGCAATCTCTTGAATGAATACTGACTTTGGGGTATCAGTTTTTTATTCGCAATTAAAGTGTTCTAGGATACAGAAAACACAGTAATTTATTGTATTGCCATCATTAAATTAAAATTGACGTTGTCAGGATTAGAAAAACCCTCAACGTAAATGAGGACAAGCTGTTTGCCTTAGAACGCTAAACTTATATCAGGTTTGTGCATATCTGGCAAGTAAAAAATTGATTTTGGTGTTTCTAGTACCTAAATAATCGGTAAGACTGGCTATGCCAGTCTTACCGATTATTTAGGTGCAAAAATCTGGCTACCAACGCGGATGAGCGAAGCACCTGCTTTGACCGCGATCGCATAGTCCGCTGACATCCCCATTGAGAGTTCTTGAATATTAGTCCAACCGAGCGATCGCAGTTTTGCAGCTAATTCACCAACGCGACTAAATACTTCATAGGCTTGAGACTCGTCTAAGCCAAGTGGCAAGATCGTCATTAGTCCCACGATATTGAGATTTTGGAGTTTTTCAAGCCTTGGTAAGTCAGCTAGGAGTTCTGATTCTGACCAACCAGATTTGTCAGGGTCTTCGGCGAGCTTAACCTGTAATAAAAGCTTTGGTGATTTACCAAGTTCGGTGACTAGGCGATCGCATTGCTCCGCCAGACTAAGCCGATCAATGGAATGTATCCAGTCAAATTGGGCGATCGCAGCTCTTGCCTTGTTACTTTGCAAAGAACCGATCATGTGCCAAGTGATATCGGTTAAATCCGCTAATTCTTCTTGCTTAATTTTTGCATCCTGTACCCGTGATTCTGCAAAGTCGCGCACATCTGCGGCATAGGCTGCACGTATCGCCTCAGTAGTCGTATATTTGCTGACCGCAACGAGTTTTACCTGCGGCGGAATGTTGGCACGAATTTGATTGAGGCGTTTTGCGATTATTTGACTAAGCGAATCAGGATTGACTTCAGACATGAAATGCAGTTGTCAAGTTTGGAGTGCGGATTTTGCTAAACTACTATAACCTGAATATTTCTTAATACTCTTTTCTCCAGAATTTCCCAATGCGTATCTCTCTTAATTGGCTCCGTGAACTTGTAGACTGCGATCTCTCGCCGCAAGAGCTAGATGAAAAACTGACGATGGCAGGCTTTGAGGTCGAGTCAATAGAAGATCGCAGGACATGGGCTGAGGGAGTTGTGGTTGGACATATCCTTACGGCTGAGCGTCACCCTAATGCTGATAAATTGCAGGTATGTAAAGTAGACATCGGCGCACCTGAGCCTTTACAAATCGTCTGTGGGGCGGCAAATGCTAGACAGGGTTTGTTTGTACCTGTAGCCACGATTGGTACTTATTTGCCAACGGTTGATTTGAAATTGCGTCCCACGAAGTTGCGTGGTGAACGTTCTGAGGGGATGATTTGTTCACTTGCAGAAATTGGGCTAGCTAAAGAATCAAGCGGTATCCATGAATTTCCTGAAGGCGTGACCGTTGGGTCAGATGTGCGTCCCTTGCTTGGACTCGATGACGCGATCCTTGATGTGACTTCAACAGCTAACCGTGCTGATGCCCTCAGCATGGTGGGAATTGCCCGTGAAGTAGCAGCGCTACTCGGCAAAGAAGTGCGATTACCCTTAGCAACTACAGATTTTCAGCCAAAAGCCGCGAATTGGGTAACGGTAGAAGAGCCTAAATCCTGTCCTGCCTACGTTGGGACATTGATTAAGGGCGTAAAAGTTGCACCTTCGCCTGATTGGTTGAAGCGTCGCGTTGAAGCGGCGGGAATGCGCTCTATTAACAATATCGTCGATATTACCAACTACATTTTGCTGGAGTGGGGACAGCCTCTCCATGCCTTTGATGCGGATACTTTGGCTGACGGGCTCAAGATTGGCGTGCGCTTTGCAAAGTCTGGTGAAAAGATCAAAACTCTTGACGATGCCGATCGCAGTCTTACTAGTCAAAATTTGTTGATTACGTCGGGCGACAAACCGATCGCGATCGCAGGGGTGATGGGTGGCGCAGAAACTGAAGTTTCTGAAAAAACTATCAACATCATTTTAGAGGCAGCTCTATTTACGCAGGTCACTACAAGGCGTTCAGCTCGCGCTCAAGGACTACGCACTGAGGCATCGGCACGCTATGAACGCGGCGTTAATCAAGCTGCGCTCGAATCTGCTTCGGCAAAAGCAGTGCAGATGATTATGGAGATGGCTGGCGGAGAAGTCGTGGAGCAGAGTGTCATGGATGCTCGTTCCAAGGAAGTTCGCGTGATTGATTTACGCTTGACTAAGGTTTGGCAAGTTCTTGGTGAAGTTGATCGCGAAGATGATGATGCATTAGCTTTGCTGTCTGAAGCGGAAGTTGAGCAGACTCTTAAGGTTTTATCCTTTGAGCTAGAAAAGCAACCCATCGAAGAAGGCAGCTATGCCACATGGAAAGTGACCGTTCCGCCCTATCGCTATGCTGATATTGAGCGCGAAATCGACTTGGTGGAAGAAATTGCGCGGATCTATGGCTACGATAAATTTGTGGAAACTTTACCCGCGCGAACTGAGTTTGGGTTCCTTTCCGCCGATCAAGAAGGTGGTCGGATGATTCGAGCCGCCTTTCGTGCTGTCGGATTGAACGAAGTAATGCATATGTCCCTATGCAGTCCTGCTGAGTCTCATCAGGTGAAAATCAATAATCCTGTAGCGATCGAATATGGCGCTTTGCGTGGTGATTTACTCACTAATCTGATTGAGTCATGTGCTTTCAATATTAATCAAGGCAATGGAATCCTGAATGGATTTGAAATTGGTCGCGTGTTCTGGCTCGATGAAGCTGGCAGTGATGAAACCGATCGCATTGCAGGTATTTTCGGTGGCGACCCCACTGTTGGTACTTGGCAGCATGAATCCAAGCCCATGAATTTCTATGAAGCAAAGGGTCTACTGGATTCAGTCTTCCATAATCTCTGCATCTCGGTCGAGTATCAGCCCGATCAAAAAGATGACCGCCTACACCCTGGTCGTACCGCTTCTCTCTGGATATCAGGTGAGCGCCTCGGTACATTCGGTCAGCTGCATCCACAACTACGTGCTGAGAAAGAGCTACCTGATGAAATTTATGCCTTCGAGCTAGATTTCTACACATTGCTTGATGCGATGATGAAAAAGTCGATTCCTACTTTCCATCCTTTCTCTACTTACCCCAGCAGCGATCGCGATATTGCTTTCTTCGCACCATTGAAGTTCACAGTTGCCGATATTCAGCGATCGATTACCCATGTGGGTGGCGAGTTGCTAGATTCGGTGACTCTCTTCGATCAGTACATCGGTAAAGGCGTTCCTGAAGGTTCTCGCAGTCTTGCCTTTAGACTAGTTTACCGAGCTAGCGATCGCACATTAACTGATGTCGATATTAATCCTGTTCATCAAAAGGTACGTGATTTACTCGAAGAGAAGTTCCAAGCAACATTAAGAAGTTAGTGTGCTGTTAAAGCGATCGGCTTACATTGCGCTCAAACCCAAGCCAAAAAAAATTGAAAGTGTTGCTTTGCAACACTTTCAATTTTTTTTGATCTGGGTTGATTCGGTATAGAAATAAAAGGTTTGCTTTTTAATTCACAGAAGTGTTGCTACACTTTTGTGAATTGGTATTACTGGTTTCAATTAATTGTTGAACTAACTCATTTAATTGTTTGAGTTTTACAGGTTTACTGACATAACTATTAGCTCCAGCGGATAGGCAACGTTCTTCATCACCGTCCATCGCTAAAGCAGTTAGAGCAATGATAGGAGTATTTTGAAACTGGGGATCTTGACGAATTTGTTGAATAGCTTCGATTCCATCCATTATGGGCATTTGAATATCCATCAAAATCAGGTCAGGATGTTCGGATTTTGCCAATGCGATCGCTTCGAGTCCATTGTTGGCAATAATAAATCGATAACCATAGATTTCTAGGTAGCCCACAATTGTGCTGATATTGGCTTCATGATCTTCTGCAAACAAGATGAGATGTGATACTTCTGTTTTGCTTGGGCTTGATGGTTGTGGTTGCGTTGCATGATCAGAAGTTCTAGTTAGCTCTGGGACAGACGCAGCAATATCACAAGGAAGTTCGATGCTAAAACAACTTCCAACCCCGACTTCACTCGTTAAGTTAATAACACCTCCATGAAGTTCTGTGATCTGTTTCACCAAAGATAAACCTAAGCCTGTGCCTGTATATTGCCGATTGAGAGCACTATCAATTTGGATAAAGGGTTGAAAGATCCGAGCTATATCTTCTGAAGCAATACCAATTCCAGTATCAGTAATAGCTATTTTGATATAGCTTCTAGTTGATAATGTAATTGGTGCTTGTTCGCTTACAAGACGATTATGGTGCTCATTCGATGTATCTTGAAAACTTGATGATTCTGGATTTACATGTTGCTGGTGATGGCTTGCCTCCAAAGTAATACGTCCACCTGCTGGCGTGAATTTAACCGCATTGTTGAGTAAATTAATTAGAACTTGCAGGATACGACGTTCATCAATTAATAGTTTTGGGAGCTGGGGGGGGATTTTCGTCTTGATCTGAATGCTTTTTTTCAGAGCCTGCTGTTTAATAAATGCCATGCTAGAGTTGCATAAAGAGCAGATATCTGTTGGCTGAACATCCAGCTCTATTTGTCCAGATTCAATTTTGGCAACATCTAGAATGTCGTTAATCAGGCTTAGTAGATGATTACCACTATCTTCAATTGTTTTTAGGAATTTGATTTGTTTATCATTTAATGAGCCAAATATCATCTCTTGTAGGGTCTCAGACATACCTAAAATGGCATTGAGAGGTGTGCGGAGTTCATGGCTCATATTAGCGAGAAACTCGTCTTTCAGGCGAGTCGCACGCATGAGTTCTTCATAGGTTCTTTGGAGTTGGGCTTCTGCTTGCTTGCGATCGCTAATATCTCTCATAATGGTCGAAAAATTCTCGACATTGCCATCGGCTGATTTGTGAGCAATAATGACTTGAGAAACAGGAATTTCTCCACCTTTCCCATCCAATAGCGCTAATTCTCCAGACCAACTACCTTCCTGTATCGCTATGGGTAGAGCCTGTTCAGCTATAATTTTATTTGTCCAATCTGGATGACATTCAGTAACAATACGATGAGCTTTAGGATCGCCAATTTCGGGACGGAGTTTGCGGAGTTGCTTGTTGTGCCACAAAATCTCACCTTGGGCATTGACCATCCCGATATAATCTGGCGTTGCTTCCAGTATTGCCGTAAGTTTTGTTTGTTCCTGTTCTAATTTTTTGCGATCGGTAATATCTATAATGACTCCATCCCAAACGATATCACCATTTTTATGTCGTTCAGGACGAGCAATAACTTGTACCCATTTTAGCCCTGCTTGGGGCAGAATCAACCTTTCTTCAACGAAGAATGGTTTCAAAGATTCAGCCGAAACTTTTACTTCTTCTAGTGTTATAGGCATGTCATCTGGGTGAACTCTCTCCCATAGATGGCTAACACTCTGGAGCACAATGTCTGGTTCAAGTTCAAAAATGTGCCGAACTTGAGGGCTCACATAGGTGCATTCATCGCTTCCATCGGGATGTAAGATATAGCGATAAACCATTCCAGGTAGACTTTCTGTGATCCGTTGAAACTTCGTTTCGCTCTCTTGCAGGGCAATTTCTGCTGTTTTGCGTTCCGTAATATCTGTCAGCGTGCCGACAAAGCCAATGAGATTACCAGTGTCATCGAACTCTTGAACAACTTGAGAATAAAACCAATTGATCGTGCCATCTGGTCGTAAATGCCGTCCCTCTCCAGTTTTTAGAAAATTAGAATCGGGAGAGGCATGTTCATGCAGGTACTTCAATTCTTCAAGAGCATGATTGCGAGCGTCAGGATGCAAGGCATTCATCCACCCTCGCCCCAAAGCCGATTCCGCAGAGCGACCCGTCATTTCGCACCAACGATGATTCACATAGGTGCAATTGAGCTGTACATCAAATCGAAAAATTGCTACAGGTGCAGCAGCAGCCAAGCTTGAATACCGCCGTTCACTTTCTTGGAGTGCAATTTCTGCCTGTTTACGCGCTGTAATATTTGTGTCGGAGCCAATCATGCGAATGGCTTGCCCAGTCTCATCTCGTAAAGCCTGTCCCCGATCGAGTATCCAAATATAGGAACCATCTTTGCAACGTGTCCGATATTCTAATTCTCAAAATTCCGTCTCTCCTGCTAGATGGGCATTAAGTTGGGCAAAGATGCGATCGTAGTCGTCAGGGTGAACCCGACTCTCACATTCATTAACCGAATCACTAATCTCGTCCTCAGCAAAGCCCCGCATCTCTTTCCAGCGAGTGGAAAAAAACTTCTTATTCCCTGTGATATCCCAATCCCAAATACCAGCATTCGATCCTTTGAGCGCCAATTGCCAACGCTCTTCGCTCATTTGTAAAGCCGCTGTCCGTTCTGTAACTCGAATTTCTAGATCTTGATTGAGTTGGGTTAGGACTTGCGTTGCTTGCTGGCGATCGATCGCAATACCTACAATATTTGCTACTTGAGCAATCCAGTCTAGTTCGTGGGATTGGGGTGCTTTTTTCTCGCGATAGTAAATACCAAATATCCCCAATAATGTCTGATCACTGCTAAAGATGGGAATTGACGAGCAAGCCTGAAATCCACAGCCTAACGCCAAGGACTTGTAATCCTGCCACAAAGGGTCATTGTCGATATCGGGAACCAAGACCAACTCCCGTCGAAAAGCTGCTGTCCCACAGCTACCGACTCCTTCCGCGATCGGTAAATTGGCTCCTGCTAAAGCTGCTGCATAGTTTTGAGGTAGACTCGGTGCAGTCACTTCGCATAATTGACCATCGCGGCAGAGCGTAATCGAACAAACCGCTCCTGTGAGATAGGATTCCATCGTTTTGAGCAATGTCTCGAAAATATCCGTCAGTGGCTCTGCCTTAGCAATGAGTTCAAGAATTTTGTGTTGACTAGCAAGAAGGGATTCAGCTAGCTTGCGATCGCTAATATCTGTAGTCGTGCCAATATAACCGATCTTTTGCCCTTCGGCATCGTACTCCACAACAGCCTGTCCATAAACCCAAACTTCTGCTCCATCTGGGCGTTGGATACTATATTCAATTTGAAAAGGACGATTTTCGCACAAAGACCGCTCAAATTCTTGGTTAATGCGCTCTAGATTGTCAGAGGTATGTCCCTGAAACCAAAATTGCCCGATGAGTTTGGCTGGTTCAATCCCAATAATCTCGCAGTAGCGTTCATTAGCGTATGTACAAATCCCCTCTAGATCAGTATGAACAATACCTACAGGAGATGCTGCTAATAAGGACACATAGCGCTGTTCACTAGCCCGAAGCCTTGCTTCGGATTGCTGGCGCAATAAGTCCGTCTGTACATGGTCTTGGTCTTTGAGTTGCTGGAGAGCAATGGAACTTAATATTTGATGGAGACTGGAATTACTGATAAGTCCTACGAGCCGATCGCTATCATCTACGATGGGTAAATGGCTGACTTGGAGTTGCTCGAAGAGATTAAGCATAGTGCTTAGATCGGTTAATGCTGATTCTCTTATGGTTACGGGCGGGTGGCTCAGTACTTGTCGTAGCGTTAGTTACTCTAATGGAAGCTGCTGTATAACTAGGCGCAACATATCTCGTTCTGTTAAGAGCCCGACCACCTGTTCATGCTCTACAACGACAATACAATTTGCATGAGCCTCACTTATCCTACTCATAGCTGTCATTGCCTCAAGCACCTTAGTGTCAGGTGAAGTACAGGCTGGATTTCTCATAACCGCTGTATTGAGCGCTTCAGCAATGTATGCCATAGGATATGGAAATTTAGTTCAATGTTTTTAGTATTTTTTATTCATTATTACACACTGAATGTCAAGGGGGTAAGTTTCTCATTTGTCCCCTTAGGGCAACCGCACACGTTTCTGAATATTTTGGTAAAATCCATTTCTTAGATCGAGATTGCTTGATTCTAGAATTTTGAGATCGCAAGTTTCACAATAAATACACAATTGATAGATTTTGAAAGAATTTCCTGTTTTGTATTCATTTTGATTGAAACCTTTACCTAACAAGCGTTTACAGTCTACTTATAAATTATTCAGAAACGTGTGCGGTTGCCCTGTTTGTCCCCTCAAGCTCTAGAACAGCCTAATATTTCTGGCTAATGTATATTGTCTGGAAAGCTTGTGTATAAACGAGAAATGACTATAAGTAAAAATACTGGAATTGTGGGGATTTGGGTTGCGATCGCTTAATAATTATTTGTCTTTACGATCGCTAAACCCCGTTAGAGATTGCTGAGAGAAGTCCCAGAATAGAGTTGACTCACCTTGCGATCGCAAGATTACCTCTGAATTAGCTTGCACCTCTCCAACCACAGCACAAACTAAATCTTGAGCATGAAAAAGTGCCTGCACTGCCTCTACATTTTCAGGACGCACGCTCAATAAAAATCCATAGCTAGGGAACGAAATCAGCCACCTCTCAAAGAGCACATTCTCAGGACAAGGAATCCGATCTAGATCTAGAATTGCGCCACAATTGGAAGTTTCTGTGAGCATTAGTAAAGTGCCGATAATACCGCCCATACTGATGTCTTTAGCGGTATCACACAATTCTGATTTGGCTAAAAAAGGCAAAATTGAGAGGTTCTCGCGTAGTTGCTGCGGATCGGCTTTAGTTGCCGCATTCCAAAAGGGATAGTCGGGATGAAATTGACCGCGCATATCGATCGCAGCTAGCAATACATCATCAGGCTGGGCGTTAAAACTGGTGAGTAACTTCTGAGCGCGTCCCAGAATCGCCACTGACAAAGCATTATAGGGACTACGGCAATTAGTATGACCGCCGACAATCGGTACTTGATAGGCAATAGCCGCCGCTTTCATTCCTGCTAATAATTCGGAAATAGAATCGGTCGATTGACTCCACAGAGTATCGACAACTGCGATCGGCTCACCCCCCATCGAGTAAATATCGCTTACATTGACCATCACCGAACACCAACCCGCAAACCAAGGATCAGTCTCGATTAATTGTGGTAACATGCCCTCGGCAGCCAGTAACAAATAACCATCGCGATCGCGAATCGCCGCACAGTCATCACCTAACAGAATTGCCTCATTCCACTGCTCACCTAAACCTCTCGCTGTAATCTGAATATCCTGCTTATGCAAGATACCCATAGACTGCCTAAGCTTAGCTGCGAGTTCCGCTAGCATCTATGAAGCCTCGCGGATTTGGGATGGAAATGCAGGACGGATTTCATCACTTGGGGGATAAAAATTAAGGTCAGCTTCCATAAAGTGATGGGGGCGATCGCAGATTGTCATTTCCTTAAGCGATTCCCAATGTAGACGTTGGAAGAAGCGCACATTCTGAATTTGGACTGTGGCAAAAAAGTGATCGCAGCCCCATGTGTTCGCGGTAGTCACGGCTTTGTAAATCAAGCCTTTGCCAATTTGCCAACCCCGTCGATAATCTTTATGAGTGCCTAATCTGCCGCCATACCAAATGCCCTTTTCGGTTTCATAGATGCGGACAACGCCCACAACTTGATTATTCTCAGGGTTAATGGCAACAATCGGATAGGCGATCGCATCGATGTCATCAACATCATTCTCTTCAAATACATATTGTTCTTCGACAAAGATTGCTTTGCGAAGTTCAAAGTATGCGTCGATTTCTTGTGGTGTGGATGCGAGTTTGAAGATGTAATCGGAAGTCATGATAATTATCCCTAAGTTTAATATTCTGCCCTCATCCCCCAGCCCCTTCTCCCGCAGGAGAAGGGGAGTAAGTATACACAAGTCGCCCTGCACTCAAGTGCGGGCTAAAAACTAAAGTCGGTTGAAACCGACTGAAGAAATTCGACACGTTGAAATGGGTTGCTTAGAAATTTTCTTTAGTCCACTTCAGTGGACTTCAGCTCTTAGCCCGCACTTGAGTGCAGGGCTTCCGCGATGTATACAGATAATCCAAACTTGTGTGTACAAGGTAGCCCTCTGGGAGAGGGGCTAGGGGTGAGGGTCTTATTCTTATTCAAAAAGAGAAAGTGCTGAACAAGCACCACATTTCGCGCATCCTGCTTTGATGTCCGCAGAGGACATATGCGATCGCCTTAGTAATGCGCCCACCTGCTCATAAACCGCAAACATAAACTCCGTCGTCGGTGCAGGATGGTTAGCTAAGGGTGTGCCGCTAATCGGGACAAAGGGAACTACGAAGGGATAAACGCCAATGTTAATTAGGCGATCGCAGGTTTCCACCAGAGTTTCTAAACTATCGCCTAGTCCAGCTAAAAGATAGGTGCTGACCTGTCCCCAACCAAATACTTTCACGGCAGAAGCGAAGGCTTCAAAATAATATTCAAGGGGAACGCTAGCTTTTCCCGCCATGATTTTGGCGCGAACTTTTGGGTTAGCAGCTTCCAAATGCATTCCTAACGTGTCAACACCAGCGGCTTTCATACGTTCAAACCAGATGAAATCATCGGGAGGTTCGCATTGGGCTTGAATCGGAATATCCACTTTTGCTTTGATTGCTTTTGCACATTCCGTTAAATAAGCAGCACCGCGATCGCTAGTATTTGGTGTGCCTGTGGTCATCACCATATTTTTGACACCATCCAGCCGCACCGCAGCTTCCGCAACTTCCGCGAGTTGAGCAGGAGTTTTCCGAGATATAGTCCGCCCTGCTTCCAGAGATTGCCCGATCGCACAGAATTGGCAGGAAGTATCGGTATTGTTATAGCGCATACAGGTTTGCAAAACCGTTGTAGCTAGTACATCATGGCTATGTAAGAGGGCGATTTTCCAATAGGGAATCCCATCGCTGGTGGTGAGGTTATAGAAACTAGGTGATTTCGGGAAAGAAATGGGCGCGATCGCAGTTTTGCCCGATTCCAAGATCATCTCATTAGTTTCGGCATTGATTTCCACAGTGTAAGGAGAGCTTGCTGCCGAACTGTTGAAAACTGGAACCATCACCGTCGTACCATCAATAGCGATCGCCTTGTGATCCGACGGGCCAGCACCACCTTTGCGACCATTCGCTCCCATTTGGCGATCGCTTTCGCGATCATTTTGGCGATCGACTAGTTGCAAACCCTTAGTTTGTAGTTCGGTAATCAGTTGTTGCTTATTCATTAAGGGTGACGCTCTCATCGAAATTTGCGATCTGAAATCCTGCATATGGTTCAGCATTTAAATGAGCTTGGAGCAGGTCTGGACGCGCATAATGTCCAACCGAGTCCATCATGCGCTTACGCTTGGTGATCAGCGAGAAATCTAGATCTGCGATCGCCATACCTTCGCCTTCCGTAATTGGTGGACAAAGATGATTGCCCTCTGGCCCAATGATGGCAGTGTTGCAACCACCACTGAGAGCTTTTTGGAGTTTCTCATCGGTTGTGATTTGAGCGACTTGATCTGGCGAAAGCCAACCAGTAGCATTTATCACAAAGCATCCAGACTCCAGCGCGTGATGGCGAATCGTGACTTCAATTTGGTCAGCAAATATTTGTCCAACCAATGATCCTGGGAACTGAGCGCAGTGGATCTGCTCATGCTGAGACATCAACGCAAATCTCGCCAAAGGATTGTAATGTTCCCAACAAGCAAGAGCGCCCACTTTCCCAACCGCAGTATCCACTACCTTCAAACCTGCGCCGTCGCCCTGTCCCCATACCATCCGCTCATGATAGGTCGGAGTGATTTTGCGTCGCTTTAGTAACAACGAACCATCCGCATCGAAAATCAATTGTGCGTTGTAGAGAGAACCTCCGTCCCGCTCATTTACACCCAATACGACAACGATGCCATGCGATCGCGCTGCTTGACTAACCGCATCCGTCACAGGACTAGGAACCACCACAGCTTCGTCGTAAAGTCGCATATGTTCTTTTCCCATCATTACTGGTGGCTGTACGAAGGAAAAGTAGGGATAGTAGGGAACGAAGGTTTCAGGGAAAACGACGATCTGAGCACCTTCTTTAGCAGCGTTTGCGATCGCTTGCAAGACCTTCTCAGTCGTGCCATCGCGACTAAACAGCACAGGACTGATTTGGACAGCGGCAGCTCTAACTTTGCGTGAGTAATCCACGATTTATCTAGTTCCTAGAGAGTCCAAGTATCAAGAATGAAGGCGTTATCTTTGCGATGTAAAAGAATAATATCCAATACATCCAAAGGACTAATCGGACGAATACCAGGAATCAGCGAAGGTTCGCCATGTCCATAGAGAGCTTGTAATGCAAAGCGACAAGCATAGACTTTGCCACCTTCAGACATGAACTTAGTGATTTGATCGTTGAAATTCTGATGTCCTGGGAAAGCTGCGTCGCCTAGTTTTGGGAAGCCGCGCTGTACGCCAAGAGTCACCCCAGGACCATAAAGCAAAATCGACGTTTCAAAACCTTTGCGAAGTAAACGTGTTGCTTGCAGGAGGTTTACAAAACCGATTGAACCTTCAAAAGCTACTGTATGGAATGTTACTAGGGCTTTCTCCCCTGGTTCAGCTTTGACATCTTCAAATACTTTCTCTTCATAGTTCACAAAGAAATCGCCAGTCTGATGGGCAGGAGTAGTTACTTCAGGCATTGTTGTTTCCTTTAAGGTAAATGTTTAAGAAGCTAATAGCTATTAGCTGTTGGCTATTAGCTTTAAAATTTGAAGTTCAAAATGGTTGCAATATCTAAATAATCTGACAATCAGTAATAAAGCTAAAAGCTAAAAGCCTATACCTAACTAAGAACTTGAAGCCAGATTAGTTGTTAGACAAGGTTCTATTTTGTATCTCTGGTTACGAAAAAGAGAACTCTATCTTTATCGATAGGAAGGCGATCGCTTTCTTTATGAAATTATCAAAATGCGATCGCTTACCTATCGATTTCGATAGGTAGTCATGAACCGAGCAAAAACTCGTTTACTACAGTCCAATCGCTCACATGGGCAACCTTACGCCGCGCCATGATGTAGTCAGCGAGATATGTAGCATCTCTAGCAACTCCTGAGAATCTACCTGAACCCCATGTATAGAGCCAAGGTAATCCCAAAAAGTACAACCCTTTGATATCCGTGACACCGCGATCGTGACAGGGGTAACCCTTACCATCAAATACGGGAATCTCGATCCAACTAAAGTCAGACTGAAAACCAGTACACCAGATTACGGTTGTAATATTCGCCTCAGCCAAATCTAGATCGGGAATATCCATTGCTGGTTGCCAGACTGGTTGATAGGGAAGCTCAAGGTGTGCATCAAGATTATTTTTAGCAATAAAATTATCAATCGTTTTCTTAATACTCTCGGAAACTGCATCAGCACCATCAAGATTTTGCTTGAGATCATTGAAAAATTCCAATTTATTGCTAGCAATATTTTTCAACCTTCCGTGGAGTTGCATTCCTTCTAAAGCAAAACGCCGTAAATCAATCTCGCGACCACCATCGCGACCTGTGAGATAGTGGTTAGCTTTGCTCCGTACCTTCTCTTTTTGGGGATGCTGATCAATCGATAGGTCATAATATCCCATCAAATCAAGCCATTCCACTGCATCCTTACCGCGATAACGACGGGGCGATCGCGGCGCACTACCGACACATAGATGCACTTTGCGCCCTGCCAGATGTAAATCTTCGGCAATTTGGCATCCCGATTGACCAGTACCAATCACCAAAACAGCGCCATCGGGAAGAGATTCAGGATTTTTGTACTTTGAAGAATGCACCTGCAAAATATGCTCTGGCAAGCGCTCCGAGATTTTAGGAATCTTGGGCTGATGATAGGCTCCTGCGGCTACGACAACCTGATCGGCAGTGTAATCACCAATGCTCGTAGCCACTTCAAAGATACCGCGATCGCCTCGGCGCAAATTTAGCACTTCCACGCCTTCCTTAATCGGTGGATTAAAGGAGCGAGCATAGTTTTCAATATAGGCAACAATTTCATCTTTTTTGATGAAACCTTCTGGTTCATTACCTTTATAGGGATATCCAGGAAGCTGACATTGCCAATTTGGAGTTACCAAACAAAAGGAATCCCAACGCTGCGATCGCCATGCATTGGCAATCTGATTTTTCTCAAAAACTATATGGTCTAAGTCTCTTTCCTTTAAGCAATAGCTAATGGATAGACCCGCCTGACCACCGCCAACAATTACAACGGGATAGTGATTTGTCATTGGCTAACTTCTTAATCATTGCTTAGAATGATTTGAGATTAAGTGCTAGTCAAACTGTGATTTTGTATTCCTAACTACGGAACCTCTAAGTCTATCGATAACGTTAGGGATAGAAAATAGATCCATGATTTTGATGCGATCGCAAATTAAACTTCTAACTAAATCAATAGCTCACTTTACGTAGATAGAATTCCTGCGATAGCCGATGTTTGGGGCTGGCACGGGGGCGCAGCCCCTACAAAACATGAATCTTCAGGTAGGGGCAATCCCCCCGTGGTTGCCCTGCTTTGCTATCAACAAGAGGTTCATCATCTGCGTTCTGCGTAACATCAGTCAATAGTTTGTAAAACCCTAAAAGTAGAGGTGGCGCTTCGCGCCGCCTCTACTTTTAGGGTTTTATGAAGGCGCTTCGCGTCCTTTCTAGTTTTGTTCGTGAGAGTATGCCCAAACAGGCTAGGATACAAATACATCAAGTTAATCAGGAATTTAACAATGGTAGAACGTCCTATCAAAAAAGCAGACCGTCAACCTACGCCCGAAGGCAGCGACAATACTAGCGCGAGACAGTCTGACGACTCCGACAAAAAGCGTTCTAGCCGTGATGGCCGTGATGGTGGTAAAGGCAAGAGAGATAAAAGAGGCGGAAGGGACGAAGAAGTCAAAGCTCCCGTAAATCTCGCTTTGGTTAGAGGTCCTAAGCCAACCAAACCACAACCAGTCGTGGAAGAAGTTATTGCTGAAGTAGCTGAAGCATCTGAAGAAAGCGCACCCGAAGAAACAACCGAAGCATAAATCAAACCTATAAAAGCCAGCGCATCGTGCTGGCTTACTCACAGGCAAATAAAAAGCGGCGCGATGCGCCGCTTTTTATTTGCCTGTAAGTAAGCCTTGGCTGGGGCTAAAAACTAAAGTCAGTAAGAATAAGATCAATACGGCTAAAACGATCGCAGGGCCCGAAGGCAAATTCAAATAGTAACTTGCATATAAACCGATCGCACTTGCCGTAACGCCTAAACCTGACCCCACAAAAATCATCTGATGCAATTCTTTAACTAATAAATAAGCGGTGATCGCGGGGCCAACCAACAGCGATACCACCAACACCACGCCCATCGTTTGCATACTGGCAATAATCGTCAAAGTTACGCCTGCCATTAGCCCCAAATAGATCAGATTAACGGGCAATCCCAAAGCCTGCGCACCAATCCGATCAAAGGTATAAAACAATAGTTGCTTATAAAACATGGCGATCGCTGCTAACACGATCACAGTAATAATTCCCGCCCGCATCGTATCCGTCTGGGAAACGCTAAGAATATCGCCAAACAAAAAACCATGCAGATCAATCTTGATTTTCAGCAATGAAATCAATAAAATCCCGATCGCAAAGAAACTCGAAGATGTCAGCGCCATCGCCGCATCAACCTTAACGCGAGTCTGCGATCGCAACCATGCAATCAAAAATGCACTCCCAATCCCCGATATAAATGCCCCGATCGTGACATCAATACGCCAAAAAAAGGCGATCGCCATGCCTGGCATGACCGTATGCGTCATCACATCGCCTAGTAACGCCATTCGCTGCACGATCAAAAAGCAGCCGATCGCTGGACAAATAATTCCTGCTAAGCCACCTGCAATTAAGGCATTTCGCATAAATTCCAACGCTAGCGGCTCAGTGATCCATTGCCAGATTTGATTAGTCATAAATTAATTAATCCTTTACTGAACCGAAAGCGGCGATCCATTTGTGCTGAATTGCGGTTTCGAGAATACTTTGCACGATCGCTAACCATGCAATATTTTCGAGTAACAAGATCGCGATCGCTAAAGCCATTTGGATTAAGGGCAACAGCGTTAGTGCAGGTAAATCGCGATCAATTGTGGCAAAACCACGGATGCAAGCAAAAGCTAAAATCGCCCCCGATTTGAGATGTGAGTTGCGATCGCGGCGCACGATGTAGCGATAGGTGACTGCAAACAAAAAACCTGAAAATCCAATCATGCCTAGCTTGATTAGCAAAATGAAGGGATTGCCAATCTCAAAACTACTGATTAGTTGCACAGTCAGATGAACAGTCAGAAAATTCTGCAAAAAATGATGCAATAGGGCGATCGCAAAAAATGCGAAAACACCAGCGATCGCACCAAGAAAACCTGCTTTAAAAGATTCGATGCGATCGGCTACTGATAGATGATCTGATGCGATCGCAATAGGATGAGAAGATTGCACGCTCGTTAACTATATTTTAGGGCTACAGCAATCCTACATGAGTAATACCAAAGCACAAAATGGCTACGCCATTTTGTGCTTTTAAAACCCTGATAAAATTTTTTGTAGGAATAAAGGTGTTGTTATGTCTTCTCGATTATTCGCGATCGCAATTTTTGCCTTAGCAGGGATTTTGAGCTGGTCATCCGATCTGTTGCCTATGACTGTGCAAGCCCAGCCTATTCAATCTCGCAAAATTGAAGCAGATCGTCTATTTAATCAAGGACTGCAACAAGCTCAGATAAGCCAGTTTCGTGAAGCCTTACAATCCTCAGAGCAAGCATTACAGATTTATCAAGAAATTAACGACTATCCTAGTCAAGCCAATACTCAACTATTGATAGGGAATATCTACTTAATCTTTGGTCAATTTGATAATGCTATTAATACTTTTGGTAAAAGCCTTGAAATTGCAAAGCAATTGGGACTTCCTCTTTTAGAAGTTAAATTACTCAACAATTTAGGAGCAGCTTATTTTGCTTTAGGACAATATCAAAAAGCAATTGACAGCCATCAACGGGGACTAGCAATTGCTCGCGAAATCGGCGATCGCCAAGGTGAAAGCCTCATTCTGGGGCTTTTAGGGAATGACTACGTGGCTCTAGGTCAGTATCAAAAGGCTCTAGATTTCTATCAGCAATACTTAGCAGCTACAAAAAGCATAAGAGATAGTCAAGGAGAAGCTTATGCGCTTGGAAATATTGGTAATACCTATGCCTATTTAGGTCAATATCAAAAAGCTGTAGATTGGCTCCAGCAGAGTTTAACTCTTGTAAGAGCGATCGCTGATCGGCGTGGCGAAGGTAAAGCCCTAGAGAATTTAGGTAATGCTTATACATATTTAAGCAAATACCAGCAAGCGATTGAGGTTTATCAACAGGCTCTAGTAATCTATAAGCAAATTGGCGATCGCAATGGAGAAGCCACGGCTTTGGGAAACCTTGGCAATGCTTTCAATGCGATCGGGCAGCATCAAAAAGCCATTGATTATTTGCAGCAGACCTTAGAGATTGTGCAAACCATTAAAGATCGTCAAGGCGAAGGCGCAACATTAGGAAATCTTGGTAATGCTTACTATGCGCTCAAACAATACGAAAAAGCGTTGGATTTATATCAGCAGCATCTCGCAGTTGTCCGCCAAATTGGTGAACGCAAAGGTGAAGCACAGGCAAATGCAGAGATTGCGGTTACTCTCACTAATCTCAATCAGTCTAGCTTAGCGATCGCTTTCTATAAGTCTTCAATTAGTATCACGGAGGCAATTCGCAAAGATATTCGCGGTTTAGGTAAAGAAGAACGCCAATCCTATTTACAAACGGTAGCCGATCGCTATCGCAGTCTTGCGGATCTCTTGCTCAATCAAGGACGTGTGATCGAAGCTATTCAAGTTCTAGACCTACTTAAAGTCCAAGAACTGGAAGACTATCTTAAAAACATTAAAGGGAATGATCGAACTGCACAAGGGATTAGACTGCTGGAACCAGAAAAAACGATTATTGCCCAGCTTTCAGGCATTAGCAAAGATCAAATACCCGAACTCAATCGCCAGCTTGCCAATCAGATTCAACAACTTCCGAAATCAGAGCTTAATAAAGTTCCCGATTATCTCAAGCAAATCCCTCAAGGAACCGTCCTGTTTTATCCTCTAATTCTTAGCGATCGCATAGAGTTAGTGCTCTTCTCAGCGAATGCAACTCCTATCAGCCGCACTGTGAAAATCTCTCAAGAGAAACTTGAAAAGTTAATTGCTGATTTCAGAAGTGGACTCCTTGATGCTGGCTCCGAAGATCTCAAAGAACCTGCTAAAAAACTCTACAATTTACTGATAAAACCCATTGAGACAGAGCTTATCCAAGCAAAGGCTGAAACGATCCTCTATGCACCTGATGGAAGACTGCGCTATGTTCCCTTGGCGGCTCTGTATGATGGCAAACAGTGGCTAATTGAGAAATATCGCATCAGTAATCTAATTGCCTATATTCTCTCCGATTTTTCGCCGCGCTCTAAATCTAAGCCTAGTATCCTTGCGGGAGCATTTGGCGGTAAAGTGGGCGAGCGAAAATTCGGACAAATTGCTTTACCCGCTACGATTACAGAAGTGCAATCAATCGCTGACGCATTTAATAATTCAGTTGCTTTAACCGAAGAAAATTTTAGTCGCCAAGCGATTGAATCAAAATTCAAAAATCACAATATTCTCCACCTCGCGACCCATGCTGAGTTTAATATTGGTGCTCCAGAAAATTCTTTCATCATTTTTGGTAATGGCGACAAAATTCGCCTCAATGAAATCACCAATTGGCAAATTCCAAATCTCGATTTGATTGTGTTGAGTGCTTGCCAAACTGGAGTCGGCAAACTTGGGGATGGTGTGGAAATTTTAGGCTTTGGCTACCAAGTCCAAAAAGCAGGCGCCAAAAATGCGATCGCCTCACTCTGGAAAGTGGATGATGAAGGTACACAAGCACTAATGTCTGCCTTTTATAGCGAGTTAAAAAAAGGAGATATCACTATCTCAGAAGCGTTACACAAAGCCCAAATTTCGCAAATCCGTTCCAAAAAATATGACCATCCCAATTATTGGTCAGCATTTTTTGCGATCGGTAATGGGCTGTAATTAAATGGTTTATGAGAGTGTGCCCCAAAGGGAGCACACTCTCATAAACCATTATTGTTGCAAATTCCGTAACCAATATAGGAATCATTTACTTTTGATCTAACCTAGTACAAGCTAACCTTAGATGCTCAGGAAATAAATCTATGCAAGTCAAAATCTGGAAAGCTTTAATCGGGTTTGTGTGTGGTATAGCGATCGCCTCACTATGCGGGCTCATGATCCATGATCCATTAGACGCGAAATTGCTTGAGGAACTTCTGACCCAAGATGCTCCTGCACAGATTAATGAGGCTAAGCCCCTTAGCACAAATTCTAATGGATTTGTCCCTAGAATCTTGACCCAATCAGAGCAGCCTAGTTCTACTCGGAGCGTGATTGGAAAAGACCAGCGCCAGCCGATGATGAGCCGCAATTATCCTTGGTCTACGGTGGGCAAAGTGGTGGGATGGACTGAAAAGAATCAAAAGTATTCTTGCACAGGAACTTTGATTAGTGCGTCGCATGTGCTCACAAACTCTCACTGCGTTTATGACAAAGGGAAGTTAGCGAAAAAAATGGTCTTTTTACCCAACTTAATCGATGGTCGATTGAGGAAAAAGACAGATTATGCAGTGGTGAAGGAGGTATTTGCGGGAACAAAGAACTCAAGAGTCAACTCGGCTGACGATTGGGCGATCTTATTGCTAAATAAGCCTTTGGGTGATAAATATGGATTTCTAAAGTGGAAATCTCTTTCCCTAACAAAGTTGAAAGATTATCAAAACAAGCTAGTTGTAGTGGGCTATTCGGTCGATTATCCTGATCCAAATATATATGCAGATTTGCAAGCTGGTAAGGGAGAGACAGCAAGCGTACATGTTGGCTGTAGTGTGGTTGGAGAGTTGGATGGGATGTTTGTCCATGATTGCGATACAAATTCTGGTGCTTCAGGTTCGGCGCTGATTGGTAAGATTGATGGTGCTTATCAGATTGTGGGACTCCATGCTGCTGGGCTGAAGTCTCGTTCGGGTAAAGGAATTGAGAACTATGCTGTACAGATTGGAAGAATTGAGGCGGAGTTAAAGAAGGAGTCAGATAATTAACTTTTTGGGGTTTGGACGTAGCATTACCGTTTGGCGATCGCGGTATATGCGTAAATGGTAGCGATAATGCTACGCCCCTAAGCTGATTTTGCATCACACAGACAGATCCCCGACTTTTTTTGTGAATTTGCAAATCTCTTCAGCTTGATCAGAAAAAGTCGGGGATCTCAAGACTCTTCGCTCTTGCCGATCGCTTGTCTCTGCGTTGTGAGGTTTGGGCGTAGCATTACCGTTTTGCGATCGCGTTGATATGCTGTGAATGATAGCGGTAATGCTGCGCCCTACGGATAGAATTTATGGGTTTGTGTAATTGATGTTTTTCTTAATCATCTGGTGGTAACAAGAGTTCTGCTTCAATCGCTTCCCACGTTGCAGGGGAGAGTCTAGCTGCTTCTTGCTTGCATTTGAAGAGTAGGTCAATGCTATAGAGGTAATTATTTAGAGCTTTTGATTCTTCGTTGTTACAGGTAATGAGTTCTTCATTTAGTCGAAAGGCTTCGAGATAAGCAGCTATAACTTGTTCAGTTGCTTTTTTAATTTTTGTAATGTCCAATTCTCTTAGAGCAGGTCGAAGATTTTGTAATTGATTTGTAAGTTGGGACAATTCCAATCCTGTAAAAATACCTGATTCTTCTAATTCTTTGGCTCTAAGAATGTCTTGGTAGACATCCATGTCGCCGCCCATTGCAGCAGCTCTGTTATCTTTGTCTTTGTTGTTGCTGATTATTGTTAAATTTACTAATAAAGAGGGAACGCCTTTTACAATGTCAATAATGTCAGATTTGTCTCTATCTTTAGCGATTTTGGGATCGAGTGCAGTGAAGACTTTTCTGGCACTGTCGGTGTAGATGGCGTTGGCGATATTTCTGGCAATTTTGATAGCGTTGGCAATGTCTTTGACTTTGGCGATATCTTTGGCGCTGGAATTGGCAATAGCAGAAACGACGGTGAGCGCAACCGCACGTTTAGCAGACGGTTTAAAATTATTTGATGAACCTAATGTAAATTGGTCTGCCCATTGCAGTAACGCCTTTACTTTGGGTTGACGTGCATACTGTTTAGATACTTTGTGCATCTCTAGAAGAAGTTCATCAGATCCTCTATCCACCATCAAACCTGAAGTCAATAAAAATACTTCTCTCCATCGATCATCAGTCAAATATTTCTCTGCCATCTGCGAAATCTGACCATGAGCATGGATATATCTTGCTGTCAGATATTCCTGTAAAGTCAGATGCGAGAAAGAATATACATCCTCAACCCTTTCCACTAAGATACCTTGCTGGATGGCGATCGCCTTTAACACCTGTTCGCCACTCATTTGTTTAGGCGCATTCAGATTACTTGATAGAAATTCCTTAATTCGCTTAACCAATTGAGACTGAGGGATAAACAAGCGATCCGCCTCAAACCCCTCACAGGCAATCTCTGAAAGCAGCACTTCCTCTAGCTCTACACTCAAACCCTCATAGATCGCCTGTCGCATAATCCGCTTTTCAGCAGCCCACTCCTCCAAGAGAATCCGTAAAGCCTTCTTGTATAGCCCACTGCGATTATTAGCAAAGGTTTGGGACTTGTCATAGGTCAAGCAGAGAAAAGTTAGCAAAATCGGACTATGAGCAAGTTCCTTTGCTGCTTTATTTTCATCCCGTTTTAGTAATTCCCAACAAAGCGCCGCCGTTCCCGCCTGTTTGTCTTCTTCAGAGCGAAACCAGTTATTGATAAACTGCTGAATCTGTTCATCATCAAACTCCGACAAAATTACATCACTAAAACGCTTGAAATTGTAGCGATAGGCGGCAGTACGACAGGAGGCAATGTAGCGATTTTTGTCATAGCGATCTACAAAATCTTGAATTGCATCAATAACTGTGTTGACATTCGCCGAAGGTACTTCATCCAGACCATCTAGCAAAATCAGCAATTTACCCTGATCTAAAGCTCTTTCTGTAAATTCTTTAGGCTTAGGAAATCCACAGGTAGTAAATCCGCCTCGATCAACGCCTTGAGATCTATTTTACTCTCAGTAAATTTCTTATTCTTAAGCTCTAGCAAAACTGGAATGGCTTGATGCTTAAAGTTGCCATTTTTGCCTTTAAAAGATTCCAAACCAATTTTGCGAAGAAATGTCGATTTCCCTGCCCCCGGAGCGCCCAACACCATCAGAAATTGCTTTTGACTAGCAACACATATCCCATTTTGCCTTTCCATGAAGCGATACCGCAGCAATCTTTGCCCAGCTTCACGGTAAAGCTTTTCCAAGTCATCAATAGTCGCAAACTGCTGAACCTCATCCTCTCCCAATAACTGAATTGTTGTAAATACCTCATCCAATTTGACAGGCTCACGCATCCCCAATACTTTGAGTACGCCATGACGCTCAGTGTAGTTCTCAATATACTTACCTGCCGCCTTAAATACAACATCCTGCAAATCCTTACCAATATCTCGCTTCATCCATCGGGCAATTAAACTTGCGCCTTCCTTCTTACCACTGTCTTTGATTACATCAAGAGCGATCGTATCTAAGAGCGGAATCAATGGTTCAAATCCAGTCATATAGATTTAGGGCAATTGTAGTAGCCAGATTTTAAAGGATTTGAAGTTGCTTGTAAATTAAAATTTGCTCTTCCTGTGAATAGCGATCAATTGCGATCGCACTTTTCGCGATCGGTAATGGGTTATAAAGTAAAAAGGCAAAAGGAAAAAGGTAAAGGAAAAAACACATGGTCATTACAAAAGCAAAACCCCATAGCCTAGAGGCATTTCTGGAACTACCTGAAACAAAACCTGCCTCAGAATTTATCAACAACAAGATCAGTCAAAAACCAATGCCACAGGGTAAACATAGCCTATTGCAAGGCGCACTTGGCGAAGGTATCAACCAAGTAGTTAAATTTTCTAAGATCGCCTATGCTTTTCCAGAACTGCGCTGTACCTTCGGCGGCGCATCAATTGTTCCTGATATTGCTGTATTTCGTTGGGAACGGATTCCCCGCGATCCTGATGGACAAATAGCAAATAAATTTTTGACTTATCCCGATTGGACAATTGAAATTCTTTCGCCAAGACAAAGCCCTAACAAGGTTTTAGCAAATATATTGCACTGCATCGAAAATGGGACAGAGTTAGGATGGATGCTCGATCCTGAAGAACAGAATATTTTTGTCATATCTAGCGATCGCCGCATTCAAATGTTTACAAGAGAGCAGTCTGTACCTGTTCTCAGTGGCGTTGATTTAACTTTGACGGTTACACAGATTTTTGATTGGCTCAATTTCTAAGCATCAAATATCGATATTTTTTGCGATCGTAAACCCCAAAATAGAGTTGCGACGCTAAGCGTCGCAACTCTATTTTGGGGTTCTATAGCTATAGAATGGACTATGACAAACGCTCTAACCATTCCATGTTCACCTTCGCACTGCCCAAAGGCTCACTGTTAAAAGACTCGATCCGCTTGCTTCAAGGAGTCGGGCTTGACTTTAGCGCATTTCTCGATGCATCAAACCGCCAACTCCAAATCACCGATCCCACAGGAACGGGTAAAGCCCTACTAGTAAGAGCGCAAGATGTACCTGTATATGTGGAATATGGACAGGCGCAAGCTGGCATTGTCGGTGAAGATGTATTGCGCGAAAAAACTCCTAAAGTAGCTAAGTTGCTTGATTTGGGCTTTGGCGGCTGTCGGATGTCGATCGCAGTTTCAGGAGAAAGCCGCTACCGATCGCCTCTCGACCTACCGCCCCATAGCCGTGTCGCCTCAAAATATGTCGGTTGCGCCCAAACCTACTTTGACAGCATCGATCTACCAGTAGAGATTATTCCCCTCTACGGTTCAGTTGAGCTTGGTCCAATTACAGGTATGGCGGAAGCGATCGTGGATTTAGTCTCGACAGGCAAGACCCTCAAAGATAATGGGTTAATTGAAATTGAAGTTTTATATCAAAGCACAGCCCGATTCATCGGGCATCCACTTAGTTATCGCCTCCATAGCGATCTCTTTGGTAAGTTGATGAGCCAAATGCAATCTACTGGTTAATCGTTTGTAGGGGCAATTCATGAATTGCCCCTACAAACGATTAACAAAAAAGAAGCGCTTTGCGCTTCTTTTTTGTTAATCAGTTAATTTTTCCCATGCCGATCTCGCGGCTTTTTGGACGCGATTTAAGGTTTTGGAGACTTTTTTCTCTAGTTTTTTCTCAACATTTTCTAAAGCATCATTAACCGACTCAACAGCCCAGCTATCAAATTCTTCAAGGCGATCGCGTACTGAGCCAACCTGCTTGTCAACGTTTTTATGGGCTTTTTTTAAATTTTTTTCGTACTGCTGTTGAGCTACATCAGCAACAGTGTGCAGCGTTTTTTCGATCTGATGCTTGATATCTTTCGACTTTTTGGACATCGCGATAACTCCTTAGTAATGCACTGCAAAAGTATGAGTTTCATTTATCATAATCGCTATAGCTGGGATAGCAAGTAGAGCCATGATACAAGATTTTCAAGAAGATTTCTATCAGCAGGGTTTAGCAAAGGCAAAGGCTGGCGATCGCTATGGTGCTGTACAAGCCTTTAGCTGTGCGATCGCATCCAATGGGCAACTGGCTGAAGCCTATTATCAGCGTGGTTTAGTCCTATTTGATTTGAGCGATCGTCAAGGGGCGATCGCCGACTATGACCAAGCTCTTAGACTGAAACCTGACGCGATCGATGTATACATTGCTCGAAGCATCACTCGCATTGCTAATAACGATATCGTGGCTGCCCAAGCTGACATTGCCCAAGCGCTAGTAATTAATCCCAAATCCGCGATCGCCCATCAATTATTAGGCTTGACCTATAAACAACAAAATCAAATCGAAAAAGCGATCGCTACCTATAAAAAAGCAGCAAGCCTTTTTTTAGAACTAAAGGATGAAGATAATTGCCGCCGTTGCATCGAGAGCTATAAACCTCTGGAGGCAATGCTGCCGCCATCTACAGCAGATATTTTTGCTAATGTGCAGCAAAAAATCGATAAGAGTGACTATATCAATGCCTTAATCGATCTCAATTGGATGCTGCAAATTGAGCCTAAAAATGTTAAAGCTTTCTGTCTGCGAGGCTTGACCCTCGGTAAGCTCGGCGATCCTGAAGCAGCAATCAAAGACCTCAACCAAGCAACCTTCCTTGAGCCACAAAATATTGAAGTGCGCATTAGTCGTGGTCGCATCCGTCTTGAAATCGGTGACGCTCAAGGCGCGATCGCGGATTTTAATGAATTACTACGCGAATATCCCAGCATGGCAGAAATCTACAGCGATCGCGCAAAAGCTCATCTAAAACTTAAAGACTATCGCACAGCGATCGAAGACTTTTCGCGCTCCCTATCTCTCGATAACAAAAGTCCTCAACTATATTGCGATCGCGCTGAGGCAAGATATGAATTTGGCGATCTCAAAGGTGCGATCGATGATTACCAACTTGCCGCGAATATTTGGTTTAACCAATCGAATATGGATCGATATCGCTATGCCCTAGATCGGGTTAATCTCTGGCAATCTGAACTTGAAAAACAAACTAAAGAGGGTAAACGTCAACTTGCCAATGCTGCGGTAACTGTAGATTTGATGCAAATGCCGAGTCTGGAATTACAGCAGCGTTTACTCGGTTTAGTTGGTGGCAATATGGCGATCGCTCAGCGACTGATCGATATTGCTAAACAAGATCATCCGAATATGCCCGAAGTTTGGTACTGGCAGAAAGTTATCTTTGATCTTGAAAGCGATCAAAGACCTAGAAATTAAGCCTGTTTTCTGTTAACCATTTCAATCATCAATCGGACATTTTCGGCTTGAACTTTGGCTGTATCGGCTTGAGCTTTGGCTGCCTCCGCTGGCAATCTCGCTACAACTCAAAGATACATTCGTAATACGCTAGTCCTAATTAACGAGACAAATATGCGCTTAATTAAATGGATAGAATTATTTGCCTTACTTTTCACGGGATCTTTGAAAGGCATAATAGAAAAGTCTTTCAGGGAAAGAGCCCAGATGAGGTTAAAGTATAAAAAATGAAGTAAAAGTAGGCAAGAAAAATGATGAACTGGTGGGACAAAAACTTTGCGAGTTGTGAATTAGGGGATGAGAGACTAAGCGATAGAGCCTACTCAATCGGCAAAAAGATAAGTGAAGGATTTGGGAAAGCCTTGTCAGAGATATTTAAAAGTGGCTCTGAGTTAAAAAGAGCTTATGAGTTTTCGCCAATCGGAAAACAGAATTTAGCAAGATCATAAAACCACACTGTCAAATGACCAGTGAAGCCGTGGAAGAACAAGAATTGGTCTTATGCATAGGAGATACCACCTATCTAGATTATGGCAAAATTAAAGCCAAACGGGAAGGGTATGGACCAACAGGAAACGGTGGGAACGGATTAATTCTGCATAGTGCCTTAGCGATCGCCCCCGAACAAGGACAAGTAATCGGGTTGTTATGGCAAAAATTGTGGAACCGAGAACCGAAAGCAAAGCCACCGCAAGATGAAACTCCAGAAGCGAAAAAGCAACGACAGGCGCTTGACCGAAAAGCAGCCCGACAAAGGTTATTCAAAGATAAAGAGTCTTATCGATGGGTAGAAGCGATGACCGCAGTCGAGCATCAAGTAAGTAGCAGCACCAATGTAATTCATATTTTCGACCGCGAAGGAGATATCACCGAAGTCTTCGACCAAGTACGACAACTGAAACATACAGGGGTATTAGTACGAGCAGCCCATGACCGTAGCTTAGACCAAAATAGCGAACGTCTATGGCAAAAACTGGAGTCGCAACCCGTAAGATTTGAACAGGAAATCAAAGTACCAGAGACTGGTAAACGTAAAGCCCGTATCGCGAAATTAGCTGTACGATTTTCTAAGGTTCATCTACGGGTTCCCTATCGTTTTGACAATCGTGACCCATTAACCGTTTATGCTGTCTATGCAACGGAAATCGATTGCCCAGAAGGTGAAACCTCTTTGGAATGGATGCTGTTGACCACTGAAGTCGTAGAAGAACTAGAGACTGCCATTAAGATTTTACGTTGGTATACTTACCGTTGGCGTGTCGAAGATTTCCATAAAATCTTTAAGTCTGGCTGTCAGTGTGAGCGCTATAGACTTGCTGCTGAAGGGATGAAGACATTGTTAGGCTTTTTAAGTGTCTGTGCGGTCGAACTTTTACAGGTTACTTATCTCCATCGCAATCAACCTGATGCTCCTGCCGTTGAGATTCTTTCTCCTGTCCAAATTCAGGTTTTAAAGGCTAGATTCCCTAAATCTCCTCCTGTTTTAACCGTTGCTTGGGCTATCGAGTCGATTGCTTTCCTTGGCGGGTATCTTGAACATCGTCGTAAATCTCCCATTGGCATTCAAGTCCTCTGGCGGGGCTGGTCTAATCTACGTGAACTTTGCCAAGGTTGGCTTCTTGCTCAAATTCATACTTAACGGGAAAAGTAAGAATTATTTGCAGGTTGACGTTTTGATTTGGTTGCTTTTACTGATTTGTTCCAATATTTTGTGTAACTAACTGCGATCGCCTATTTCATTTAACAAACAGTGAAATAATCTGCATAATCGAATAACCTGCGATCAGACCAGCGATCGCCATAGCCACGAACCAAGGAAATATTTGCCAAATGCAATATGCCATCACACCCTAAGCTGCAATCGCAGGGATGAAAAATAATATGCGAAAGTATCTGAGTCTAGATTTAGGTTGAGCAGATTTTAGTTCCATGTTTGAATTGTTCTAGGGGAAAATGAGGATAGTTTAAGGTAAAGGTATGGCAACGAGTTTGTATGAGTCAGATTTTTATCGCTGGACGGTAGAGCAGTCTGAAAAATTACGATCATGTGAAGTTGATGGGCTTGACTCAAAAAATCTAGCTGAAGAGATTGAATCTTTGGGGAGACAAGAACGTAGAGAGCTAAGGACTCATTTTAATGTTTTGCTGGGTCATTTGCTAAAGTGGCATTTACTCCCAGAAGAGCGCAGTAAACTTTGGCAAGTAACAATTGACAGCGAACGCCGAGAAATTCACTGGATATTGAGAGATAGCCCTAGCCTCAAAGACAAGCTAAGTGAAATCATCAGAGATAGTTATGAGGCGGCTTTGTATTTGGTGAGGCTGGAAACTTCTCTCGCTGCTAAAGATTTACCAAAAGACTGTCCTTATCCCGTTGAGCAAATTTTGGACTTAGGTTTTCCTAATGGTATTGATAAGGATCTGGACTTAGTACAGGACAAAAAGTTGCAAAAGTAGGCAGGAAGGGGTTTTATAAAAGATAACCACATCACAAATAAAACCCCTATGAAAGAGATTAACCTATTCCGAGAAAATTTACATAAACATCTGCAATGGAATGGAGCAAGGATAGCATTTGTGTCCATGTTCTTGATCGCGCTAATGCGAGTAAAGACAGTAAACCTAGTCGAAATCGCGACAGGATTTAGTGGTGAAGCCAAAGTCGAATCACACTATAAGCGGTTACAGAGATTTTTTCGAGAGTTTGAAGTGGACTATGAAAGTATCGCTTTAATGGTCGTCAAAGTGATGAAAATACCCGAACCATGGGTAATCAGTATTGACCGCACCGATTGGAGATTCGGTAAGACGGTGTTTAATGTGCTGACATTGGGAGTAGTGCATCACGGTATCGCCTTCCCGTTGGTATGGATGATGCTGGACAAAAAAGGTAACTCGAACACCCGTGAACGTTGTGAATTGTGTAATCGATTTCTGGAAATATTTGGAGACCGCAAAATCGACTTTTTGACCGCAGACCGAGAATTTGTGGGGGAAGAGTGGTTTGATTACTTGCTTTGTGACCCATGTACCCGTTTTCGTATCCGTATTCGCAAAAACACCTTGCTTGACGATGGGCAGAAACAAATACGGGCTGACGTTTGTTTCCAAGATCTCCAAGTTGGTCAATCGAAAGTATTGTCTAAGCCGAGGCTGGTTTGGCAACATTTGCTATATATTGCAGCTATGCGTCTGGATGATGGTGATTTATTAATTGTCGCAACCGCTCATGACCAGAATAAAGCGATTGCTGACTATGCCAAACGTTGGGCGATTGAGACTTTGTTTGGTTGTTTTAAATCCCGTGGCTTTTGTTTGGAGGCTACTCACCTTCAAGACACTGAAAGACTTTCTAAACTTATTGCTTTACTCACCCTCGCTTTATGTTGGGCTTTTTCTTCGGGGCTTTGGCTTGCCCAACTCAATCCCCTCAAACCTAAAAAGCACGGTCGCTTACCTAAAAGTATTTTTCGTCTTGGGTTTGATTTCCTGCGTCACTTCATCTTTGACCTTCATCTCAATTCTCAAGCCTTTTTTAACTCCATTAAATTTTTGTCCTGTACTTAGGGATCTGGATTAAAACCCCTATGAAATGGACTGCGATCGCAGGAAGTTGGCGACAAACTAATCTTGACATAGAGAACAAAGTGCATAAAGCGGTGTGATCGTTCCTTACTCTTAGACCTGTTCTTTGTTTCACCAGATCCTGTAGCATTTCATCCTTGAATTGGAGCTTCTATCTAGATTTGTAGATAAGATGAGCAACACTTTGCGCTGACCGTCTTACACTATTGGTAAACCTAGCTAGAATTGATTTATGTCATCTAATAGTTCAACTATGCAATCTATGATCGCGAATGGAGCTTTACGACGAGTGCATCACATTGCTTTGAATGTGCGGGATATGAAGCTTTCTTGTGATTTTTATGGCAACATTTTGGGATTGCATCAACTCATTGGTGATGAGGTTCCCACCACTCTAATCGATTTAGTGGCAGCAGGCAAAGTAGCGAATTTTAGAACTCCCGATGGCACAATTCTCGATTTGTTTTGGGAACCAGAACTTACGCCGCCCGATCTCGATCCGCAAAGGCAATTTACTCGTGCTAATCATCTAGCCTTTGATATTGCTCCTGAATTGTTTGAGCAAGCGGTGGCAGTATTGCGATCGCAGCAAGTCCAAATTGAGGGTGAGCCTGTTACTCGTCCTACTGGTAGAGGCATTTATTTTTATGATCCCGATGGATTTCTGATTGAAATACGCTGCGATCCTAGTTGACCAATCCGAATCGCTACCCATAATAATAGCGATCGCACCCAATCCTAGAGCAAAATTGCTAAAACAAGATTTTCGTACATATATCAAATATTTGCTCTCGTTGGCTGCAATTGCTTCTACGTTAGCTGTGAGCGAGTGTTTAACCCTTATCCCGCGATCGCATCGTTGAGAGAGTTATAAGCTTTATCAACTACAAAGGTTTTGCCCAGAAAAACAATTGCTTGTTCAGTGCCAGCGATGCTATTGATGACAATTGATTTCCGTTGGTCAGTTTTGTTTTTTGGGGGACACCCCCAATCCCCTAGCCCTATATTGCTGCTTCGAGTCAGAACTGTGTCGATGCAGTGCGATCGCTTAGGTTTTTTGAGGATTTTAATACTGGCGCTCGCACCGAATCGAAAGCACAACGAAGCATAGCGGAAATCAAAAGTCTCCCTGTCTATGCCCAAGATCTTTGATTTCCGCCATGCCCAGAAACAACGGCTTAAACTTTGTTTTTATCGCTTGCGAATAGGAAACTGAACTTCACGACGTTTTAATGGTGCAGGTGTAAAAGGTGAATCGTAGAGAAATTCTCTTGGCTCTCCTGCTATTTCATACTCAGGATGGTTATCTAACCATTCTTTTAACTTTGCAACATCCTCTTGATATCTGTCATAGCCATATGCACCCTGTACACCCAAACTGACAACTAACATCGGTGCATGATCCTCTACTTGAATATCTTGAGATATTTGTGAGGGGCTGATGGAACTATTATTGTACAAAAAAGAAACCTTTGCTTTTCCACTTTGCATCGGTTGATCGATTGTCGAGATAGGATACCTTGCCTCTACAGGAGCTGTCATGGAAATATTGTTGCTGCTGATGTGCTGAAACAATGGGTTAAAGGAGTTGCTAGTAGCTTGACTGAGATTTCCTTCGTAAGTGTATGTACCAGAACGGTAGGCAGGATATTGCTTAACTTCAATTTTTCCGTGAGATGTTGGCGATGGGAATCCGACGGGTAGGGGAGCAGACATAGCTTTAGTTACTGCAAAAATAGTAATAGGGATTGCGATCGCGCCAAGAATGATGAGTAAGTTAGAAAGTTTCATAACTCAATTATAGTGACTTTGCCAAAGTGAAACATTTTGTGAGGTAGCTTGAAAGTCTGTTTGCTTTCGTTCTAGGGGAAAGTTGCAAAAGCTTAGAGCGATCGCCCGAATAGTTTAGTTTTTAGCTGCGTTGTCGGCGTTGGGCTAGGTGCTAAATAGGGCGCTGGTCAGTTAATTAGGGATGGATGCTGAAATGCACATTTCATGCCGACGAAAAAGACGCAAATACGTCGATAACGTTTTAGCTGACCAGTGCCTTTGCCTATTTCTTTGAGGTTTAGGGATAATACCAATTCACAAAAGTGTGGCAACACTTCTATGAATTAAAAACCAAACCCTGTAAGGGTTTTAAAAGCACAAAATGGCGAAGCAATTTTGTGCTTTGGTATAAGACCAGTAATCATTAATTTAGTGAGATTTTAAAGCAAATCACTATGGAACCAAATCTGTAGCTAAACCCAAGAAGGAATGAAAATTAATTAACTTGTGCAATTAAAACCAAAATTTGTTGGGGGCTTCGCCCGCCCCAACAAATTTTGGTTTTAATTAATTTTCATTCCTAAGTGATCTGACGATTGTCATCATTTTTTCTGTAACTTCACCATAAAAAAGCCATCCATGTCGTGCTCATGGGGCAGAACTTTAATCCAGCCACAATCGTAAACAAAATGAGCAGCAGGATTATCAGCACTTGGTGGCACAATTTGCCAATCGGGATGATTTGTTAAAAACTGCGTAATTACTTCTTCATTTTCAGCAGGATGCAATGTGCAAGTGCTGTAAACGATTACACCTTCAGGTTTAACCCATTGCGTAGCGCGTTCCAGAATTTCGGCTTGGGTTTTCGCCAGTTTATAGGGTTCTTCGGGAGTTTGTCGCCAACGGGCATCGGCGTGGCGATGAAGTGTACCTAGTCCAGAGCAAGGGACATCTAGCAAAACGCGATCGCACTTGGAATTTACAGAACCTTCTAGCAATCCTGCAAATTCCCGCGCATCAACCTCAAGGGTTTGCACATTAGTGATCCCCAGCCTTGCTGTATTTTGATCGACTTTCTTGAGACGACTTACCAGACGATCGAGGGCATAAACTTTGCCAGTATTTTTTAAGCGATCGCTGATATGTGTAGTCTTACCACCGGGGGCTGCGCAGGCATCAATAATGATCTCATTCGGTTGAGGATCTAATAAATAAGTAACCAACTGAGCGCTCGCATCTTGCACTGACCACCAACCCTCTTTAAATTTCGGTAATTGACTAACATCACCCGAACCTTGAGCTACGCGAATACCATCGGGCAAATGGGGAATTGGCTCAGCCTTGATCTCGGCTTCAGCAAAAGCGGCTAGAACTTGATCCCGCGTTGCATGTAAAAGATTTACTCGTAAATCGAGATGAGGTGTTTGATTAAACCAATTGCAAATGCTAGCGATCGCCTCTTGCCCAAATTCTTTTTGCCATAGCTCGATTAACCATTCAGGATAACTATAAAAACTAGCTGGGTCAGTAATTTTGGCGAGAATATCTTCCTTATCCTTAGCTCTGAGTATAGATCTCATGATCCCGTTCGCAAATCCAGACAAGCCCTTTAAATTGTTTTCTTTGACTAATTCCACAGTGGTATGCACGATCGCAGATGGCTTGATGCGATCGAGAAAACATAGCTGGTAGACACCAATCTGTAAGATTATTAATAAGTCTGGTGGTAATTTTGTGGTTGGTTTTTGTGAGAAGTTTTGCAAAACCGCTTGCAAGGTTTTTTGGCGGCGCGTACATCCATAAACTAATTCCGTAATTAGACGGCGATCGCTCTCTAAGAGGGTAATATTTTCTTGACGCGCCCGCGAAAGCGTACAGTCAAGTGCGACATCAGCATACGCATTACGTCTTTGAATCAAACGAAGCGCTTCTAAAGCAATTTGTCGAGAATTCTTACTTGCCATCGGCAATTTAGTTTGGCTATTTAATGGAGTCAATTTAGAGTGCTATTTATAAAGATTGAGGGCAAGGATTCAAGAATTATCAAAATTCAATGGTTGCACTGTAGACAAATGCGGTCATTATTTGGTATCTAAGAGCGTATATTCAGATGATTTTTAATCATCTGTTACAAAGCTGTAAAAAAGCTTCTGATCTAAAGTTCGATCTAAAAAAAGTGTGATGGTTACTGTGGGTGTGAGGAGCGGCAATGGTTGATACTGGTGTGAGAGTTAGGAAAGCAAAATTTCCGACAGGAAGTAGCCTAGCACTTGGTTTAGCAATCGGTTTAATAAGTTTAATTGTTGGTGTCGATCTTTTCTTGAATCCTAATATAAGTTCAAGTCTGCTACTGCCATTCACGTTTGGGGGGGCTGGAGTTGCATTTTTAGGCACTTTTGCTGTTCCAGCTTTGCGTCAGCTTAAGGTGGGGCAAATTATTCGTGAAGATGGGCCACAAGCTCATCTCAAGAAACAAGGCACGCCGACGATGGGGGGGATATTTATTATACCTGTCGGGATTTTATTAGCGCTAGTATGGTCTGGCTTTAATGACAAAGTAATAGCTTGTAGTTTGCTAACTGTCTCCTTTGGTTTTATCGGATGGCTAGACGATTGGAAAATTTTGCGTCGTCACTCCAATAAAGGCTTGTCTCCGCGCTCCAAGATTTTCCTGCAAGCATTTTTCGCCGCTTGTTTCTGTGCATGGCTAGGGCTAACTCAAAACTGGCAAGCGATAGCCACGATTAATTTGCCTCTAAAATTTGTGATTCCTCTTGGATTACTGTTTTTCCCTCTTGCTCTGTTTGTATTCCTCGGCAGTAGCAATGCTACGAATCTCACTGACGGGTTGGATGGTCTTGCTGGTGGTACAGGTGCGATCGCCTTATTTGGCATGGGTCTACTACTGTTTCCTCAGAACAAAGAACTCGCCATTTTTTGCATGTGCCTCAGTGGTAGCTATTTAGGGTTTCTGTGGCACAATCGCTATCCTGCACGTGTATTTATGGGTGATACGGGATCGCTAGCTTTAGGTGGTGCACTTGCCTCAACTGCAATTCTTGGTAACTTGCTATGGGCATTTTTAATCGTCGGTGCAATCTTTATCTGGGAATCAATTTCGGTGATTGCACAGGTTTCCTATTACAAGGCAACCAAAGATGAAACTGGCATGGGTAAGCGCCTTTTTAAAATGGCTCCTTTTCACCATCATTTAGAGCTAAGCGGCTGGCATGAGCTACATGTGGTTAGGTTCTTTTATCTAACAGGTGGTTTTTTGGTGGCGATCGCTATTGTAGTTAGCAAGCTTTCTTAAACTTAGATTGCACAGGTTTCCTATTACAAGGCAACCAAAGATGAAACTGGCATGGGTAAGCGCCTTTTTAAAATGGCTCCTTTTCACCATCATTTAGAGCTAAGCGGCTGGCATGAGCTACATGTGGTTAGGTTCTTTTATCTAACAGGTGGTTTTTTGGTGGCGATCGTTATTGTAGTTAGCAAGCTTTCTTAAACTTAAATTAAAATCCTCACAAAAAAGCCACCCAATTGGGCGGCTTTTTTTATTGGCATTCTAAGGATGCACTGGTAGCTACACCTGTTTTTGAGTTTGTGCCTTTAGCTTTAGTGCATAGCCATTTGCGCTGTCCCCCATCCATGATCGCGTCAGTAAAATCTGCGCTATCAATATTCACAAAATCAAAAGTACTGCGCAATAGGATTGTTTCGACAAGCAAAGCGTCGGAAAGATCAGCTTTAGCAAAATCAGCTTGATCTAACAACCCCCCCGAAAAGTTTGCTCCTTTGAGATTGGCATTTCGCAAAACTGAGGCACTAAATACTGCTCCACGTACATCAGCATTCTCAAAGTTTGCTCCTTCCATATTGGCATTGGCAAAACCTGAACCGACCAGATCTCTCCCTGAAAAATCTCTGTTTTTTAACTGGGCATGGCTAAATGAGAGTGTTTCTGCTTGAACATTAATGGGTGATACCAGCAAATAGGCAAGCATGATGATAGTCGCGATCGCTAAGCGCAAAAATGAAAAATTTAAAAATTTAAAAAATGCCATAAAAATAAATCTAAAGATAATTGCTTTATCTTAGCCTCTGTCAAACGCAGGAAAGGCGATCGCTACAATGTAGCGATCGCCTTTCCTGCGTTTGAGAATGTGATAAAAATAAGATACGAAGAGCAAGTTAAAGATATTGAAAATAAGACTACCAAAAGTCTAGTTTCCAACTTTGTAAATTAGTTCTCAATGTAGTTGAGAAGTAGACCCATGGTGGCGATCGGGAGGATTACACCAATGAGTGGTACGAAGATGAAAGAGACGTAGTAATGTGCGTAGTATCCAGTCATGGTCGTGGGTTTCCTTGAATTAAGATATAAATTTTTGAGGATCTGATTTAGCTTAAATTAATATGATTTGGGGCTGTAGTTAACAACACCAAAAAAACTTAAGACCAAAGCAAACCAAGGAATTTTTGCATTGGCTCTAGGTAGTTGAGGAAGTATGCAAATGCAGCACCACCAGCACCACCAAGCAAGAAGCTACTAGAAAATTCGCTCCAACCAGCAGAAGTACCCAATTCAGCAGGTGCTTCCAAGGCTGAGCTAGACTGCAACTTAGTTACAGTTTGACCGTATAAGGACAAGCCAACGGTCAATAGCACAACAGAAGCGATCGTTGCCAATAGACCAGCAAGGCTAGCCAATTCTGTATTTCTCAGAGGTCCCAATAATGCAAATGGCCCGTAGATGAAGTAGCCATGTGCCATGCCAATTTCTAGACCACGACGGCTAGGAGACAAGCCTGCGCGGTAAGCGGGAAGGTTGCCGATAAAAGCCTTAACGATCGCAGAATCGCTAATGGGTGTAGACAAATTCCCTAGTTGGGGATCATTCTTGAAGGGTTTTACAAAATCTGTCATAAGTCTTTATTAAGTTAAAGATTGCAGGGAGAATTTTGTCTTCATTTTAGGGAATAAGCGCGGATGTCTCTGCATAAAGGGGGCGTATCTTTAGAAAACTTCACAACCACCAGTAAAAACTTGGCTTTGCCAAGGTTTTATTTTGAGTAGCTAGACATAAATAATTACAAACCAAAACCCGTAAAGTTGCGCCCCTGAGGGGCGCAACTTTACGGGTTTTGATAATTTGCTGATGGACATAAATCGGCTAGTTCACAGCGATCGCAAGCAGGTTTACGAGCATTACATACAGCCCGTCCATGATAAATAATCCTGATTGACCAATTTTCCCAGTCCCGTTGAGGCAGCAATCCCATCAGATCCCGCTCGACTTTTATTGGTTCTTCAAATTTGGTTAATCCCAGTCTTTTAGTAAGCCGCTTTACATGGGTGTCAACGGTCACGCCTGCATTGATCCCATAGGCATGGGCTAAGACCACATTGGCAGTTTTACGAGCCACTCCTGCCAGCTTGAGCAATTTTTCCATCGTATTTGGGACTTGCCCGTCAAAGTCCCGCATGATCATTTCACAGGCACTTCTAATATTTTTAGCTTTGTTACGATAAAAGCCTGTGGAGTGGACTAATTCCATCAGTTCATCAAGATCGGCATTCGCTAAAGCGATCACATCGGGATATTTGGCAAATAATTTCGGTGTCACCATGTTGACCCGCTCATCGGTACATTGTGCGGAGAGAATCACGGCAACCAAAAGTTGTACTGGGGTTTCGTAATCAAGTGAACAGGTTGCGTCTGGATAAAGACGCTTGAGGCGAATCAATATCTCGTTAGCCCGAACTTTTTTAGATGAACGTTTGGTAATAATTCCCATGAGTAGCGCGATACACCGATGATTTGCAGTTTAGCATTGTTTAAAAAAGCTCCTGAAGGAGCTTTTTTAAACAATGCTAAATAATTCGGGCAGCACTCATTTAAAATTGAGTAGTACGGCTTTGCCGCACCAAAACACATTGCTTCCAACTTAAATAGCCTCCCCCAAGCTCGCAAATGGATAAGAAAAAAGTATTATTGCTATCGGCAAATCCTGCGAATACCGATCGCTTGCGGGTTGAGGCGGAATTTCGGGAAATTGAGGAATGTTGTCAGAAATCGAGTTTGCGCGATCGCTTTGCGATTGTGACCAAAGCCGCAGTCCGCATTGATGACTTGCAACCAATTTTGCTGCAAGAAGTGCCGCGTGTGGTGCATTTCTCAGGGCATGGGGCGGCGGAAAATGGGTTGGTGTTAGAACATGATGATGGCACTTGGCAACTCGCACCCACTGAAGCTTTAGCAGATTTGTTTCGGATTCTCCAAAATGGCATCGACTGCGTGGTGCTGAATGCTTGTTTCTCACAGGTGCAAGCAGAAGCGATCGCTCGTTATGTTCCCTATGTGTTGGGGATGAATCAGGCGATCGGCGATGTAGCGGCGATCGAGTTCGCCAAGGGATTTTATGGGGCATTGT
This sequence comes from Pseudanabaena sp. Salubria-1, assembly GCA_023336205.1. Classification (GTDB taxonomy): domain Bacteria; phylum Cyanobacteriota; class Cyanobacteriia; order Pseudanabaenales; family Pseudanabaenaceae; genus Pseudanabaena. The sequence continues at coordinate 95,334 of JALQCR010000011.1, forward strand.
TTGAAGGAAAATCGGTTAAAGATGCTTTTGAGTTAGGCAAAAATCAGATAGCACTGAAAAATATTCCTGAAACACAAACGCCTGTGCTGTTAGAACGCCGTTATGAAAGTCAGGTTTTACCGAAAGTAAATATCGCGATCGAAGAACCTGAAGGGGCGGTGCGGATTGGTTCCGAGTTTTATATTCCGCGATCGCCACAACAGGAACAATGTTTTAAAGCGATCGCCATGCCCCATGCCTTGCTGCGCTTAAAATCCCCTGATCGCATGGGTAAGTCTTCCCTATTGGTGCGAGTTTTAGAAGAAGCACGGCGGCTAGATAATCGCACCACATGGCTAGATTTGCAAAAGTGCGATCGCAAGTTCTTTGAAAATATGGATCGCTTTTTGCAGTGGTTTTGTGCGGTGATTGGGCGGGATTTGGGAGTGAAGGCAAAACCAACCGATGATTGGGATGAGATGTTTGGCGCAAACAGCAACTGTGAGGAATTTTTTGAAAGATATTTGTTAAATGACGACGACGATCGCCCGTTAGTGATTGCTATTGAAAATCTGGATCGCATATTTCTGCATGAGGCGATCGAGGTGGATTTTTGCGGTTTATTGCGCGGGTGGCATGAGCAGGGCAAGCATGACAAAAGATGGGGTAAGTTGCGGCTAGTGCTTGCCTATTCGATGGAATCTTTTACGACTAAGGATATTAATCAATCACCTTTTAATGTGGGCACGCCCATTGATTTGGATGAATTTACAATTGCTCAAGTGCAGGAACTTGCTGCATTGCATGGATTCTCACCTACACAAATCGAACCAATATCAGAATTAATTGGTGGACATCCCTATCTAGTACGACTAGCTTTTTATAATTTAGCTAGTGGCGCAAATTCCCTTGAGCAAATCATCCAAAGTGCAGCAACGGAAGTGGGACTTTTTGGCAAACATCTCACAACTCGTTTAGCCAAGGTCGAAAAAGATGCTCATCTTACGGAAGTTTTGCGATCGCTGGTTAATTCACCGCAACCCATCCGTTTTGATCTTGCCACTACAGCAAAGCTAGATGGAATGGGTTTAATATTACGCACAGAGACTGGTGTAAAGATCCGCAATGAGCTATATCGGCGCTATTTCCAAAACCGTTTAGGAGTGTAACCAATGCCTAAAACTTTACTAGCTTCAGAAATTGATTTGGCAAAGCTAAATCGCCATCATTTCAATGTGCACCAATATCACCAGATGTATGAAGCAGGGATCTTTGGAGAGAGCGATCGCCTTGAATTAATTTATGGAGAGCTAGTAACCATGTCCCCAATTAATCGCCGTCATGCTGCTTGTGTGAATCGGCTGACTTATTTACTCAGTCGGATCATGGGCAACCGTGCGATCGTTGCTGTCCAAAATCCTATTCGCCTAACCGATGACTCAGAACCTCAGCCTGATGTGGCGATTCTCAAATGGCAAGATGATTTTTACAGTTCTGGACATCCCACCGCATCGGATATCCATTGGCTAATTGAAGTTTCCGATACGACTATTGGAATCGATCGCCGCATTAAAGTACCACTCTATGCTGAGTCTGGAATTGCGGAAACATGGCTAGTAAATCTTAATGAGGATTGCCTTGAAGTTTACAGAGGGAGCGAGGAGTTAATTTTGCGAAGGGGCGATCGCATTGCCTCCATTGCTTTTCCCGATGTAGTATTTGCAGTAACCGATATCTTGGGATAAAAACTATGGTAATTTCAGCACCTGCGATTAAACCAGTCAACCCAATCGAATATCCCTCTGGTGATGGTGAGCCTGTGGCGGAAACTTACGACCATTTTTATGCGATCGCCATACTTTTAGAAATGCTGCGGCAATATTTAACAGGCAGACAAGCGACGGTTTTGGGCAATCAGTTTCTTTACTATGCCCAAGGGTTGCCCAGAATGCGTGTGGCTCCTGATGTGATGGTGATTTTTGATGTGGCGGCTGGCGGTCGGGACAATTATAAAATTTGGGAGGAGGGACAAGTACCTGCGGTGGTGTTTGAAATTACCTCCAAAAGTACGCAGATTACGGATATTGGCTTTAAGCGCGACCTCTATGCTCAGATGGGTGTGCAGGAATATTGGCTATTTGACCCGAAGAATGAATGGTTAGAGCAGCAACTTCAAGGTTATCGCCTCAAGGGTGAAGGATATGAGCCTATTATCGACGGACAGAGTTTAGTTTTAGGGTTGCAGCTATCGATTGAGGACAAAAAAATTGCCTTGCATCGTCTGGACAATGGCGAAAAGTTCCCTTTTCCTTCTGAGCTTGCTGACCAAGTAAATCAAGAGCGTCAAGCTAAAGTAGAGGCTGAACAGGCTAAACAGGAACTTGAGGTATTATTGCAGCGCTACCGCGATCGCTATGGAGACTTAGAGTAACTAAATTATGTTATGTGGAACTCAGATAATGAATCTCTTGCTGCTAGCGTGGCAGGGCAAGCACGGGGGCATTGCCCCTACCCCAAAATTTAGAGGTTACTGTAGGGGCTGCGCCACCGTGCCAGCCCTAGACTTTCGCCATCGCAGGAAATCCTTCCACGTAATATCAGTTATTGAGTGCGTTACGCTGAAGCTAACACACCCTACAGATTGCAATCAACCGCCCTAAACCACAGTACAAGCAACAAAAGCTATGACTTTTAATTATCAAGTTGGTGGTAGTCTCCCTGCCGATGCGCCTAGTTATGTGGAGCGCCAATGCGATCACGACTATTATGAGTTGCTCAAGGAGCGGAAATATTGCTATGTGTTTAACTGTCGGCAGATGGGGAAATCGAGTTTGCGGGTGCGGGTGACGCATAAGTTGCAAGCGGAGGGGATTGTGTGTGCGACGATCGATCCGCAGAAAATTGGGGTGGAGGTGACTTGTGAGCAGTGGTATGCCAGCGCGATTCGGAGTTTGGTGGGAGATCTGGATTTAAAAAGTAAGTTTGATTTGCGGAGTTGGATTAGGGAACGGGAGTTGCTGTCGCCTGTGCAGCGTTTTGCGGAGTTTATTGAAACAGTCGTGTTGCAAGAGATTGATGCGCCGATTGTGATTTTTGTGGAAGAAATAGATCGCCTTTTGAGTCTCAAGTTTGGGATGGATGATTTCTTTGGTTTGGTGCGATCGTTTTTTGAAGATCGTCCGACTAAGCCTGAATATAATCGTCTCACTTTTTCGTTTTTGGGGGTGGCGACACCGACGGATTTGATTCAGAGTCATAATACTTCGGCGTTTAATATTGGCTATGCGGTGGAGATGGCGGGATTTACGCTGACGGAGGCAGGGCAGTTGATGCAGGGTTTGGCGAGTAAGGTGGCGAATCCGCAGGATTATCTGGAAGAGGCGGTGAGGTGGACGGGTGGACAGCCTTTTCTAATTCAGCGATTGTTGGGAATGATGGAGAAGGAGTTAGCAGGAATCACACCACCTGAGAATATTGCGGTATGGGTTGAGAATTTGGTACAGGAGCGGATTGTCACGAATTGGGAATCGCAGGATGCGCCGCCACATCTGACGACAATCAGGGATCGCGTGCTGAGTGTGGAGGAGAAGTTGCGGGGGCGGATGTTGGGTTGCTATCAGCAGGTGTTAGCGGATGGGGAGTTGGCAGATGATCGCAGTGAGGAGCGATCGAAGTTGCGGTTGACGGGTTTGGTGGTGCGACGAGATGGGCGGTTGATTTCCTATAATCCGATCTATGGGGCGGTGTTTAATAACGCATGGGTGGAGGGTCAGTTAGCGGATTTGCGTCCAGAGTTTTATGGTTCGGCGTTTCGGGCTTGGCAAGGGTCGGAAATAAAAGATGGCTTTTTGTTGCGGGGTGAGGCGTTGAGGAATGCGGAAATATGGGCGAGGGGAAAGCGGCTTAGTGATGTTGATGAGGATTTTTTGCGGGAAAGTCGAGAGATGGAGGCGATCGAGAGCAATCTCAAGTTTGAATCGGAACGGCAAGCAAGGGAAATAGCTGAGGAAAAAGCAGCTATTTTAGGAGAAGCAAAATCAAAAGCTGATCGGAGGATTTTCTTTGGTTCAGGTGTTTTGGCGGTGACGCTCTTGACGGCTCTTATTGCTAGCTTTTCGGCGGGTCAGTCTTTGAATGAGGCAAATGTTAAGGTTGCGGATACTCAGAAAGAGGCGGATCGAGTTCTTAAGGATTCAGAACAGAAGAAGCGATCGGCGGAAATTAAGGCGGATGAGATTCAGAAACGGGCGAAAAAAGCCGATCTGGAATCGAAGCAAAACATTAAGGAAGCATTAGCTAAAAAAGAAGAGGCGGATCTGAAGGTTGATGCTGCTCAAAAGAATCTAGAGTTGGCGAAGGCTGAGGCGGAGAAGGTGTCGCAAGAGTCGGCGGAGAAGGTGGCGGCGGCACAGGCGAAGATTGTGGATGCGGAAGGGAAGGTGAAGGTTGCTTTAGATGAGCAAGCAAAAGCGGCAAAGGCTGTGAAATATGCTGAAGATAATATTAAACTTGCCGATGTGCGTATCAAAAGTCTTGATGCAAAGGCGGACTTTCAAGGAGAACAGGTATTTGATGCTTTGCTCAAGGCAGTCAGAGCAGGACAGAAACTCAAGGACTTAGATACTGAAGTTGCAAAACGAGACAAGGCAAATACACGAATGCTGGTGACAGCTAATTTATCACGATTTATCTATGGAGTCCAAGAAAAAAATCGGTTCTTCGCCCATAGCGATAGTGTCGTTAGCGTAGCCTTCAGTCCCGATGGCAAGACGATCGTGACAGGAAGTTGGGACAAAACCGTCAAATTGTGGAATCTTGAAGGTAAAGAAATCCAAACCTTCAAAGGGCATAGCTCTAATGTCGTGAGCGTAGCCTTTAGTCCCGATGGCAAGACGATCGTGACAGGAAGTTGGGACAAAACCGTCAAATTGTGGAATCTTGAAGGTAAAGAAATCCAAACCTTGAAAGGGCATAGCGATAGTGTCAGTAGCGTAGCCTTTAGTCCAGATGGTAAGACGATAGTGACAGGAAGTAGGGATAACACCATCAAATTGTGGAATCTGGAAGGAAAAGAACTCCAAACCTTGAAAGGGCATAGCGATAGTGTCTGGAGCGTAGCCTTTAGTCCCGATGGCAAAACGATAGCGACAGGTAGTGGGGACAGAACCGTCAAATTGTGGAATCTGGAAGGAAAAGAACTCCAAACCTTCAAAGGGCATAGCTCTATTGTCGAGAGCGTAGCCTTTAGTCCCGATGGCAAGACGATAGCGACAGGTAGTGGGGACAGAACCGTCAAATTGTGGAATCTGGAAGGAAAAGAATTCCAAACCTTCAAAGGGCATAGCTCTAATGTCAATAGCGTAGCTTTTAGTCAAGATGGCAAGACGATAGCGACAGGTAGTGATGACAAAACCGTCAAATTGTGGAATCTGGAAGGCAAAGAAATCCAAACCTTGAAAGGGCATAGCGATAGTGTCAGTAGCGTAGCCTTTAGTCCCGATGGCAAGACGATAGCGACAGGAAGTTGGGACAAAACCGTCAAATTGTGGAATCTGGAAGGCGAAGAAATCCAAACCTTGGGAGGGCATAGCGTTCAGGTCGTGAGCGTAGCCTTTAGTCCCGATGGCAAGACGATAGCGACAGGTAGTGGGGACAAAACCGTCAAATTGTGGAATCTGGAAGGCAAAGAAATCCAAACCTTGAAAGGGCATAGCTCTAGTGTCTGGAGCGTAGCCTTTAGTCCCGATGGCAAGACGATCGCCACAGGAAGTGATGACAAAACCGTCAAATTGTGGAATCTGGAAGGCAAAGAAATCCAAACCTTGAAAGGGCATAGCTCTAGTGTCTTGAGCGTAGCCTTTAGTCCCGATGGCAAGACGATCGCCACAGGAAGTTTGGACGACCCCGTAAAATTGTGGAATCTGGAAGGCAAAAAACTCCAAACCTTGAAAGGGCATAGCTCTATTGTCTTTAGCGTAGCCTTTAGTCCCGATGGTAAGACGATCGCCACAGGCAGTGGGGACAACACCGTCAAATTGTGGAATCTGGAAGGCAAAGAACTTCAATCCTTCAAAGCGCATACCTTTAATGTCATTAGCGTAGCCTTTAGTCCCGATGGCAAAATGATCGCCTCTAGCAGTTACGACAAAACCGTCAAATTGTGGAATCTGGAAGGCAAAGAACTTCAATCCTTCGGGCATAGCGCTAGTGTCTATAGCGTAGCCTTTAGTCCCGATGGCAAGACGATTGCGACTGGCACTGGGGATAACACCGTCAAATTGTGGAGTCTAGAAGGCAAAGAAATCCAATCCTTCAAAGGGCATAGCGATAGTGTCAGGAGCGTAGCCTTTAGCCCCGATGGCAAGACAATCGCCTCTGGCAGTTCCGACAGCACCGTCAAATTGTGGAATTTAAATTTTGATGACCTAATGGCAAAGGGTTGCGCGTGGCTCCACGACTATCTCGTTAATAACCCCAACGCCAGTGATGAGGACAGACAGATGTGTGGCATTGCTCCAAGGCAAAAGTAAAAAGATAAAAGGAAAAATTTGTAGGGGTTTTGCATTTGCGCCACCATTTCCCAACACCCCACATGAACCTCCATTTGCAAATGCAGAACCCTCTTCGCTTTCACCGATAAATTGTCCCTGCGTTGTCAGGTGTTGGGCATAGCATTCCCAAACCAAGGGAACCTGAGAATTTAGAAACTGTCGCGGGAATGCTATGCCCCTACGAATGTTTACTAATCCCGACACTAGAGATAAAGATATAATCGATATAACGATCGCATCAACTAACCTATGCCTATCACCCTCCAACCCGAACAAGAGCAATTCATTCAAACCCAACTTGCTACAGGACGCTACACCAACGCCACTGAAGTAATTGCCGAAGCATTGCAACTTCTAGAAAAACGCAACCATTACGATCGCTGGGTCGAAGAACTCGGCAACAAAATCGACATCGCCGCCGCAGAACTCGATCGCGGTGAAGGGCTTGATGGCGAAATAGCTATTAATCAGCTAAGAGCCAGACTTCACAAAAAACGCGAAGCTTAACGCCCCATGCCTCAATACACCATATCCCCCACCGCCATCCGCGACCTTGAAGACATCATCGACTATTTCACAGAAAGAAACGTAGAAACAGGCGATCGGCTACTCAATGAATTCACTAAAAAATGTCGCTATCTCACCCAAATTCCCATTAATTGGTCGAAGCTATTCCCAGATTCGCCATTATCTGCGTGGTATTCCCATGCAAAACTACATCATCTTCTATCGCATCATTGATGAAGACATAGAAATTATGCGAGTGATTAGAGGCGATTGGAATCTAGAAGCTATGTTTGAGTAAAAATTGTAATCTCTTCTCGAACCAGAGCAAATTATCAGGAGTGATTCATGGCAATTTGGATTATGACACTACATATGGTGCTATAGTAGTGTCATGACAGTCATATCTTCGTTTCCCATTGTCATTGATACCAACGTCCTGTTTGAAGGCTTAACAAAACAAGGCGGCGCTTCTGGACTCATTATTGATGCATGGTTAGCAGGATTACTTGAAGTCTGTGTTTCTAATGCCCTCGCCTATGAATACGAAGATGTTCTCTCTCGCAAAATCTCTAAACCTCGTTGGCAAAAGCTTCAGCCCGTACTTGGTACATTGCTTAACCAATGTCGATTTACAATCATTTACTACTCTTGGCGACCAGCCTCCCCAGACGCAGGAGACGATCTTGTGATTGATTGTGCCATGAACGCAAGCGCAACAGTCATCACTTCCAATCTGCGTGACTTTCAAAACGCTAAGGAGTCTCTAGGCTTGAAAGTAATGACTCCAGCACAACTAATTACCAAACTAGCATCAATAGGAACTTAGCCATGAGCCGATTAACCCTACGCTTACCAGATACATTACACCACCAACTAATCCATTTAGCAGAGAGCGAAGGAGTCTCTTTAAATCAATACATCGTCTATGCCCTAACCCGTCAATCATCGACAAATTACATCGTTCAACCACTTCCCCAACAAGAAACGAACCAACAACAATCAGACTTCACTAATCTTTTGCAAAAGCTAGGAAAGGCATCTCCCACTGAAATAGAAATAGCATTATTAGAACGAGAAAACGTTCAACCAGAAGAAGAACTAACCCCTGAAATCATTTCCCAATTTCAGCAACGACTCCAAAGCAAGGAAAAAGTAAAAAGGTAATAGGAGTGACTCATGAAAATCTTAACCATTCGACTACCAGATGACAAACACCTTAGACTAAAAAATCCCAAAGAAGGCTTAAAACTTCTGGATAAATTAGATGCACTGAGCGAATAAAATCAACCTCAGTTACGTATTATAAATTCCTTCACCTGAGAGAGAAACCATGCCCCAACTCATCCCCACCGAACTCGAAGACGGCAGCATCATTTATTTTCAAGTCGAAGGAACTACGAATTTCACCTCTCACGACCGTGATTTACTTGTCGGTGATAAAGCACAAAATGCCGCCAAAGAAAAAGCAATCCAAAGCTTTCATGCCATGCAAAGCCTCGTGCGAGGCTACACCGTCAACACCCTCAACGCCTTTCGCAATTTAGGAAGTGCCGAAGTCAGCGAAGTCACCCTAGAGTTTGGCGTGAGCCTCGATGCCAAAGCAGGAGTACCCTTCATCGCATCAGGCGGTGCAAGCTCCAATCTAAAAATTACCGTAAAATGCGTATTTCCCAAGAAGCCAGAATAACTACAACCACCACAAATCTCCCAGCGATCGCATACACTAGTAACAAATCTTTACGCCAGCTAAAGCATAAATCGCGATCGAATGCCAGACCATACCCATATCCATGTTAGAGGTGCTAGACAGCACAATCTCAAGAATGTTGACCTGACAATTCCACGCGATCGCCTGATCGTGTTTACAGGTGTGTCTGGCTCTGGTAAGTCATCTCTCGCTTTTGACACGATTTTTGCCGAAGGTCAGCGCCGCTATGTGGAGTCGCTGAGTGCCTATGCGCGGCAGTTTTTGGGACAGGTGGATAAGCCTGATGTGGACTACATTGAGGGCTTGAGTCCTGCGATTTCCATTGATCAAAAGTCAACTTCCCATAATCCGCGCTCAACCGTCGGTACGGTCACCGAGATTTATGATTATTTGCGGCTATTATTTGGTCGTGCAGGTTCGCCTCACTGTCCGATCTGCGATCGCAATATTGCACCCCAGACGATTGATCGGATGGTGGACTCGATTATGGAGCTTAGCGATCGCACCAAGTTTCAGCTGCTAGCACCTGTAATTCGTGGCAAAAAGGGAACTCACAAGAAATTACTATCTACCCTAGCCAGTGAAGGCTTTGCGCGGGTGCGGGTAGATGGAGAAGTGCGAGAGCTTAGTGACAATATCGAATTAGATAAAAACAAACTGCATGATATTGAAATTGTAGTTGATCGTCTAGTTCGCAAAAATGATATTCAAGAACGTTTGACTGATTCCCTTGCAACTTGTCTGAAACGTGCCGAAGGGATTGCGATGGTGGAGATTTTGCAGCCTTCACCCCCAGCCCCTCTCCCAGAGGGCGAGGGGAGCAAGAATAATATTCTAACTTTCTCAGAAAACTTTGCCTGTCCTGAGCATGGCGCAGTCATGGAAGAACTATCGCCACGCATGTTCTCCTTTAATTCTCCCTATGGCGCTTGTCCCACCTGTCATGGATTGGGAAGCATCAAAACCTTTAGTCCTGAGTTGCTAGTTCCCGATCCATCTTTGCCAGTCTATGCCGCGATCGCACCTTGGGCAGATAAAACCCATACCTATTACATTTCACTGTTATCCAGTGTTGGCGAATATGCAGGCTTTGAGATTACTGCACCTTGGGAAAAGCTTACCCAGTCACAGATTGATATTATTCTGCATGGCACAACTGAAAAGATTTTAATTAAGCCAGATTCGCTCTATCGCGATCGCAGTGAGGGATATTACAAGCGCTATGAGGGTGCGATCGCCATCCTCGAACAGCAATATAAAGAAGCAGGAGAATCACAAAAGCAGAAGTTAGAGAACTATCTGATCGAAGAGTCTTGCTCAACTTGTGACGGAACAAGGCTAAAACCAGAATCTCTCGCAGTTCGGATTGGTGGTTATAACATTAACGATTTTGTGTCAGTGCCGATTGGGACTTGTCGCGATCGCTTAAAAAATCTCGACCTTGATGAGCGAACTCGCCAAATAGGCGATCGGGTGTTACAAGAAATCGAAGCGAGACTGCAATTCCTTTTAGATGTGGGTTTAGATTATCTGACCCTCGATCGCTCTACGATGTCCCTCTCTGGTGGTGAAGCCCAACGCATCCGCCTTGCTACCCAGATCGGTTCAGGATTGACAGGAGTTCTCTATGTATTGGATGAGCCGAGTATTGGACTCCATCAACGCGATAACTCGCGACTACTAGCCACATTAACCAAACTGCGCGATCTTGGGAATACCTTAATCGTGGTTGAACATGACGAAGAAACAATTCGCGCTGCGGACTATCTCGTAGACATTGGTCCAGGGGCGGGAGTGCATGGCGGTACGATCGTCGCACAGGGTACTGTCAAGGATATTGAGCAGCATCCTGAATCCCTCACAGGCGCTTATCTATCTAAACAAAAGCTGATTCACACACCCGCAGAGCGTCGCGAAGGTAATGGCAAATATTTAGAAATTTGTAATGCCTATCTCAATAACCTTAAGCATGTCAATGTCACGCTTCCCTTAGGAAAGCTAGTTTGTGTCACAGGTGTATCAGGTTCAGGCAAATCTACGCTCATTAATGACCTGCTGCATAATTCTCTCGATCATCATTTCTCACGCAAAGTACCAGCACCTAAAGGCATTGATGAAATTAAGGGACTCCAAGCTCTAGACAAATTCATCGTCATCGATCAATCTCCCATCGGACGCACACCTCGTTCCAATCCTGCCACTTATACAGGCTTATTTGATGTCATTCGCGAAACCTTTGCTTTGACGACTGCGGCGAAAACAAGAGGTTATAAAGCAGGGCAATTCTCTTTTAATGTCAAAGGTGGTCGTTGTGAAGCTTGCTCTGGGCAAGGCGTGAATATTATCTCCATGAATTTCCTGCCCGATGTCTATGTGCAATGCGATGTTTGCAAAGGTGCAAGATATAACCGTGAAACGCTGCAAGTTAAGTATAAAGAGAAGACGATCGCCGATGTGTTAGATATGACCATCGAAGAAGCGATGCATTTCTTTGAGAACATCCCCTCTGCTCATACCAAATTGGGAATGCTGGTGGATGTGGGTTTAGGCTATGTGCGTCTCGGTCAGTCTGCGCCCACGCTCTCAGGTGGTGAAGCGCAACGGGTGAAACTTGCCACAGAATTAGCGCGTCGAGCTACAGGTAAAACCCTCTATCTCATTGATGAACCGACTACAGGTTTAAGCTTTTACGATGTGCATAAATTATTAGATGTAATGCAACGCCTTGTCGATAAAGGCAATAGCATCATTACGATTGAGCATAATCTCGATGTGATTCGCTGCGCTGATTGGGTGATTGATTTGGGCCCTGAAGGAGGCGATCGCGGTGGTGAGATTGTTGCGGAAGGTACACCCGAACAGGTCGCCAAGGTCAAAAAATCCTATACTGGCAAATATCTCAAACAAGTATTAGCGGATTATCCCCGTGCTAAGTAGTAAACATTGTAAAAAATAGGAGCAACCCAAAATGACTGCTAAAGAACAACTATTACAAGAAATTCAAAATAGTCCAGAACTACTAATTCAAGAAGTTCTAGACTTTTTCCTCTTTACTAAAAACAGACGCTTTCGCAATTCCGAGACTGAAATAAAAGAAAAGCAGATAACCTCACAACCAATCAGGGAATTTGCTAAAGAATTAATGCAAGATGCCCCACCAGAAGAACTTAGCAAACTCCTAGCTGATAATGCTAGAAATGCAGCTTTGCTAGACACCATAGAGGCTTTGCCTGATCCTCAAAAATGGCAAATATATCAAACTCTTAGCGCCAAATTTGCCCCTCATTCAGCAGAAGCGAAAGCAATTTCACGTCTAACCGACCAAGACGATCCCAGCAAATGGATTACATCTATAGGGGAGGATGAACAAGTTGATGAGAAAGCTTTAAACGCTTGGCTGGAAAAGAAAGGCTATCAAAAAGCAAATGTATAGAATTACCCTACATCAGGATATTCAAGCCGAAGATATACCTCTATTGCCTGAAGAATTAAGAGAAGACTTCATCCAGTATCAAAGAGTCTTGAAGCTTGATCCATATCAAACGAGAGGAGTTCCTAGTCACGATTTGCGCGGTGACCTCAAAAATCATAGAGCGCTAGAGATAAGCTGCAACAGTGTAAGCTATCGTCTTGTTTATCGAGCCTATGAATCGCCATCACCTAAACGAGTTCAAATCATCAGTTTCGCTGAACATGATTTAGCCTATGAAAGAGCCAAAGAGAGAAAATAAATGTCTAATGTTCATCCGTTTATCCGACTGACTCGCTATGCCCGTACTTATCGCCAACAAATTTGGACGGCGACAACTTGCTCAATTTTAAATAAATTCTTCGATTTGGCTCCGCCAGTCCTGATAGGGGCAGCGATCGATCTGGTGCTACAAAAAGAGAACTTCTGGGCAAATCCCTTTGGTGTCCAAGGATTAGCAGCGCAGTTACTAGTACTTTCGGCAATTAGTGGTGTGATCTGGGGCTTAGAGTCGATTTTTGAGTATGCCTATGCACTTCAGTGGCGTAACCTTGCTCAGACGATCCAGCATGACTTGCGCCTTGATGCTTATCAGCATTTACAAGAGTTAGAACTAGCGTTTTTTGAGGAGCGGAGTTCGGGTGGATTGATGTCAATTTTGAGTGATGATGTTAATCAATTAGAACGATTTCTTGACGGTGGCGCAAATGAAGTAATTCAAGTTTCGGCGACGATTCTGTTGATTGGTGGTGCATTTTTTGTGATTACGCCAAATGTGGCTTGGTTAGCGCTGTCGCCAATGCCATTTATTCTATGGGGTTCAATTTGGTTTCAGAAATTCCTTGCGCCGCGCTATGCGGAAGTTCGCGAAAAAGTGGGACTGCTGAACGGGCAACTATCGAATAATATCGGTGGGATTACGACGATCAAGGCGTTTGTGACAGAAGCCTATGAACGTAAACGTATTGAGAAGGAAAGTAATCAATATCGTCAAAGTAATCGCAAGGCGATCGCCTATAGTGCCGCATTTGTTCCTTTGATCAGAATCCTGATCTTTATGGGATTTATTGCGATTCTTTATTATGGTGGCTTGGAGGTTCAGGCAAACAGGCTTTCTGTCGGCAATTACTCCGTGATGATTTATCTAATTCAGCGACTTTTATGGCCGCTCACGCGCTTAGGCGAAACCCTCGATCAATATCAAAGGGCCATGGCTTCGACTAACCGCATCCTTGATTTGCTCGATACCCCGATCGCAATTCACTCAGGATCACAGGTATTAGATTCTGTAGTAAATGGTGATATTCAATTAAAAAATGTCACCTTTGGCTATGCCGCAAATTTCCCAATCGTAGAAAATCTATCCTTAGAAATCGCCGCCCATAAAACTACTGCTATCGTTGGGGCTACTGGTTCAGGCAAAAGTACTTTGGTGAAGTTGCTCCTACGTTTATACGAAATTCAATCGGGAAACATCTTTCTCGATCGCATTGATATTCGTGACTTAGAATTGCGATCGCTACGTTCTTGCATGGGTTGGGTAAGCCAAGATGTATTTCTATTTCATGGCTCAGTTTTAGAAAATATTGCCTATGGCTCCTTTGATGCAACCGTGGATCAGATTGTCGAAGCTGCCAAGATTGCTGAAGCCCATGACTTTATCCAAGCTCTGCCCAAGGGTTACGATACGATTGTTGGTGAGCGTGGTCAAAAGCTATCAGGTGGGCAGAGACAGCGCATTGCGATCGCCCGTGCAGTGTTACGCAATCCACCGATTTTGATTCTCGATGAAGCAACTTCAGCAGTTGATAATGAAACAGAAGCAGCGATCCAAAAATCTTTGGAACGGATTACCAAAAACCGCACAACGATTGCGATCGCTCATCGTCTATCCACTATCCGCAATGCCGATCGCATCTATGTAATGGATCAGGGCAAAGTAGTGGAGATGGGAACTCATGATGAGCTAGTTGCTAACAATGGAATCTACGCAGGTTTATGGAATCTGCAAACAGGACAAAAAATCTGAAGAAGATATCAACTAAAAGCCTGAAAAACATGGCGCAAAGCGCCATGTTTTTCAGGCTTTTAAGGCAATCAGGCATGAGTCATTAGATACTGACCATTGCCATTGTATTCACCATCACAAGTCACAAAAATTGTACCTAGCATCAATAAATAAAAGCGCCAAATTCGACGGAACTTAGCGTAGTCCATACCATAGTCTAAAGACTTAACAATATCTTGAGAATCATCAAATCTCTCCAACCATGCCACTGTGGTTTTATGATAATTTATACCATTCATGTACCAGCGATTGACGGTTTTAAGATCGCGATTATGACTTGGAACTGCGTCATAGTTCCAGTAGCGACCATGAGGGAAAATATACTTGTGCGTGAAGCCACTTGACAAATTGTTGGGGATGCGAACAGTGATGATATGAATTAATACCTTGCCATCGCTTTTGAGAAAAGATGAAAGCTTTTGAAAAGCATTGGTGAGATTTCCGACATGACAAAAGACTCCAATAGAGAGAATCTTGTCAAATTTCTCCGTAAACTGCGCCTCGTTCAAATCGCCTTCATGGAGTGTGAATCGACCTGAACTTAGATAGCTAGTTGGATCTTGCATTTTGTGGCGCATGTACTCACACTGCTGATGACTCAAGTTCAACCCCGTGAACCTCACATTGGGAAACTTCGACATAATGTAATTAGGTACACAGCCCCAACCACAACCAAAATCCAAAATATTATCGCCATCAACAATATCTAAGCGTTCAATTACCTGATCTGAGATCTTGCACCATTCCTGAAAGAGTTAAGTAGGAATGGGTTTGAGAATAATTTCAAACCCATGACGAGCAGCAATATCGGCACTAATTTGGAGATACCTAAGAAGTTTCAACCAAAGGACAGAAGGAAATAAAACGGAAAGTGTCAAATCACAGGTAGCTTTCCAGTCCAAGACAGGAGGACTCGACCATTGATCAATCCAATGGGCCAAAAGATAAGCAAGCAGAGAGAGGATAAGCCAACGATAAACACCAAGTTTTGTAGATTGCCCAAAACAATGCAAACCAAAGCGATGTTTGATGGTTTTGAAGAATCCCTCAATCGCCCAACGCTTACGACCTAACATCACCAGATAAGCACCAGAATAAGGATGAGAAGAGACAACAAAGCGTAACTCCCGTTTACTATCAGCTCTTTTGAGCCAAAACCAAGAGATCGTCAAAGGCTGAGTTAGCCCTTCTAGCAAAATTTGTTGTCCACGTTTGCCATGACGATAAAGTTGTTTGACTGTACGGCCATCTTGAAGTTTACGATTGTTGCGTACACCGACAACGATGCGCCAAGTCTTGGCGCGGACAGTATTGAAAAACTTCACCGTACTAAACTCAGTATCAGCAAGGACAATCACAGTCTTGCCTTGGGTTAGTTGCTTGGGTACTGTCCCCAATAACTTACAAGCTAAGTCAGAGGGACTGGGGTATCCTTTGCCGCGCCATACTCTAAAACTCCATGGTACGCGCCACTCTCCATAGACCAGATACAGTACAACCAGATGTAGTCCTCGCTTTCCGTTTAGTATTCTCACCCATGGGTCTGGTTCGTTTTGGGTGGGATTGCTCAAATGTAAAAACTTGCCGCTTTTTTCTAGGGTAGTCAAGTCTATCAGTATCTTTAATGGCACTTGTTTCGATGGGCGATGCTTGGCGATTTGTCCCAAAATAGCCTGCCGTGTTGACCGAATTACTGCTCTCGTTGACCAGTTATAGTGATTGAGAAATCGGCTGAGTGCACTCGCTGATTTTATCTGTGTATGTTCTGGATAAGGATGCCTTTGTGCTTCGAGAAATAGTCCTAGTATTGCATTGAGACTTGCTGTTTGATACACACTTGGCATCAAACACAGAAGACTATACACTAGCCCTTGGGCGTGCTTAACGATGCTTTCCATGCTCGTTATTTAATTTACTACTACGCCCTTTTTTTCACATTTCTGCTCTTTCTGCAACCCCTTTTCTTGAATGGTGCAAGATCTCAGTGATCGATCATATGCTTTTGTGATTCCTCAAGATCGATCGCACCATTCTCCCAAAGTCCCATACTGTACTTAGGATAAATGACTTGCCAATTGCCAAGCATCGGATTCAGCATGGCTTGAGGTAGGTCATACTGCACCTTCATCAGTTCTCGTGAAGACTCGGCAAGCTGATCTGATTCCTGTAACACCCATTCGTAGGGAGCCAGTAGACTAGGAAAGTGCTTAAACAAAATTGGCATGGATGTGTGCAATAGCGATCGGAAAACGGAGTCTGGTATTTCTAATCCGTTAATATAGGCTTCAGCTAAAGCCATTTGTGTCGCGTTAAAAGCTCCAGCCATTAATCTTGTGGCTTTATATGCGATCGGACTTTTGAATGTTTCATTTCCCACAAGAGGGTTCTGAGACTGAATATTTGGGAATAAATTCGTAGAAGTCATGTTGGTTCCTCTTAATATCTAGAAGATTGCTCAGACAAGAAATCATGAAAAAGCTCAACTTGAGAACTACTTTGATTTTGATGTAGCAGTTTGCCAAAGATACTCTAAGTTAAGAACTTGGGATGTAGTATAGCCAACTTTTAGGTTTTTAATTGCGAAGAATTGGTAGTCCTAAAAAGGAAAGGACGCACACGGAGGTAAAGAATCGTTGTAATGATGAATAAAATTCCAAATGGCTCCAATGTGATTTTCCAATTTCTTAGAAAAAGATAAGGTCTTTCTAACTAGTCTTGATACTCGTTGACGTAACGTACAGTTGAATCTCTCAATATAGTTGGTCTTTCCCGTTTCTTTCCCGACAGCCCTATGACGTTTGCTGGGCAGGACAACTGGATAAGACGAATAGAAGTCAGTATAAATAACCGCACATTGGCGATAGACGCTAGGCAACGATTCCCATAACTTCTGAGCTGATTCACCAGTGCGATCGCCTATATAACAACCGACAATTTCACGAGTCTCGGCATCAATGGCAAGCCATACCCACTGTTTATTGCCTTTGTCGTCCACAAAAGACCACAATTCATCCATCTGTATGGTCAAACGGCGTTTTGGTTTTGGTTCTACCTCCACCTGCTGAGGAACGTTTTCATATTTATGATTGACGTAACTTTGCAACCATCTCTCTGACACCTTGAGGACTCTGGCAATTCCAGCTAGTGGGATTTTTTCTAGTAGTAGTTTCTCAAGAAGGTCATAAGTGTCTTGGGTACGCTCTGAAACTCTCTGCCACTGTGGATTTTCTACAAATTGACGACCACAGTCCCGACATTTATAATTTTGTTTTCCATGTCGTGTACTGCCGTTTTTTACAACGGATACGGACTGGCAGGATGGACAGGATGGCCTTGCT
The DNA here is from genome assembly GCA_023336205.1 of Pseudanabaena sp. Salubria-1. GTDB lineage: Bacteria > Cyanobacteriota > Cyanobacteriia > Pseudanabaenales > Pseudanabaenaceae > Pseudanabaena. Next base: position 112,954 of record JALQCR010000011.1, read on the forward strand.
TCTGACATTACTTTACTTTGTATCAACTATCTGGATATTTTCCTACATCCTTTCCTTTTTAGGACTACCGAAGAATTTACCTAAGTTAATGTGGGGTTACGTTGAGTTACATAAATTTTGTATGCAAAAAAGGAAGCATCGCTTAGCGATGCTTCCTTTTTTGCATACAGTGCAATTCCATCTTAATAGCTGATGTTACGTGGAAGTTTCTAATACCCTCACCCCTAGCCCCTCTCCCAAAGGGAGAGGGGGACAAGAGTTTTCTGGATTTTGCTCCCCCTCTCCTCTCTGGGAGAGGGGGCTGGGGGGTGAGGGCAATCTTCCTTCCACGTAACATCAGTTAATAGATTAAAAATTTGTTTTTTTTGAAGCGAGCGCTAATTCTAAGTTCTGAAAATCTTGCTTTTTGGCTTTTGCCAGCAAATCCTTTTCGCTAGGTAATTTCAGCTTTGACGCTAACTTTAGGAACTCAAGCATTTTAATAAAGCCAAAAGTGGGATCTGGCAGATAGACAACCTCACCATTCGCGATGGTGATACCGTGCCGACAAGATGCCTGAAAAGCATGATGCAGATTGTGCCAACCTTCTCCTAGAGTAAGAAACGCCACTAATCCACTGTTGCGGCTATGGTCGTCAGTAATAAATGGTTGATCCCCCACAATATGACTGAGCGAGTTTACAGTCTGGACACCGTGAAATAGCAATGTCGTGCTGAGAAAAAATGCACCGAGATATTCCAAGCCCCCAAAATAGTATGAAATTGCCCCAAGTGCTACTAGGGGGATGAAATGTAAACGGTCAATCACTTTTAAAACCAGATCGCTTTCAACATCAAGGGGTAATTTATCTGGAAAGAAACGGGAAGATAACAGCCAGCCTCCTTGAGACCAATAAAATCCTTTAATTCCCAAAAATGGCGTATAGGGAGAATGCGGATCGCGATCGCTTTCAACATATTGATGATGCATCAGGTGGTGCGCTTTCCACCAACTTGGCCCCATCTGTCCCGCCGATGCTGCGACAATACTACCAATCCATAATAGTGGCGCAGGGGTTTGATAACTTTTGTGAGTAAGTAATCGATGATAAATGCCAGTCGTGGCAAGCATCCGAATTAAATATAATGTAATGATCCATGCGATCGCACCCCATGATAAACCAGTTGTTAAAACAAGTAGCGAACCGACATGACTGACGATAATCAGCGTCGGACCGACCAGATAAGAAACAATTGTGGGTAGAGAGTATTGCCTCATTTACTGTCCAAAAAAATGTAATGTAAAGAAAATATGTTTACAGCGCTTTACCGCAAATTAAAACCCAGATAGTTTTTATATAGTTGACACAGCCAACCATGAAAAATTATTTGCATCCAGCTTGATTATAAAAGGCTAGAACGGTCGAGATATGAAAGTATTTAGTAACCGCCCCAGCAAACCAAAGTAACATAATCCTTTCGCTGTGAATAATTACAGCAATTTGTTTTCAACCCCGCCACAAATAAGAATATAAACCTATTGTGGGGCTTCGCCCTGCGCCCCTTCTTGTGGCTGTGATCGAACATTTCGTCGGTTTACTCGGCTTAGCCGTTCACAACTAATGAAGTAGTCCAATCTACAGTGCTTTGCCCCGTAGTACCAGAGAACGCAATATACTTATCCAGATATCACAACTGTTGTCTTCGCTACGGAACTAATGTTGCTTTTGAAGTCAGATCAGAATTTGTAGAAAGACTAAAGCTTTTCTAAATTTATCCGCCCATACACCCGCCTAAATACCCTATGCCCAGTTTACCAAGCACGATTTATCCCATTGGCGCTTATAACCTTCATGGTTTAGTGTGGCAAACCGATGTAAGTACTGATGTAGATAATGGCAAACCCTACGCACTTTGTGTAGATTCCTATCAAGGGCATCTACTCAAAATCGATCCCCTCTCTGAAGGTGCAACGGTGCTGAATAATTACACCGCATTGCAGTTTCGAGACGCGACAGGTCTAGCGATCGCAGGGGAGACGCTGTGGATTACCAAGGACAATGGCATTTATTACTGCAATATGGTTGATTTTGATCTGCAACCATTTATGGAGCTACCCAACAAGGTCGATGGCATAGCAGTCTCTGATGGTGGCGTGTATGTAAGTTCTAGTGAAGTTGGCAAAATTTTTGTGTTTGGACGCGCCACCCGCACCTTGCTCCGCATTATGGATGCTCCTGGGGCAGGATTTGAAGCGCTGACTTTAGTGGGCGAAGAATTGTGGGTTAGCGATCGCACTGAAGAAACAGTTTATCGACTTAACGCCAAAACAGGCGAAGTGGTACATCGTGGTTTGACTCCATTCCCCAATCCTATGGGATTAGGATTTTTGGGCAATGATTTATATATAGTTTATTCAGGTGACGAAAACTATATTCGCGACAATCCTAATGATTTAGATGAACCATTTTCGGTCTCGGCACGCGAAAAGACTTTTATTCATCGCCTCAAGTTTAATCAATACCAAGATGAAAAGTTAAACTACACTCTCACCACAGGCTACAAAGTGGAGATGATCTATCTTGAAGAACTCTCCTCTGAAGAACCAACTTCAGTCTATAACCTCACATGGCGAGTTGCCTATCCTACAGATACCTATCGCCAAAAATTATTAGCGATCGAGCCAATTGGCATTCCATTTGAAGAAGAAATTGTCGATGGTCAGCGTGTTGCCGCATTCAAGCTTGGAAACTTAAAACCTGAAGAATCGAGAATGTTCGGTTGGAAAGCAACTTTAGAACTTCGTGGAATCAAATATGAACTTAAAGATAGTGAAGTAGAATTTGTCCCTGAACTATCTCCCGAAATGCAGAAGCTTTATCTCGTTGATGATGATGGATTGAGCATGGATCATCCGCTTATTCAAACCGCCGCAAAGGAAGCCGTGGGAGGTGAAACCAATATTTTGCGGAAGATGCTATTGATTCGTGATTATGTCTATGACAAGCTCTCATACCGTGTCACGCCTTACATTGCCGCACCAGAAGAAGTTCTAGTTAGAGGCACAGGTTCCTGTGGAGAATATGTTGGTTTGCTATTAGCCTTAACTCGATTAAATGGAATTGCTTGTCGCACGGTTGGGCGTTATAAATGTCCCCATGATGGCGAATTGATGATGAACATTCCTCTCCATCAATATTACAATCATGTTTGGATTGAGTTCTATATTCCCAGTATTGGATGGTTGCCAATGGAATCGAATCCAGATGATACTGGCTATCGTCCTTATCCTACTCGCTGGTTTATGGGTTTACCTTGGTATCATGTGGAAATTGGCAAAGGCATCTTTTTTGAGACGATTCAGCCTCAGCCTTATTCTATTGGTGAGTTAGCTCTCAATCATGTACGCTTCAAAGTCTTAGAAGAAATCTAAAATTTCTCAAAGAATAAATTCACTTAGTGAATTTATTCTTTGTTGACTGTAAACGATTACTAAGTTTAATGAATTTAGCTTAAGAAGAATTTTTTGATGTCTGGATACCTCTTAGGATTATGGAAATTAAAATTTTTTATAGGTAATTAGACTTAGGAATACAAATTTATGACAAATCTAGCTTTTAACTTACTTGCCTCAGTTCCCGCTACTCCTATTTGGTCGCCAAGTGTTGCTTTGATCATGATAACTGCTAATGCATTTGCGTTAGTAGTTGCTCGCTATGGCATTCAAGTCAAGGGTGTTGGTCCTAGCTTGCCTGTAGAATTACCTGGTCTATTTGCAGGTTTTGGCTTGGCAGAATTGCTAGCTGTTACTAGTTTTGGTCATCTTCTTGGAGCAGGTTTGATTTTGGGCTTAGCTCAAGCAGGCTTAGTATAAAAAGATTAGAGAGTGCACGAAGTGCACTCTCTAATCTTTTTATACCAAAACACAAAATGGCATAGCCACTTTGTGTTTTGGTATAAAACTATACAAACGGGGCAGAACTCCCCCATTCACCTGTAAAAACAAAGCTGGAAAGGGGATGACGATTACGAGGAGCAGTTTCACGCTCTTGTAACTCAGTAGGCAAATTACTAGTTTCTCCTGCATAACCGATCGCGATCGCTGCCACAGGTTTCGCCGTTTCAGGAATATTAAAAGTAGCGATCGCCTTAGCAGCATCAAATCCACCCATTTGGTGAGCGACCAGATTTAAAGCCGTAGCCTGCAATACTAAGGTTGCGGTAGCCTGCCCAGCATCATACTCTGCCCAAGCATTAGGTTTACCATTATGTTTAAAGTTCTTTTGGGCAATCACTAACCCCAAGACTGGCGCAACCTGCGCCCATATAACATTGGCGGGAACTAAACAATCAAGTAGTTTCTGATAGTTCACTGTGTCATCTTTGGTTGTCACAATAAATGCCCAAGGTTGATCATTAAAGCAAGAAGAAGACCATCTTGCTGCTTCAAATAATTGCGCAAGTTTATCTTTTTCAACAAGTTTGCCAAAGGCACGGGGACTCCATCTCTGAGAGATCAGCGGATGGATTTGATGGTCGTTAATGGCAGGATTTTCCATATTAATATTTTGCGACAAATTTTTATATATTGACCGTCCACCATCATCTTAACCGCTCAAAAATTATATGTAATACCAAAACGCAAAATGGCTACACCATTTTGTGTTTTTAAAACCCTTACAGGGTTTGTTTCTTAGTTCACAGAAGTGTTGTCACACTTTTGTGAATTTGTATAATGGCAGCGCTTCGCGCCGCCATTACTCTTTTGAGTTTTAGGTCCTACTCCCTTCCCACCCAAGAATTAGTACCACTAATTCTTGGGTGGGAAGGGAACTAACTCAATCATTACTATATTTGTAGATTTCTTACTCTGCCTAATTTATAATTGTCGCCAAAATCATTAGATTTCTTATAGAGGTAAAACTTTTGGCTAACTCGGAAGATTTCAAAGTTCTTGCTTGCGATGGTGGTGGCATTCGCGGGCTGATTACAACGGTGATTTTAGAACGCTTAGAACAAAAGTTGGTAGTCCTAAAAAGGAAAGGACGCACACGGAGGTAAAGAATCGTTGTAATGATGAATAAAATTCCAAATGGCTCCAATGTGATTTTCCAATTTCTTAGAAAAAGATAAGGTCTTTCTAACTAGTCTTGATACTCGTTGACGTAACGTACAGTTGAATCTCTCAATATAGTTGGTCTTTCCCGTTTCTTTCCCGACAGCCCTATGACGTTTGCTGTGCAGGACAACTGGATAAGACGAATAGAAGTCAGTATAAATAACCGCACATTGGCGATAGACGCTAGGCAACGATTCCCATAACTTCTGAGCTGATTCACCAGTGCGATCGCCTATATAACAACCGACAATTTCACGAGTCTCGGCATCAATGGCAAGCCATACCCACTGTTTATTGCCTTTGTCGTCCACAAAAGACCACAATTCATCCATCTGTATGGTCAAACGGCGTTTTGGTTTTGGTTCTACCTCCACCTGCTGAGGAACGTTTTCATATTTATGATTGACGTAACTTTGCAACCATCTCTCTGAGACCTTGAGGACTCTGGCAATTCCAGCTAGTGGGATTTTTTCTAGTAGTAGTTTCTCAAGAAGGTCATAAGTGTCTTGGGTACGCTCTGAAACTCTCTGCCACTGTGGATTTTCTACAAATTGACGACCACAGTCCCGACATTTATAATTTTGTTTTCCATGTCGTGTACTGCCGTTTTTTACAACGGATACGGACTGGCAGGATGGACAGGATGGCCTTGCTTCTGACATTACTTTACTTTGTATCAACTATCTGGATATTTTCCTACATCCTTTCCTTTTTAGGACTACCCAAAAGTTAGGTTCACCTCTCAACAACTATTTCGATATGTTTGCGGGAACTTCCACAGGTAGCATCATTGCTTGCAGTATTGCAAAAGGAATGTCAGCCGCAGAAATTCGCAAATTTTATGAAGAGAAAGGAAAAGATATTTTCCCCAATCTAGGAAGCATCAATTTTTTATGGAATAGTTTGCTTGAAAGAATTAAAAAGGGTGATTATTCTCTCCCTTTGTTCCCCGATGATGGATTAGAGAAAGTGCTTCAGGATGTCAATGTTTTCGGCGAAGAGCTTTTTGGGACATTGCCTCCTACTCTTGTAGTTGCATATGATGCTTATAATCGCACTACTGTAGTTTTTAAAAGTAATCAGCCTGAATTTGCCCAAATCCCTATTTGGGAAGTTTGTCGATCTTCTTCGGCTGCGCCTACAGCTTTTGCAGGTCATGTCTTAACTGACCCGACCTACATCGCTAGCTTAAGGCAAAATCCTCATCATTCAATTATCAAAAATCCCGTCACCATTAAAATTCCACCCGAAACTAATGGTGTTCCTTTAATCGATGGTGGTGTAGTAGCCAATAACCCTTCACTTTGCGCGATCGCAGAATGCCTCAATTTAAAAAATAGCACCAAATCCGTGAGTTTGGAGAATATCTGCGTCGTGTCCTTTGGTACTGGACAAATGGAAGATCGGATTACTGCCAATGACACAAAGACTTGGGGAATACTTGATTGGTTAAATATCAAAAAAGGCATTCCACTGTTAGAAGTATATGCAGATGGCTCCGCAGATCTAATTGATTACATTGCGACTCAATTGCTTAAGGATAAATATAATCGCTATCAGCCACTAGTTCTTAATTCTAAAGAAAAACCAATTTCGACTTTTCAAGCTGATCCTCAAAACCTAGCAAATCTCGTCGATGCAGCTAATAATTTTCTCGATCGCTCAGACGGCGATCGCCAGCTTGAGAAACTTGCCGCTTACCTCTCGATTTAAAATAAAGATGAGAGACGGCGCAAAGCGCTGCCTCTCGTCTTTTTAGTTTTGATTTGTTCTAAATTTGATGGAATCGATGTAAGCTGCAAATATAGACCATAGATTGATCGCTCTAGAAATTAGTAATCCCATGAGCTTAATGCCCAAGCATTTACCCAACATTGCTTCACTCCTGAAACGTAAAGACCAAAACTATTCTAAAAAGACACCACTGCGACAATGGTGTTTTTTTGCAAGCCTAACGATCGCATTACTATCAGGATGTCAGGAGAAATCAGCACCAAGCCCCACTGCCTCACCTACAGCTACCGCCTCACCAACTGCGCAGACTGTGACTAAAAGCAAAGATCCAGAGGGAGTTTTAGAACGGGTAAAAGCTCGTGGCAAGCTAATTTGTGGCGTGAATGGCAAGCTATCAGGATTTAGCTATGTTGATGACAAAGGCGTATGGAGTGGCTTAGATGTCGATTATTGCCGCGCGATCGCTGCTGCGGTCTTAGGAGATGCTACAGCAGTTGAGTTTAAGCCATTGCTAGCCAAAGATCGCTTTACCGCCATCCAAAATGGGGATGTTGATATCTTGATGCGCAACACCTCACGCACATTAACCCGTGATGTCACCTCCAATATTTCCTTTGCGCCCACAACTTTTTTTGATGGGCAGGGAGTAATGCTCAGGATTGGGGCAAAGCCCACAAGTAGTTCTCCTAGCCCCAGCGCATCTAGTCCCAGTTCTCCCAGTGCAAGTCCTACAGTTTCACCATCAGCTTCTCCTAGCCCCACTAGTAGCCCCACTAGTAGCCCTGAGAGTCGATCTGAAAAAGATAGTAAATCAGATAAACAAACACCAAAAAACAGTGGATCCTCAAAAAATAGTGAAGCCCCCAACACTAGTGAAGAATTTGTGATCGCTCTCAAAGAGTTAGAGAATAAAAAAATCTGTGTAGAAACTGGAATCAACGCTACAAATTTGGAATCTACATTCAAAGAAGCAAACATTGCAATCGAGTCGATCATTCTGCCTGATCTTGATGGAGTCTTGAGTACTTATACAAAAGGCGAATGTGATGGGATTTCCTCAGAGAAATCGCAACTTGCGTCATGGAGAAGTAAACTACCACGTCCAGCTGATCACAAAATCCTCGATCTCAGCTTATCAAGGGAGCCCCTCAGTCCAGCTCTAGTTGGTAATGATGATCGCTGGCGGGATGTCGTGACTTGGATAATTTATGCCACTTTTTATGCCGAAGAATTGGGTATTAATATGGATAATTACCAGATTTTTAAAGACACGAAAAATCCTGAAATTTCCAGATTTCTCGGTACATCGGATTCCCTAGGTATTGAGCTTGGGTTAGCGCCAGATTGGACAACCCAGATTCTTAAGCAAGTGGGAAATTACAGTGATATCTACAATCGTAATCTTGCCCCCCTAGATATTCCACGCGGGTTAAATCGCACATGGAAGAAAGGCGGTTTACTCTATTCAATGCCATTTCGTTGATTAAACAAAGGATAGGCGGCGCGAAGCGCCGCCTATCCTTAAAGTATAAATACCAAATGCGGAGATGTTTATGTTTCAATCTGCGGCTAGAGAAGTTACCTTTGACGAGTTTCTGGATTGGTATCCAGATGGCTATGGTCGTTATGAACTTTATGATGGAGCAATTGTCGAAATGCAGCCAACAGGAACCCATGAACAAGTAGGTGGCTTCACTGCATCAAAGTTGTCTGTAGAAATTGATCGCCACTCGATGGATTGTTTTATTCCTCGCCAAGCATTTGTGAAACCAATAGACTCTTATAAGTCAGGCTACATTCCTGATGTGATTGTGTTAAATCAATCTAGTATAGAGTCAGAACCTATATGGAAAAAACGTTCCACTGTTACTAAGGGCAAATCTATTCGTCTAATCATTGAGGTTGTCAGTACTAATTGGCAGGATGATTATTTGACGAAATTACGGGATTATGAAGCCTTAAATATTCCTGAATATTGGATTATTGATTACTTGGGCTTAGGTGGAAGGCGCTATATCGGCTTTCCAAAACAGCCAACCTTGTCAATTTATCAGCTAGTGGATGGAGAATATGAAGTACAACAGTTTCGCGACAGCGATCGCTTGATTTCAATCGCTTTTCCACAACTAATATTAACCGCAGCCCAAATTTTTAATTCTGGTAATCTAGGAGTATAAAAATGTCGTTTATTATTTCTGTGATCGCCTCATTAGTCTCAATAGTTTTATTTTTTAGTAACAAAAAGCTAGTTGACAATCGCATTGCTCAATTAGTCATCCAATCGGTTTCGGGATTGATTGCGCTGTTGGCAACGATAAATGCCCTGAGCCGATTGATCATCGTCATTCCTGCGGGAAATGTTGGTGTGGAAGACTTTCAGGGCAAAGTCAGCGATCGCAGCTTACCCGCAGGTATTCACGCCATTAATCCTTTTGCGGATGTGGTGCAATTTTCAGTCCGATTACGCGATCTCAAAGAAGAGATTGGCGCAACCTCAAAGGAAGGCTTAGCACTAGGAATTGATGTCAGCATTCAATATCGCATCGATCCTGCAAAGGCTGCGAGTATTTATCTAAATATTGGTACTGAAGAAAGAGAAATTGTGGTTTCTAGATTTCGATCAATTTCACGGGAAATTATTTCTGGATATACCGCCGAAGAGGTTTATGCTACTAAGCGCGAAGAAGTAAGTTTAAAACTTGCCGAAAAATTGCGATCGCAACTCGCACCCATTGGCTTTATCGTCGATGAAGCTCTGTTGCGAAACGTGAAAGTTCCTGAAACTTTGCAGGCTGCGATCCAGCAAAGGCTCAAAGCAGAACAGGAAAATCTGCAAATGAAATTTGTCTTAGAAAAAGAAAAGCAAGAAGCCGATCGCAAACGCATAGAGGCAAAGGGCAGTGCGGACGCTCAAAAAATTCTAGCTGAGGGACTTACACCTGCGGTGCTGCAATTACGTGCGATCGAGGCAACGGAAAAATTATCGCTATCTCCAAATTCTAAAATTGTCATTCTCGGCAGTGGTCAAAACACGCCTTTGATTTTGCCACTTGATCGCGAAGCTAATAGAGCCGTTGTTCCAGCACCATAAAAATAAGTAGATGGGCATAATTAATTTAAAACCAGAACCCATAAAGTAGCACCCCGCAGGGGCGCTACTTTATGGGTTCTGGTAATTTGCACAAGTACTTAATGGCTCCCTTAACAATCCTCATCTTTATGGCTTTTTTGAGATTGCCGATAGTTGAGGTGACTTGAACTGTTAAAATTTTTGCAAGGTTAAATAAAATTCTTTACAGTTTTAGTTATAAAACTCAGACAGGATCGCAAATAGTGAGAATTGCAGTAGATGCGATGGGTGGAGATTTTGCCCCACGCGAGATAATCGAAGGAGCAATATTAGCTCAAACCCAATTGGGTGTGGATATAGCGTTAGTAGGTGATCGCGACATTCTCGCGAATTACTTCAAGCAACATAATTATCAAGAAAGCGATCGCCTTGAGATCGTGCCATCGGAAGGGATCATCGAAATGGATGATGAGCCTCTTGAGGGATTGCGCCGCAAACCTAATTCCTCGATCGCCGTGGCGATGAACTTAGTTAAGCGCAAGCAAGCTGATGCAGTGATTTCAGCAGGACATTCTGGGGCAGCGATGGCGGCGGCATTACTACGCTTAGGACGATTGCCAGGGGTAGATCGACCTGCGATCGGCGCATTGTTCCCCACTCAGGTTGCGCATAAACCTGTACTTTTGCTTGATGTGGGCGCGAATGTGGATTGCCGCCCCAAATTTTTAGAGCAGTTTGCCATCATGGGATCACTCTATAGTCAATATGCGATCGGCATTAAAGAGCCAAAAGTTGGCTTGTTGAATATTGGTGAAGAAGCTTGTAAAGGCAACGAGCTAGCGATTCGCGTTCATCAAGCCTTACAAGATAATCCCCAAATTACCTTTGCAGGCAATGCCGAAGGGCGCGACATTCTTAAAGGTCAGTTTGATGTGATTGTCTGTGATGGCTTCGCTGGCAATATTGTGCTCAAATTCGCTGAAGGTGTCGGTAATGCAGTCATGCAAATCCTCAAGGAAGAGTTACCTAAGGGTTGGCGAGGCAAGCTAGGCGCATTAATCTTGAAACCCAATCTTAAAAAGGTGAAAGAGCGCATCGATGCTGACGAGTATGGTGGGGCTTTATTACTAGGTGTAGCTGGTATTTGCGTGATTAGTCACGGTAGCTCTAACGCTGTGAGTATCCGTAATGCCATCCGTGTTGCCAAAGATGCTGTCGATAATGAAGTGCTTGAGCGTATTCGTGGTCAAATCAAGCCTAAAGTATCTGTACCAGCAATCGATGACACCCCTGATGATCCACCAACTTAGATCTAGTTAGTTTTTTTGCGATTAGGTTTTAATTCAAAGCTCTGTAACACTCTTTATCCAGCTATTCTGATCAAACACAGCCAATGACTATTACTGAATCTTCTCTCGTCGGAGTGCGTTTTATTGGTAGCGGTTCCGCCGTTCCTGATCGCGTACTTACTAATCATGATCTCGCGCAGATGGTGGACACCACTGACGAGTGGATAGCCTCACGTACAGGCATCAGAGAGCGTCATATTGCCGATGGAGAAAATGATTCAGTCGCAAATCTTGCTGCACAAGCTGGAAAACAGGCGATCGCAGCCGCAGGCTTGACAGCAGAAGACATTGATCTAATTATTTTGTCTACCTCAACTAGTGATGACTTGTTTGGGACAGCTGGAAGAGTTCAAAAAATCTTAGGTGCAGAACGAGCTGTCGCTTTTGATCTGGTTGCAGCATGTTCTGGATTTGTATTTGGCGTGGTTACTGCCTCGCAATATATTCGCACTGGAGTTTACAAAAATGTTTTGCTGATCGGTGCTGATGTGCTCTCGCGTTGGGTCGATTGGCAGGATCGTCGCACATGCATTTTGTTTGGGGATGGTGCGGGAGCTATAATTTTGCAAGCCAGTAGCGAAAGTAAGCCTCAAGACAATCTCTTAGGCTTTGAGATGCGCAGCGATGGCAAGGGAAATGATTTACTTAATATCAATTATTCTGGTCGGAGTACCTTTGAATCCATCAGTATGAATGGTCAAGAGGTCTATCGGTTTGCAGTACGTCGCGTTCCTGAAGTGATCGAAAAATCTTTGCACTATGCTCATTTGGAAGTCCATGATCTTGATTGGCTAATTTTGCATCAAGCTAATCAACGTATTATCGACGCAGTTGTTAATCGCTTTGGCATCGATCCTGCCAAAGCTGTCAGCAACATGGGTAAGTACGGTAATACTTCCGCCGCCTCAATCCCGATCGCACTTAATGAGTGGGTACAAGCAGGCAAGATTCAACCAGATCATTTAATTGCGATCGCAGGTTTTGGCGCAGGTTTAAGCTGGGGTTCGGCAGTATTGCGCTGGGGATAAACAAGTTTATGAGTAGTATGTGACTGAGCAAGGCAAGAAGAAATAGCGAACTTGAAAGAAGAAAAATCAGGGTAATAAACTGAGTAGAGACACTTTTTTTTCACAAATTTCCATAGACGTTCAATTAAATTTAGATTTGGGGAATAAGTGGTCAAATAAAGAAGTTCGATGTTTAATGACTGAGCTAAATCAAAAACTAAAGCACACTTTTGGTAACGAGCATTATCCAAGACAAGAGAAATTGGGATAGTCAAGCCCAAAGCCGCAATTTTGTGGAGTAATTCACAAACACTTTGAGCGTTGATATATGAATCATTAGTCACAGTAATTAACTCATGGGTAACCGCATTAAGCGCACCAAGGACATTAAAACGCTGTCTTCCCGCTCCAGATTTGACAAACAAGCGTTCAAAACACCACAAAAAGCCTAGATAAGCACCGAGGACAAAATGGGCGGCATCGACAAAAAAAACGGCTCGTTCACCAGTCTTTGCTTCCTCAAGACGTGGTTCTAGTTTTTTTTAAGAAATTCCTCCTGTGCTTCTGGGTCTGCTTTAGCAGGTATTAGTCCTACTCGACGACAACGCATTCCCTTTGATTTCAGGAAATGGCGCACTTGTTCCCGACTTCGAACAATTCCCGTCAACTCAGCTATTGTTGCTGTGGCATGAGCTAGTGTTTTGGGTGGATGGTTTCGAAAGTATGTCTCTAAACTTTCCTGATGCTGTTTTAGTTCACTCTGGGGGCGATTAAAAGTCAGTTCTTTGAGTTTGCTTATCCCACCTTCTTTATAGTCTCGTAAATAACTCAACAATGTCGGTTCGGTGATTCTTAGCAATTTCGTGATTTCATCGCGTGGGTATTTCTGACTTTTTAGGTATAGTGCTTCCATTTTTCGCAGCACTCGTGGATGTGGGTGATGAAATCTTTCGTAATGTAGTTCATCTATTTCTTCACTGCTAAATGTTATTCGGATCATCTTCCAAATTAATCAAGCTTCCTCTCATTTTTACCCTTTTAGAAAATTAAGTCTACCCCCTGTCAAAGTATAACGAATAATTTTCCGTAACCCGTTGAAACGGGTTTTATAGCTCTTAGCCCGCACTTGAGTGCAGGGCTTTCAAACTCTAAGACGATTTTTAGGAATCCATTTAGCTAATCCTGTTAAGCGATCGCGCCAAGTTACACAGTCCCGAGTATCCTCTGGGAGGAGACTTGCCATATATCTCAGCTCTTCATCAGAGAGCGGTGATCTACCACAGAAAAAAGGATGTCGGGGTTTGCGGCTACAATAGCCAAAAAAGATCGCCGAACGATCGAATTTAGTGGGTGGTTTACCACGATGATAGTATCGCGCCGTATCCACAAAAATTACCGTTCCAGCATTACCCGTGCAGGTTTTGTGCCAATTACCCTGCATATGTTCGGGTAGAATATCCTGAATTTCCTGATGAAAAGCCGTTTTATAACGGCGCACAGATTTAGTTTTCAAAGTCTTGCATAGAAATTCATTAGCTTCGGGAGTAACACACTCAAAGGGTCCTCCATCTTCATTTACATCATTGATATAAACGCCAACTTTGATCATTTGCCAGTCTTCTTTGTCCTGATGCCACTTACGTGGACCAGTCTCTCTTCCATCTGGAAGGCTGTAGTAATAGGATAAACCGTCGTAAGCAACAGGTAGCTTAAGGTAGTTTTCAATAATTCTTAGAAGCTTAGCATCTGCGCCCCACAGAAATAATTCTGGATAACGCATAATCTGCTCCGCATTAATATTTAATGTATGTCTGCCTATATACAAAGGACTTTGAGCATCGCTTTTGAGCTCTTTGGAGATATTTTCGGCGGCAAGAAAAAAGCGATCGCTATGAGGAATTGCCAAGTCAGCTAAAGTTGTGACCGCAACCCCATATTTTTCTAGCTCTTGGACAATTTTTTGCTCTTCAGAGGTGGGGTGATTAAGTAATGGTTGATATTCGCGGATCAACCTTTGATAGCGTGGATATAGAACCTTTTGCTCAACCACATCAAGATTGCTAATAAATAGTGCTATATCTGAAGGAGCGCTAAGGGCTCTTTGCCATAGCTTCTCAAAGGTCTGATATGCCTGAGATATAATTTTTTGATGCATCCGAATAAAACCTTAGAAATGATCATTTAAAGTACATGTCTCAGATCTTACGGAAGACTTCCAAAACCACAAAAATGTTCCTAGCTTTTTATGATTATTATTGATAAATAACTATAAAGGATAATCGTTAAAACTTTCATTCGCTTTATTTTATTTTTAGGTTTCAGACTTAATAAATATATTTCTAATACCAAAACACCAAATGGCTACGCTATTTTGTGTTTTTAAAACCCATACAGGGTTTGTTTTTTAATTCACAAAAGTGTTGTCACACTTTGAAGTTACCTTAGTCTTGTTTTTTAAGCTAGCCAAGTTAGAATTTCATAATTGACCCGCTCAGGGTTATCGTCGTGAGCGCAATGTCCCATTCCTTCCAAATACATTAATGTGGCATTGGGTGCATACTTCACTAATCGCTTACCTTCCGACGGAGGAATTAAGCGATCGCTACTTCCCCACAAGATCAATAGAGGCGCTTGCAATTGCTCAAGGGCTTGAGTCAAACTAGGTGAATAGTTGGGTTGATTGATACTGCGATTAAGCCTGAGAAAAGCTTCAGCCGCTTGGCGATCGCGTGCAGGTTCAGCAATGATTTCTACTAGTTCCTTATCAACGCGACGGCGATCGCAATAGACAATTCCTTTGAGAACTAAACGGATTGTGAAAGGCTGACGGATTAAATGGAATAGAGGCTTAACAAGTACTGCGGACACAATCGCTTTGACCGTACGCTCAATTGGTTGCAGTGCTTTAGGAACCATGTCGTTAAAAGCGGCGATATCAGGCAAGCTAATCACGACTACGCTTGAAGCAATTTCGGGGTGATGGCTAGCGGCGATCGCAGCAACGAGAGCTCCAATTGAGTTCCCAATAATCACCATTGGCACTTTAATAAACTTCTGCCAAAACTGGAAAACTTGCTCTACCCACAGATGGATCGAATAGCGAGTTGGTGGTTTTTCGGAATTCCCAAATCCTAATAGGTCGATCGCGTAGACCGTATGATTTTCTGCCAAAGCTGGAATATTGCCACGCCAATGATCGATTGCTGCACCAAATCCATGAATTAACAGAATCGGTGGTTTAGCATAGTCAGCATTCTGCGATCGGCGAAATCCATAACGCGATCGCCATCCTCGAAAGTACCAGTCGCGATATTGCATTACATTAGCCATGTTCATCACTTTATATATTCTTGCAAACAATATCGCTATCTCCAAAACCCAGAGATTGTAGATGCGGTGCTTTGTACCGCATCTACAATCTCTGGGTTTTTAAAGGATCGCTTTGCGAGCCTTTATCATTTATTCGCCTTTAGCGCGAACCAATCGACCGTCACTGGTGACATGCAATCCACATTCTTGATTGCTCATCTCCCACCACCAACGACCAGCACGGAGATCTTCTCCTGCTTCGACGGCTCTCGTACAGGGTGCACAGCCAATACTAGGAAAGTTTTGATCATGGAGCGCATTGTAGGGAACGTCATTGGCATGAATGTATTCCCAAACCTGCTCATTTGTCCAATCGATTAAAGGATTAATCTTGGCAATATTGCGATCGCCATCTAGTTCAACGGTTTCCATTGTGGAACGATTTGCAGTCTGATCGCGTCGTAGCCCTGTAATCCAAGCATCTAGCCCCTTAGTAGCCCGACCAAGTGGCTCTACTTTGCGAATGAAGCAGCATTGCTTGCGATTTTCAACGCTGTCATAGAACAGATTAATGCCCTTATCGCTGACCATCTGTTCCACTGCTTCGGCTTGAGGAAACATGATGCGCAGTTGTAGTTGTGGATATTTTTGTTGTACTTTGGCAATTACTTCATAGGTTTCTGCATTCAATCGACCTGTATCGAGTGTGAATACATTTGCGTCGGGTTTGATTTTGGCAATCATGTCGATCAAGGTGACATCTTCGGCTCCAAAACTTGAAGCTAGCGATATCTTGTCGTAGTTACCGAGCGCCCATGTGAGTACTTCTTGAGGGGTTTTATCCTTAAGCTGAGCGGCGGCGGTGTCAATGTCTGTTTGTAAGGTCATTAGTTAGTTCGTAAATGCGCTGACATGAAAATATAATTTTATTATGCCCTGCACTCAGGCTCACAGAAATATGGCGATATTACGGTTTTTACTTCCCTACAGGCAGCGATCGCGAAAGTCTCCGCTTTTCCTATTAGGTAAACACGCTTAATTAATTACACACCCAAACCTGTAAGGTTACGCCCCTGCGAGGCGCAACCTTACAGGCTTGGGTAATTTATACCAATTCACGAAAGTGTTGCCACACTTTCGTGAATTAAAAACCAAACCCTATAAGGGTTTTAAAAACACAAAATGGCTACGCCATTTTGTGTTTTGGTGTAATCGATAATTTTCACCTGATGGATGCGCTAACACATCCTGAAAATCAGTAAGCCTTTCTCTGTTGACCAAGTTAAGGATAATAATTTACTTGTTATTTTTGCTTTAAATTCATAAACAACAGCAATTATTAAAATCAAGTCAAAATTAAACTTGTATGGAGATCACTGTTTTGGTAGATTGGAGGTTGGGAAAGAAGTAATAATAAATACATTTTTATAAGGATTGGTTCAGAATTATGAGCAGTAAGCCCAACCGCGTTGTTGTAATCGGAGTTGCAGGAGACTCTGGTTGCGGCAAGTCCACATTTTTACGCAGATTAAATGACTTGTTCGGCGAAGAATTTATGACCGTGATTTGTCTAGATGACTATCACTGCCTAGATCGCAAACAACGTAAAGAAACGGGAATTACTGCGCTTGATCCTCGGGCCAATAATTTTGACTTGATGTACGAGCAAGTCAAAGCCCTCAAAGAAGGCAAATCGATCATGAAGCCAATCTACAACCATGAAACAGGTTTACTTGATCCGCCCGAATTGGTTGAGCCTAATAAAGTAATTGTGATCGAGGGCTTGCATCCAATTTATGACGAGCGAGTGCGTGCACTTCTCGATTTCAGTATTTACCTTGACCTCAGTGACGAAGTCAAAATTGCTTGGAAGATTCAGCGTGATATGGCTGAGAGGGGTCATACCCTTGCTGATGTTATGCAAGCGATCGAATCTCGTAGACCAGACTTTGAAGCTTATATCGATCCTCAAAAAGCCCATGCTGATGTTGTTATCCAGATTCTGCCGACTAATCTTATTCCTAATGACACTGAGCGTAAAGTATTGCGTGTGCGCTTAGTTCAACGCAGCAGTGTTGAGGGTCTAAAGCCAGCTTATCTATTTGATGAAGGTTCCACAATTTCTTGGATTCCCTGCGGTACAAAACTAACCTGCTCCTATCCAGGTATTAAGCTATTTTCGGGGCCAGATAGCTGGCTTGGTCAACCTGCCAGCATCTTGGAGATCGATGGACAGTTTGATCGCCTTGACGAAATGGTCTATATCGAAAGTCATCTCAGCAGCCTAGATACTAAATACTACGGTGAACTGACTGAGCTATTACGGAAACACCCTGATTATCCAGGTTCTAATAATGGTACTGGTCTGTTACAAATTATCGTGGGTCTGAAGATGCGTGAAACCTTTGAGCGTCTCACCAAACAAGCTGAGCAATTGGTTACAGCCTAAATAATCCAAAAAAAGCTTAAAAGCATCGTTTCACGATGCTTTTAAGCTTTTTTTGTTTACTACTCATCTGGATTTTTGGTTGCAAAGGGGCTACTAAACCAGTCGCCCTGATGATCATGATGTGAAAAGAGTAGGAGGCGACGACACAAATTGATGGCTTCGGATGTGAGGGCATAATCACTAGTCAGACATTTGTGTAAAGCTTGTCGATCGCGATCGCTAATTGTGGATAAGCGAGTAATGCGATCGTTCTCCAAGACTTGGTTGAGCGTATCAAGACTAATCGGCGGATCTTGCGATTGCAAACAGCCTTGCAGTAGGGATAGTAAATATGGTAGATGACCATGACTAGCCAGACATAGTCGATCAAGGGTTTCTAGATGATCAAAGCAATCAGTAACTTGCTCTAACCTCAGCTCAGAGACAATATTGGGTAGCATCCTTGCTAAAACAACTTGACGCAGTAGGTTTAAACTTTCAGGATTAACAACATCATGGCGATCGCATAGCTGCAAATTTGGCAATAAGATCGGGACAGTACCCTTTAACTGAAATTGCTCACTGAGATGAACACTCGCTAGCAGTGACAAAGTATAGATGGTGTGGCATTGAAATTGACGTAAATATTTACCGCCTCTACCAAAAATTAAATCAGACTGCTCAATGGATAGTCGATCAAGATTATCCACCAAGATTACTAATCCTTTTTTCCCTGTTTGCTTAACGCGATCGCCTGCGACTCCCGTTACTTCTTCGATCGCCACAATTAGCAGGTTGGTAAGACGTGTTTCCAACTGGCGGTGCAACTGGCGGCGATTTTGATCGTTATCTTGCAAGGTTTGCAAAATTCTCTGTAAGCGTTGCCCAGAGGTTGAGATATTAACAGATGGAATTATCCTCATCCATTTTTCAATTTCCGCGATCGCATTCGGCAAATAGGTTAGAGAGATTGAATCTCCTTTGCTCTCTAGTTGCTGCAAAATCAGCTTCAGAATCACTAGCCAAAGCTCTGCTAAACCAAGATCATGGATTTGCAAATACTGGTCAACCGCACAATAAATTACTACAAAGCCTTGCTGCTCCAGCTCAAATTTTAATCTGAGGAGTTCCGTTGATTTACCACTACCAATCTGTCCTGAAAGTAGTTGATAGGTATGTTTATTAGAAGATAAAGCGATCGCTCTCCGCATTCGCTTCACGACATTCTCGCCCCTAGCGGCAGTCAAATCTATGTAGTAATTTGCTTCTTTTGGCAAACAGATAGAAAAGCTAGGATTACAAGCCTGAAGGAATTCTGGGTTTGACATGATTAATTAAATAAATATTCGATCGCGCAAACTCGGCACATCTGCCAGCGAGATATTTCACCAGTGAGAGCAGGGCGATCGCATCGAGGACAGTTGGGCATTTGATGGGTTCTCAACTTCATGACATCTTGCCAACGTTGGAATGCCTCATTGGCATTTTCGGGGGCTTTAGGAATATCTAATTTGATTTTAAGATTCGGCTTCAGTTTACGATTAGGTAATTCATTCGCGATCGCTGGAGGTAAATAACTAGGATGATCTTCGGCAACAACCTTTTGTTCTTTTAGGGTTTGTTGTTGGGTTGCCCATTTTGCGGTGGAGAAATGAATATCAGCGATCGCGATAGTTCCAGCACCGCCAAACAGCGCATTTACTTTTGCTAAAATCCTGACGCGCTCAAAGGTCAGAGCCTGTGACCAAACTGAATTCGATACAGCGACCTGTAGAGCTTTTTGATATACCCCAATTGGGCAAGTTTGTTTTGCAACTGATTCACCGACAATCTCCGCCCATTTTTCGACAATCAGTAAATATTGACAGCGCTGCTGCCAACTAGTACGCGACTGAATGCCGTTCAAAATATTTGGTAATCCTGTCAGGGACATTATCGTAAACCAAACATAACTTTATTTAAGATTAGCATTTTTGTAGCTGTCGCCATTTAAGTTGCAGCGCTTTGCGCTGCAACTTAGGGACTTACACAAAATAATCAGTACCCAAAATATAGCGACTGGCTACGCCCGTCGCTATATTTTGGGGTTTTAGAGAGTGTTTGAGAAGTTTTACCTCTCTAACTCCCCCTTGCAAAGGGGGAAGACCAGAAATCTTGTTCCCTCCCCTTGTAAAGGGGAGAGTTAGGGTGGGGTAATTTCCTTGATTTCACACACAAACTGAGATGTGTGTACACGGTAGCCTTTGCAAGGGGGAATTAAGGGAAGTAAAAGTAGAAATTTATGCTAAATAAGAGACCTCTCAAACACGCTCTTATATGGATCGTTTTTTCCTTGGAGTTTCCTTAAAGCAATAGAATTGTTAAAAGTATTGCAAAGCAACACTTTTAACAATTCTATTGGCGATAATATTTACAGTTGATTTTGAGTGAGAATTTTTTATGTTTGGAAGTTTGTTTCAATCCCGATCGCCAAATCAAGATCGTATTCCTAAAGGGCAGAGGCTGACCAATGGCTTCCCCATCATGACCTATGGAGATACTCCCCAAATTCAGCGTCAAGATTGGCAATTTCGAGTATGGGGATTAGCTACAGAGAAAACATTCTCATGGGATGACTTTATGTCAATGCCGCAAACAGAATTTACAATTGACTTTCATTGTGTAACCACATGGTCAAAGCTCGATGTGAAATGGAAGGGTGTCAAGGTTACAGATTTCATGAAATATATTGAAGTCGATCCTCAAGCAATACATTTAATGGAACATTGCTATGGGGGCTACACGACAAATATTGCTATGGAAGATTTTGTGAGGGAAGAGAATTTCTTTGCCCATACTCTCTTTGATGAGCCGTTGCCGATTGATAATGGTGGCCCCATGCGACTAGTAGTTCCCCATCTTTATGCTTGGAAAAGTGCAAAATGGCTAAATGGGCTGGAGTTTCTCGATAAAATGCAACTCGGTTTCTGGGAACGTAATGGCTACCACCATCGCGGCGAACCTTTTGCTGAAGAAAGATATAGTTCGCTTTAAGTCATACAGCACTTTGCTTTCAAACCCGAACCCATAATTTTTTTTAAATGTTGCTTCGCAACATTTAAAAAAAATTATGGGTTCGTTTGATCGATAATTGCAGTCAGTTTTTTGTGAGCGCGATCGCTATTTTCGACATGATGAGAGAAAGACTCGCATTGCGAGTCTTTCTTGGTTAAATCACGCGATCGTTACCGCCATCAATGGGAACTTGAGCCGCAGTCGTACAGGCAAACAGCGCACCACACATCTCTGCCGCAAGTTCGGCGACATGGCGGCTGGTGACTTCTACTTTAAGTAGATTATTAGTTTTATACTCCTCAACGGTTAATCCATAATGCTGAGCACGAGATGTCAAAACATCCTCTGTCCAGATACCAGTATCAAAGACTGCATTGGGATGTAAAGTATTGATGCGAATGCGATCGCTACTCCATTCCAGAGCTGCTACGCGCATCAGTTGAGTTAACGCTGCCTTTGAAGCAGAATATGCTGCTGCTGCTGGGCCAGGAGCAGGAACATTCTTAGACCCGATCGCAACGACGCGACCGCCATTGGGTGCAAGTTTCAGCAATGGATAGCATTCACGCATCAAAATTAAATTTGCATCAAGATTGATATGCATTACCTTTTGCCATGTGGCAGTATCAAGATTCTCAATGCGACAGCCAGATGGAAATATTCCTGCATTAAGAATAAGGATATCTAAACCTCCAAAGGATTTTACAGCCTGATCGAGAGCATTTGCGATCGCAGATTCATCACTGACATCGCAAGTAATACCGACAAAATCTGGGCGATCATAAAGCTTCTCAATCTCAGGATTGATATCTAAGCCCACGACGGCTGCGCCGCGTTTTAGTAACGAATCTACGCAAGCTTTGCCAATACCTGAAGCCGCACCCGTAACTAGGGCGATTTCGCCAGTAAAAGCAGGAGCAGAACCACTTTTTTTGAGTTTAGCTTGTTCCAATTCCCAATATTCCACTGCAAAGATATCACTGGCAGGTAATGCTTGATAGCCACCTAAAAGTTGCGATCGCTGGATGATTTCCATCGTGTGTTCGTAGATATCCGCGACGATCGCGGCATCTTTGGCGGACTTGCCAACTGTGACTAGTCCTAATAAGCGATCAAGAATTACACGGGGTGCAGTATCAAGGATTGTCACAGACTGGGTTGACTTAGCAGATTCTTCCGCAAAATAGGTGCAATAGGATTCCGCGTAAGCTTTTACATCTCTCCCAACTAGGGGCA
Organism: Pseudanabaena sp. Salubria-1; assembly: GCA_023336205.1. GTDB lineage: Bacteria > Cyanobacteriota > Cyanobacteriia > Pseudanabaenales > Pseudanabaenaceae > Pseudanabaena. The sequence continues at coordinate 135,238 of JALQCR010000011.1, forward strand.
AGCGCTTAGTGCGAATGACGTGATCGGGAGTCGCACAGCCCTGTTGCGAAATGATGTTTACATCTTTCCTTTGCGCAAAGGCTAAGCTTTTTTCGTCGGCATGGGAACTTAAGACTACAGGAAACTTGGCAACTTGAGAAACTTCAGAGCGAAGTTTGGCGATCTCTAATCTTGTCTCGCTGTCCCTAATTAGAGAAGCTGGTGGCGAGATTTCCCAAGCATGATGTTCTTGAAGATAAACTTCAGCGCGATCAACTAATGCAATCATTCGCTCATAGGATTCATGAGCCGTAGCCCCAAAGGAGAAAATACCATGATTCATTAACACCATACCAATGGTGCGATCGCTCTTCTCTGCGGCAAACTTCTCAGCACAGACTCGCGCTAGGTCAAATCCTGGCATCACGTATGGAATAATCACCACATCATCGCCATAGATTTCTTGAATGCGTTCCCATCCATTCGCCGTATTCGTCACCGAAATGACCGCATCGGCATGGGTGTGATCGACAAATTTGTAGGGCAAACTGGCATGGAGAATTGTTTCTACCGATGGAGCAGGAGCACTTGCCTTGGTCATCTGCGTTTTCAGTTCATTCACCATTTGTGAATCGGAGAGAACTTGTAACTTGGCTAGTTTCAATAAATGTGCCATGCGGACAGGGGCAAAACCTGCCTCTGCGATCGTTTCTAAATCCCAGCCACTTCCTTTGACATAAAGAATCTCTTCTTCTTCTCCCACAAGATTCTGCTCGCAGATTTTGACGGAAGTATTACCACCACCATGCAGCACCAACGATGGATCTCGTCCTAGTAGCTGTGATGTATATACTCTTAATCCTAAATCACCTTTATATTCCGCAGCCTCGCGATCGCTCCACAAGCTTTTCATTGTTACCTCTTTATATAATCAGCAATTCCAAATTCAAAAAGTAGCAAGATATACAAAACCAAGAGTCTAAAAATTAACAGGAATCTGCAAAGACGGGGGCTTCATCAAGCATAAAGTCGATTAAATGTTGCCAACTCTTAAATAAAAAGTACTTGGTAAGAGAGAGAATATCTTGAAAGAATCCTCTACGAGTGCCACGCTTACGACGAATCTCTTGATAACTGGAATCTATTAAATGTAAAATCGTGTGAAATAGAAAAGCTAACAAATTAAGAGATAGAAGTGTCGATGACAAATGTTTTTGTCCATGACCAAAGTTATGTTCCAAGTTGTAGCCCTTGGTTTTCAACACATTGTGGTTCTCATTTTCGGTTTTCCAACGACATCTACCCGTTTCAACTACGACCGCCACATTGTCAATATTAACAGCATGATTAGTCACAAAAGCATTACGGTAGACTTCAGAATTATCAACACTATTGCGAACAGTCAGTTCACACCAGTTCACTAACAGAGAGGGTTCTTGTTCTCTTAAAGGTATCTGATTCACAAATCGATAACTATATATTTCTATAGATTTCCCCTTGCGGTGTTTAGTCGTCAAATTCTGCACTTCACCATTTTTTTCAATGTAATCTAACCACTGATATAAACTAGGATGACTGGATGGTAAGCAGGTGAAAATGAAGTTCATATTTGCCTCTAAACAATTCTGACACATCGGTTGACGGCTATAGAGATCATCCCCTAATAACGTAATCGCCTGTCCTTCAAAAAGATGCCCATGTTTACTAATCCAGCGTTTCGCTGCGGCTGTTTCACAATCTTGTTTCTCATGTCCATCTTGCGGAGTGACGAATTCGGGTGGTAGAGAAATCACCTGTTCGCAACCTGGTGCAGCGATTACGGGCAAAATTGCTGTGTGTGAGTATGTTATTTTGCCACTGCGATGATTACGGGTACTACAACATTCGCAGGATATTTTCGATGAGCTATGGTACTCCGTTCCATCTAAACAAATCAGTAAATTCCTATCCAATCTTTCATATCGTTTCAGGTGCTTTCCCATTTGCAGAAATTTATACACTTTCTCAAATACAGCGTTCAGACTCTTGGCGCTAATTAGGTCGAGGATATTGCGTATTTGCTGGTCAGAGGGTATTTTCTCCACTCCAAATATACTTTGAACGTTATTTTTTCCACTTCGACTCTGCAATTGTCTTTGATACTCTAAAAATGATTGACACTGCATAAAAAACATCGAGAAAGCCGACAGCATCGCATCGCTGATTTTAAATTTTGTCCCATTGCTTTCGCTTCTTGGGTCTTTTATTTTCTCTATCCCCTCTTGCAGGAAATCTAAAAAAACACTAAAAACTAAGATCGTTGGTGGCATTAACTGGATAGGATTATCATTTTTGCTATGTTTTAAGCTCTACCTTTATCTGGTTCCTTATATCTGTATACTTTGCTGCTTTTTGAATTTGAAACTGCTGTTATATAATTCTCTAAAATTCAAAAAAGCCTCGCTAGGCAAGGCTTTTGCTGAAGAAAAATAGTATTGTTTTCTCTAGATTGCGACGATACACTCGATTTCTACGCGAACATCAAGGGGCAATTTGGCGACTTGAATTGAGGAACGGGCAGGATAAGGAGCAGTGAAATATTTGCCATAGATCGCATTCATGGCGGCGAAGTCTGCCATGTCTACTAGGAAGACAGTAGTTTTGACGACATTGCTAAAATCTGCACCTGCCTCAGTGAGAACAGCTTGAATATTTTTGAGAACCTGTTCGGTTTGCTCCTCAATAGTAGTAGCGATGACTTTGCCGATCGCAGGATCGATCGCAATTTGTCCTGCCATGAAAACTAACTTGCTGGTGGCAGGAACTGCGATCGCTTGGTTATAGGGGCCAACAGGAGCAGGCGCTTTATCGGTGAGGATTACTTCTTTCTGAGTCATGCTTGATAGATTTTTTTGATTAGTCTAGTACTGAGTATAAAATTTTTTGGCGATCACGCTACAATCAGCAGGATATTTTCAATTAAAAGCCTAGCCATTAGGAAATTATGCTCACTAACATTGTAAATATTAGCGATGTAAATATTAGCGATCGCTTACAGTTTATTTTGCAAGAATTAAAATCACAATGGCAACTCCCGTAGCCTAATTCATATGGTGAGTGTTTGGTCGGCAACACAGCATTTGGTGCTATCAACGATCTTTTCGGTGACTACTCTTGCTTGATTCAATAGGTTGAAGTCAGTGGGATAACGAATATCGGCTGGCGCGACTGTTGCATCTAGTAGCAATTTGCCTTGGTTCGGTGGTTCGTCTTCTTTCTCTTTCTCTTCTTCTTGACCTTGACCTTGACTTTCTTGTCCTTCTTGCTTCGATTCGATTGACCGTTTTACGATCTGTTCGTTGATTCTGCCGATGATCTCTAGGTTCAATCGTTTGCGAAAGTGTACCATCATGCTGGCTTCAAAGGGGGCTTTGTCGCTGTATTCTGATATCCCTAGAAAGTATTGCAAATATGGGTTCTCGCGGATCTGTTCTACTGTCTCTTCATCGCTTGTTTACCTAATTTCTCTTTGATGATCAGCGCTCCCAGTGCCATCCGAAAACTCTTGGCTGGCGCTCCTTCTCCTGCACTGAATTGCTCTGCATATTCATTCTCAAAACTTTCTCATGGGATTAGTTCTGCTAACTTTACCCATCGATGACTAGGTGGAATGACTATTTTCGCTATATTTTAAGCTCCACCTTTATTTAGTTACTTTTATACCAAAGCACAAAATGGCTACGCCATTTTGTGCATTTAAAACCCTTATAGGGTTTGGTTTTTAATTCACAGAAGTGTTGCCACACTTTTGTGAATTGGTATTATCTATATACTTGCTGCTTTTTGAATTTGAAACTGCTGTCAGTTTTTTTGTCAGTTTTTGTCAGTTTTTGTCAGTTTTCAGGAAATAGACTGACAATAATTTTTCTTATTTTGCTGTTTAAATTACGTTTGTAGCTTTGGGCGCTTTCCCACAACTACTCTTACCACTTGTATCAGTCAATTCAGGGTTGTATGTCATGCCGATCGCAAACGTAAAACAGTCTTTAAGATTTCTTCTCGCTACTAGCATTCTTGCGTCGGCGAATGCTGCCTATGCTCAGAGCATCGTTCCTGCTAGAGATGGACTAAATACATCGGTTAACAAAATCGGCAACCAATACAACATCTCGGGTGGCACTCAGGCTGGGGCAAACCTATTTTATAGCTTGCAGAAACTGGGCTTATCAACTGGTGAAATTGCCAATTTTTTTAGTAGTCCTAGAGTTCAGAATATTTTGACTCGCGTCACGGGTGGTGAGGCTTCGCTGATTAATGGCTTAATTCAGGTAACGGGTGGTAACTCTAACCTATATATCCTGAATCCTGCGGGGATTGTATTTGGTGCGACTGCAAGTTTGAATGTACCTGCGAATTTTTCGGCAACTACAGCGACAGGGATACAGGTGGGCAATGGTTGGTTTGGGCTGAATAGTAGCGTAGATGAGATTCGCTCTCTCAATGGTAATATTAACGGCTTTGCCTTTACGAGTACTTTGCCAAGCTTGGGTACAAGTCCTTCAGGGGTAATTTTAAATCAGGGCGATCTCAGAACTAATGTGGGGCAGAGTGTTACTTTGGTTGGTGGCATAGTCGTGAATACTGGCACGATCGCCACGCCTTCGGGGAACATCACGATCGCCGCGACTCCTGACAATAAGTTCATCAAAATTACCAATGAGGGTAATGTCCTGAGTCTTGAGTTGCCCATTAGTGCTCGCCAAGCATTAGGTAATGCACCAGTTTTACGCGGTGTGGATTTACCGAGTTTATTGACGGGTAAGACGGTAGGAACGGCTTTTGTTGCTGGTAATTTGGATGTGGCGGGTGCTAATGGTGGCAATGTCCAAGTTTTGGGAACTAATGTTAATTTGTCTGGTGCAAATATCAATGCGTCTGGTTTTAATGGCGGCGGGACGGTATTGATTGGTGGCGATTATCAGGGTACTGGCACTACGCCTAAATCTCTATTTACATCCATTGACGCGAATACCAAGATTCATGCTGATGCGTTGCTGAATGGTAATGGCGGTAAGGTGATTGTCTGGTCGGATGGGACTACGGCGTTTGATGGCACGATTACGGCGAAGGCTGGCTCTCTAAGCGGTAATGGCGGCTTGGTAGAGACTTCGGGTAAATCTAATCTTGTGGTTGGTAATAGCGCAAAAGTAAATACTTCGGCTTTAAATGGGACAAAGGGTACTTGGTTGCTCGATCCGACCAGTATTACGGTGGTAGCAAGTGACGGTACTGATGCTTCGGTTGCGGCGGCGAATCTCAATGCAGGGGATAGCACCATCAATAGCTCTACGGTTGTGTCGGCGCTGAATGGTACGAATGTGAATCTGGTGGCGACTAATGTGATTACGGTTAATGCGGCGATTGATGCTAGTAGCAATGCCAATGCGGGTAATTTGACATTGACTGCGCCGACAACTAATCTCAATGCGCCTATTACGCTGAAAGGTGCGAGTACTCTCTCAGGCACGGCGAAAACGGTGAATGTTGGTGCTAGTGGCACGGTACAGAATGGGGTAGATGCTTCGGCGGCACGCGGGACGGTGAATCTGGCGGCGACAACCTATACGTTAACTGCTACGGTTGCGATTAATAAAAACTTGACTGTAAATGGGGCGGGAGCCGCTAATACGACAGTTAGCGGCAATAATGCCGTGCAGGTTGTAAGCATTGGTGGTTTTAATTTTAACAGGACTGTCAATATTAATGGTTTGACTGTTGCCAAGGGAAAAAGTACCAATGGCGGCGGTGTACTTGTAAATCAAGGCGCAACCCTAAACCTTGCCAACAGCACCTTCTCGAATAATTCCGCTGGCTTCGGCGGCGGCGGCGCTATTTCCAATTTAGGAACGATAAATATCACCAACAGCACCTTCTCGAATAATTCCGCTAGCTTCGGCGGCGCTATTTCCAATAGAGGAACGATAAATATCACCAACAGCACCTTCTCGAATAATTCCGCTAGCTTCGGCGGCGCTATTTCCAATAAAGCAACGACAAATATCACCAACAGCACCTTCTCGAATAATTCCTCTCGCAGTAACGGCGGCGCTATTGAGAATATTAGTGATAAGACGATAAATATCACCAACAGCACCTTCTCGAATAATTCCTCTGGAGATAAAGGCGGCGCTATTTTCAAGAGTAATATTGGAACGATAAATATCACCAACAGCATATTGGTAGGTAACAACGCCAAAACTAGTGGTAGCGAAGAAGTTAGTGGAAACATCACATCAAATGGCTATAACCTAGTCGGGGTAAATGGCAATGCAGGTGGCTTCCAGACTATTGCTACCGATCGAGTTTTAGCTGGTGAGGTTAGCACAGCAATTACCGCACTGGGCGACTATGGCGGCGCGACTCAAACCTTTGCCCTCGTACCCAACAGCCCCGCCATTGATGCAGGTAATAATGCCAGCACCCCAGCAACCGATCAGCGCGGTTTGGCAAGGATCGTAAATGGGACGATCGACATCGGCTCATTTGAATCGCGAGGATTTACCTTTACCACCACAGGCACACCTCAAAGCACCACAGTCAACCGAGCATTTAGCACTCCCTTAGCAGTCACAGTCAGCAGTATAGACAATACTCCCGTAAATGGCGGCACAATTACCTTTACTGCCCCCAGTAGCGCTGCCACTGCTGCCTTCTCTGGTTTGCTTACCACCACCGTTGCGATCATAAATGGTGTTGCCACAGCCCCTACACTCACAGCCAACACGAAAGCTGGCAATTACACAGTAACAGCAACAGCAACAGGAGCAGCAACACCCGCCAACTTCACTCTCACCAATAATCCTGATGTAGCCGCCAGTATCACTGCTACAAGCGGCACATCTCAAAGTACCCGTGTCAACACTAACTTTGCAAATCAATTACAAGTATTAGTCAGAGATCAATTCGGTAATTTAGTTCCGAACAGCATAGTAACATTTACATCCCCCAGTACTGGTGCTTCAACTGCCACGACAACCACTGCAACCACCGATGCAAATGGTGTAGCTCAGGTATCAGTGAGAGCAAATACTATATCTGGATCATTTGTCACCACTGGTACATCAGGAGCAGCGACACCCGCCAACTTCACTCTCACCAATAATCCTGATGTAGCCGCCAGTATCACTGCTACAAGCGGCACATCTCAAAGTACCCGTGTCAACACTAACTTTGCAAATCAATTACAAGTATTAGTCAGAGATCAATTCGGTAATTTAGTTCCGAACAGCATAGTAACATTTACATCCCCCAGTACTGGTGCTTCAACTGCCACGACAACCACATCTGCAACCACCGATGCAAATGGTGTAGCTCAGGTATCAGTCAGAGCAAATACTATATCTGGAACATTTGTCACCACTGGTACATCAGGAGAAGCAACACCCGCCAACTTCACTCTCACCAATAATCCTGATGTAGCCGCCAGTATCACTGCTACAAGCGGCACATCTCAAAGTACCCGTGTCAACACTAACTTTGCAAATCAATTACAAGTATTAGTCAGAGATCAATTCGGTAATTTAGTTCCGAACAGCATAGTAACATTTACATCCCCCAGTACTGGTGCTTCAACTGCCACGACAACCACTGCAACCACCGATGCAAATGGTGTAGCTCAGGTATCAGTGAGAGCAAATACTATATCTGGATCATTTGTCACCACTGGTACATCAGGAGCAGCGACACCCGCCAACTTCACTCTCACCAATAATCCTGATGTAGCCGCCAGTATCACTGCTACAAGCGGCACATCTCAAAGTACCCGTGTCAACACTAACTTTGCAAATCAATTACAAGTATTAGTCAGAGATCAATTCGGTAATTTAGTTCCGAACAGCATAGTAACATTTACATCCCCCAGTACTGGTGCTTCAACTGCCACGACAACCACATCTGCAACCACCGATGCAAATGGTGTAGCTCAGGTATCAGTGAGAGCAAATACTATATCTGGAACATTTGTCACCACTGGTACATCAGGAGAAGCGACACCCGCCAACTTCACTCTCACCAATAATCCTGATGTAGCCGCCAGTATCACTGCTACAAGCGGCACATCTCAAAGTACCCGTGTCAACACTAACTTTGCAAATCAATTACAAGTATTAGTCAGAGATCAATTCGGTAATTTAGTTCCGAACAGCATAGTAACATTTACATCCCCCAGTACTGGTGCTTCAACTGCCACGACAACCACATCTGCAACCACCGATGCAAATGGTGTAGCTCAGGTATCAGTCAGAGCAAATACTATATCTGGAACATTTGTCACCACTGGTACATCAGGAGAAGCAACACCCGCCAACTTCACTCTCACCAATAATCCTGATGTAGCCGCCAGTATCACTGCTACAAGCGGCACATCTCAAAGTACCCGTGTCAACACTAACTTTGCAAATCAATTACAAGTATTAGTCAGAGATCAATTCGGTAATTTAGTTCCGAACAGCATAGTAACATTTACATCCCCCAGTACTGGTGCTTCAACTGCCACGACAACCACTGCAACCACCGATGCAAATGGTGTAGCTCAGGTATCAGTGAGAGCAAATACTATATCTGGATCATTTGTCACCACTGGTACATCAGGAGCAGCGACACCCGCCAACTTCACTCTCACCAATAATCCTGATGTAGCCGCCAGTATCACTGCTACAAGCGGCACATCTCAAAGTACCCGTGTCAACACTAACTTTGCAAATCAATTACAAGTATTAGTCAGAGATCAATTCGGTAATTTAGTTCCGAACAGCATAGTAACATTTACATCCCCCAGTACTGGTGCTTCAACTGCCACGACAACCACATCTGCAACCACCGATGCAAATGGTGTAGCTCAGGTATCAGTGAGAGCAAATACTATATCTGGAACATTTGTCACCACTGGTACATCAGGAGAAGCGACACCCGCCAACTTCACTCTCACCAATAATCCTGATGTTCCTGCGAGTAACACTAGTTTCACTCTCACCAATAATCCTGATGTTCCTGTGAGTACCACTGCCACAAGCGGCACAGCCCTAAGTAACGTTGTCAACCAAGCATTTAAGGGAGCAAATAATAGCGTTGGCAGTCAGGCGACAAAAACTTTAAAAGATGGAGCCGAAAGCGTTGACAGTCAGGCGACAAAAACTTTAAAAGATGAAGCCGAAGAGGAGAAAAATTTACAATTTGAGTAAAGTTCTGAAAAGAAACTAAATCAACCGTCATAAAACATTGAAAAACCCAACACCTGTTTGACTGCGCCCTTTCATTCTTGAAATGTTTTCTAAGAAAACATTTCAAGAATTGTTTAGATCCCCCTCAATCCCCCTTAAAAAGGGGGGAGAATTTAAATTCTCCCCCCTTTTTAAGCTACCGTGTACACACAAGTCATAAAACCCAATCAAGTCAACAATTAATCGCCCCCTAGCCCCCAATTCTGGGGGAACAAGAAAATAAAATTCTTTCAAAGTCCCCCAGAATTGGGGGATTTAGGGGGCTCAGATCAATCGAAACGTAGACAGTTAGACTTGTGTGTTCACCGTAGCTTTTTAAGGGGGGCTGGGGGGGGATCTAGACAATTCTTGAAATGTTTTCTAATACAGTCAAAACAACAACCAAACATTGTGATAAATCAGATTAAACAACAAACTTTGCTATTAGGATTCGCGATCGCCTCAAGCTATCTTTTAACTAATCAGCCTACCTATGCTGTCCCGATTCCCCAACCTAAATCAGAAAGCACTCAAATCGCTCAAACCATTATTATCAATCGAGTTCAACTAATTGACAACACAGTTCTCACACCCAAAGAACTCGCTCCCATCCTGCAACCGCTTCAAGGCAAAGCCATCAACCTAGAGCAAGTCAAAACTGCCGCCGAAGCAATCACGCAACTCTATATCAGCAAAGGCTACATTACATCCCAAGCCAAATTCGACGCGCAAGATCCGCAAAGTGTGATGAATGGCGTTGCCCAGATTAGAGCCGTTGAAGGCGAAATCGAACGAGTTGATATTATAGGAACCACCCAAACCAATCCCGACTATGTGCGATCGCGTGTAAATCTAGGAATTACCAAACCCTTTAAAGGAAATCTTATCGAAGACCAACTGCGCCTCTTACGCACCGATCCCATCTTTCGTAATGTTACAGCTAGCCTCAAACCCGGAGCTTCAGCAGGTAAAAGCTTGCTAGTCGTCCAAGTGGAAGAAGCAAATCAATTAGGCGGTTCGGTTAGCTTTGACAATTACTCACCCGTTTCGGTTGGCTCCGAGCGCAAGGGCGCAAATCTAAGCTATCGAAACCTTACGGGAAATGGTGATCTGCTAGCTGCTTCCTATTATCGAAGTACCACAGGTGGTTCCAATCTTTACGATTTTAGTTACAGCTTTCCCATCAATCCGATGAATGGGACGATCGCCATACGCTATAGCCCTAGTAACTATCGCATTACCGATACCGCCTTTGCTGACTTAAATATTAAAGGCGCAAATAGTCTCTACGACATCGTTTACCGCCAACCCTTAATCCGCAGTTCTCGCGAAGAATTTGCCCTGTCCTTTGGTTTTAATTATCAAACTGGACAAACTTTTTTGTTTGAAAACCTTGCCACTCCCTTTGGGTTTGGCCCCGATGCCAATGGTGTCAGCACAACTAGCATATTTCGTTTTGGGCAAGACTATACCCTCCGTGATCCCGATGGTACTTGGGCTTTGCGATCGCAGTTCAATCTTGGTACAGGACTCTTTGGAGCAACCTTTGTCACCACACCCAATGCTGGCTTCTTTAGCTGGCTCGGACAATTGCAACGGGTGCATATACTCGGCTCTGACGCGCTCCTAATTGCCTCCCTCGATTCCCAACTGTCGGCAAATCCATTACTACCATCACAACAATTTAGCATCGGCGGTGGACAATCCCTACGCGGGTTTCGGCAAAGTGCGCTATCAGGTGATAATGGGATTCGTTTGAGTTTGGAAACACGTCTAACAGCTATGCGGGATCAAAATACCAAGCGATCGCTTTTGCAAATAGCTCCATTTATCGATCTCGGTGCGATCTGGAATCATGGCGATAATCCTACTCCATCACCACCGCAAAACTTCCTTGCCGCAGCAGGATTAAGCGTTATCACCGAGATAATTGAACGCCTGATTTTGCGAATTGATTTCGCGATTCCCTTCGTGAATTTACAAGGTCGCGGTAATAATCTCCAAGATACCTCCATTTATTTCAGCACCAATTATTCTTTCTAAGCTAAGTGCATATAATCAGCGTTCCCAGTGCCATCCGAAAACTCTTGGCTGGCGATCCTTCTCCTGCACTGAATTGCTCTGCATATTCATTCTCAAAACTTTCTCATGGGATTAGTTCTGCTAACTTTACCCATTGATTCTCTCCTGATAGTTTCCCATTAAATAGAAGATAGAAGTTCTCAAATCATAGTTGTCCTTTGGCGGAACGTCGGTACATAAAATTTTATTGCTACAAGGCTTTTTCTTGTTTTTATGCTTTTTCCTTGCATTTTATCAGTTTTTATTATCCTTGAAAACCATTAATATCAACTATTTCTGCCTTTCTCAGCAAGCCCTAACTATGCTTTCTGTTATTTATGGCGCAGCCTTACTGCGCCATAAAACATTGCTTCTTTATTTTGCAGTTTGGAACGATCGCATGAATTTTTGAAGTTGGCGACTTTCTAATTCGAGAACACGACGGGCAAAATCGCGATCGCGATCGAGAAAAGCATCAAATGCATCCACAGGAACCGCCAAAATCCGCGTAACTTCACTATCAGCAATGATTGTATTTTGAGAATCACTATGAGCTAAAACCTCTAGCTCATCTAGAGTTTGTCCAGACTTGAGATGCTCAACACGCACTACCTCACCCTGCGAATAGAAATTAATCTTCGCTGAGCCAGTAATTACCAGTAACAACTCACGACAAGTATCACCTGCTTCCGTAATCACTTCATCTGTCGTAAAAGCTCTCACCTCAGCGCGATCGGCAAGCCCTACCAACGTTTCACCATGCATCCGATGGAAGAAATCGCTATTAAAGAGATGCGCCACTTTCTCTAACATCGGAAATGCTGTGAGCGGTGGGGAACTCTCAGACAGTGAGAGTACGATCTTGGCTGTCTCCTGCACTAAGCTCGAAGTTTGCAGACTGTAATTACGAGCGATCGCCTTACTTTGCTCAAGATTCAATTGGGCGGTGATATACAAGCAAGCAGCTTGCATCAAAGGATTTTGATCATCCAGTAAAGGCTCTAGCGATCGCAAAATCTCCTCAATTGAATAATCGAGCTGACAGACAGTAGCTTGTCCCTGCGATGGATGTAAACATTGCAGGATTTCTGGAGATAAGCGATTGCTCCAGCTCTCAGATTCTAAGGCTTCCACCAAAACTGCTGGCGCTAATTCTCCTAACTGTTGAGCAACTGCGATCGCATCGGCATCATTTGGGAAAGTCTCTAGAGTTCCTAAAATAGTGCGCACAATTAATTCCTTTTTGTGAGTAATGCTATCCCACAAAAGTCTCAGCACAGTCTGATGTTCTTGAAGCAGTGGCTGATGTAAAGCTCGATAACAGAAAATCAAAGATGGTAACTGCGCGACTAAAAACTCGGCTCTACGCAGGTTTCCTGATTCGGGGGAAATGCCATCCAAAATCCAAGCTTCTTCCTGCGGATTAATCGCATACTGGCGGCGTAAGGCTCGTACTTGAGCTGAGTTCTGCTCAAGTAAAGTATCGGAAGAGTTATCAAACTGTTGCTTTTGCAATAGCATCAATCGCTCCATCGATTTGCGATAGCCCGTCAAGCGAATTTGATTTTCTAAACTACGTTTATGATCAGGGTTTAGCAACTGTGGATCTTCAATGCCTAGTTCTTCTAGTACTTCACGGTGTTCATCATCAGTAATGCCAAGTTCCTGACGTAATTGTTGCAAGACCTCTAAGCTACTGGAAGAATCGACATATCCTTCTTCCAAGGCTTCGCGCACCACTCCTTTATAGGCGGTGTGACGCTTTTCTCTCGTGAAGCTGGGCAAAACCTTTGCCAAAATATAAACTTCATGGGTATTCAAATCGCTTAGCGAACGCCCTTCTAAAAACTGGGAAACATTAAGTTGCAACTTCTCTAATTGCTTACGGAAGCGACTGGCTAAATTCTCCCGTGAATAGAGGTCGGGGCTACGCTGCCAAGTTTTATACACCCAAAGCGTACTGAGCAGAACTAATCCCAAATCATAGATGTATTGCCCCCAAAGTGGCATCAAAGCGACTAACGGGCGACCGCCAAAAATAAAGAAGAAGTTGAAAATTGTAAATGTACAAATAGTAAAGATACGATGACGAATGACTTCTCTAGATAGATTGAGATGGCGATCGCCACTGTAAATCCTGATCCTTTTTTCAATCAAGCGACCTAAGAAATAACCGATTGCGGTAAAAACGCCCAGCGTTAAAGGTACGGCAATTAATTTGGGAATATTAATCGCTTGCCCAAATAGATAGAACCCTGCACTAAACAAGGTTGCCAATTGATCCGACTGCCTTGCCCATGCACCAGAGAAATAATAATCCCAATTACCTGCATAGAGATAGTAATAGACAAAATAGCCAGTCACTAAACCCACATATCCATATCGCAGCAATGATTCTTCAGGTTTGCTCAAGCCATCCCAATACACCCTCTCAGAGTCGATATCCAAACAAGGATTTTGACAGGCTACACAGGCACTTTGCTCTTTGCCATCGGGCATTACAGTTCGACACATCGATTGTGTAATCAATTGATCGCTAGTGTGAGCACTGCTGCTAAATAGTCCTCCTGGTTCACTGTAAACGCGCTGTACAGGAGCCATCGGACAGAAGTAATTGCACCAAGATTTACCACCGTAGAGATAGCCAACTGCGATCGCAGCGGCAATGGTGGTCAAGATCCATAGAGCGAGAATTAAGCGATCGGCATTAAAAAATAAAATCCTGCCGCATAGTCCTGCAAATAACCAGCCAAACTGCACATAGGGATAGTTTTTGCCTAGCCAAGAGTCGGGCTTGACCTTGGCTAATTCATAGCGAACCTTGCCAGTTTTGGCATTTTCGCGTTTAAATTGACGCTGCCAACCCAAGGCGCGAGGGATTTGCGATAAAAATGAGAGCGGACAAATCCGCCGCCATACCTCATGCCCAAACACCAACAAAATGAAAATCGCCGCAGGGACAACTGCACCCCAGAATATAGTCGTACCAAGGGCATAGGGCTGTTCTACTAAGCAGTTACCTTGTACCGAGATACAACTATCAGTTAACCTTAATGGACTCCAAGGATGGTTGGGGACTGTAAATTGAGGAGTCCAAGGATCGTAAAATAATGACGCAATGATCAGTAACCATGCGATCGTTAAGACCCAACGAATCCAATGCATTCGCCGTTCAGATAGCTGTCCAAACATAAATATTTTTTTGATAAAGAAAGAAAAAAGTTCAATATAAAAAAGCGTTAAAGATCCTGCCGTGCAGGATCTTTAACTGAGATCTTGCACCATTCAAGAAAAGGGGTTGCAGAAAGAGCAGAAATGTGAAAAAAAGGGCGTAGTAGTAAATTAAATAACGAGCATGGAAAGCATCGTTAAGCACGCCCAAGGGCTAGTGTATAGTCTTCTGTGTTTGATGCCAAGTGTGTATCAAACAGCAAGTCTCAATGCAATACTAGGACTATTTCTCGAAGCACAAAGGCATCCTTATCCAGAACATACACAGATAAAATCAGCGAGTGCACTCAGCCGATTTCTCAATCACTATAACTGGTCAACGAGAGCAGTAATTCGGTCAACACGGCAGGCTATTTTGGGACAAATCGCCAAGCATCGCCCATCGAAACAAGTGCCATTAAAGATACTGATAGACTTGACTACCCTAGAAAAAAGCGGCAAGTTTTTACATTTGAGCAATCCCACCCAAAACGAACCAGACCCATGGGTGAGAATACTAAACGGAAAGCGAGGACTACATCTGGTTGTACTGTATCTGGTCTATGGAGAGTGGCGCGTACCATGGAGTTTTAGAGTATGGCGCGGCAAAGGATACCCCAGTCCCTCTGACTTAGCTTGTAAGTTATTGGGGACAGTACCCAAGCAACTAACCCAAGGCAAGACTGTGATTGTCCTTGCTGATACTGAGTTTAGTACGGTGAAGTTTTTCAATACTGTCCGCGCCAAGACTTGGCGCATCGTTGTCGGTGTACGCAACAATCGTAAACTTCAAGATGGCCGTACAGTCAAACAACTTTATCGTCATGGCAAACGTGGACAACAAATTTTGCTAGAAGGGCTAACTCAGCCTTTGACGATCTCTTGGTTTTGGCTCAAAAGAGCTGATAGTAAACGGGAGTTACGCTTTGTTGTCTCTTCTCATCCTTATTCTGGTGCTTATCTGGTGATGTTAGGTCGTAAGCGTTGGGCGATTGAGGGATTCTTCAAAACCATCAAACATCGCTTTGGTTTGCATTGTTTTGGGCAATCTACAAAACTTGGTGTTTATCGTTGGCTTATCCTCTCTCTGCTTGCTTATCTTTTGGCCCATTGGATTGATCAATGGTCGAGTCCTCCTGTCTTGGACTGGAAAGCTACCTGTGATTTGACACTTTCCGTTTTATTTCCTTCTGTCCTTTGGTTGAAACTTCTTAGGTATCTCCAAATTAGTGCCGATATTGCTGCTCGTCATGGGTTTGAAATTATTCTCAAACCCATTCCTACTTAACTCTTTCAGGAATGGTGCAAGATCTCAGTTAACGCTTTTTTGTGATTACACAACACCGACTTTGCCAGATTCCATAATTGGATAAAACCAATGAGGACGCATCAGCATGACGTTATCGATTACATGAATCACGCCATTCTCAGCTTCAATATCAGCAGCAATCACCGTCGCATTATTTGCCTCGAAGCCATCATCAGAGACATCAATATCAATTTGTGTGCCTTCTAAAGAAATCAAAGATTTTACACCGATCAAGTCTTCTTTTTTATATTTTCCTGAGACAACATGGAAAGTTAAAATCCTTGCTAGCTGAGGAATATTCTGGACTAATGTAGTAATGGTTCCATCAGGCAATTTAGCAAATGCATCATTAGTAGGTGCAAATACGGTAAAAGGACCTGGGCTTTGTAAGGCTTCCACTAAGCTCGCAGCCGATACAGCGGTGACGAGTGTGGAGAATGCTTCGTTACTAACAGCAATATCAACAATTGTGGCCATATTTAATTCCTTTTATTAATTACTTTTTAACAACTTATGACTTACACTGCCCTGCACTCAAGTGTGGGCTAAAAGCTTAAACCTTTTGCAACGGGTTGCTTGACAGTATTTTGTAGTCCACTGAAGTGGACTTGAGCTTTTAGCCAAGAACTTGAGTTCTTGGCTTGTTTTGTGTAAGTTCTACCGATAATTCTGATCCTGAACCATCCCTATTCTGGCGGCTTTATCCATGCCATATTTAGGATTACAGAATCGATTCAGTTGTCCTTCAAAATAATGACGATTTGCCAAGAGATGTTTAGGATTAGGATCATCTAAAGGATAAAGCAACGCCGCTCTTCCCGCCTGAATTACTGCCGAAGTCACGTTGTACATCGATCGCTGAAAACTGACAGCTAACTGAATTAGCATGTCATCTTCACCTCGACAATGTTGTTTGTAATAGTCAATCAGATATTGCGGCAAGAAGTGGTACATGTCTTGATGTAGCAATGTGGGCGGAATACCTGCGGAGCCCACAGGGAACTTGTCAGCATATAAAATCCCAAAGTGGAAATCATTCTGATCGCTAGGCACTTCATGGGCTTGAGCATTGTAGGACTTCGTCCCACGGAATGGGGAAGTACGGTAAAACACTGCCTCAACATAGGGGAAAGCAGCTTCATAAAGCCAAGTAAATCCTTTGGATTTTGGTACGATATCAATCCATTCATCGCCAATCTTGACGCGGTGATAAATAGGACGACCCGCGATCGCAAAGATGCCATTTACCAAGAAATCCATTGCATCGGGCACGCCCTTAAAGCCACCTTCATCGTAAATATCCGACATCTCAAAGAACACGGGAGCCATGATTTCCCAAAATAGCCCAAGCACCGAAGTCATGGTTGACTGACGACATTGCTCTAGGAACATATCAGGAAAAAGCTTGTATAGTCCCAACATCACAGGATTATTTTTAAAGAAAGCTCGAATTGCGCGATCGGCATTCTGTTTGTATTCCTCAGAATCCATGTAAGGCTCTAACTCGCCGCCCATGCCTCGATGCCAGAGCATCGCCCGCATACATTCTTCCGCAAACTCCATATTGATGCGATCGTGATAGAGATGATGAAAAATCTTGGGGATTTTGGCTTTGAGTTCTCCCTTATCCATGAAGTCTAATAATTCCTGATGCGCTGTCGCATATCCACGCCAGAGACGCAAATCAGCATCATCGCCAGCATAGTGATTATGCAAGTCTAAATATTCTTGCGGCAGAAAATATTTAAAGGCAGGAATTGGCTCTAAAAATACTTGTTCAGCTATGTATAGTAAATCCCGCCAATAGAAATCCATCGGTACAGCATATGCTTTGTAAAGTCCGATAATCTGCATGAGATTCTCAGGCGTATCAGGTAGCATCGATCCGCCTTCTTCGAGTCGATGAATGACTTCTGCGTAGGGATGCGTGGAAGGCGGTAGCTTGGTTGTGGGTTCCGTCAAAGTAGCTGTCATCGTTGATTACCTTTTATATATCTAAATGGTTGATTCTAAAATCACTTCTGAACTTGCTTCTGAACTTGCTGCTAATAAATCGACATCTTCATAAATTGCATCCATGGAAATCTGGAGATTTATACTTTGCAATTCGACTGATTCCCCTGTGGTATAGGTTTGCAATACCCAGAACTTCTCACTGCGGCGAAATACTTCCACGCGCTGCTCCCATTGGCTGATCAATACATATTCCTGTAATGATTGGATGGTTTGATAGTTAGCAAATTTAACACCGCGATCCTTTGATTCTGTTGATTCTGATAGAACTTCAATAATTAGACAGGGATAATTTTTTTGTTTTTTATTGAAGCGATCGCGTTCATCACAAGTCACCAAAAGATCGGGGTAATAGTAAATCTTTTTTGAAGCAATGTTTAAGCGCATATCTGAAGGAAACAGCTTGCAATCTTTACCACGCAAATGATTGGAAAGTATCACAGTTAAGTTAGTGGTGATATCAACGTGATTCTCACTAGCTCCCGCCATCGCATAAACTAGCCCATCGATATACTCATGCTTTTCTTCTTGCTGTTCTTCCCATCGCAAATATTCATCGGCAGAGAAATAGTTCTGAGGTACGGCAATCATTTTGGATCTCTCCTAAACGCTAAGGATATTTTCTCATAGGTTGAGTGATTGCTGTCTTCATTGATGAGACTTGTACTAGCTACAATCGCTGTGTCAGGAACACGAGCGATGATCTGAACGGCACTTACTTCACTCCAACGCACTAACCAAGATGGTTGCACTCCTAAAATCACAATTAATGCAGTCAAAATTAGTGCTGGCAATTGCTCAATACCTGAAACTTTAGGGTAGTAAGCGGTGTGATTATCCAATTTACCAAAGCAAGTACGATTGAGCAGAATTACGAAATAAACAGCTGTAAGTCCCGTACCGATCATCGATAGGATTGTGGGAATGGGGAATTTGCTAAAACTACCTTGGAAAATCAGAAACTCTGAGATGAATCCAATCAGCCCAGGAATACCTGCACTTGCCATGCCGCCTAAGATTAGCAACGCGCTGGTAGAAGGCAATCCACGGATAGGATTAAGTAAGCCATTCAGAACATCGAGATCTCTTGTGCCAACTTTTTCTTCAATCACGCCGACTAAATAGAACAGAAGGGCGAGCACTAAGCCATGACTTACCATTTGAATGATCCCGCCGACCATGCTTAGAGGTGTGGCAGCAGCAGCAGCAAGGAGAATGTAGCTCATGTGACCGATGGAGCTATAGGCAACCATGCGTTTGATGTCCTTTTGCGCGATCGCAACCATTGCGCCATAGAGAATTCCTAAGCCTGCCCAAACTGCAATCCAAGGTGATAGTAAAGCCCAAGCATCGGGGAATAAACCGACACAAAAGCGAAACAAACCGTAGGTTCCTAATTTAGCAACAATCCCTCCAAGCATCATTACCGTTGGGGTTGTCGATTCTACATAGGCATCTGGTAGCCATGTGTGGAATGGTACGAAAGGAGCTTTAATCGTAAAGCCTAGGAGCAATACCACTAGGAGAGTGACTTGAATCTCAATCGGTAATGAAAGAGTTTGTAATGTCGCATAGTCAAAAACTGGCGTAGGATTTGCCGATAGCCACCCTAAAGCTAGGAATCCAACTAAAACGAGAATTCCTGAAATAGCAGTGAAGATTAAGAACTTCATCGCCGCATAACTACGTTGTCCGCCACCCCAAACTGCGATGACTAAATAGAGAGGAATTAACTCAATTTCATAAAACAGTACAAATAGCAGCGTATTGGTCGAGAGAATTGCGCCACTTACACCAGCATGAATCAAGAGCATTAATACATGGAAGAGTGTATTGCGTTCTTTGATCTGCCGATCGCAAAAACAAACGATCAACCAAGTGAGCAAACCATTTAGAACCACTAGTGGCAAAGATAGTCCATCAACGCCAAGACTGTAGTTTAAGCCAAGATTTTCAAGCCAGGGTAAATTTTCTGTTAATTGGAAAGAAGAAATCTTGATGTCAAATTGACGCAAGAGAATAAAATCAAGAATCAAGATCGCCGTCGCAACAATTGCCGATCCTTTTTTGACTTGAGTTTGTGGAAGAAAGGCGATCGCTAAAGCCCCGATCACAGGCAACCAAATTAGAGCGCTGAGCATAGTGTTATTCCTAAAGTAGAGATTCAGATTTAGAAACCATTTAAGAATTACTTTCTAAGGTTAAAAGGTCTAAGAGATCCCCCTCAATCCCCCTTAAAAAGGGGGAACAATTGATTCTCCCCCCTTTTTAAGGGGGGGATCTAAATAAATTCTTAAATGGCTTTGCTTAGAGAGTCCTATTGAACAGTAATAAAAGTAGAACTCCAATACCGACCATAATCGTCAGTGTATAGAGCTGTAACTGACCAAAGGTGCTGTAGCGGAGATTTTGACCACTAAACAGAGTCGCTAATCCAAAGAAATTGCCTACTCCATCGACAAAAAAGCGATCGAACCAGTACATCCCTTTCGATACACCATCTACTAGTCCCACAATTGTGACTTTGTAGAGTTTTGGTGTATAGAAATCATTAGCAAAGAAATTCTGTAAGCCTAGCCAAGGTAAAGTTACAGGCTTAGGAACTTGCTGATTGAGATAGAGATATGCACCTGTAGCCAGCCCTGCAACACTTGAGCCGATTAGAAGCAGGGCATCAGGACTAAGCATCTGCGTCCAGTTAGGAATAACGCCCCAAGCGATTAGCATTTGAGGAACATGCAATACTACACCTGCCATTAAAGTCATTGGTATGACAATCAACCATAGGGGCTCTACGGAGCGTTCCGTCATCTGCTTGGGTTTACCTCCCCAAATCAGACCAAATACGCGCATAAGACTAAATGCCATCAAGCCATTAATTAATAGCAGCAATTCTGCTAAAGCAGGGTTGTCTTGCCAGAGAGAGTTAAGCAAATCAACCATAGCCCAGAATCCACCCAATGGCGGCAATCCAATCAATCCGATCGCACCTACTAAAAAGCAGATTCCTGAAATCGGGCGACGATTCCATAGCCCACCCATCAAAGTTAGATCTTGACTAATGTTGTTGGAAATAATGCTACCTACTGACATCAGCAAGAGCGCGATCGCTAAAGCATGGGACAAAATCAAAATATAGGCACTATGGGTATTGCCAGTACCAACGGAGATAAAGATTAGTCCCATAAAGGCACTGGTTAGATATGACAGAGAGCGTTTCACATCTATCTGCCCTATCGCGATTAGGGTTGCACCTAATGCAGTTGCTGAACCAACTGCAATGATTGCTTGCTGAGTAAAAGGTGACAATGCAAACAAAGGCTGTAGTTTGATCAATACCCAAGCACCTGTAGCGACAACTACCGAGTTACGCAGCACAGTACTTGGTAAAGGCCCCTCCATCGCCTCATCTAGCCAAAGATGTAAGGGGAATTGGGCGCATTTTCCCATCGGACCAACCATCAGGGCTAGGGTGACTAAGGTTATGGTCGTTGGGTTAACATCTGTAGTCTGAGCCCATTCGGCTAGCTCCGTAAAATTCCAAGAGCCAGCTAAGGGCAGTAAACCAACTACGCCTACTAATAAGAATAAATCTCCAACTCGCTTAGTCAAAAAAGCATCTCGTGCCCCAGTTACTACGAGCGATTGGTTGTACCAAATTCCGACAAGGAGATAAGTTCCAAGGGTCAAAATTTCGAGAATGACGTAGCTGAAAAATAGGGAATCACATAGAACCAAGGAACACATCCCTGCTTCAAAAAGTGCTAGTAGCGCATAAAAGCGCCCCCAACCCCAATCCATTTCCATGTAGCCAACCGCATAAATCTCAGCAAGCAGGTTAATCCCAGTGACTAAGATGATTGCGCCAATAGTGATTTCTGAAATCTGTAGGTCGATTGTAAAGTCTAGTCCTCCGACCGTAAGCCAAGGAAAAGATAATAAATGTGCTGGCTGTCCCCAAGCTACAGTCAAAGCGACGATCGCATGAACTAATGAGCAGAAAGTCATGAAAATATTGATGTAGCCTGCTGGTCTGGGTCCCGTTTTGCGCGTGATGCTAGGAAACCAGATGATCGATAGCATTGCTCCTATCAGGGAATAGCAGGGAATCAGCCAGATCGTGTCCAGCCAGTTATTTATCATATTAAGTCTATCTATTTACAAAAGATCATAATTAAATTTCTATGATTATTGCAAAGATATCTCTAAATGAAAATAGGGGGATGCATCAATCTTTATCTATGGTTACTATAAGAAAAGTTGAAAACGCAAAAAAAAGGGGCGATATGAACCCAGAGAATCATAGGAATTATACAAGCCGCCCCGCACTTGAGGTTTATTTAGAGCTGTAGCCGTAACTCTTAGGTGATTTTTTATTTAAAATTTACCCCACCCTAACCCTCCCCTTGCAAAGGGGAGGGAACAAGATTTCTAGTTTTCCCCCTTTGCAAGGGGGAATTAAAGGGGGTAAAGCCCGACTTATGTCTGGACATTGGGAAAATCTTTACGAGAAATGACCTTATACCAAAACACAAAATGGCTACGCCATTTTGTGTTTTTAAAACCCTTACAGGGTTTGTTTTTTAATTCACAGAAGTGTAGTCACACTTTTGTGAATTAGTATTAGTAGTCATCTCTCACAGCAAAAGTGATCGTCTGTTTAGTCACCACATTAATTACAGTACTAGGTTCAATCACGGTTACCTGTGGAGCTGTCACATTGCCAACTAGCACTGAAGCAGCCGCACCACCAAGAATATCGATAATCTGCACATTACCACGCAGTACCCCACCAAGGACTGCTCCCGCAGCTCCACCAATCCCAGCATCGGTCAAAATTGCGCCTGCACCAGTTTCACGCGGATCTTTCATGTCATTAATCAAAGCTGATTCAGCTTGAAGCCGAACCGTTGCGCCCCGACTAGTAAACTTTTGGGCGACAAACCTAGAACCACCTTCCGCAGGTACAAATTGTCCCTCGATCACTGCCCCCGCAGGAATCAACACTGTGCCATTGTTTGCGGCAATATCTTGAGCAACCAAGAGACTTGCTGCAACAGTTTCACCTTTAGCAATGTAAAGCGTATCTTGACGATTAATTTTGGTTGCGATCGCTTGACCAGCAGGTAAACTCAAAGTTGAGCGAAACAATTGAGCAACTTGGTTTTGAGGAGCTTGAGGTTGCGCAGATTGAGGATTAGCAAATTTGGTTTGAGCTAACTGCGCTTGATATTTAGGCGATCGCTTTGAAGATGCGACACTTGGACTCGCAATTAGCAATGAAGTGGCAGCTATGCTAATTGCCATACTTACCGAAGAAATAGCTGCCAATTTTGAAATATGTTTAGCACTCATAAATGCCTCAGGGGATGCCCATAGAGTTCTATCTAAATATGACTAGCCAAGGTTTATTTTTGTTCCGTATGATTTGACGGGTAGTATTTTATACCAAAACACAAAATGGCGTAGCAATTTTGTGTTTTGGTATTACGCATTAGGGGGAGAAATGATCGCGCTAAAATGGTCAATATGGTGAATCCATTCTGAAAATACCAATGACAAATTCTGAGTTTCCCAATGTGACTGCTCTTGCTGAAGCCGCCTTGATCGAGAGACAATCGCTGCCAGTTGGTTTGTTGGAGGCAGAGACTGTCCGTCCTAGCTACGATGGATTAGGACTGGCAAATGTGCCCGCCTTAGCGATGCATTGGTTGGGTGTCGATAGGATGCCAGATTCTAGTACTGCATTGCCTCCATTCAATCCATCATTGTTGGAAAATCCAGTGGTGACCGAGGCTTGGGAATCTTGGCAACGGCAGGATGACATCAACCATGTGGTTTTATTGATCATGGATGCCTTTGGTTATGATCAACTCCAAACTGTAATGGCAGAGGGTGATGCCCCAGGACTAGCGATCGCCTGCGGGAGTTCGCAAGCTTTTTTCATTCCTGCGACTTCGGTCTTTCCGAGCACCACTGCCACCGCTCTAACCAGCGCCGCTACTGCTCATGCTCCCGCTCAGCATGGCATCATGGGAACAAGAGCCTATGTCCGAGAAGTAGGAAGCGTTGTCAATTTTCTACGGTGGACACCAGGTTTATCCCCTAATTCGGCCATCTATCCAGATTCACAACTCAATCCAGAAACGTTTGTACCCGTCCCGAATTTATACTTGACCTTGGAGAATGCTGGGGTCGATGTGGGAATCGTCAACTGGCGCAACTTTCGCGGAACTAGCGTCAGCCGTTTCACCACAGGCGGTGCGCAAGCTGGTAAACAGGGATATGTTGATTATCTGACCGCAAGCGATGGATTTGTTCAGCTTCGCGATCGGCTGCTCAACCTTCAAGAGAAAAGCCTTCAAGAAAAAACTAAGAGTTTTACACACCTCTATATTCCGAATTTAGACAGTGCAGCCCATCGGTATGGGCCCCTCAGTCCTTGTTATCGAGCAGAGGTTGCAACGTTAGATTTTGCATTGAAGCGGGAGTTGTTCGAGCCCTTGCGGGGGCGATCGGACATTGTGTTATTACTGGTCGCCGATCATGGTCAACGGACGATTGACTCGGATAAAGTACTGTGGTTAAATCACCATCCTGATTTAACGAAATGCTTATACGCTCCCGCGACGGGTGAATCGCAAGCTCGATTTTTGCATGTTAGAGCGGGACAAGAAGAATCAGCGATCGCCTATATTCAGACCCATTTGAGCGATCGATTTTTAGCAATTCCAAAAGATAAAGCAATCCATCTTGGATTATTTGGATTACCCGAACAGCCACCTACTGAGGAAATGAGCGATCGCATAGGAGATTTGATTTTAATTCCCCAAAATGGCTGGTCTTGTTTTCAGCATGTGGGAGAGACGAAACCAGAGGATTGTCAAACAACAATCGTGGGTATTCATGGTGGTGTGACCCGTGCTGAAATGCTGATTCCATTCCTAGCCTATCGATTTTAAATTGCTCACGATATCTATTCTTTCTGTGCTTTTATTGCTAGTTGGCACGTTAAAGATGAGCATTACAGCAAGAGTGCTTATTTATTCGTGCGATCGCAAGTCCAAAAATCTAATGCGATCGCCTCCAATGTATTCAAGCGCGATCGCTCAACAATTATTGGTCTTTGCGATCGCCAATAACTTCTCCGAACTCGACAGCATAGCTCCGTTAAAATTTTCGTCACTTAGAAGGCGCATTTTGCCCCGATTCTTTTTGTGACTGACGAGTAAGCAAGCGCTGACTCAGTTCCACTAGGTTGTGCTTTTGAGTAATTTGCTGTCTGAGTTGTTGCGCTTTTTGATTGCGTTGCTCAAAATAATTGTCAATTTCCTGACGATGGCTTAGATAATAAGCGATCGCACTATATATGTCTTCTAAATGAAGAACTGGATACTGAATAGCGATTTCTTCTGGAGTAGAGCCATTGTGGTATGTAGCAAGTAGACTATCTAGAGTCACTCGACTGGAACCTATACGGATACCTCCTGCTTCATCCCAACGTAGAGGGGGAGAGGTTGCTTGGAATTTAGTTGTGGCGCTCATTGGGGACATGTTGCTCCTGAGTTGAACTGTATAAAAATATTGTAGCAAGAAGCATAATGCTTTGTCTGGAAGCTACTGTGTCCAACTCCAAAAACGAATTAGGATGCATTAATGTAACGATCCCTACAAGATCGGTGATCGCCCTAATTTTCCGTGCGATCACAAGCCCAAAAATTGAAGGCGATCTTCCCGATTAATTCCATTACGTTGTTACTCCCTTCCCAGTGTAAGATTAGGCAGGTAACTAAAGAAAAAAATGGATCGACTAGAAAGACTGAAAAATAAAGGATTAGATGAAGATGAGTGGCAAAAGTCATGGAACAAGTATCAACAACAATACATCAGGAAAAGACTGCAAGCAATCAAATATCTACATGAAGGACAATCTAGAAAAGAAGTAATTGTCAAACTGGGTTGCGCCAGAGAGAGTATAGCGACTTGGCTAGATATGTATGATGAGGAAGGCTTGAAGGGATTGACAAAATTGGTAAAACGGGAAAAACCACAGAGCTTAAGCAAGGAGCAAAAAGCAGAAATGAAAGTGATGCTACTAGAGCAGAAGCCAACTACCTACGGTATTGATCGACAGATATGGACAGGAAAGATAATTCAAGAGGTAATTCGCCAGAGATGGCAAGTGGAACTGAAAGACAGTCGGATCTATGACATTCTCAAAGAGATGGGATTGTCACACCAAAAAGCGCATCGTGACTACGAGAATGCAGACAAAGAGCAACAGCAGAAGTTTATTGCCACAATTAAAAAAAACTGCTAGAACTAAAACCTAGAGAAAGGCTAATCTTTTATGACGAGTTTGCTGTCTATGATCGACCAAGTCTCTACTATGCTTGGGCTGAGCGCAATAGCAACCCAGAAGTCCCCAGTAATGAGAAGCGAAAACGGAATAAAGTTAATGGGATGATATCAGTCGATGCTGTAACTGGAGAAATCTATCTACAGTTAACCCCCAAATCAAAAACTGAAGATGTAGTCAAATACCTTACCGAGCTATGCGAAGATGCCAGAAAAGAAGATGTCGAAAAGCTATTTATTGTTTTAGATAACAACTCAACTCATAAACAGAAGATGAAAAGGTTATTAGCTGAGAATCTAAAAGCCGCAGAAATCGACGATAAAATTGGTATCGAATTCATCCATACACCCGCATACTCGCCCTCGCTTAATCTTGCCGAGTATGAAATTCATCTTCTACGCTTAGAGAAGCTACATCACTTGCCTTCAAATACAACCATTGCTGAAATTGAGGAGAATCTAAAGGATGTTCATATTTTGATGAACTCAGAGCAGATATCAAAAACTTTAAATCACATTTTTTCTTTAGTCCCTTTGCCTATTCTTTGACTGGGAAGGGAGTATACTGCATTTAAAGAGAATATAAATGGTCTTCATCTAATTCTTCTATAGCAAGCGCTTCCACATTGATTTGAGAGAAATCAACTCCATCGAATTTACCCGAACTAGCCATGCTTCTGTGTTTTGCGCCGACGGGCAGCAAGCCCTGAAACAGGTTTAGATTGGGTATGAAGATGATATTTCATGGCAGGGGGATAACCTCTACAGGTTTATCATCGCAAGTAAGAAGACTAGATCGGATTTTAAATAGCTAAAAGTCTTGATTTCACATGATCTTGAAAGGCAGTAAGTCCTCCCCGTGATTCCCAAGCTTCTTTGAACGTGGGCAATTCTTCCAATTTCATTGCATTGCCGCCTTGAAGATTGAGTACTGCTGAGTAACCAAATACTTCATCTGCTTTGGCTGAGGCAGATGGATGATCGCAATTGATCGCCCATAGTACTTCAACAATGCGATAGATATTAGATCTGTTGGGAAACAAAAGCACAGCACAGAGTAGATTTTAGCTTTCAATCCATTTTTAAGCAGTATCTAAATAGAAGTTCCATAAGCCAGCCGCATTCAACATGAGACGGTCATCAAAATCAGGTATACGATTGCGATAAACTGCTGTTACGGAATTATATCGTTTCATCCCTGCATGGGCATGTTCACATTTCACTCGTTGACTGCTAAATTCTCGATTTTCCTGCTTCTGTGCTTCAGTCAACTCTTGCCCTTTTGGCTTTTTGTGGGGTAAGCGTACATTTACAAACTCTTTCTGTAAGCCCTGATATCCCAAATCTCCCTCAATCACTATGGCATCAGGAATGTTACTTACCCAGTCATTTTCGTCCAGTTGCTTCTTATCATGGACTTTTCCTGCTTTGGCTTTGCTCAGTAAAATGATCCGCTTTTTACGGGTACTACCTGTAGTGTGTTTCCTTGTATGCCGTTTTTTTTCCTGAGTAATGCTCTTTTTGTCGTTCTGCATCTTTTGGACGTTGCACTGGTCGTTCGGTTCCGTCAATGATTACTTCTTGGACTTCGCCAAACTTTGCCAGAAATTCTTCGATGCTATCGATCTTTCTTTCGGGTAATGCTTGTCTCTTGCCCAGTGCAGTTTCCAGTATTGGCATTAGTCGATGTACCCAATCGTGGGCACAGGATCGGTCAAAGCCAAATAAAACACTCATTAAGTCAAAGGTGGGATAGCATTTGCAGTACAACAAGATAAAAAACAATTTGTCTGCACTGGTTTTCAGTGTTGCTTTCCTACCCCCTCCTGCTGCTCTCCATCGTCTCTTCTGGTCTAGGGTTTCCTGATATGCTTCTTCAAAACTTGGCAACAAAGCCTCGAATGCTTGCTGGTTTAATCCTGTGGTTGCTCGTATTTGCCTATCTTGTTTTAGTATCTTTTCAATATTTATCATCTTTTTTATGCGCGTCTTTGGTTGATGATAACCGATATCAAACCTAGGCTATGGTTCAATTTATTGAACTTATAGCTTTTGTATTTACCTATGGATTGAAGTACAGAAATAAATGTGAAGTTGCTTCTATACCTTGCTTTTGTTTCCCGACAGATCTATTGTAATTACCTTGCCAATCTTCACGTTCAGCCTGACGATTCAAAACTTTGACAAGATGCGTAACATAACCGTGCTGCCGAAGCAGAATTAAGTCATCTCTATCAGGTCTTTTGGCATTGGCTTCATCATCTTTCCAAGCAAGTTTAAATAGCTGAGAAACTCCAAACTCACTGTAAGCCCACCCATCAGATGGTTTTACATTCTTTGTCCACTGAAGACGGGATAAATTCATTGTTGGTTTACCGTTAACTCTTACTCTATTCAGTCTTCACATTACAATTCATTGAATATTCTTGCTTTTACGGCTTCATATTCTTCATCTGACATTAAACCCTGATCGAAAAGCGCTTTTGCTTTTTGAATTCGGATCATAACAGCATCTTCCCCAAGATTAGAATTAGACGAAGGTGTCGGATTAGCCATAGAGGTAGGATTACCTATCATAATACCGCCAGCTTTTGCTCGGTCTTCTTCGATCTTTCTTATTCTGTTTTTCTCCCGCCAAGATTGTTCTTGTTGCTGGCTATAAACATACAGAGGACGTAGTTGAGCGGATTGCACCCCCTTAATTATTAGTGTAGAACCTTGTCGAGTTTTAATTAAAAAAGAAGTACCAAAAATATTTTCAAAAAAGGATTCAGAGATATTGGCATTTTCTAAATCATGCCATCTAATATCGGTTAAGTCATAGCCTCCAAAAAGACCTCTCTTAAAAATAATCATCCGCATTGGAGTAGCGACAATTATCACCCGACGCTTGAAATTGATGAGAGCAAATATCCACACCTGAGTCGCAAGGTGTTCTATGTTCTCACCTGCCACAAGCAAGGATTCCAACCTACTAATTGCTGAACGTAGTCTAAGTTCGCGTGATGAAAACACTTTTACTTTTAATTCCTTTTTTTGCTGTACAGCTAGCAATCATACTGAAATTTTCAGAATGATTATCGCAATTATACAGAAATTTTCTGGATGACACAACTATTTTGCGTAATATTACAGAATTTTTTTGGTCAACATTCCATATAGGTGAGTTATACAGAAAAGTGCAGGTTAACATGACAGAGCAAAAGCCGAAAAAACTTCTAGCCCGATCGCAAAACACCACATTAAACTCAAAACGAAGCTAGACATTCCTGTATTGCTTGCGCCATAGTTTCGCGATCGCAGCTATAGCCAACCATTAACAGTTTTGCAAAACTTGATCAGCCGTTAACTGAAGTTCAGAAAATATTGGCGAAGCGATCGCTTGTTCACCTTCATAAACTCTCTCTTCATAAAATCCTTCCACCCATTCTAAGACTGTTACTTTTTGCGCGATCGCATCAACAATCCAATATTCGGCAATGCCCCGCGCTGCATACTCAGTGCGCTTGTAGCGATAATCTCGACTTGCTTGATTGGGACTGACCACTTCAACAACTAACAATGGTGGTGGCATATCTAGCAATACTAGCGATCGGGTTGCACCTTGCATAGCGATCGCCAATTCTTCAGAATAAACCATTAAATCTGGGACTCGTACATTCACCTGTCGGCTATGCACCGCTATTTCTGTTTTCATTCTTAGGCGATTAGCAGGAATCCCTAATTGAGAAAA
Organism: Pseudanabaena sp. Salubria-1; assembly: GCA_023336205.1. GTDB lineage: Bacteria > Cyanobacteriota > Cyanobacteriia > Pseudanabaenales > Pseudanabaenaceae > Pseudanabaena. Next base: position 165,137 of record JALQCR010000011.1, read on the forward strand.
ATAGATCAATAGAAACACGGCAATCAGTTGATTAATTTCACTTTCTGAAGCCACAGGAATTAGTTCTCCATTTTCTAATTCATATAAAGTATCTGTCCCGTCGTTGTATTCGAGGAACTCATCAAAAGTCATCTTTTTCGCGATCGCAACTGTCATTGTTTTGTCTCCAATGGTTTTGCTTAGATGAATTAACACTGATCCGATAATGCTCAGTAATTAATTCTATCCTAACTGTTCATAAGCAAATAAAATTGAGTAGCAGTGCTTTGTACTGCTACTCAATTTTTGGGATGATGCATTTCAAACAACAATCGCAACTTTTCCTATTACCTGACGCTCTTCGAGGTGACGAATTGCCGTCGGGACTTCACTCAGGCTGTAATGGCGATCTATTAAGGGAGAGATTTTCCTAGCTTCCAGCAGATCTCTCAAGATGACTAGATCTGCTTGATTAGGTTTTGAAGCCAAGCATTTTACTTGTCGGTGACTGATTCTCGAAATTAAAGATCCAAAAAACATGACTTGAAAAAATCGAGCCGTGGAACCACCAACTAATACATAGGTTCCCTCGGTCGTCAATGATGGCAGATAGTCGAACACTGAACGATAAGCGGCAGCATCGAAAATCAGATCGTAAAGCTGTCCATTTTTAGTGACATCAGTTTGAATGTAATCAATCACATGGTTAGCACCAAGCGATCGCACCATCTCCATTTTTTTTGTGCTACATACAGCCGTAACCTCAGCGCCAAACATCTTCGCAATCTGCACTGCAAAAGAACCCACTCCACCAGAAGCTCCATTGATCAACACCTTCTGTCCAGACCGAATCTGCCCAAAATCCCGCAATCCCTGCAAAGCTGCAAGAGCTGCTACTGGAACAGTTGCCGCTTCCTCGAATGAGATATTGGCAGGTTTTAGCACCAAGCTAGATTCAGTTGCACAGGCATACTCGGCAAAAGCGCCAAAACCACATTCAGTCAAGTCACCAAAGACCTCATCATCAAGCTGAAACTGAGTGACATCTTTGCCAACAGCTTCAACCCTTCCTGCTACATCCATCCCAAGAGTCTTACAGCAAATACCGATCAAACCCGCCACAAAAGGAGCTAACTAAAAGGGTCGAAGCAGAGCCCACAATGATGAAACCAATTAAGAGCATCTTCATCAGTAATAGAATTAATAGCCATAGTAATTGCGTCGTCAAGAGCCGAAATTGTGCGAGCTTTAGCCGAGCGAATAATCTCTTTTAATTTTGACCAACATAACTCGATTGGCGATAAATCAGGAGAATAGGGAGGGATGAACTTAACCTGAGCACCAACGGATTCAATTAGGGTTTTAGCCATTGCAGCGTAATGTACAGGCAAATTATCCATAGCGACAATTGCCCCAACCCATAACCGAGGCAATAGTATTTTCTCAATGAAAACCAAAAAACTGGCGGTGTTGAGACTACCAGCAAAAGTCATCGCAGCAATCAACCCTTCATCACTCATGGCTCCAATTAAAGTGATGTTTCTACCTTTGTTACCTGGACGGTCATCATATACCCTACATCCTCCTTGACATCTACCATAAAGCCTCGTCATCGCTAGATTTAGCCCTGTCTCGTCAATGAATACAAGGTTTTTGACATCTATCGTATCTAGCCAACGACGAAACTCATAACGCAATTTTTTCACTCTTTCTGTCGCTTGTTCGCTGGCTACTAAAGTTTTTTTTTACGCCCTAATTCTAAGCGCTTAAGCGTACGACTCAATCCTGATACGCTCACTTCTATTGTCTTTGTTTCATGTAGTTTTTCTTTGATCTCTCTGAGATATATGTCATTTTGCGCTTCAACAATTGTCTTTACTAATTCTTCATCTTTGCCTTTGATTTTCGACCGCCGATCTCCTCCTTGGGGTTTTGCTGCTATTTCATTTGTTTCTCGATACCGACGCAAAAAATCTCGAACAAATGACAAGCTTACTTTAAATCGTTTAGCTATGCCTCTCTGCGTATTTTCTTTGTTTTCCCAAGCACTTAATATCTTTTTTCGTAAATCTAGCGAATATGCTGCCATATGTAATCTTTCCTTGATAATACTTTTAGCTTATTAGACTTGTGGCGGGTTTGATCGGTATTTGCTGTATGATCGCCTACGAGCTTAACCTCATCAGTTAGGCGATCGCTATACTCATGAACCTGTCAACAAGCAGTCAAGCGATTTTACCCGTGAAATGAATAAGCGCGATCGCTAATTTAAACAGACGGACGCACCACCCGAATCAACTTTCCTTGTAACGACTCCTCTGCTCTCACCCTCCAATCGATCCTTTCAGCAAACTGTTCCCAATTACGATTATTTGTACATACAACAATCCCGAAATGATTATCATCAAGACGATGCAAACGAATGAAGTCAATTCTATTGATAGTCAAAATTGAGCGCTCTTGACTTATCGCAAACATCAACACCTGATCATCAGGTATCCGTTGATTAGCATTTCCCGCTTCTTGCACCGTCAAAACATCATAACCAAGATTTCTCAACAATTCCACAACCTGAAAGGGAAACTGCTCATCCGCATAAAAACGTACCATCCCCTAAGCTGCCTCATTCTGCTCGATTACCAAATCAATCTCATCCCTATGAGCCGCCGCATATACCCAAGCATTCGCTAAATCCGTAGCCGTAATCGTTGGATAACTTGTCAATAAATCAAGATCGCTATATCCCAAACGGCGAGCCTCTACCAGTACCCAAACAGGAATTCTTGTATTCGCAATGCAAGCCTGACCACCACAAACTTTAGGTGTTTTCTCAATTCCCTGCCAATTACTACCCAAACTTTGAGCAAGTAACTGGATCACCTGCACCTTTTCACTAGGTCTAAGGGCGAGAAGTTGCTGTTCTAACTCTTTGACGATCACAGATGTCAATCCTCATAACGTTTTAGCAAACTGTATTAATCATTTTACATCTTATCCAACAGTTAAGCTACAGCAAACTCTGTTAACTTCCGAGTCTCAGGATCATGAAAAGCCAAAACAATATCAGACTTAGGAATACCTTCCGTTAACAACTCATTAGCAATCCCCTCCTCAGTCCAATCCTCCTCAATATAAATCTTTTGATTCTTAATACGGATATGTACCTGAATATTCCTATATTTCCTCTGCCCTTGCCAACCCATTAAAAACCAAAAATATTGATCGTGAACATCATCAAAAACTAGACAATTCTCTCTATCTCTCATATTAGAGTTAGAAGCCCAGCTATGATATTCAGTCAAAATTTTCTTGATAGCAATACGATATTTGTCTAGTCTATCCATTGTAAAACTTCCTCCTGCATTGTATTAATAACCAACAACTTAATTGAATTTATCCGCGTCAGATCTTGAATTGAATCTCTTAGGAAAAAATTTTGATAACTGCTTTCCTTGATCGCAAGATAGAGACTGTATTCAGGAGCAGTTAACTGGATTAAATTTCGATAGACGATATACTGTCCCAGTGCGATTTCAAAGTCTCGCATTGGTGACGGGCTTAAAAAACTTTTAACCTCAACCACAATTTTTTGTCCTTGACGTTCGGCAGCGATCGGCTTTTCCGCAGCCAAATCAGCGAACAAATCAACGTCTTTATATCGAATCAGATAAGGATCAGCCGTGATCATCCAGCCATCTTTGATGAGGGCATTTTTAACTGCATCATGGTAAATGTCTTTGGCTGGCATAGCGATAAAAGCAAGAAAAGATGGTAAACAAGCTCAATCCCATTATAAATACTTGTTACAGCAATTTGTGAGGTGCGATCGCTATACTCATAAACCTGTCAGCAAGTAAGAGGCGATTTTACCAATGAAATGAATAGGCGATCGCTCTTCACCAGATTGTTACAATAAGCATAATTCTATTTACCTGCGATCGCCATGACCACTCAAGAAATCGAACATCAATTTCTCAACATATCACTCACCGACCGAGCCGCAATTATCCAACGGCTCACCAAAAACCTAACTAAAAGCGGAAAAGGAATCACTAGACCTCTTGCAGAACCAAAAACATGTTAGATTTATAAGCTTTTTATCAGAACTCAAATTAAGCGATGAAATACGAAGCCAGTCAAAATCTATCAGCGACAGAATTTAAACGGTTATTTGGAGTAAGAAGAGAAACATTTGCTCAAATGACGGAACTAATGCAACAAGCAGCCCAAAGCAAAGGACAAGGTGGTGTAGAACCAAAGCTAAGTCTAGAAGACCAAATATTGGTTACTTTGCAGTATTGGCGTGAATATCGCACCTATTTTCATATTGCTAGCGACTGGGAAGTGTCAGAATCGACGATTTGCCGCATCGTCAAAAAAGTAGAAAATGTCTTAATTAAATCGAAAAAGTTTCGGTTAGCAGGAAAAAAGTCATTATGGCAGGAGAAGGCTCCAGCCATAATTGCCATTGATGTAACTGAGACAAAGGTTGAGCGCCCTAAATATCACCAGAAACATTTTTATAGCGGTAAGAAAAAGCATCATGCCCTCAAAGCCCAATTGGTGGTCGATCTGACTAATTTCAAGATAGTTTGTACCGCTTACGGTAAGGGCAAGCAGCATGATTTCTCATTATTCAAGGCAAGTGGAGTTCATTTTCACGCACAGACACAAGGTTTGGCAGACAAGGGTTATCAAGGCTTACAAAAGTTGCATCCTAACTCGCAAATTCCTATCAAAAAGCCTCAAAATGGCTCATTATCCAAGGAGGATAAGCGTTTTAATCGCCAACTTGCACGTCAACGTATTGCGATTGAGCATGTTAATCGTCGCTTGAAGATTTTTAAGATTCTCTCTTTACCTTATCGTAATCGTCGTCGTCGTTTTGGTTTGCGTTGTAATTTGATTGCCGCCATTTATAACTTTGAAGTCGCTCTTGTTGCTTCTAAAACTTTCTCTGCTCTGGATTAATTTTCAGTTCTGCAAGAGGTCTACTAAAACGGCAGGAGTTTGTGGAGGAGAAGCTTGCATTGCAGGAACCCGAATAGCTGTTTGGTTACTAGTCGAAGCCCAACAACTGGGCATCACCGAAGCCCAACTGCTACAAGACTATCCCCACATCACCGCCGCCGATCTCGTCAACGCATGGACTTACTCCGAAGCCTATCCCGAAGAAATTGCCGCCGTAATTCTTGCAAATAACGAGGCAGCCTAACCAATGACAGCGATCGCCCTCGAATGGCAACCCGAATTAACGAAGCGATCTCTACACAAGAATCTCTACAAGGTAATCTCATTAGAGTTGTGCGCCCATCAAGTTAAACGGCGAGCACTATACCCATAGATCTGTTAGCAAGCAATCAAGCGATCGCACACATTCATAGAACAAAAGTCACCTTAGCTGACGTACTGTAACAGCTAAATGTAATCCCAATGTACGGCAACACGCACCCTTTATCCATGTAGAACCGATCCCGTTTCAAAGCTGGAAGCCTTAAAATATTCGCAGACATCTAAATCACAGGAGGTAACTGGCGATGCAACCAACTAATCCCAATCAATTTACCGAAAAAGCATGGGCAGCGATCGCAAGAACACCCGATGTGGTGAAAGCGGCTCAGCAACAACAGATCGAGCCAGAGCATTTACTTAAAGCAATATTAGAAGAAGAAGGGCTAGCAGCTAGCATCTTTAGTAAGGCTGGAATCAATATTCAAAAATTGCGCGATCGCACTGATGAGTTTATCAATCGTCAGCCCAAAGTATCGAGTTCTAATAGTTCTGTATACTTGGGCAAAAATTTAGAAGTACTATTTGATCGCGCCGAAAAGGAACGTAAAAGTTTTGGCGATGATTTTATCTCCATCGAGCATATCTTGCTCCCCTACTGCAAAGATGATCGCTTCGGGAAAGCTCTCTATCAGGAAATGGGACTCGATGAAGCCAATCTCCGTAATGTAATCCAGCAAGTCCGAGGCAAGCAAAAAGTGTCCGATCAATCTCCTGAGAATAAATATGAAGCGTTGACTAAATATGGTCGCGATCTCACTGAATTAGCCCGTGAAGGCAAGCTTGATCCTGTAATTGGGCGCGATGATGAAATCCGTCGCACCATTCAGATTTTGTCTCGCCGCACCAAAAACAATCCTGTCTTAATCGGTGAACCAGGGGTGGGTAAAACTGCGATCGCGGAAGGTTTAGCGCAACGTATCCTTAGCGGTGATGTGCCTGAATCACTCCAAAATCGGAAGTTGATTGCTCTTGATATGGGAGCCTTGATTGCAGGGGCAAAATATCGTGGAGAATTTGAAGAAAGATTGAAGGCTGTTCTTAAAGAAGTTACGGAATCCAGTGGTCAATTTATCCTCTTTATCGATGAAATTCATACTGTAGTTGGTGCGGGTGCGACTCAAGGCTCTATGGATGCTAGTAATCTGCTCAAGCCTATGTTAGCGCGAGGTGAGTTGCGCTGTATCGGTGCGACGACTCTAGATGAATATCGCAAATATATAGAGAAAGATGCTGCTCTCGAACGTCGCTTCCAACAGGTTTTCATCGATCAGCCCAATGTCGAGGATACGATCTCGATTTTGCGCGGTTTGCGCGATCGCTATGAGCTACATCATGGCGTAAAAATCTCTGATACTGCGTTAGTTGCAGCAGCAACGCTCTCAAATCGCTATATTAGCGATCGCTTCTTGCCCGATAAAGCGATCGATCTGGTTGACGAAGCTGCCGCTAAGCTAAAAATGGAAATCACCTCGCAACCTGAAGCCCTTGATGAAATTAATCGTAAGGTGATTCAGCTTGAAATGGAATGCCTTTCGCTCAAGAAAGAAAACGATCGCGAATCTCTAGAACGTTTGGAGAAGCTCCATCGCGAACTTGGTGACTTGAAGGAAGAACAAACCACTCTCAAAGCGCAATGGGAAGCTGAAAAAAGTGTCATCGATAACATTCGCAAGTTAAAGGAAAGTATCGAGCATGTAAATGTAGAAGTTCAGCAAGCTGAGCGAGATTATGACCTAAATAAAGCTGCGGAACTCAAGTATGGCAAGCTGACAGACTTACAACGTCAACTAGAAGTCGGTGAGGTAAACCTTAAGGAAGCGCAAACTTCAGGACGATCGCTATTGCGTCAAGAAGTTACAGAAGAAGACATTGCGGAGATTATCTCGAAATGGTCTGGCATTCCCATCAGTAAGCTAGTGGAATCCGAAAAAGAGAATCTCTTACAATTGGAAGATGTATTGCACGATCGCGTCGTTGGTCAAGAAGAAGCCGTAACTGCGATCGCAGATGCCATTCAACGCTCTAGAGCGGGGCTCGCCGATCCAAATCGTCCAATTGCTAGCTTTATCTTTTTAGGCCCAACGGGTGTCGGCAAGACGGAATTAGCCAAGGCTCTCGCGGCCTATCTCTTCGATACTGAAGACTCGATGGTGCGGATTGACATGTCAGAATATATGGAGAAACATAGCGTTTCTCGTTTAGTTGGCGCACCTCCTGGATATGTCGGTTACGAAGAAGGCGGGCAACTGACAGAAGCTGTGCGTCGTCGTCCTTATGCGGTAATTCTCTTTGATGAGATAGAGAAAGCACATCCTGATGTGTTTAACATCATGCTACAAATCCTTGATGATGGTCGCGTTACCGATTCCCAAGGTCGCACTATTGACTTTAAGAACTCAATTATTATCATGACAAGTAACGTCGGTTCGCAGTTTATTCTTGATATTGCTGGCGATGATTCTAAATACGACGAAATGCGCGATCGGGTCATGGAATCGATGCGATCGAGCTTCCGTCCAGAGTTCTTGAATCGTATTGATGAAATTGTGATCTTCCATGCTCTCCGCCGTGATGAATTGCGCCGTATCGTTAAACTTCAAGTTCAACGTTTAGAGCAACGTTTAAGCGATCGCCGCATGACGTTGAAAATCGCCGATGCAGCTTTAGATTTCATTGCGGAAGTTGGCTACGATCCAGTCTACGGAGCACGTCCACTAAAGCGAATCATCCAGCGTCAACTGGAAACCCAAATCGCGAAGGGGATTTTGCGCGGAGACTATGCTGATGGCGACACCATCTTTGTCGATATCGAAAACGAACGCCTCGCCTTCAAACGCCTTTCTGCGGATCTAATCACTGTTTCCTAAAAGAGAAGGGACGCATCGCGTCCCTTCTCTTTGTTTTTGCTTTAGAATGTTTTTAAGCAGAGTTGTAGTTAATATATGGTTCTCACAGTTTTACCACCAGAAATACAACCTTCCACTTCGGCAGTTACCGTAGCAGCGAAACAAGGTGAAAATCGAGTTGCGCTAAAAGGAATTAGCTGGCTGTCATACCAACAAATCCTCAATGCTCTTCCCGACAGTCGCGCCGCACGGCTCACCTATGATCGCGGCATCCTTGAAATCACTATGCCTTTAGAAACTCACGAATACTCAAGTGAATTAATTGGTTTATTTATTCGCATTTTGGTCTTAGAAATGGGTCTGAAACTCAAATCAATGCGCTCAACGACAATTAATCGCCCCGATCTTGAACGAGGTGCTGAGCCAGATTGTGCTTACTACATTCAGAATCAACCGAAAGTTGCAGGAAAAATTGTTGATTTTAGTCAAGATCCTCCTCCCGATCTAGTAGTTGAGGTGGATATTACTCATACTGACATTGATAAAAATAGGCTTTATGCCAGTATGGGTGTGCCTGAATTTTGGCGATATAACGGACAGGAACTAAAGATTTATACATTACAGGAAGCGCAATATGTAGAGTGCGATCGCAGTCCTACTTTCCCTTGGATGCAAAAAGAATATTTATATAACTTTCTAGAAGAAGCGCAACAGGACGAAATTGCTGCTGAAGTTAAGTTTCGCGCTTTTGTCAAAGAAAACCTTTAACTGGGCAAAACCCAAAAGCACAAATCGCCCGCTATGCGGGCGATTTGTGCTTTTGGGTTTGATTAAAACCGTCCCGATCGCACTGCATTAGCGAGATCTGTCAAAACATCAACAGTGGTCTCAAAGTTAATACAACCATCGGTAATACTCTTGCCATATTCTAATTTTGCCAATTCTTTCAAAGGTTGCTTGCCTCGATTGAGATGACTTTCGAGCATGATGCCCACAATATGTTCTGAGCCATTACGCACCTGCTCAGCGATATCTTGCAGTACAGTTGGCTGAAGATTGTAATCTTGTCCACTATTGTCGTGACTGCAATCGACCATCATGTATGGCAATAGCTTGCGATCACTAAGACGATTGGCGATCGCATCTACATGTACCTTGTCGTAATTTGGTCCCTGCTTGCCACCACGTAAAACGATATGCCCATCAGGATTACCTGTAGTAGTGACAATACTTGCCCTACCTTCATTATTAACCCCAAGAAAACGGTGGGGCTGACGTGCGGACAGTAAGGCGTTAATCGCCACATCAATACTGCCATCAGTACCATTTTTGAAACCTACAGGCATTGATAAACCAGAGGACATTTCGCGGTGAGTTTGACTCTCAGTTGTCCGCGCCCCGATCGCTGTCCAAGAGATCAAGTCAGCTAGATACTGTGGCACAATCGGATCAAGCAATTCGGTAGCACTGGGTAAGTCCAACTTTGCCACATCCAGCAATAGTCCCCGCGCCATGCGGATACCGTAATTAATATCAAATGTACCGTTGAGATGCGGATCATTAATCAGCCCTTTCCAGCCAACTGTAGTGCGTGGCTTCTCGAAATAGACGCGCATCACAATTTCGAGGGCATCACTTACGCCATCACGAAATTGGGCTAACTTTTCGGCATACTCACGGGCTGCTTTGACATCGTGAATTGAGCAAGGACCAACGACAACTAGTAAACGGCGATCGCTGCCATTTAAAATATTTCTGATTCTGGCTCTAGCACTTGCTACGACTTTGGCGATCGCAGGGGTAATTGGTAATTCGGCTTTTACCTCGACGGGGGCTAATAGGGGGCAAGTTTCGACCACATGCAGATCACTGGTCTTAAGTTGCTCTAGACTTTCCTCTAATCCAGCATTGTCTTGGTCGATTATGTTTGCGACTTCAGTAGGTGACACTCTTGTGACTCCATATAAATTTCTATTTATACTTTAGCCTTCCTATGGGTGTAAACGTATCCCACAAGTGGTCTTTTGTTACAAAACCTAAACATGGGTAGGTGCGAAGTATCGCCTAGCCAAGACCCCAAAGAGAATGGGGGGGGGGGGGGGGGGCCCCGGGGGGGGGGGGGGGTGGGGGTTTTTTTTTTGTTTTTTTTTTTGTGGTTAATA
>JALQCR010000095.1 GCA_023336205.1 Pseudanabaena sp. Salubria-1
AAAAAAAAACACCCCCCCCCCCCCCCCCCCCCCCCCCCCCCCTCTCTCTTTTTGGAGTAATACCAAAACACAAAATGGCTACGCCATTTTGTGTTTTTAAAACCCTTACAGGGTTTGGTTTTTAATTCACAGAAGTGTTGTCACACTTTTGTGAATTGGTATAAGGTGGGCATAGCCCACCCTACAAATTAAAAAAATTCTTTGGGTTTTGAACCTTTTGATTGTGATGCTTGTCAAAACACTCGTATAGATAATTAAGCCTTCTCACAAAGGGGAAAATCAAATGTTTCGTAATATCAAAAGCTTGTTGGCGATCGCTTGTGTAACCGTAGCGGTTGGAGCCGTGGCAATCCCTAATCTCGTTGCTGCACAAAACACTACTCAAAATAGCACCGAAAAACGCAAGCCTCGTCAAGGTGAAGGCTGGAAACAGTTGAACTTGACTGAAGCCCAAAAGACTCAAATGAAAACGATTCGTGAAAGTGCAAAAGCTCGTCACGAAAGTGTCTTGACTGCTGAACAACGCGCAATTATGGAACAAGCTCGTCAATCTGGCGATCGCAAAGGAGTACGCAAGTCTCTCAATCTGACTGATGCTCAAAAGCAACAGATGAAGGCGATCGCTGAAGATACCAAAGCGCAAATGAAGAACGTTTTGACTCCTACTCAGCAACAACAACTTGAGCAAATGAAGCAACAACGCCAATCCAATCGCGGCATGATGCGTTAAGTAAATCCTCGCTAGTCTTTCTCTTAGGACTTATACCAAAACACAAAATGGCTACGCCATTTTGTGTTTTAAAACCCTTACAGGGTTTAGTTTTTAATCCACAAAAGTGTAGCCACACTTTTGTGGATTGGTATTACCGAAAATAACGCATCAGGTAGGGGCAATTCATGAATTGCCCCTACCTTTTTTATTCTGCTTGAGGAACTTCTTTCCATAATGTTGAAGTTTCTCGAATACTGGAAAAGGTTCCATTTCCTAAAATCAAATGATCTAAAAGTGGAATACTCAGCATTCGCGCTGCTTCTAGTAATTGGCGAGTAAGCGTGATATCTTCAGGACTTGGAGAGGTATTTCCTGATGGATGATTGTGCGCAATAATTAAACGAACTGCGCCGCTTTTAAGAACTTCTCGGAAAATATCACGGGGATGGGCGAGGGTTTCTGTCGCAGTGCCGATTGTAATAATGCGTTGGGCGATAATTCGATTTTTGTTGTCGAGCATCACCACGGCGAGGCGCTCTTGTGGTTGCCACATTAGGTCTTGACTGAGCGCTGCGGCTGCTACCGATGGATCAGTAACTTCAGTTAAGTCTGGAGGCTTGGCATAGAGCGCCCTTTTACCTAACTCGATCGCAGCTAAGATTGCGGTTGCTTTTGCGGGACCAACTCCTTCGATTTGCATGAGTTCTTGTGGCGATACGTTTTGCAAAGCTGCCACTGGGTCACTGGTGCGATCTTTGCCTATGGTTTGCAAGATTAGCTGACCTAATCCTACGGCGGAGAGTTTGCCTGCTCCTTGCCCTGTACCTAATAGGATCGCGATTAACTCTGCATTGGATAAGCTGCGTACGCCCTGACTGAGTAGCCTTTCACGGGGGCGATCGCTTTCAGCCATATCCACAATGCGCAGAGAATAAGTCATCTAAAAATCGCACCTAATGTTACAAGAATATTTTCTGTATTTTATCGCGATCGTTATTAAAAAAGAAGTAGGGTGGGCATTGCCTAGCTTTGGTATTGATATGACTGAGCCCCGATCGCTAAATTCGCGCTCTCTCTGTATACTTTCTCGCAACTTCTCTTACCACTTTTGTCAGTCAATCAGTGTGTCATACTTGGCGATAGGTATAAAAAATCCAAGATATTTATTAAAAGAAATGCTTTGTATTTCTTTTAATAAATATCTTGGACATGTTTAATAGCAACTTGTTGAAAGGTCTATGTATAAGAGCTTCTACTCATCTCACGATCGCATTTATAACTTTGAAGAACTAGCTTTCCCAACTGAAGGTGTGGAATTTGAACTGAATGAAGGCGATCGCACTGCTAAGCGCCCATATATTGGTTTTAATATGGTGTCTAGCATTGATGGCAAAGCGACAACCTATGAGGGGAAACTGACGGGATTAGGTTCACGTCCTGATCGCCTACTAATGCAAAGACTGCGATCGCAATTTGATGCTGTTTTAGCTGGAGGCACGACGCTACGCCAAGATGCCTTTATCCCTACCGTACCTCCTGAACTATTAGAGGAACGCCAAAAAAACTTTTCCCAGCCTCAGCCCCTCGGCATCGTGATTAGTAATTCGGGTAATCTGCCTAGCGACCATAGGTTTTGGAACGCTGGAAAAGATTTACGAATTGCTTTGCTGGGACAGGATACTTCCGTCGAACCTTGGCTTGAAGAGAAAGCGCAAATTTTTCGATTTCCCACTAAGGATCACCAAATTGACCTAAAACAGGTATTGAAAATGCTTTTTGAGCAACTTGGTATTAAGCGGCTTTTAGTGGAAGGTGGTCCCGCCTTAAATTATTCGCTAATCTCTCAAGGGCTAGCCGATGAATTGTTTTTGACGTTAGCTCCTCATGTAGTTGGCGGAGCCGATAATATGACCGTTATTGGCGGTTCAGGTTATGGGCTTGGTGGTGCTGATTTACCCAATCTCAAGTTGCGATCGCTATATCATCACGAATCAGAATTGTTTTTGCGCTACCAATTTACGAAGATATAAAATCCAGAAGTGGGGGGGGGGGGGGGGGGGGGGGGGGGGGGGGGGGGGGGGGGGGGGGGGGGTGGGGTGGGGGGGGGGGGTGGTGTGGGGGGGGGGGGG
>JALQCR010000012.1 GCA_023336205.1 Pseudanabaena sp. Salubria-1
ACCGGATTCTTTTATTAGGGCAAAACCCCATAAAAAATATTTCGTCGGGCGCGGCTGCGCCCCCCACTACTAATTGTTCAGTGGGATAGGAGCAAGATGAAGATAGATATACTTTTTGAAATTGAAATGATAAACCAATAAAGAAATTAGAAAACTATGCAAAACCATAATTTTCAACAGGCGATCAAACGCAGTAAATTGAGGTTATGGTTAGGGCGATGTTTCTACATTCTTAAGCGTCGATTTGAGTGGATTTTCTCTGACATCAAATTTGCTACAGAGATCCTACTCGATCGCTTACCTGCGCCAATATTTACCCATCAATCGATTCTACTGCGCCAATTAAAAGATGTGGAAATGTGGCTGCAATATAACAAAGTTACCAACTTGCGTCTAGCGATCGCGCAAATAGATGGATTGGTAATTCAGCCCAATCAGGTCTTTTCTTTTTGGTATATAGTGGGGAATCCAACTAAGCAAAGAGGCTTTAAATTGGGGATGGTTTTAGATAATGGCAAAGTTAGCACTGGTTATGGAGGGGGACTGTGCCAATTAGGAAATTTAATTTATTGGATGACTTTACATTCTCCTTTATCGATTAAAGAACGCTGGCGGCATAGTTATGATGTTTTTCCTGATGTGAATCGGACATTGCCTTTTGGAAGTGGCGCAACATTGTCATATAACTATATCGATCTCCAAATTGAGAATAAAACAAATCACCAATATCAGTTTTGTTTGTGGCTAACTAATGAACATCTATGTGGAGAAATCCGTTCTGATACTGAAAGTATCTATAGGTACGAAATAATCGAGAAGAATCATCTGATCACTGGCCCAATCGCAGGACGATACATGCGGCAAAATCAGCTTTTTCGACAAATCTATGACTCAAGTACAAATCAACTCCTAAATGAAGAGTTTGTTACAGAGAATTTCGCTTTAATGATGTATTCTCCACTCTTGAGCGCTGGGAAATAAAGATTAACCTTTACGCTATCCTAGACGATGCAGATCTCTTTGGAGTGACCGCAGGACAAAACTGGATTAAGAAAGGAAATAACTGGTATAGACACATGGCAAAAGTGAGTAGTGCTGAGCAATTATTAGAGCAATACAACCAAGGCGATCGCAACTTTGAAGGCTCTGACTTAGATGGAGCTAACTTAAGTGGATTAGTGTTAAAAGAGATTAATTTGAGTAGAGCTAGTCTCAGAAAAGCCGATCTTACAGGAGCGGATCTTAGCTCTGCACTTTTGTTTCAGGCAGATCTATCAACCGCAATTCTCAATAGAGTTGAGTTAAGTCGCGCAAATTTTACTGGTGCAAATCTTAGTCGCTCCCTTTTGACAGGTGCAAATCTTCATAAAACTATATTGCTTAAAGCTTCTTTAAATGGGGCAATTCTGTTAAATGCTAAGTTAACCCAAGCTAGACTTCGGGAAGCAGACTTAAGTGAAGCGAATCTAAACAGTGCAGATTTATCCGAAGCCGTAGCAACAGAAGCAAAGTTTGTTGGGGCAAAATATAGCCTTAATACCAAATTCCCAGTGGGTTTCGATCCTATAGCTGAAGGTATGCAACCCGATTAGGACTCTATAATTTGTTGACGCGATCGCACTAACATTCCATGCTTCGGCGCAAAAATCATCGCCGTTAGAAATAATAAGGTTTGCAAAACGACGATGCAGCCGCCTGTAGAGCCATCAATGTGATAACTAATATAAGTTCCCATCACGCTGGAAAACATCCCCGATGCCATCGAAATCAACACCATGTGGTCAAAGCGATCGCTTAATAAATAGGCAGTTGCTCCAGGGGTAATCAGCATAGCTACGACTAAAATAATCCCTACTGTCTGAAGTCCTGCCACAGCTGTGAGTGATAACAAAGATAAGAGAATGTAATAGAGAAATGTAGTATTCAAACCGATTGAACGCGCATGGGTGACATCAAAGCAAAACAGGACTAAATCTTTGCGTAAAAGCGCGAGTGTTACTAAGGTAATGACGCTAATGATTACGGTTTGGAGGATATCGCTATCACCGATTCCGAGCACATTGCCAAAGAGAATATGACCTAAATCGACTGTGCTTTTAACTTTAGAAACTAACACAATCCCGAAGGCAAATAGTCCTGTGAATACCAATCCAATGACTGTATCTTCTTTAATGCGGGTGTTGGATTTGATAAATCCGATCGCAATTACCGAACCCACCCCAAACACAAATGCACCGATCGCAAAGGGAATATTCATCACATAGGCAAGTACGACCCCTGGGAGTACTGCATGGGAAACAGCATCTCCCATGAGCGCCCATCCCTTAAGGATCATGAAGCAAGATAGCGCTGAACAAACAATCCCGACCAAGGCACTCACCAAAATCGCTTTGACCATAAACCCATATTGCAAGGGTGCTGTAAACCAATTCACTAATTCCATTTCGATTATTCCTGATAATTTCCCAACGTAAACTACCCAATGTTGTGGGGGTGGGGGGGGCGGGCCCCCCCCACAAAAGGGTTTTTTTTTTTTTTTTTTGGGCAGAAAAAAAAAACCGCCAAAGGTGCGAGAAAGATTCTCTTCGGTAAATACTTCTGAAGTCTCGCCATAGGCGAGAATTGTGCGATTTATGAGAACTACTTGATCGCAAAATGTGGTGATCGAATCTAAGTCATGGGTGGAAATTAAAATCGTATATCCTGCGTCACGGAGTTCCATTAGCAGGTTAATCATCAGCTTCTCAGTCTTGACATCAACCCCCGCAAAGGGTTCATCTAGCAACAAAACCCTAGCTTGTTGTGCCAAAGCTCTAGCAAAGAATGTGCGTTTCTTTTGACCGCCTGATAGCTCACCGATTTGGCGATCGCGCATTTCCCACATTTCGACTCGCTCCAAGCTATCACGCACGGCTTGTTTATCTTGAACACTCGGAATGCGCAGGAAGTTCATGTAGCCATATCGTCCCATCATCACTACATCATGGACACTCACAGGGAAGTTCCAATCTACTTCTTCTGTTTGAGGTACATAGGCGACTAGATTATTTTTTTGGACAAGGCGAATTGGTAACCCGTTAATTAATACTCTTCCGCTTACAGGTTTGACAAAGCCCATCACCGCTTTAAATAGCGTGGACTTACCTGCGCCATTCATGCCGACTAAGCCGCAGATTGTACCTGCTTTGAGTTGGAGTGATGCACTATGTAAGGCAACTTTGCCATGATAGGCAACTGTTACATTCTCAATATCGATGCTAAATGTATTCATAATTTTTCTCCATTGATCTTGATTTAGCTCGTAGGGTGCGTTAGCGAGCGTAACGCACATTTGCGATTATTAGGTGCGTTACGCTATTGCTAACGCACCCTACAGAACAAGAAATCTATTTATTACTTTTGCAAGCCTTTGATTAATGTATTAACGTTGTATTCCAAGAGCTTGAGGTAGGTCGGGGTAAGTCCATCGGGAGGAGATAGGGAATCCACATAAAAGACACCTCCATACTTTGCTCCAGTTTCTTTTACTACTTGTTGCATGGCTTTATCACTGACTGTACTTTCGCAAAATACGGTTGGGATCTTTTTTGCTTTTACTGTTTCAATTACTTTTTCTACTTGCTTAGGAGTGGCTTGCTGTTCGGCATTTACTGGCCAAATATAAACTTCCTTTAATCCATAATCACGGGCAAGATAGGAGAATGCGCCTTCACAACTGACGATGTAGCGCTGATCTGGAGGAATTGTCGAAATAGTTTGTTTGAGCTTGGTATCGATCGCTTGGATTTGCTGACTATAGGCTTTTGCGTTTGCGGCATAGGTTGCGGCATTGACAGGATCGGCTTTGCTCAGAGCTTTGCGTATATTTTCGACATAGATCAAGGCGTTTTGAGGCGACATCCAAGCATGAGGATTAGGTTTACCTTGATAGGAGTCTTCGGCGATGTTGATGGGTTGAATGCCTTCGCTCAAAGTTAGGCGATCGACTTTAGGAAAACTATTATAAAAGCGCTCGGCCCAGCGTTCCAAGTTCATGCCATTGTCAAGAATTAGATCGGCTGATTGACCGCGACGGAGGTCGCTGGGCGTAGGCTCATAGCCATGAATCTCAGCGCCCACCTTCGTAATTGACTCCACGTTCGCTTTATCACCTGCGACGTTTTGTGTCATGTCTGCAAGCACAGTAAACAAGCACTTAGCTAGATGCCCCGCTTCTAGCTTCTCGCTGATTTTCTGCCACTGCGGGTCAGACTCAGGAAGCGGAAATGGCTTGTACTGGGTTTTTTAAAGAAGTCGGATCGGCTAAACTCATTTGGATGACCTCCGTGTGGTTCGGAACTCAAAGCAACGCACTTTGTAGTGCGTGAGACAACCCATGCGAAGGTCATTTTCTTTTGATAGCTATAGCCAGCCTCAAACGCCCAACTACTAGCAAACAAACGACTTAAAAGCTGGACAATCTCTTCGCTTGGGAGGGTCGAAAATCACGCCTTCAGCGTAGATTTTCGGGGAGGGTGCGTGCGCCGCAGAGGCGAGTCGGCAGCTACGAGATTCGCGCTTGGGTTAGTCGTTAGAGGCCCCCTCCCCGACTGAGCTGCCGCCAGTCGACCCGACCCCAGCGAGCCCCCCGGGGGGGTTGTAAAAAAACACCCAAACAAAGCGGGGGGGGGGCGGCAAAAAACACCGGAACCGGTGGTTTTTTGGGGGGGGGGGGGCGCGGGCGCCCCGAAGGGGCGCACTCTCACAACCTATTTAGGATTGCTATATAAATTCTTGTTTTAATCTTGAAAATTATGCGTGTGTTTTCCGCGTCCTCCGTTGTTGCTAACGTGTCTGCTGGTATAACGACAGGATTGGTAAATCTTGTTTATGGGATTTCGTTTGCTGCGATAATTTTTTCTGGAGATCTCGCACGCTTTTTTCCTCAAGGCTTAAGTATTAGTTTAATTGGAGCAACAGTAACAGCAATTATTGTTGCTTGGCTGAGTTCGTTTCCTTTTGCTTTGGCTGGCTCTGATCCAAATTCTGCCGCTATTTTAGGGTTAGTTGCTGTAGAGATTGCACAATCACTTCCCAATGCTGAATCTGACGCATATCTATATCCAACTGTTTGGACTACGATTATTTTCAGTACATTAGCAACAGGTTTATTGTTATTTATTTTAGGCTGGTTTCGATTAGGAAGATGGGTAAGATTCATTCCCTATCCAGTAATCGGTGGATTTCTAGCTGGAGCTGGTTGGTTAATTGCATCTAGTTCTTTCAAAGTAATGACAGGCTTTTCAGTCAGTTTAGAAACTCTACCAAAGTTTATCCAATTAGAAACTCTATCTCAGTGGTTATTAGGACTCCTATTTACAGTAGTTCTCTTATTTATGGTTGAACGCTATAAGTATTTTTGGGTTTTGCCTAGTCTTTTATTTGCTGGAACCGTTTGCTTTGATGGTATGTGGGGGCTGATTTATACATTTTCTGCTCAGCTTAACTCTCAAGATTATTTTTTTAAGCCTTTTCCACGAGAACAACTTTGGCAAGCTTGGCAATGGTCAACTTTTACCCATATAAATTGGTCCATCGTCATCAAGCAGAGTGTTACTGTAGCAGCGATGACAGTTATTGTCATGGTATCCATTCTTTTGAATGCCACTGGCATAGAGCTAGCTACTTCTAGAAGTATTGATTTAAATCGTGAGCTTCGCGCCAATGGGATCGCTAACTTGATTAATGGATTTTGTGGTGGTGGGATAAGCTATCTCTCAATTCACCGTAGTCTTCTTAATCAGCAAGCTGGGGCGACTAGTCCTCTTGCAGCAATTATCGCTGGTGGGTTTTGCGGAACAACGTTGATTTTTGGTTCTTCTTTTTTAGCCTATTTACCCAAGACAATTTTGGGCGGTTTGCTCTTATATCTTGGTTTGCGGTTGTTGATACGATGGGTTTACGAGGCTTGGTTCCAATTGCCGCTAGTAGATTATTTGCTCATTATTGTAATTTTAATAATTATTGCAATTTGGGGATTTTTGGAGGGCGTAGGTGCGGGTATCTTAATTGCTTGCTTTTTCTTTATTTTTAATTATGGTCGAATTTCGGGCATCAAATACACTTTGTCGGGCGCAACATATCGGAGTAATGTGCAGCGCTCTTTCCCGCAAAGAATGTGTTTACATGATGAAGCTGGCTGTATCTATATCCTTGTCCTGCATGGCTTTATATTTTTTGGTACGGCAAATGATTTACTTGACGAAATTAGCGATCGCCTCAACAATCCTGATTTAACCCAGTTACAATTTGTTGTTTTTGATTTCCGTTTAGTCAATGGAATAGACTCTTCAGCAGTTCTCAGCTTTATGAAGCTAAAACAATTAGCAAAAAATCTACACTTAAATTTAGTATTTACACAACTCCAACCAGCGATCGCAGAACAATTAAATCAAGGCGGATTAATTCTGGACAAGTCAAATATTTGCTTTGTGTTTGACGATTTAGATCGAGGGATTGAATGGTGTGAAAATCGTGTTTTGGAAAACAAACACATGTATGATGATGAGTCTATTCCTTTTCAAGAACAACTTCAAGAATTCATTCCTGATGATGAATCGGTGATCAAGCTAATGGGTTATCTCGAAATGTTGGAGTTTCCTGAAGGAAAGTTTCTATTTCGTCAAGGTGATTTATCGAATGGGCTGTATTTTTTAGCTTCAGGTCAAGTCAGTGTAGTTCTTGAACTATCTAATGACCAAACAAAACGACTGCGAACATACAATCATGGAACGATCTTGGGAGAGATGGGCTTATATACTCATGCACCTCGTTCTGCGTCTGTTGTCGCCGATCGCTTGAGTCATCTCTATTATCTTTCGACGCAAGCCTTTGAAAAAATCGAAATTGAAGATCCTCAATTGGCATCTTCAGTTCACAAGTTTATTGTGAGCTTATTAGTAGAACGATTGAAACGTTGTGAGAAGGAACTGAAAGATCTACTTCAATAAGAAAAAGTAAGACTGAATAGTACTTTAGAAATTATAAAATACTTAAGCAACGCCGTAGTTGGTGTAGGGGCGCTTGTATGGGGGATGTAAGCCTAACACAATATCAGAAGCTGGTACGCCTTTTTCAACTAGCTCTTGACCAAGATCGGCTTCGGTCATGTTGTGCTGAATCCAGATTTTGCTGTCTTTAATGTCTAAATGGATGTAACAGGCATAAATGCGGTTTAGCCCTTGCCAGCCAAGATCGAGTATTTGATAGTGATCGTGTTCGGTGTCAAAGATAAGTTGACATTCGATGTTTGGCTCGTTTGTGGTGGCATGAGCAATTAGTAATTCGCGAACAATTTGGCGATATTTGGCTATTTTTTCCATTTTAATAATTTGCTTTGAATTCAAAGAATCAGCTAATCTTTCGGTTGCCCTACTCAAATAACTGACTCAGTTTGATATTTGGATGCTGTCACCAACATCACAGGCACAAATCTGGACTGCCACCATGTACGCTCATTCCATTCCCATGAAATGACTCTGACTATTGGTAGTCCTCACGCCCAAAAACAAGAACACAGAAACTCAAACTACAACTCGAAAGCCGATATTGTTGTTGCGTTTGTCTGCATTGTTCCTATTGCGATTCGCTGAACGACAATTGATATCGTTGTTGTTCCACGAGCCACCACGAAGGGAGCTATGGATTTGCACCTTCTCTAGCAGCTTGAGTTAAATCAAGTCCACTAAATAACTGTTGCTGCAACTGCCATGTATTCCCATGTTGCAGATGTCCTTTCCATGCTTGGATAGAACTATAGAGTTTGATGGTACTACACTTCTGCGATTCTATTTTTTTTAGTAGATACTTTATACGTTTTCTGCCACGCCTCACATTTTTGGAAATTACAGATATACGATCGCGCAAGATCCGAAACCCGACGAAATTAGCTCCATATTGGGTTTCAAATAAGTGGGTTTTGGCAGGATGGAGCAGAAGTCTTATTTGGGAAAGATAGTTGTCTATTTCTAGATTTGCTGATTTGAGAAAGTCTTGATCGTCTGAAAAAAAGGCGAAATCATCAACATAACGCAGATATTTTTTAGCTTTAAGCTTTTCCTTGACGAAATGATCGAACTGACTAAGATAAATATTCGCAAAAAACTGGCTGGTGAGATTACCTAATGGCAAGCCTTTACGATGTGTGAGTGGAGCTAATAGATCGTCTCCTGCGAAATAGTTTAGGACTGGTTCTTGAGAATTGCTGCGATCAATAATTAAATCAATTAGCCAGAGAGTATCAGGGCATTTAATTTTTTGACGCATCATCTGTTTTAAAATTTCGTGGTCAATACTTGCGAAGTATTTTTTGATGTCGCATTGCAGAACGAAGCGACTAGAACGCGCAAATTGAGTGAATCGCATTAGGGCTTTATGAGTGCCTAATCCTAGACGATTGGCATAACAATCAGGAATAAAGGCTTTCTCAAATATAGGAGAAATGACATTACATAGTACGTGATGTACTACTCTGTCGCGATACGGAGCTGCGGATATCTGACGAGGTTTTGGTTCGATGAGTTGAAATACTTTGTAATCACCTGTTTGATAGGTTTTGGTTTCTAACTCTTTTTGAAGATTGATTACTTCTATTTCTAAGTTGAAATTAAATTCTAAAACATTAGGACGAAATCGCTTGCCTCTTTGCGCTTTTCTTGTCGCTAACAAAATATTTTCAAAGGTAATAATTTCTTGCCAAAGATTGCCATATCGTTTCATGCTGGTCTAATTTTGGGCTTTTGCTGTTGTTTTTGCTGCTTGAGCCAACCACCGATTTCATTGCCGATTTCATGTAATTGAGTGTTGATATGAATGTATCGGGCTTCTTCAACCAATTCAAAATCGAGTAGTAGTCTTGATTGATGTCTGAGTACGGCTAATTTAGCATTGAGATTTTCAAGTAATAATACTTTGTCATTGGTATATCTTGCAATGATTAGATCTTCTAACAACTGATAGAGAAATAAGGTAATTCTGTCACCTAGTCCAAATTTATGATGCTTTGGCATTTTATTAATAATTGGAATATACCATTTGATTAGATCATAGGTTTTTTGAATGACTGGAAGTTCATGCATTTAATTTTCATGTTCGATTCTAGAAATAAAAAAAAGCGCCTCTGGCGCTAAAGAGCATATAATGAAGAGGGAAAAGAAAAAAGGGAAAGAGTGTAAAGAATTAAGTCCTCACGCCCAAAAACAAGAACACAGAAACTCAAACTACAACTCGAAAGCCGACATAGTTGAAGCGTTAGAACGCATTGTTCCTAAAGCGAAACGCTGAACGACAACCGAAATCGCCGTAGTACCACGAGCCACCACGAAGGGAGCGTCTGTTTTGATCGCCGCCAGTCAACCATGCAGAGCCATCAGTGGGCGCACCATTATAATTTCCGTGCCATAAATCTTCGCACCATTCCCAGATATTGCCATGCATATCATGCAATCCCCAAGAATTTGCTAACTTCTCTCCAACTGGATGAGTTTTATCTCCTGAGTTCTCATCATACCATCCATACTTCTCTAATTGATTAACATCATCACCAAAACAATACTTTCCTGTACTTCCAGCCCGACAAGCATATTCCCACTGTGATTCGCTAGGTAAACTTAATTTTTGACCCGTTATTTCTGATATCTTCTTACAAAAGGCAATTGCATCATCCCACGACACACTCTCAACAGGAAGATTGTCACCTTTGAAATTCGATGGATTATTTCCCATCACTGACTGATATTGCTTCTGCGTAATCGGATATTTTCCAATCTTAAAAGCTGACAAAGTAACTTTATGAATTGGCTTTTCACTATCATAGTCATCACTTCCCATTGAGAAACTTCCCGCAGGAATATCCACTAATTCTAATTTCACACCATTTGGTAAGTCCAAAACTAGACCATTAGATTCTTTTTTTGGCTTGTCAACCTCTTTAGGTATCACAATTACTGGGCTAGCAAACACTTTCAAACCACATTTGTGATCAATATCTGCAACATCCTCATCACGCAATCGTAAATGATCCTTTTGATAGTCACGCAAATCTTTTAGCTCTTGAGTCGATGGAGGATTTCGTTCTTCCAACATCTCCTTTAGCAATTCCTCATACTCTTCTAACTTCCGCGCTTTAGCCAATATTGGCTTTAATACATCTGACTTAATCCCTTCAGCATCCCCTTCCGACAATTCCAATCTAACTCGCAAAGAATCCAACAATTTCCTAGCAGGAAGTGACCACTTCCCATCCACGATCCGACCCTCTAACTCGCGCCGATACACCAAGCGCGGATCATCCTTCGCTTGAGCAACCTTAGCAATATAAATCTTGCCACCCTGTTCTACTGGATAAAAAGCAGGAGTCATACTCGGTGACTCTTGCGACACCTTCAGCGCCGCATATTCATGCAACTCATCAACAGAGATTTTGCTGTCTCCATCCCGATCCGCAGCCCCCGTCTCAATCCCCTCCACCAAATAGCGCGTATAGATCGACATCTCCCCATCAGGCTGAAACGAAAACTGGGTTGAGCTTGAAGAAGTCAAAATCGCCCGTCCTTTACCGCCCAAATGCTCCTTGAGGTTCACCGAACCATCATCCATCACCGTCAGCCCTTGAGCAAACGCACCACTAAAGCAACAGTTAAAAATCAACACCTGATGCTGTGACTTACTATCATTCATCGCCTCTTGCAAATATGTCGCCGCCACAGTCGTTGGCTTGACGATCTTATTGCCCTCTTTGCGAGTGCTAGGCGTACCCAAAAACAACTTGTTCGCCTCATCAACAATCCCATGCCCCGAAAAATAAAACAGCACCAGATCATCTTTTTGGCGATCGCGCCCATTAAACAAATTGTGAATCGCATCCTCGATCGCCTGTCTCGAAGCATTTTTTAAAACCACAACATCTTCTGTTGCAAATTCACCATTTGCCACCAACACGCGCTGCATCGCATCCACATCCAGCAATGAGCCATGCAAAGGTGAAAGTTTTTCACATTCAGGATATTCACTTGTGCCAACCAACAAAGCCAAACGTTTCATGCAGACTTAATTTCCTTACTGACCTTTAGAGAAGTTACCAAGAACTAAAGTTCTTGGCTAAAAGCTAAAACCCGTTGAAACGGGTTGAATCGAATTTAACCCGTTTCAACGGGTTTAGGCTTTTAGCCCGCAATTTATTGCAGGGTATTCGGCTGACTTGCCCATTTTGCAATTTGTTCGTCTGCTTTAGCGATCGCATAATCAAACTCCGCTTGACTACTAGCCTCAATCGCTAATTCCTTACCGTAAGCCTTAACTGACACTTTCAAGGTTTTACCAATAATCCGATCCTTGAGAAATCCACCCAACTTTTGCAAATTCGCTGCACTAACCTCTGCGGTCAGCAAACCCACCACAAATCCACCCAAAGCCATAGAGCCTTCAGGAACATCAGTTACAGCAACGAGATCAGCGCCTTCGACACCATCGACTGCCCGAACCTGTTTCAGCAAATTACGCGCCGCCAATTGCAAATCCTCAGCATCTATAGAGGAATCCACTAATTCCAAGTTGACGAAAACGTTAGTAGTCATAAGTTCACCGATATTTCGATCTCAAGTTAGCTTATCACTTTTCTTGCTTTGGTCTTGATTTATTCGCTTAAAATGGTTGTTTTGCGATCGCAAATGGATGATTATAAAGACTACATCTCATAGTCACCACCCGAACCGTAGTGCCATGCGTCAATCTGGCGTTGCCATTGATATTTTTGCTCAGGCAAGAGATTTGTGATCGCAGGTTCCACTCTTTGACCAATTTGATTCAGAAAGCTATATGCACCTAGACCCAGATAATGCTTGAGCCAATCTAATAAAGTTGGAATTCCAACCTGTTGCATAATCTTCAGGACTAAGACAGGATCAGCAATAGACATCGCCAGCATCGTCCTCGCTAGGGGGATAAACTGCACCACATCTTGTAGAAATGGATAGAGAACCCGATCACCTAATTTCTCCATTGAGTTAAAAGTTACACCTAACAGATAATTAATGCGATCGCTTTCGATTTGTTGATTTACAGCTACGCTCATCGATTTTTGAAATAGCCATGTTACAGAGAGATTTGGTTGATAGGGCTGTAGCGATCGCAGATTTTCTTTGGCTAACAAGTCACTACGCAAAGCCGTATCAATCCCATCGGTCAAACGTGGCAAATGTCTCACCAGCGCACCAAACCCACCAAAACTAAGGGGTGATTGCATTCCTGAGCTATCTCCCACCTGCAAAATCCGATCCCAAGGGGTTTGCAAAGGGTTTTGTTTGTAAGAAGGAAAAAAGCCAAAGAGAACTCGTTGAAAGTCTAGTTGAGCTAATTCTATCTCTTGATACTTGGGCAACCAAAATAGATAATCTTCCATTAGTTCTGCAAAGCTGGGACGCTGTGGATCGGCATCTACATAGGTAAACATATAAGTAGTGCGACCATCTTTAGCTGGAAAGGCTTCCCAAAAATATTGGCATTGTTTTTGTATAGGCGTAAAGCTATAAATCAAGTCACCATAGGATTTTTCTGGCATTCCCTTCGCACAACTTCCCACCACCATACAAACGCCATCGGGCTTGATATTTCCCTGTACTTGCGATCGCGCTTGCTTGGCGATCGGGGAGAAATGTCCCATCACATCTAACAATAATCGCCCCGTAATTCTCTTGTTTCCCTCTCCCGTGGCAGATGCAACTTCCACAGCAACACCATCAGCATAGGCGATTGCCTGTTTAAATGCAGTTTTCTCTAATAATATTCCCCCAGCATCTAAAAACTTCTGTTTCAGAACTTCTAATAAATAAACAGGATCAACACCAATATTGAGAATGTCACGCACCCATAAATCTTTACCGCCCTGAAAGCCAACTCTCGCAGGATTATATATAGTCGCGATCGCAGTTTCTAGTTCTGCTTCTGTCAATAAATCTAATTCTAAAAATGCATTTAACTCCTTGCGAGAAATATTCCATTCTTGTGTTCTGCCTCGCAATATGCCCTGTTCAATAATCGCCACACGCCAGCCTCGATGTTGCAATGCACAGGCGATAAATATGCCTAATGTACCACCGCAAACGATCGCATCAAAATCTTTGTTGCCTAACTTCTCTGAAGTTGTCTGAACGACCTTCTCGATTTTCTGATTGTTTTGGCGATAGCTTGTCCAGAAAGCATCCATGCGTTCTAATTGCGATGGAATTTCCGCAGGCATTTGCGATCGCACAGATTCAAATAAAGACATAATTTCCCACATACCCACGTAGTAGATATCGGCGCAGCCGATATCTACTATCCTAACGCTGATAACGAGGATCGCAATAATCTCGCAACCACTTATTTGTCGCATCCGAGATCGCAGCATCACTGACATCTACAGGCGGCGCTTGACCAATCCGCATAAAGGCCATCGACAGCCGCCAACCATTTGAGGTGGGAACCACAAATAACCAATAAGCCCGTTGCGATGTTTCGGTTTTACCAGTTTGCCGCTCTAAGATTGACAAGAATACTTGCTGTGGGAGGCGATCGCGTGCTTGGTCAGGGGCTAAAGGCAAAGGCTCTAGCTCTGGCTGACTAATAGTCATCACCTCACGTTTAATCCGCAAACGGCTATAGACACGGTTGAGATAGTCTGGCAAATCCTTAGCCAATGCTGCGCTTAAGCTCGGAAAATCCGCAGGGCAAGTGCGGTTATTAATATAGGTTTCGGCTTTTGCGTAATTAGGGATATAGATATAAGTAGTTAGGGCGATCGCCGCCATAAGCTTGGACAATGATCCGATGCGATGCAGCGATGGTTTAAGCGATCGGTAATTTGTCATAAATTTATGATAAACATTAACAAATAAAGTGAATTAAGCTGGATTAAGGGATTTTCGATTACATTTTATATTGTACTCAATCAATTCATTCAGGAAATAAAACAACTGTCTGACAAAGTAATGAGATGAGTCAGATTTTTGCTCAATTGATTTCTAGATGCCGAAATCGATTTTAAAACTACATAAAAATAGTCAATTAGCCCTAATTAAAATAATTGACCGCGCACTTTGCCGTTTTACTAGTTTTTTAAGAGAAATAATAATGATAAATAAAACTTCTCTCCGTAAACTATAACCCCGCAATTATTTGGGCGAATTTTCGACTAATTCATACAGCGCTTTGCGTTCAAATTAGAACAAATAAATTTTTGAAATTTATTATGGTTCGTTTATTCAGGAATTGCTGTAAGTGGCGATCTTGGACATTATGTTGATCAAAACAGAATCTAGTTAAAACCGTGTAGGAACTCTAATATGAAAACGGATTACTTGATTGTTGGTAGTGGTTTGTCAGCCTTGACCTTTGGTGCTCTGATGGCACATTCAGGCAAGACAGTCCAAATTCTCGAAGCTCACGAGCATCCTGGTGGCTTTGGGCATACGTTTACGATGGCAAAAAAGTATAAGTTTAACGCTCAATTTCACTATGTCTGGGACTGTGGCGAAGGTCAAACTGTGAATCGAGTGCTAAAAAAACTGGGACTAGATCAGGAAGTCACCTTTGAACGTTACGATCCCAAAGGCTTTGACCATATGCGAATGCCAAACTATGCTGTTGATATTCCCTCAGATCCAGAGGAACTAATTCAGCGATTGTCTGCGCTCTTCCCAGCAGATAGCGATCGCCTTCGCCAATTCGTAGATGCCGTGGAAACGACTGGAAAGGGGCTAAAAAAACTGTCTCCTCCCATCAATCCGATGGAATTATTAAAACATCCAATTGAAGTGATCTCTACAGTTCAATATCTCAATAGTACGCTTCAGGATGTATTTGACAAATTTCAACTGCCACAAGCTGCCCAAACTCTATTAGCACTGCAATGGCCAGATTTTTTATTGCCGCCCAATCAACTTTCATTCTATGCATGGGTAGTGCTGTTCCGAGGTTATCAAGCAGGAGCCTATTACCCAACCCAGCATTTTGAACATGTGATTAACTCCTTAGTTAAGGTGATTGAATCTAACGGGGGAAAAGTGTTGCTCAATTATGAAGTTACCAGTTTTAAAGTTGTCGATAGAACGGTTATAGGAGTTCAGGCGATGAATCTTATTAGCCACGAAACCGATGAGTTTACAGGCGACACAGTGATTTGCAATATTGACCCCAAAAAAGCCGCGAAGATGATCGGAGAGTCGCAATTTTCTAAAACAGTACGCCAAAAACTCGACTATGAGTATTCGGTATCTAACTACATGTCTTACTGCGTCGTTAAAGATCTCGACCTTCGAGACTATGGCTTTGGTAAATGGAATCTCTTTCATACTGGCCATCAAAATCTCAATGAAGCCTTTGCGCAGATGTACGATCGCAATGACTACTCTAATCCAAGTTTTGCGATTACAACGCCTACATTGCTTACAGAAGCAAGTCAAGATAGCCCAGATGACTGCCAAATTGTGGAATTTCTCACCGTGGCAAATTATGACTACTTTAATCAGTTAGAAAAGAGCGATCGCAAGACTTATAACCATCGAAAACAGGAGATTCTTGATTCGATTCTCGATGTTGTGGAAGCAAAGTATGTGCCAAATTTTAGGAAACATATGGTTTTCCATATTACGGGCAGCCCCACGACTAATGAGCGTTTTTGCTGGTGTCCCAATGGGAATTCCTATGGCTCCAGCTTAACACCGCGCAATATGGGGCTAGGAAGGTTGAATCACGAAACTTCACTCAATCATTTCTATTTTTGTAACGCCTCTTCTGGCTATCCAGGCTTTGCGCCCACCATTTGGACAGGTGCATTGCTATATCAAAGATTATCAGGTGATGTGATTTTAGGTGGAGGTCAATCATGAAAATTGCAATTATTGGCGGTGGAGCTAGTGGCATGGTCACAGCATACCTACTCGATAAGCAGGGGCATCAGGTCACTGTGTTTGAGCGGCAACCTACTTTAGGTGGACATATTCGGACATTAAACAAAAATGTGCAGCCGAACCAATCCGATTGCCAAGAGATTCTTGAATGTGGAGTGATTGAATTCCCAACGGTTTTCCACAGTTTCATCATACTTATGCAAGAACTAGGAGTAGAACTAGAACCCGTTAGTGTTGGTTCCGCGATGTATTTTAAAAATGGTAGCCACTATCTATCAGGAGTCACAATTCAGAAAAACTTTAAAGGTATCCGTCGTCTCATCGAATATTTACGTCTTGACACTCTTTATGCTCGCTCCGCAGGACTATGGCTGAGAATGAAATTTGCGGATATGAAAGATTTCTATAATCATCCTCTTTCCTATTATTTGAAACGTCCTTGCACTCGCAATACTTGGTTAAAGTTATTAGTCATGTATAGCTACTCCATGCCCTTGGAAGCAATTGATGATTTCCCAGCAGAATTAGCGATGCCTGTTTTACGAGACGATGTTGCGGTCAAATGGGTCAGAGTTAAAGGTGGCGTGTATTCCTATATTGAAAAAATCTTGGCAAAATTCACGGGAGAGATTTTACTAAATGTGGAGATAGACCATATTTTAAGAAGTGAGAATGCTGTCAAAATTGTGCGATCGACAGGCAAAGTTCAGGAGTTTGATAAGGTCGTGTTTGCTACGCCGCCAGATCAAGTGATGACTCTTTTAGCCGACCCAACAGAACAGGAAACTAAACGGTTTTTCCATTGGCAAGCTAATCATATAGATAGTATTGTTCATAGGGATAGTTCTATGTACGATCGCTATGGAATTAAATACGCATCAGAGTTTGATTTCTTTCAAACTGAGAGTCGCTGGGGCTATAACAGTTGCCTAAATCAGCTTTGTGATATCTCGTCGCCAGAGCGTTATTTCCTGTCGTATCAATTGGAAGAGTTGATTGCTCGCGATCGCTACATTCATATCCAAAAGCATCACACGCCGTTATATACCACGGAGTCCTTCCGATACCGTGATGAAGTGGTAGCAACTAATGGTGAAAATCATACTTACTATGCAGGAGCTTATCTCGGTGATGGATTGCATGAAGGTGCGATCGCCTCAGCTTTTCGGGTTGCTCAACTGTTAAAAGCAGAAGGAATCCTTGCGATCGCATAGGTATGGCGGGTAAGCATGACTAACGATATTTTGCAGGTTTTTATCAATTTCTGCGATCGCTGTCAAAGCAATCCGCGCAAATGATTGATCTCTTCCCTGTCAACGAGGTGATTTAATGACATCCCCCCATATCCAGTAATATTTTGATATCATTTTGAATAGGAATATTTATACAAAATATTTAAGTGAGGTCTTATGGTTAGCGTATTTCAACAGGAAAGCATTACTAAAGCAGAAGAACAAATTGCAGAAAAAAGGCAAAGTATAAACTATGACACCATAGCATTTGACATAGAAACTATGGTCAAATATCTAGAGGAAGATAAAATTTATGTTCCTGATTACCATAGAGGCTTAATTTGGGATATTACTCGTCAATCAAGATTTATTGAGTCCATTTTTCTTGGTTTGCCTATACCTCCACTTTTTGCTGCTGAGATTAGAGACTCACATAGATTAGAGATCATTGATGGTTTACAAAGAGTCAGATCTTTGGCAGAATTCATGACAAATAAGCTACAACTAACTAACTTAACAACTTTAGATACTTTGAATGGGTTTAGCTTTAACAATTTTTCACGTTCCCTTCAAAGAAAATTCAAACATAATTCTATTAGAATAATTATTCTTTCTGACACCAATGAAATTATAAAAAATGACATGTTTAATCGGATTAATAATAATTGAAAGCTTGTATGAAAGAATTTATAAGAGACTTTCATAAGCGAATACTTGAAATTGATAAATATTTTGAATTGGTAGATAGAATTGAGCCACTTGGCACTTTTACCTCAAATTCTATAATCTTTCCTTCAGGTGAGTATGCAGTTGATAGAGATCTTCAGAAAATCCTGAAATCTCATTGTTATCTACTCTTATATAATTTGGTTGAATCTTCTATTAGAAATGGCATAATGGAAATTCATTATGCCATTTCTGCGGATAACCTAACCTATAAAGATTTGAGCCCAAGAATCAAAAAACTATGGTTGTTAAACGATCGTAGTAAAAGCTTTACAAGTTCTAATATTAAAAAAGATACTATTGCAACAAATCTTCAGGAAATAATTGAGTTGATTCTTGACGATCAAGTAATCTCATTAGATGCAAGCAATATTCCAATATCTGGAAATCTTGACGCAAAAACTATCAATGAATTGATAAACATGTATGGCTTTAGCGGAAATTTAGGTATTTCAGCCAAAGAAATGGATATAATTCTTAACTTTGTGGTTAAGATTCGATGCGATTTAGCTCATGGCAATGTATCATTTTGTGATGCATCAAATCAAATCACTTGGAATAGGTCAGTTAGTGATACTGATATCATTGATAGAGTTTACAGAGACGTAGTTGATGATAAAGGAAAGATCGTTACATACTTAACGCACCTACTACACAATATTGACGATTACATTGAGAATAAAAAGTATAAAGCAAATCCTTGATAATTCGAGAATCAGATCTACAAAAAAACGGCGCAAAGCGCCGTTTTTTTATGGTTTTGCCGTTAGCTTTACCAAGATTTCTGTAGTCCGCAATCCTTGTTTTACCCAAGGTTCTATCTGTTGAACTTTGCTAGTTACGCCGACCAGAAAGCGCGTGTAGCTATCCTGATTAGAAGTATCCCCAACAGAATTACCATCTTGAGATGACCAGTCAGTAGCACAAGCACGAATATCCTTACCTGCCCAGCGAGAAAACCATGCGGCAATAAATCCTGCCTGTAACTGATGCCAAGGCAAATTTCCTGACTTCAAGCCAATTTCGCTACCCGTTGTCAAAATAGAATTTTCGGTAGTGACCACAATCAACCCATCTTGGCGATAGCTAAAGTCAAGAGTTATCGTCCCCATACCATGCACAGTCCAAAGTTGACGCATTGTAGAGAAAAATTCCACCGCATTAGTTGCCATGATTGTTGCGCCCTTGTAGGACTCGATTTCGCTACGAATGTGATCGTAAAAGGAACCGCCCCAGCCAAAGCCAAAGGTATAGAGCGCCAAGGCTCCAGCCTGTCCAGCTTCAGACTGAAGTGCTCGATGGATACTGCGCAATAAAAAATCTGGCACGGCGACAAGTCGTTCGCCTTGTCGCGTCGAAAGTAGCCCTGTGGCAGGATCAGCCTTGACATAGAAACGCGGTGAGAAGTAATTACTAGGAATTGAATTAGGAATCATTGGCTTAACCATTGGTGTGCGATCGCAAGATAAGGCAAAAGCAAATTTGCATTTTCAGTGGGAAGATTTTC
The DNA here is from genome assembly GCA_023336205.1 of Pseudanabaena sp. Salubria-1. GTDB lineage: Bacteria > Cyanobacteriota > Cyanobacteriia > Pseudanabaenales > Pseudanabaenaceae > Pseudanabaena. Next base: position 19,389 of record JALQCR010000012.1, read on the forward strand.
CTGAACAGATTTCTGCAAAGTCTGATAGAGCAGATTGTTGAGTCTTTGCTTTTGCAAAGCGACCATGATGTTTTGCATCCAATACAACAAACGATCCTTAAGCAGTTCTTCATCTTGCAACAACATTGCTGTCGCGCAGTAACGTAGAACTAGAGCCATATCTCGATTACATTTGTTAACGCCATCGGGAGTCATCTTTGCCGCCATATTTGGCGCTGTAGATTGAATCTGTTGCATGACCTGCTCAAGAATGATATTTTCCTTAGCTTGAATCAAGTCATAGGTTTTGCGGCGCTGTTGCCAAGAAGCAATGGAACGATCTAAAGTCAGTAAATCTTCAGGTTTAATGTAGGAGCCGTCAGCACGGTCTAAAACATTTTCTAATAGAGTCAGCATATTGTTAAAGTTTGGGTTAAATGATGTTTTTAGAAAGGATGTTTTTAGAAAGAGATGTCCTTTGGAAATCTGTGAGTCTGGGATTAGGTTTCAGGGAAATTAACGAGTAGATCCTCCAGCAAAGTAAGATCTTCTTCCTTCGCAGTCAAAATTTCCTGACTCTCCACATTCCATTCGATTTGCTCAATCAACTCTCTGGTCGTTAAAAATTCCAAATTGTCAATATTTTCTAAACCTAATAAAAAAGGTTTTGGGAGCGAAGTCAATATTTGAGATTCTCTGTCCTGATGCAATTGATCGTTGAATTCTTCATGGCGTGGCGATCGCTTAGCAGAATTTTCATTCACGTCATCCGTGAAAAATATTCTTAAGGATTTGATCAGCGATTTCCATAATCTTTTAAGCCAAAGCAGCCCGTTTTTAAAAAAATTATTGCCCCGTTGTTTACTTCTTTTTTTCAACTTAAATACCTCCTGTATCCATAGATCTCGTTATCCCAATAGCATTAGTAGCTTCTTGATCCAATAGCCTTTGTTCAATTTCTTGAGCACTAGCTCCAGAGCTAAGCCAAAACTCGGCAGCTTTAATCCTAGTTTCTGAACCAATCAAAAAACGGCAGAAATTGTTGCCCATCGAATAGCATTGGATTTCTGTACTACTCAAGCCCCGATTGAGCATTACCGAAAAGAAACCCGCTAATAATCCTGCATAGAGAAAGCACACAGGCTTGCCGATATTTCCCATTGACTTCGCTACTGCGGAATCAAATAGGTCAATAAAAATGAAGCCTTCTCGAATTGAACTAAGATCGACATTCCATTTCCCCCATCCCTGTGCTGTCAATGGCCACCACCATGTTTCTAAGGCAAAGCTAAGGTTGGATTTGTTGATATTAAGTTGATAATCTCTCTCAAACCAAATTTTGAAATTTTTGCCATCCTCAGTCCCCCAATCCTTGCCAATTAAATACATCAGCCAGCCAGATGCTTCTCCAACTTCATGGTCTAAGCCTTTAAGCAGCGACACGATAAAATCATCACTAGCCAATATATATTGACGTTGGTTCCAGTCCCTGATTTGACCATTAGGTTGATCAAATTTAAAAAATGTATTGCGACTGTAATGGCAAACTTGAGATAAAGGTGTTATTGGAAGAATCGCTTCTTCATTAGATCGAAAGGTTGATTTGGTCATTTGCAATCCTCAGATTGATCCGATTTGATTGATGATGTAGAAATAAATTTGCGATCGCCCAGTTTCGTATTTTAATAAGATTCTGCTAGAGTCATCTTTCTGAAACTATGGAGTTCTCAGTTGGTAATAAAATTTGACTTAAATCAGTACTGAAAGAAGAATCAATCTCAGCCATCTTTTCTAGAGCCGATCTCAAAATCAGCTTGCCTTCTTCAACTAAAACTTCGCCAGTTAGTGGATGGATCAGATTTTGTTGAGCCCGTTTTCCGATCAGCGTCTTTAATTCCCCAATTGAACCGATATACATACCTTGAGGTACTTCAATCACTAAACCATCTTGCCAAATCTTTGCCTGACAAGCCAAGCGAGAATTTGCTTGAGATGAAGCGATAAAGCTAAGGGTTAATATCTCCTGTTCACTTTTGGGACTTAGAGCTTCTTCACCAGTTTGAACATACACATGACAAGTTGCACATCGCCCCTGACCTCCACAGGCTTGAAGTACATTCATCTCCTGCTTCAGTAAAACACTGAGTAAAGTACTGTCGGTTAAAACCTCCACATCTTGATTTAAAGGCTGTAATTTAATTTGTTTCACTGCAATCTCATTCGACGGAGGAAATTAGCTTAGAAACATCGGCAGATAGGGACTTAGATAGCAGTATCTGCGAGAAGTCCACAATGACTCGCTCACATTCTTTCAAGAAAGCTCTTACCCATGTTTGTACATCCTGTAACTGCTCAGAAGTTAGGGGGGCAATCTGCTCAGATATAAATGGACAACTGATTTGCCCTTGATAGTCAATTTTCCAATATTCCAGAGATGGATGGAGTGTTACCAAACTAGCATGGCTTTTTTTCCAGTAGTTAGCGATCGCCAGTGGTCCCAAATAACTGGAACTGTACTTAGTCAAACGGTTTAGGGCTACTAGAGTTGCCTCCCTAGTTAAAGTGTCACGACTTTCCTCAACTGCATTGGATTCAAAATCATCATTTTGGTGAGAGTTTTGAACTGCAATTTGGAGAGAGTTACGAATTAATGCTTTCTGAAATTGATGCACATTTTGAGGATGAACGCTGATCACATCATGTACTCCACGGTCAATCGCCTACTTCCGAAAAAAATCACTGACTTCCAGTTGGTCAACTAGGAGAATGATCGGCAAATTGTGCCACAGTTTGAGGCAACGGCGGCAAGCCTCTAACCAATTTAAATCTTCTAATTTACCTAATAAAATCAGATCAGAAGATTGGCTAGTTACAGTCTGAACCAATTGTTGATAATTAGAACAGAGATCAGGAACCCAGCGATTATCCTTTTTGATTTCTTGAAGAATGACTTGCGACACGGTTGGTATTGACTCAGCTAAAGCTAAGTGAATAAGCTACTTTTGTCGTGGCTGCTTATCCACTAATTCTTCAAAAAATGAATCTGAGTTATTCATTGTTAATGTCTGCATTTTATGGGTTTTTATAAAAGTTTTTATAAGGTTTAAAGCTCAAATTTAGATTAATGATTAAAATGTAATTAAAAAATTAGAATAGCGTATTTATAAAATTCCCCAATCTGAAACATACTAGTTTTCAAGTCTGTGATTAACGGAAAAGTTCAATCCTAAAGACGAATGAAGGAAAAGAACTTAAGTTAATTCATAAGTTAGGAAAGATGCTTCAACTAGAGATAATGATTTTGTTAACCAGTCTATAACCTCTTAAAAGACTAGTGTCTAAAAGTTTAAAAAAATATGTAATTTTTAACACAAACTAAATTAGCCAATATTAAAGAGAGTGCACTGCATTCTCTTTATATTCAGCAATCACTTAATAACTGCTCTAAAATTTCTTGAGTGATCAAATTTCCTTCTTGGACTAACAATACTTCCGTGATGGGGTGATAGATATTACGGGGAGCAAGTCGATTTTTTAGACGAGCAAAAATTTGGGCAAGTTTTTTATCAGCTTTGTTATCTAAATAAAAAACGACTCCATCTTTTAAGGCTGAGGCTTGACAGGTCAGACGATAAAGAGAAAGATCTCGACGTGTATTTTTGAGGGTGATTTGCTCTAGGGTCTCCATTGGACTGAGACAGCTTGCGCCATCAAATATTCGCAGGGCACAAGTACCGCAAGTTCCTTGTCCTTGACAAGTTGCCGCTAGTTCGACCTTGGCATGTTTAAGCGATCGCCACAATCCATTTTTAGCTGAAACATTGATCGTAATTCCTAGAGGTTCAAGTTTAATACGCGGCATAGAGCTTGGATTGAGGCGAAAACGTATGATGGAAAAAAGAACAGTTAGTACTTTTCTTTTTTGATTTTAGATCGCAAAGTGCTTTAAGTACCTCAGCATAATTAAAAACCCAGATCCAAAATCTGCACCGCCCGCTGCGCGGGCGGTGCAGATTTTGGATCTGGGTTTTTAATTTAATTCTTGATTTCTTGATTCGGACTATCTCGAAATATTGCCCTAACACCAAGACTGCTCATCAGCAGGATTATGCAACAACTCCCGAATATTCGCCTCAATTACCCGATAACCGACATTACCATTCAAATGTGTTTGAACTTTTTGGCAACCTCATGCACATGATTGCTATAACCTCGCAAACCATCGTTATCACGCCAACGAATTTCTAACTTTTTATGGGCATTCCCAAGGATTGAGACGTAATGATAATCGATCGCAACTTGGTCAGGGAAGTTAGCTGCTAGTTCATCAAGGCGGATTTGCGCGATGTATGCCTAGACACACAGATTAGATCTCAAAACTGGCGATCGCCGTTTCTCAATCTTCTTCTACAGATTCTAGAATCGGTGGTTTCTTATTCCGCCAGAGTTTGTAATAAAGAATCGGAACCGCCGATCGCGAAAGTAGCAAAGACGCAACTTCTCCCGCCATCAGTGAGATTGCTAATCCCTGAAAAATCGGGTCAGCGAGAATAATTGCTGAGCCAACAATCACCGCCGCCGCCGTCAGCAACATCGGACGGAAACGCACGGCTCCCGCATCGATCACTGCTTCTTCGAGGGGCATTCCTTCTTTTAATCTTAACTCGATAAAATCTACAAGAATAATCGAATTTCGCACGACAATTCCAGCACCCGCAATGAAGCCAATCATTGAAGTTGCCGTAAAGAAGGAACCCATCAACCAATGAGCAGGCATAATGCCAATTAGTGAAAAGGGAATTGCGGTCATAATTGCTAAGGGCGTTGTGAAGGATTGGAACCAGCCCACGACTAGGGCATAGATTAAGATCATCACCACCGCAAAGGCAATACTCAGATCGCGGAAGACCTCATAGGTGACTTGCCATTCACCATCCCATTTCATCGAATAAGTTTCCGTAGTTGGTGGTTGTTCGGTGAGATAGGTCTTGATTTTTGCACCTGTTGGCGGGGTCAATTTATCGATCTGCGGTTGCAGTGCCAGCATCGCATAAACTGAACTCTCCACCCGACCCGATACATCACCCAAGACATAGACCACGGGCTGAAGATTTTTGTGATAAATACTGGTATCGACGGTAGCTGTTTCTGTTTTGACAAGCGAACTTAAGGTCACGAGATTCCCATTTGCACCCTTGACATTGAGAGCCTTGAGATCGTCTAGACTAGTGCGGCTAGATTGACTAAAGCGGAGATTAATCGTCACATCTTCGCGAGCATTTTCATCATGGAGCAGCCCGACATTTTGACCCGAAATTGCCATTTGTAAAACTTGGGCAATTTGGTTGGGACTAATGCCATTTAAGGTTGCTTTTTCGCGATCGATTACCAAGTGATAATCGGTCTGCGGCGCTTCCACGTACCAATCCACATCGACTACGCCATCAGTGGATTTATACAACTGATAGATGCCCTTAGCAAGATCGATTTGTCCTTGATAATCAGGCCCATAGACTTCCGTAACTAAATTTTGTAACACTGGAGGACCTGGAGGGATCTCAGCGACTTGAATCCGCGCACTGTAACGATCGCCGATTTCTTTGAGTTTAGGACGGATTGCCTTAGTGATGTCATGGCTCTGACGTTTCCGTTCTTCCCTTGGTAAGAAGTTAACTTGAATATCGGCAACATTGGAACCCGATCGCAAGAAGTAGTGACGCACTAAACCGTTGAAGTTATAGGGAGAAGAAGTTCCTACATAACTCTGATAGTTCAGCACTTCAGGCACAGAAGCCAGATACTGCCCCATTTCTCTGGTCGCCTTAGCAGTTTGTTCGAGGGTTGTACCTTCAGGCATATTCACTACTACCTGCAATTCGCTTTTGTTGTCAAAGGGCAGCATTTTCAGGATCACTAATTTAAATCCAGCTAGTCCGACTACGATAACGACTAGGGCGAGTGAGGTGGCAATCAGAAAAGTCGTACCTCTTTTGGGATAATGGATCAGAGGATACATCAAGCGCCGATATAGCTTGGTGAGAGCATCTTCCTCTCCTTCTTGATGTCCGCCATGACTGCCCCCCGTGAAGACTTGCATCGTTGTCCAAGGCACGACGATGAAGGCAACTAAAGCTGAGAAAATCATTGCGGCGGAAGCACCCAAGGGAATCGGGCGCATATAAGGTCCCATCAATCCGCCCACAAAAGCCATCGGTAAAATCGCGGCAATTACGGCAACTGTTGCCAAAATCGTCGGATTACCCACCTCATCAACGGCTTCGAGGACAATCTGTCTTAAAGTGCGCTGACGATTGGGAGAATATTTTAAACGGGTTTTATTTTCGGGAAGTTCCAAATGACGACCGACATTTTCCACGACCACGATCGCATCATCGACTAGAATCCCAATCGAGAAGATCAGCGCAAAGAAGGTAACGCGATTGAGGGAAAATCCATAAAAGACAAAGCTGGCAAGGGTCAGAGCCAAAGTAACGGGAATCGACACTGCAACCACCATCGCCTCTTTGCGACCCATCGCAAACCACATCAGCAACGTTACCGAACCGACCGCAATTAGCATATGAAATAGCAGTTCGTTGGAGCGTTCAGCGGCGGTTTCGCCATAGTCACGGGTGACGGTTAAATTGACATTTTTAGGAAGATAATTATGCTTAATCTCCTCTAATTTATGCAAAACTCGATGCGATACTTGAATCGCATTTGCGCCACCACGTTTAGCGATCGCGATCGTTACAGCCTCAGTTTCACCAGTATGTTTAGTAAGTTTCTCTTCTTTTTTGGCAGCTTTAGTCCCATGTTCTTGCGCGACATCGCCATAGCCAAACAAGACATAACTGGCGGGTTCTTCCGCGCCATCGGTGACTGTGGCGACATCCCGCAAATATACGGGCTGATTATTAGCAACAGCTACAACTAGCCCTTTCGCATCTTCAGGCGATCGCATAAAGCTTTGTGTTCGCACCAAAAAGGATTGGTTATTTTGACTTAAAGCACCGCCAGCTAATTCCGAATTTTGGGATTGAAATGCTTGCGAAATTTCTAGAGGGGTTAATCCATAGGCTTTTAGACGAGTGGGATCGAGTTCTACGCGCAGTTGGCGCTTTTGACCACCAATAATCGTCGTTTCCGAAACGTCAGGAACTTGCTTGATTTGTTCATCTAATTGCGCCGCAATTTGTCGTAATTCGGTTCCTGTGCTGCCATCTCCTGATAGAGTCACAGCCAGAATCGGAACATCATCGATCGCCCGCGATTTAATTAGTGGTTGAGAAGCACCAGCAGGAATCTTGTCAAAATTGGCATAAAGCTTGTTATAAAGCTGCACGATCGCATCTTCCGTCTTCCTGCCAACTAAAAATCTGACAATGACTAAAGATGACCCAGGTCGCGAAGTGGAGTAAACATATTCCACCCCAGGCACTTCCTTAATCAACTTTTCCATCGGTGTCGTGACACGCTGTTCGACTTCCTTGGCTGAAGCCCCTGGCATTTGCACAAATACATCGGCGATCGGCACGGTAATTTGCGGTTCTTCTTCGCGGGGCAACATCAGAGTTGCGCCAATCCCCAACAGGAGCGCCACAATAATAATTAATGGTGTCAGTTTGGAGTCAATGAATTGTTTCGCTAATTGACCGACAAAGCCTAGTTTATGGCGATGAGGAGGTAGCGATTGATGCCCATTTTGACTATTTGGGTCTTGACCATTCGGTGAATCTTGCATGATTTCCTCCTAATTACCGAGTGGTAACGGTTTGTCCGTCACTAAGTTGGGCGATGTTGCTGGTAACGATGCGATCGCCTACCTTCAACCCTGATACGATCTCGATCTGTCCATCTTGAGTTTTACCTGTTTTCACCCAACGCATCATGGCGATCGATTGGGTGATCGATTTCTCGCCAGCAGTTTCCAGCACATAAACTCCCTGTAATTGTCCGCGTTGGATTAGAGCAGTTGTGGGAATGAGCAGCGTTTCTTTGGTCGCCCCAATAGGCAAGGCAATTCGCCCAAACATTCCAGAGATTAATTTACCCGAATTGGTCAGAGGGATTTTGATTAAAAAGCTGCGAGATTGGGCATTTGAGGCTGGCACAATTTGTTGAATCGTGGCACTGAGTGATTGATTAACTGCATCAAACTGAACTTTGACCGATTGACCAACCCGCACAAATCGCAAATTCTCTTCAGGTACAGAAATCTCTAGCTCAAGTTTATTGGGATTCTCCACTTTTAGTAATGGTGTCCCAGGAGCCGCCATTTCTCCTTCATAAGCCAGCTTTTGGACAACAACGCCATCAAAAGGAGCGAAGATCGTGCCATAGCTTTCGCTGACATCTGAAGAGATGACACTCAGTTCGGCTCGACTCACCGCCGCTTGGGTTTGGTCGATCGCTGCTTGTGACTGCCGAATGCCCGCTTCTGACTGTGCGACCCTAGCTCTAGCCTGTTCAAGCGCTGTATTCGCGTCATCTAATACTGATTTTGACACAGCTCCTTCAGCTTGCAGTCGTGACATCCGCGATTGTGTTACTTGGGCTAGTCGTAGAGCAGACTGAGCTTCTAGTTTTTGCGATTCTAATTGACTTAGACTAGCTTGAGAGCGAAATACTTCTGCTTGGGCTTGGGCAACGCCTAACTGTGCTTGACCAGTTTGAGCAGTAATATCCATCACATCAATGCGCGTGAGAATATCACCTTTGCGAAAGCGATCACCTGTTTCGAGTGACAATTGCGTAATCCGTCCCATCACCCGAGTGGACAGCGTGGCTTGCTCTACAGGGCGAATTGAACCAGAAAGCTCTAAGGTATTGGCGACAGATTGAGAACGGATAGTTAAGGTGTCAACGCTAAGAGCATTGGTACTTGCGATTTCCGAAGGTTGGGGCGGTTTGTTTATTGACAGTACAAACCAAGTTCCTCCTGTCAATAAAAGAACACCTCCAACCAATAATCCCCAGCCCTTCCAAGACATTTTGAGTGAATGTGGTTGTTTTGGTTCCTGTTTAACGGCTTCATCAACTGGCGGATCGAGCGGTTCATGAAGTGATTCATCTGAGGTAGTGTGAGTCATGGGATTAAGCCTTACTTTTTGTGTTTAAGGACGATTGCCTCTATGTACGGAATATCCAGCACTTTGCCAAGCCAATAAACCTCCTTTTAAGCTATGGACTTTGCTGTAGCCCTGAGCAACTAGCCATTGCGCCGCCATATCGCTGCGATGTCCAGAAAGACAAGTAATGGCGATCGCTTGATCTTTGGGAATCTCCTTGAGAATGCGATCGCGGCTCATTTTCTTTGCGCCTGCAATATGCCCGATCAAATATTCCAACCAGCCGCGTACATCCACCACCATTAATTGATTCTGACGTGACTTTAATTGCGAGGGTGAGAGTGGAGAAGGATTCATGGATTGTTTCTGCGCTTGCTTGTTTGTTGATTTAGCTTTCATTAGTTTTTCCCTTTTAGAATTGACTTGATTTATCTTGCTTAAACCTTGCTCATTACCGCAAATGATTTAATAAATGGAGATGCCATCCGAGGGTCTTTAATCATGGCAGTGTAATCACCAACACGGAATTGTAACTTGCGACTTATATACGCCATGCTCAATCCCATCATGTCCAAGCCTTTTGTTTTCCATTTCTCCCAATGGGTGCGATCGGCGCGTAAATCCCAGTTGAGAGTCTGTCCTTCATAGGTTCCCGCAGAGACAACCTTTCCTTCTTCAATCATGAGGACACCCATAGGATTTGGATCGCGCTCAAACCCATAACCAATTACGGAATTAAAATGAATTTTCGCAAGTGCATCAGCTAGATCGGGTTCTGCATTCCATTGTTCGCCAAAAGATTGCATCCATGCAGGGGAAAATAAATCTGTCATTGTTAACTCCAAAAATAATTTGATTTTGATTTGATTAGCCTTCTCCCTTTTTGGGAGCTATAAAAGTTGCTCTGTCTTCGTTTCAATGTATCTAAGCCCCCTAAATCCCCCAATTCTGGGGGACTTGAAAGAATTTTATTTTCTTGTCCCCCCAGAATTGGGGGCTAGGGGGCGATTAATTGTTGACTAAGCTAGTTTGATATGACTTGTGTGTAAACGATGGCTTTTGAGAGAGGAGGATGGCTGAGGCAGGGCTTTAGTAATTAGCGACAGTTTGCCATTCTTCGACTAGCGAAGGAGGAACCGATAAACTAATCGCATCACCTTGAAGTGTTGGCAAAGAGATCTTTAAAGGAATCTCCACTTGCAACTCCGACAGCAAAGGTTGAAGATCGTACTGTCCAACATTTGCCTGCACTCCCTCTTTGAAAATATTGCTAGACGTATCGTTAGCAGTGAGGGCTTTACCCAACGAGTTAGTTAAAGTCAGAGGCTGAGCATGATCGATCGCTACTAAATCAGGAAATCCCACTAAGCGCAGTTCAAAACTGCTATTGCCATCAGAACGAACTCGTTTGAAAGCAACGGTTTGCCAAGTATTACCATGCTGATCTTTGAGAGATTGGCGTGACTGATAAACCATTTGATTAGGTGATTCTTCCAATTGTCGAATAGCCGCCGATGCACTAGGAGCATCCAGAATTCCTAATCCAATTAGAACAAAAATCGTAATTGCACCAATCAGCAATAACCAAGAGAAAAATTTGCGAGTTTGACATTTCATAACGTTTGTATCCTAATTAAGTTATGGATGATGCTTAGTGCTTCGCACTAAGCATCATCTCAAGAATTATTCCGAAATTTATGGCTAGAACTACACAGCATCAGTAACTCTGTATCAATGACTCGGTAAAATCGCCACACACTCTCTCTCCGACAGGCTACCACTCCAGCATCTTTCATCAATCGCAAATGCTTGGATACATTGCCTTGATGGAGTCCAGTGCGATCGCAAATATCCTGTACACTTCGCTCTTGGTTACAAATTGCCATCAGGATTTGCAGACGGGTTGGTTCTGCCAAAGCGCGGAATCGATTTGCCAGATTTTCCAGTTCGCTAGGATTAAGAGTGATGTCCATGCCTGCTCCTACTATTCAAAATTAGGATATCTGAGATCTTGCACCATTCCTGAAAGAGTTAAGTAGGAATGGGTTTGAGAATAATTTCAAACCCATGACGAGCAGCAATATCGGCACTAATTTGGAGATACCTAAGAAGTTTCAACCAAAGGACAGAAGGAAATAAAACGGAAAGTGTCAAATCACAGGTAGCTTTCCAGTCCAAGACAGGAGGACTCGACCATTGATCAATCCAATGGGCCAAAAGATAAGCAAGCAGAGAGAGGATAAGCCAACGATAAACACCAAGTTTTGTAGATTGCCCAAAACAATGCAAACCAAAGCGATGTTTGATGGTTTTGAAGAATCCCTCAATCGCCCAACGCTTACGACCTAACATCACCAGATAAGCACCAGAATAAGGATGAGAAGAGACAACAAAGCGTAACTCCCGTTTACTATCAGCTCTTTTGAGCCAAAACCAAGAGATCGTCAAAGGCTGAGTTAGCCCTTCTAGCAAAATTTGTTGTCCACGTTTGCCATGACGATAAAGTTGTTTGACTGTACGGCCATCTTGAAGTTTACGATTGTTGCGTACACCGACAACGATGCGCCAAGTCTTGGCGCGGACAGTATTGAAAAACTTCACCGTACTAAACTCAGTATCAGCAAGGACAATCACAGTCTTGCCTTGGGTTAGTTGCTTGGGTACTGTCCCCAATAACTTACAAGCTAAGTCAGAGGGACTGGGGTATCCTTTGCCGCGCCATACTCTAAAACTCCATGGTACGCGCCACTCTCCATAGACCAGATACAGTACAACCAGATGTAGTCCTCGCTTTCCGTTTAGTATTCTCACCCATGGGTCTGGTTCGTTTTGGGTGGGATTGCTCAAATGTAAAAACTTGCCGCTTTTTTCTAGGGTAGTCAAGTCTATCAGTATCTTTAATGGCACTTGTTTCGATGGGCGATGCTTGGCGATTTGTCCCAAAATAGCCTGCCGTGTTGACCGAATTACTGCTCTCGTTGACCAGTTATAGTGATTGAGAAATCGGCTGAGTGCACTCGCTGATTTTATCTGTGTATGTTCTGGATAAGGATGCCTTTGTGCTTCGAGAAATAGTCCTAGTATTGCATTGAGACTTGCTGTTTGATACACACTTGGCATCAAACACAGAAGACTATACACTAGCCCTTGGGCGTGCTTAACGATGCTTTCCATGCTCGTTATTTAATTTACTACTACGCCCTTTTTTTCACATTTCTGCTCTTTCTGCAACCCCTTTTCTTGAATGGTGCAAGATCTCAGATATTGCTCATTCCCATTCATGCTTTTGCTTGAACTGGTGCGGGTTCTAAACTGGGGATAATTGGTTCTACAAGTGGTAGTCCGATCGCTCTAAAGCCAATCTTCTCAAACCAAGGAATCGTCCAGCCAAAGCGCATTTTCGTGAGAAAATACTTCTCGAATCCAGCCTTCATCCAAGACACCCAGATCCCGTGATAGATGAGGGCGCGTTTGCGATCGCCTGCCGCATCAGGCAAAAGCGGATCGGCGAGAAACAATGCTCCTGTATTACCAAAATCCGCGAAGCAAACTGCTTGTAAGGTTGGTCTCAATTGATTGCCAGAAGTAACTCCCAACTCTAGGGCAATATTCTGAGCAACTGCTAACGCCATTTCTTCAGACATCAATCCCACCTTGGGAGCGCCTGTAGGAATCGGAGTTTGCTCCACAGCCTTTAGTTGTGTGACCACACCGACAGAATAAATCGAGGTAAAGTCTGGATGACGATAAGTCGGCAAGACAGGAACAAATCCCTTAGCATCAGTTAGCCCGACCGCTTCGCGGAGAAATTTAGGACCACGGAAAGGTGGTAACACCATCGTAAATTTAGAAGGAATCACGCGCCCATCGACTAAATGCACGGCATCGGGTTCAAAATGGGAAATAGCAGTATTTTCCATTAGTTCAATTTCGCGATCAGCCATAAATTTACGCATTAACCATCTGGATGTTGCCATACCACCGATACCCAAATGTCCTGCGTAGGGTTCTGATGTAATGAAAGTAATCGGAACTTGCGATCGCAGCCCTTTTCTCTTCAATTGATCATGGATCAAAAAAGCAAACTCATAGGCGGGACCAAAACAACTCGCTCCTGGGGATGCACCCACCACGATCGGTCCTGGATTCTCTAAGAATTGCTCCCATGCTTCACCAGCCAATAACGCATGGTGGGGATTACAAATCGATTGGGTATAGCCACCTTCGGGACCTAATCCCTTTAGAGCATCCAAGGCAAGTTCGGGACCCGTGGCAATCACCGCATAGTCATAGTCCAATGTGCGATCGTCGCCCGTTTTGATCTGACGCAACTTTGGATTGATCGCAGTAACCGCCGCATGAATAAACTCAATGTCATGATTAATGACGGTTTTGGCTAAATCTAATTGAATGCTATCAAGGGATTTTAATCCTAGCGCCACCCAAGGCAGAGAAGGCACAAAGGTAAATTTGGGTTGATTGGAAATAAGCGTGATCTTATGTTCACGGGGTAATACATGCCTCAACTCGTAAGCAGCAGGTAAACCTCCTAATCCAGCGCCAATCACAACAACACGAGCCATAATCTCGACTCCAAAAAAATAATTTTTTATTAAAAATTTTTATTAAATGCTCCTAGTGCGAGGATGGTGCAAAGCATTATCCTCACACCTTCACTCTCTCACTCCTAGTTTTTGCAATACCGCAATCAACGGACACCATTTAGTAAAAGCAGATTGCAGCAAGTTTAGTCCGACAAATGCAGTCAAAAATAGCCAGTTGGTATTCATCAGCGATAGAGATAAGCTGAGCAAAACCATACTGCCTGCGACTAAGCGCACCCACTGCGATTGATTCCAAGATTGGTTCCTACTAATCATCGGTTTCTGTGTTGTGCTTTTTTGAATTAATAAAATGATTATATCACTATAAAGTAATTTAGTTAATAAATTGAAATATTTTGAAACTAATTAGTTTTTAGAATTAAATGTAGTACATCCGCACTTACCTTTGTGGTCATCTTCTCTACCATGTGTATGTTCCACCTCATGATCGCGATCGCGTTCTTCTTGAGGTTTCACAATTAGCGAACCCGCAAGATAGTCTGTTACGGCAGCATCGGGATCGGTTTCAGGGGTGACAATGGGCTTGATACCTTTGGATTCTATACGACGAGACAATCCTTTGCCCATACTGCCACTAATCAGTACCTGTACATCGTCCAAGGGATGAGATCCTTTAGGAGAGCTTTCATGGAAGCTTTGAGCTTTAGTAAGTTCTAACATCTGTTTGTTTTGAATAAATGTGTCATCCACATCGTAGATCCAGAATTTCTGGCAATGTCCGAGATGTCCTGTTACGTTGGTTTGATTCTGGCTAGATACGGCAATTTTCATTGAATAGTTCCTATTTTTTGTTTTTTAGTTGATGTTATGTGAAAGTTTCTAAGACCCTCACCCCTAGCCCCTCTCCCAAAAGAGGAGAGGGGAACAAGAGTTGGTCTTACTCCCCCTCGCCCTTCATGGGAGAGGGGGCTGGGGGGTGAGGGCAATCTTCGTTCTACTTAACATGAGTTGTCTAAGCAGAAATATCAGGAGATGTCAGAGCCAATGGAACGGGGAAGTTATGACCATTAGGCGATCGCATGACTTGAATTCCAATATCTGCCCGATTAAGCAGATCGGCATCAGTGCGAATTGGATGACCAAAATCATCTAAAATCGATTGCTGGAAATTGAATCCATTAAGATTAAAGCTGATTGCGCCGATACCTAATGCGGCAAACCAAATCCCAATAGTGGGTAATGCAGCTAAGAGGAAGTGGGTAGTCCGACTATTCCGTAGCGACAATGTGGGAATCAGCAATCTACCCAGATAACCACTGTGGCTGGCAAGTAAATTATAGGTAGTTTCTTCTTGCCCAAATTTATAGCCAAGGTTAGCCGATTCAATCTCTGTAGTTTCGCGAATTAGGCTCGAAGTAACGAGAGAGCCATGGAGCGAACTCAAAAGCGCACCACCCAAAATTCCAGCTACTCCAATCATATGGAACGGATGCATCAAGACATTATGCTTGGCTTGGAGCGAGAGCATGAAGTAGAATGTACCCGAAATTCCCAAAGGCATTCCCTCTGAGAAGCTTCCCTGTCCGATGGGGTAGATGAACAGTACGGCGGTGGCTGCGGCTACGGGAGCAGAAAAGGCTACGGCGATCCACGGACGCATTCCTAAGCGGTAGCTCAATTCCCACTGGCGACCGAGATAAGCCCAGATCCCAATCAGAAAATGAAACACGATCATCTGATAAAGACCACCATTATATAGCCATTCATCGATCGAGTCGGCTTCCCATATAGGGTAAAAGTGCAGCCCGATCGCCGCCGAAGTTGGTACGACAGCAGCAGTGATCATATTGTTGTGAGCCATCAGCGATCCTGCGATGGGAGCGCGAATACCCTCCATATCGACAGATGGAGCATTGGCGATCGCTAGCACAAACACGATCGCTGCTACGAGCAATGTGGGAATTGCGAGAATACCGAACCAACCTATATATAGACGGTTGTTGGTACTTGTGATCCAGTCAGAAAAGACTTGCCAAGAATTTACTGGGTCAAGCTTTGACTGTTTCGGGAAGATATAAGTTGTCATAATTATTACTCTTTTTCAATACAATTCAATAGTGAATAGAATGTAACTGAACTGAGAAGTTTAACAAGACTGCAATTAGTGATACTAAACGTGGAGATGTCCTATACCCACCAAGGCTTTTGACCAGTACGAGGATCGGTGTCTGTCCATGGCGAGATCAAAATTTTGTTGTCAGTTACAGCAACTTTGACAATCTTGAGTGGTAGAGGAGCGGGACCACGCACCACAGTTCCATCGGGAGCATAGAGAGAACCATGACAAGGGCATTGAAACTGCTGATCGTTAGGGTTCCAAGGGAAAGTGCAACCAAGATGGGTGCAGTTATCGACAATGCCGATGTTGTCAAGAGTGCTATCGGCGGTAACAATCAGATAAGTGGGTTCTCCTGCTAAACCTGCTACTAGAGCGCGAGTTGCTGGTGGCTCAGCCAAGATTTGTGAGGCGGGAATTACTTTGCCTAAGATATCCTTAGCAAGAATAGCTCCACCTTCGCCAACTGCTTCTGATGGCGGAACGAAGAAATCACCAAAGGGATAGAGTGCCGAACCTGCGGTCACAGCGATCGCTGATCCAGTGATGAAGTTTAGTAATTGCCGCCGCGATAGGGATGGACTTTCGAGAGGAAGGCTATTTTCCATGAAGAGACTCTGTAAGTTTATTGGTGCGAATTCCTAGAAGTTGATAGAGCCCACAAAAGCCCACTAGAGCCGTCACCAGCATTATGCCACCCATCACAATTAGACCAATTCCCAATCCAGTACCGCCATAAAGGAAAAAGCCTAAATAGAACAAACCAGCAGCCAATAACAAACGAATCAAGCGATCAATTGCGCCAACATTTGTATTCATAAAGGTAATCTCCAATGTTAAACAAATTGCAAAAACTTGCAGCAATATTGGAAGACTTAATTCTTGAAGTATTGCAATATTTTTTGCAACCTACTTTAATATAACTTATTAGTAATATAATTAAACAAGATTAATCTTAAGACTAAGTTAAGTTTGTTTTCTAGGTGATTCAACCCTATACTAGATATAGGCTATAGCTTTTCCATAAGTGATGAGCAGCTAATTGTTCTATCGTAAAGAACTATATGATTTCAGTACAATTCCTATTACTTATACAGAATGTTATACGTCAGGATGTCACGCTTTTTCTTGTTCCCATCTACTTTTTCACACGTTAGACCTAAGTATAGATTTTTACTGATTTTCTAACTTTGTTTTACGGACGGGATATAGAAAAGATATTTAATCACTTTATATGCGATCGCATTGGAGATACTCGTAATGAATTCAGAAACTTTATCGGCTCTCAAACCCTATCTCAGTTTTTTCCATCCAATTATGATGTGGTTATTGCTGGGTATTACTATCTATGCGATGTATCTGGGTGTGCAAGTTCGTCGCACCAGACTAGCAGAAGGTGATGTCAAGAAAGAAATGATCAAAGGTAAATTTGCGATTCGACATCACCAAATTGGTTCTATCGTTCTAGCCATAATGGTATTGGGAGCGATCGGTGGAATTGTGGCGACTTATGTAAGTAGTGGCAAGATTCACATTAACGCCCATTTGTTTGCTGGCTTAGGAATGGTAGGCGCGATCGCTATTTCAGCGGCACTAGTTCCCTTTATGCAGAAGCATGACTGGGTTCGCAGCATCCATGTCGCGATCAATATGGTGGTAATGGGGCTGTTTGGTTGGCAAGCCCTGACTGGCATCCAAATTGTCCAGAAGATTTTAGCTTCGATGAATACGCCTGTTGCTGGTTAATCGGTTTCTAAAGCAATCTATTCAAAACAATACCAATAAGAAATCAATGTTTATACCTCGTGGGTTTAACGAACATTCCATCTTAACCAAACTTGGCAAGATGGTTTATTACACGGCTCAAGGAGAACCTTGGAATGAACATAATCCAACAGAAGCATTAGTCTTTCTGCACGGTTTTGGCGGTGGTTCCTCCGCCTACGAATGGTCAAAAGTATATCCAGCTTTTGCCGCAGACTATCAAGTCTTGGCTCCCGATTTGATTGGTTGGGGGCGATCGGATCATCCTGCTCGAAGCTACCAAGCCGAAGATTACATCGGAATTATCATAGAATTCATGGAGCAGACCTGTTCCGTTCCGACAACGGTAATTGCCTCGTCATTGACAGCCGCGTTTACGATTCGGGCAGCGATCGATCGCCCAGAGTTATTCAAGTCATTGATTGTCACGACAGCCTCTGGTCTAGGTGAGTTTGGCAAAGACTATCGCCGTAGCGGTTTCGCCCAGTTTGCTCAGGCTGCTAATATCCCACTTCTCAATCAACTGCTTTATGGCACGGGTGTGGCAAACAGCTTTGGCATTCGTAGCTTTTTGGAGCAACGCCAGTTTGCTAATGCAGCGCGAGTTTACCCTGAAATTGTCGAGGCGTATCTGCTATCGGCTCAACGGGAAAATGCGGAGTATGCAGCGCTCTCCTTCGTTCGGGGTGATTTATGCTTTGATTTGTCTTCATACATCACAAAATTGACGGTTCCCACCGCCATGATTTGGGGCAAGGGTTCTGAGTTCACAAACCCTAATGTCGGTCGCCAGCTTGCGGCGATGAATCCTCAAGCCATTCGGCGCTTTTATTATCTGGATGATGTTGGATTTACGCCACAGCTAGAGCAACCTGCGGTGATGATCGGACTAATTCGCCAGATTTTGCCATTGCTTGAGTAGATTTTTAAGTAGATTTTTATAAAGAGATTCAGGAGTAGATCATGCAAAAATCATATCAGTTCGTTCTCAATCTCTTTCTATTAGTTGGGATCAGTTTGTTTGCGATCTCTTGGAGTCCTGCGATCGCCTCAAAACCAATCGATATACCTAATCTGCTGTCGAGTATTGAAGGATATCCGCGACTGGAAATGGCGTTGGATAAATATCTCATGGCTATTCCATCGGGATACTACACGATCGCTAATGTCGAAGAGTTGAAAAGTTTGATGGCAGATCGTCAAGCTCTGTTAGTGGATGTTCGTGAACCATCGGAATATCAATTGGGACATATCCCTAGTGCCATTAACATTCCACTGCGGACAATATCGCGCAATTTAAGCAAAATTCCTAGCGATCGGCCTGTAATTTTATACTGTTCTACTGGCTATCGCTCTTCGATGGGTGTGATGACCTTACATCTACTGAATTATGACAATGTACAAGGCTTTCCGCCAAGCTTAGTTGTTGGGAAAAAGCTGGTGAAGCGATCGCTAAGTATTAATATTTCTAACAATCTTCGCTCATATGGGGAAGTAGATGAAATGGCAAAATAGGAGGGAGTCATTTTTATGAATCGACAGAGAAGCGATGATCAAAATTCCCCTGACAAAATTATTAGATGAGCAAGGTAGCTAAGAATGGTTATTAAAGATCCTCCATCCGAAGGGTTTGCATTGTCCAAGTAGACACGCAAGCAGGACAAGCACCACACGATCGTCAAAGCGCACCAATCGTCGAAATACAAGTGTCGGGAATGTGGGAAAGTGTTTCACATTTTTACAGGAACAGACTTATCAGGAAGCCATTACACCTGTGGTCAGATCGTGGTGATATTGCGTGGATTCTTACAAGGACAAACGACCCAACACATAGCCGAGGAACTAGGACTCGACTATGGGACATTATTGTCTTGGCGACATCGCATTCAACGACGAGGATTTGCCCATTTGATTAATAGTATAGCGGTTTTCAAATGAGCGTGGTACGAGCGTCACATTCGTAAAACCAGCCAAAGAAGTTAGATTCGGAAACAGAATTGATAGCGAGAGTGATAGCCTCATGAAGCTGCCCAGTGGTTCTCGGAGCAATCGAACGCAGAATGGATTTGACTTTTGACCAAAATATCTCAATCGGTGATAAATCAGGAGAATGAGTGGGCAAGAAAATCAGTTTAGCGCCAGTATGCTCAATCCCAGTTCTGACATCATCGCTACAGTGGAGATTGAGATTATCCATCACGACGACTATCGTATCGTTTAGCTGTGGTACAAGTACCTCAGTCACATAAAACAAAAAAGTTACCGCATTGTTACTACCAAAAAATGATAGAGCCGCAATTACACCCGTAATGGCGGAGATTGTCAAGCAAAGTGTGTAAAGTCTAGAAGCTAGAGAAGGAGACGATCCTCGAAGAGGATGGCAAAGCGATTAAGGGCGGGTTTCCAATCGCGAATGGAGCCTCGTCCATTTCTTAGAAATATTCCGCATCGTCAAATAAACCAACTTGAAAGCAGCGTCATCAGAGGGGAAAATCTGTTGGGACTTAATCACTTTTCTCAAACTACTATTCATTGACTCAAGTGCCTTGGTGGTATAAATCGCTCTACGAATCTCAGGTGGGAAAGCAAAGAAGGGGATAATGTTCGCCCAAGGACTGCGCCAAGATTTGCTAATTGATGGATATTGCTTGTCCCATTTCTCAGCAAAGAGTTCAAGGTTAAACTCCGCCTCCGATTCCGTTGCCGCTGTATAAATCGCCTTGAGGTCAGCACAAACTTGCTTACGTTGCTGCCAAGGCACAAAAGTGACCGAGTTACGCACCATATGAACAATACATAACTGTACCTGTGTCTTGGGAAACACAGACTCAAGTGCCTTAGGAAAACCAGTTAAACCTTCGACGCAAGCAATCAAAATAACTTTGACTCCACGGTTGTGAATTTCGGTGAGAACTGACAACCAGAATTTTGCACCCTCCTAATCGGGAATTCCACATACTCTATGGAGGGATTGCAACGAACGGTCACGGTACAGCGATTAGTTCACAACTGGGTGCGACTTCATGTGGGCTTAGGGAAGAACAAGACTCCTACCATGGCGATCGGGCTGTATCATTGTCAGCTTTCCATGCTTGAGTTGCTTTCACTACGGGGCTTTCACTCCCTCACGATTTAACTGACCAGTGCCCTATTTCTGCCTATAACAGAAAGAATTAAAACTGAAAAAAGAGTGACCGCGCTTTGCGCGGTCACTCTTTTTTCAGTTTTGATTGCTTGACTTGTTGAAATAACGTTAAAATAATGCGTGATGCGTAACCCTTATCTTTTAATAATACTTTTATGGTTGCCAATCCATTCAAATTCTCTTTGCTGATTGGTCTGAGTTTGCTTTCGGCGATCGCAGCCATAATGTTTGGGGTATCCCGAGCCGATGCATTGCAAGCAATGCTTAGACCCAATACCCCAAAACTTGGTGACACGGTATCTGTCTGGATCGCAACTGATAATAAATCCAGTAAATCTGGGGCAACACCACCACCAACTGTGTCGATGAATAATATGCAGTTTCCTGCCTTCGCGATGGGCTCAAATCGTTGGCGAGCATTTATTCCTACGACTCCACTGGATAAGGCTGGGCTAAGACAAGTCGTGGTGACTGCCGAGGGTTTACAGCAAACTTTGCCGATGCAATTAGGCGATCGCAAATTTCCGACTCAAAGTATCTGGATTAATGATTCGGGCGGTGGATCGGAACCAACGGATTATGAATGGGACAAAGTTTCGGCTTTTAAAAAATTAGTGACACCTCAGAAATTCTGGAATGGGGCATTCCTCAGACCTAATGAAGGTGAAATCACGACAGGTTTTGGGATTCAGCGTTATTACAACGGCGTATTCGCTGATGACTATTACCATCGTGGTGTGGACTATGCAGGAGGGACTGGTTCGCCTGTAATTGCCCCAGCTGCTGGTTATATTCGCTTAGTGGGTAATGTATCGCAAGGTTTTCTGCTGCATGGCAATACGATAGGCTTGGATCACGGTCAGGGCGTAGCAAGTATCTTTTTACATCTCAGCAAAATCTATGTAAAAGAAGGCGATTTTGTGAAGGCTGGTCAAGTAATTGGCGCAGTCGGTGCGACGGGTGCAGTCACTGGACCACACTTGCATTGGGGGCTGTATGTGAATGGTGAAGCGATTGATCCTGTCGCATGGCGATATGAAGGTGTCGAATAGCTGTCCTGCTAAGCTTATAAAAGAAAGCGCTTTGCGCTTTCTTTTATAAGCTAGCGATCGCTATGACAATTAACCCCGAACAATTATTAGAACATGCACTCAAATCTGGAACTGAAGCCGCTGAAGTGTATGCATCAAGCTCAGTTTCACGTCCAGTATTTTTTGAAGCAAATCGTCTGAAGCAGCTAGAGAGTATTGACTCAGAGGGTGTGGGCTTACGGGTTTGGAAAAATGGCAGGGTGGGATTAGCGATCGCCTATGGTTCGGTAGAGCTAGAAGACTTGGTGCAGCAAGCGATCGCCTTGAGTGCCTTGAATGAACCTGAAGAGATTTTATTGAGAGCGTCAACTGTAGCTGACTATCCAAAACTTTATGGACAGGAAGTTAGTGTTGAGCAAATGATTGACTGTGGTAAACAGGCGATCTCACAGGTTCTTGATCATTATCCTGAGGCAGTATGTGGTTCAGATTGGGATTGTGGGCAAGAAACGTTACGAATTCTCAATAGCAAAGGTTTGGACTGTGGCTATACAGATATTACGGTGGATGGTTCTCTAAGTGCAGAGTTGACGCGGGGAGACGACTTTCTCAATGTTTGGTATGGTCTATCGGATCGCGGTAATTTGCCACCTGAAGAGATCGCTAAAAAGGTATTGCAATATCTTGATTGGGCAAAGAAAAATGCACCTGCACCATCGGGGAAATCACCTGTAATATTTACGGGCAAGGCAGCAGATTTGTTATGGGGTGTAGTCGCGATCGCCATGAGTGGGAGACAGGTTCAGCAAAAAACGACACCTTGGCTAGATAAAGTTGGACAACCAGTAATCTCTGATATTTTTACCGTTACCCAACATCCAGATTTTGGGGTTTACAGTTCACCTTTTGATGACGAAGGTACACCCACGAGAGAAACTACTTGGATTGAACATGGTGTTTTACAAGGTTTTTACGGTGATATGCGTACTTGTAAGGACTTGGAAATTGCTGCTACGGGTAACGGCTTTCGCGGAGATTTGGGCAACTATCCTAGTCCTGGGCTATTTAATTTAGCGATCGCTGCTAGTCAGACTATCCAAGGCGATATTTTGGAACTGGCGGCAACTTTAAAAAATGGCTTAATCGTCGATCAAGTCCTAGGTGATGACATAGATGTATCAGGAGATTTTTCGATTAATGTTGATCTTGGATATCGTGTTAAAAATGGCAAAATTATCGGAAGAGTCAAGGACACGATGCTATCTGGGAATGTCTATACTGCGCTTAATCATGTTGTCGCGGTAGGTAGCGATCGGCAGTGGCATGGTTCGCTATTTGGCTCAGCGATGATCGTTGAAGGGCTATCGATTACTAGCCGAGAATAATTTCTGGAAGCCTGTCGGGGAAACCCCAAATTGCGCTCGTAGGGTGTGTTAGCGATAGCGTAACGCCCCTACGAGCGCAGTTAGTGCGTTCTAACACACCCTACAGCAAATCTGTTTAGCAAGAAATGATGTTTCTCCGTCATGCTTCTAGGGTTTTTGTTATTTTTTTGAATGGCAATTGCTATAATGTCTAGACTAGCAGTGTAATACCTAGTTAAAACTACTAGTTAAAATTGCATTATCTCTTGGGGTTGTAGCTCAGTTGGATAGAGCGATCGCCTCCTAAGCGATAGGTCATGAGTTCGATCCTCGTCAACCCTGTTCCTCAAACCATATACCTTGTAAGCAAAGACCTCAGTCTATTGAGGTCTTTTTTATTGTGCGTGGAATAGCCCAAAATGGTCACAGTCGGTCATTATTTTTGATAAAGTGGTCACTGTTTTGGTCACTGTCTGCGGTCGTGATATATAGCAATGTAAGCTTTGCTTACATTGCTATAAAATGCAAAAAGCCTACCTGTAGCGAGGAGGTGTGCTGAAAAACTTATTGATACCAAAGCACAAAGTAGAGACTACAGATGGTATAAAATGTTGTAGAAAAATAAAGCCCAAAAAATGAGTAGAGGTGCTTTGCTCCTCTACTCATTTTTTGGGCTTACACCAATTTAGTCTTCTATACGCCAACTGCTACAGGGCTATCCATCTTCTTCAATTGCTGAACCAGCAAGCTGAGAAATAGACCAACATCGGTCACCACGCCAACAGACTCCACCGAACCGCGATCGGAGAGTTTGGTCACAACCGCAGGATTGATATCCACACAAACCATCTTCACGCCAGCAGGAGTCATATTGCCCACACCTATGGAATGCAGCATTGATGACAGCATCAAAATCATATCTGCACCACGAATCTGCTCACTATACAAACGTTGTGCTTCGAGCAAATCCATCACGGTATCAGGCAAAGGTCCATCATCGCGAATGGAACCAGCAAGGACAAAAGGAATATTATTAGTAACGCATTCGTACATCACGCCAGTTTTCACAAAACCAGCTTCTACAGCCTTATGGATGCTGCCATAGCGACGGACTGAGTTAATTACTTTCAGGTGATGGCGATGTCCTCCCTTGACGCTGATACCACGCTTGAGATCAACGCCTAGAGAAGTACCCATCGACGATTGCTCCATGTCATGAACCGCGATCGCATTGCCGCCAAGCATCGACTGTACATAGCCTTCACGAATCAAGTAGGCAAGGTGAGGAGCGCCGCCAGTATGTACCACTACGGGACCACAGGAGACCACCAACTTACCACCGCGATCGCGAATTTGGCGAAGTTCCCATGCGATCTGTTCGACAATAAGTTCGACGCGACGTTCGCTGGACACACCCGCACCCATGAAGGAAAACTCTTCCTTCTTAGCAGTATCTCTAGCTTCAGGTTTACGGATTGTTCGCACGCCATCATAACCAACGACCACGCGATCGCCGACCACGAGATCGCGCAAAAGCTTACAGTTTGCAGAGCCATCGGTACTAATTGCGATCGCGGCATCCATCCGCTGATTGTTGCAACGAACCCATACGCCATCTACACAGGCTTCCGTAGGATAAATTGTGCTGACATAGAAGTCATCAGGAGCAACTCCATCTTGTAAAACAGGCTCAAGATTGGCAGCGCATGTATCTCGATCTTGCAATACAGCACCGATTTCAATCAGTTCACCCATGATCGTTTCCATGAGGTCATGGGATGGCGCAGAGATGCGAATTCGAGCTAGGGACGTGCTTTGTCTCTGTTCACCAAGGTTGAACTCTAGTACTTGGAAACTGCCACCATTATCAGTTACTAAATCAAGAGCGCGATTGATAATGCCTGAGTCGAGTAAATGTCCTGTTAACTCGACAATACGAGCTTCTACACCACTTGGCTCAATTGCCTCCTGTTCGCTACTGATCGGAACTTCAATAGTTCGTAAAGTCAAGCACTTAGCGGCTCCACCTGCTTTTAGAAACTCGGTAAGAGGCGTTTCGATCACCGTAAACCCAGCATTGGTAATGCGTTGTTTTAAGCGATCGCTGATTTTGTTCATGACCACATTGTGATCGACGTTAACTGCATTACAAGCAAAGTTAACGGCATCCGCTTCTTCGATGACGATGCGCTTATCAGCTGGAACACGCATCTCAATCAAACGATTGGAATAGGAATCAAAAGCGGGTGGATAGTAAAGTAAATAACCACCTGTAAGAGGACAGAAGCAGGTATCGAGATGATAAAAGCGATTGTCGATTAAACGTAGCGAAAGAACTTCGACATCGAGCCATTTCGCTAAATAAGGATGAGCATCTAGTTCTGAACGGAAACCATAGCCAGCCCAGAGCCAACCACCATTGCGATCGAATAGGGCATCACCTGCACCTTCAAAAGGTAAATCCTTGGGCAGTTCAAACACTGTAAAGCCCTTAGATTCAAACCATGCTTTGAAATAAGGTTCTTCGCCTTGACGCTCTTTGTGTAAAAAACGACTCAATACTGCTTTGTCGCCTAATACTAGTCCAGCGTTGGCAGTAAATACCATGTCTGGCCAGCCCTTGGCAGGTGTCACTAGCTCGACATTTACTAAGCCTTTAAGGACTTCATACAATTTTTGCCATTGCACAACGGCGCGATCGCGACTAGATTTGTGAACATTGCCCTCCATCCAAGGATTGATCACATAGTCTACGTCGTAGTGATCGGGGGCACACATCAGATAATTCAGTTGGGCAGTCATAAATAAAGTAAATAATTAGAGGAGAATGCAATTTTTGGTCACATCCATACTGGCAGCCACCAAAAATTGCCAAACAATTGCAAAGCTGCCAATCTTTAATCATACCTAATGGTTTATGCGGTAAACCCTTACAAAAGTTATCGTCTCTTGATAATTGTTGCGATCCAAAAGATAAGTGGCGGCGCTTCGCACCGCTACTTATTCTTTTGGAAAACCAAATATTTTTGTAAGAATGCTGCAAAGCAGCATTCTTACAAAAATATTTGGTTTTATTTCAGTGTAAAGCGCTATGACTTCCAAAAAATTTGCCACATAGTATTGCAAATAATCAGAGGATGGTATAAATTACTAATAGACTCATCCTATCCCCCCCCGTGTGGGTCTGGTATCCCCGAAATGGCAATTACTTCCGAAAGGGGTAAGCGCAAATTAGTAGACCTAAAGCTACCCGCTACACATACGGTATGGTGGCTACTGATGCTGAAGGGATATTTTGTATTTCTAAAACCAAATAAATAAAAAAGGCTCGCGATGCGAGCCTTTTTTATAAGTCAAAAAGAAAGCTCGCGTCGCGAGCTTTCTTTTTGGTAAAAAGGGTTCGCGTCGCGAACCTTTGTTTTTAGCCACCAATTTGGGACATGGTGCGAAGATAACTTTTTTGCTCACCAGTTCCGCGATCGCGTTCTTTAAAATTAATTTCATCCTTGAGATTCAGCAAATCACGTACCGCAATTCGCAACTCAGTAAAATCTTGACCCTGACGTAATGCTGTTTTGAGATCGATTTGTCCAGTTTCATTTAACAAACATGGACGCAATAAGCCATCGGCTGAGAGACGCATCCGATTGCAGCGATCGCAAAAACATTCAGACATTTGACTAATAAAGCCCAAAGTCCCTTTCGCATTAGGAATTTGAAATACATCGGCTGGCCCATTGCCTTTGCAATTACCAGCATTTAAGCCATAGCGATCGCCTATTTGTTGGCGTAAGGTCGCCGAGTCTACCCAACCTTTATGGGTAAATAGGCTGTCATTACCAATCGGCATAAACTCAATAAATCTAATATGCCAATTGCGATCGATACTTAAGGCGGCTAAATCTAGTATTTCGCGATCGTTCACATCTGGCACGACCACCACATTTAACTTAAGTGGATCAAAACCCACTTCGTGAGCTGCTAAAATTCCCGCCCATACTTTCTCCCAGAGATTACGCCCTGTAATCTGCCGAAACACATCGCGATCGAGAGAATCAAGACTAATATTAATTCGCCGTAAACCTGCCTCGTACAAAGGTTTCGCTAATTCGCCTAGCATAAAACCATTAGTGGTCATCGACAGATCTTCGACACCCTGTAAATTTGAGATCGCCTCTACCAAGCTTACCAAATCGCGCCGCAGTAAAGGTTCACCCCCAGTTAGTCGAAATTTCTTAAAGCCAAGGGGAATAAATACCTCTTTTAATAACGCGATTAATTCATCATTGGTGAGGCTTTCCTGCGCTTGAATATAATCAACTTCTGCGCCTTCAGGCATACAGTAGGTGCAACGAAAATTGCAGCGATCGATCAAACTGATGCGAAGGTAGTCAACAGTATTCACAGATTTATGTCCTTGTGGTGTGATTGCGGCAATTAATTGTGGCGCTTTAAACCACGATTAATCTCTATTTATTCAGGCACGGCGCGAATTGCTGCCGCTAATTTTCTGAGTTTTAATTAATCCTAGTTATATGATAGAAAAATAATTGATCAAGATGTGTTAAACCATGACCTTACAGTACGCCTATATACGCGGAACATTCGTCCCTCTCGAAGATGCCACTATTAATATCCGCACCCACGCATTTCTATACGGCACGGCTGTTTTTGAAGGTATCAAGGCGTATTGGCTACCAGAAGAAAACCGTATGGCGGCTTTTCGCCTTAAAGAGCATTACCAACGACTGATCCAAAGTTGCCGCATTATTGGCTTACAACATCCTCTCGATGTTGAGACGATGATTCATCTCACCTCTGAGTTAATCCAACGTAATCAATGCAACTCAGCTACATATATTCGTCCGATTATCTATAAAGCTGACCTTCGGATTGGACCAATTCTTAAAGTTCCTCATACCCATGATGATTTTTGCCTTTTCTCTGTGCCGATGGATGGCTATCTTGATACTAGCAATGGCATCAAAGTAGGTGTGTCTTCATGGCGACGTTTAGATGACAATGCTATCCCTGCTAGGGCAAAAGTGAATGGTGCTTATGTAAATACAGCTCTCGCTAAAACTGATGGCTATGCTTCTGGCTTTGATGATGTTGTGGTTTTAACTAATGAAGGTCATGTTGCCGAAGGAAGTGCAATGAATCTCTTTTTGGTAAGAGAGGGGAAACTAATCACTAGTTCTATTACTGACAATATTCTCGAAGGTATCACTCGCAGCTCGGTCATGGAGTTAGCGGCAAAAGAACTAGGAATAGAGACTGTATCGCGTACGATCGATCGCACTGAGTTATATATTGCAGATGAAGCGTTTTTTGTCGGCACTGCTACGGAACTCGCGCCAATCACCAGCTTCGATCATCGCCCTGTTGGTGATGGAACTATCGGTGAGATCACAAAGAAGCTCCGCGACTTATACAGCAAGGCTGTCCAAGGGCTTCTACCCGATTATCATCACTGGTTGACCAAAGTCTAAGCGACCTTTAAGAATGGTCTAGATCCTCCGCCCCCTTGCAAAGTCGGATTTACCCCCTTTAATTCCCCCTTGCAAAGGGGGAAGACCAGAAATCTTGTTCCCTCCCCTTTGCAAGGGGAGGGTTAGGGTGGGGTAATTCCCTTCGCCGCCACTCATTCAACTGCGCCAGCGTAAGATTCGCTCTTTGACAGGATTCTCAAAAGGACGATTTTCATTGTTGGCGCGGGTAAATTCGGCTTTAAGTTGATAGTACCAACGAGCTTGAGTGTCAGCATCCTTAATCAGCATCAAAGATGGATCGGATTTTAATCCAATTTGCTGCTTAACTACCATATCGCGATCTTGATTGAGAAAGGTGCGAACAAAGGGTAGCAGTATCGGTTTGAGCGCCTTTACCCAAGGGAGAGTAGTGTAAAAAAGAGTCGTTACCTCGGTTTGATTTTCGGAAATTGGCGTAATTACAGTCATATTGCAAACGGTATGCTGTTTAGTTGTAATTGTTTCAATTCTGACTCCTGGTAAACGGAAAGAGATCTCGACTTCGGGCTTACCACCGACTAGATCATAGAAAAAAGTCGATCGCAAAAGTTGATGTCGCCGCATTGTAAAGCCGTAGGGAGATGGATCGAAAGCCTTGACTTCTTCTGATAAGTTAGGGTCGGCACGCCACCACCATGCTCGGTGCACAAAGGGAACATGGGCGGGATCCATTAAACCGACGACAGCATGATCGATATGACATGGAAAATTCATGATTTCGATCGCTTGAGGCGTAGCAAATTTGTCAAACCCAATAATCTCTGGAATATCTAGTTCAGAGGCTCTAGTTTCAGTTTCGCTGTGAGTTGAGCTATTTACTGGTATATAAATCCAAATATTGCCTTGGATTTCTCGAACTGGATATGACTTCACTCGAAAGAGGTCTAAGTTGAGAGTTTGGTCATCGGTGAGCGAGGGGATTTTGGTGCATTGCCCAATCTTGTCAAAATGCCAGCCATGATAACTGCATTCAACTTCATGTCCATCAAAGCGTCCACAGCTTAGGGGAATGGCTCGATGAGGACAAATGTCACGTAGAGCAAAGACTTCGCCATTAACAGTGCGTCCAAACAAGATTGGCTCATTGAGTATTGTTTTTGCAAGCACTTTTCCGCGCTTGAGCTGCTCTCCTACGAGTGCGTAGTACCAAATATTATTTAGAAATACATTCTCGATACTCATCTAAAAGATTGCTATAAGTAGGTGGGCATAATTAAACTTACAACGATTTTAGCCACTATAAAGCTTAAATCGCAGCGCTTTAATAATGAACTTCTTGTAGTGCGGCGAAGCCGCGCTACAAGAAGTTCATTACGTGAAAATTGCGCCGCCTTGCAAACGTTGATAATGCAGCTCAAATTCAGATTTTAAGGCAGGGAAATTTTCTAAGGTCGCATCTTTTTTGATAATCCGTTCGGCTGCTTCACGGGCAATTTGGAAAATCTCTTGACGTGCCGCTTCATCTGGTAAGCGATCTTCAATTGAGAAGCCTGCATGTCCAGACTGCTCTGTTCCTTCGTCTTTACCTTTACCGCGCATCTGAAAATCTCGTTCAGCGATAAAAAAACCATCCTGAGACTGTTCGAGAACTTGTAAACGCTCTTGGGAAGTTTGTGATTTAGAACCGCTTAATAATAGGCAATAGGACTGCGCTGCACCACGTCCAACTCTGCCACGTAATTGGTGAAGCTGAGCAAGCCCAAAGCGATCGGCATGTTCGATCAGCATTACTGATGCATTAGGAATATCTACACCAACTTCGATCACCGTTGTCGCTACAAGGATTTGAGTCTCACCTCTGCGGAAAGTATTAATCGCTTCATCTTTTTCGGCGGAAGACATTTGACCATGCAGTAAGCCAATTTGGAAGTTAGGGAACACGACATTTTGCAAATGCTCGCGCTCTTGGGTTGCTGCCTTAATATCTTCCATTTTCTCGGATTCTTCTACTAGAGGAAAGACAATGTATGCTTGGCGATCTTGAGCAATTTCACGACGAATTAAATCGAAAGCATCTTTTCTTTGAGAAGGTTTTAGCAGAACGGTTTGAATTGGTTTGCGTCCAGGTGGAAGTTCATCGATAATGCTAACTTCGATTTCGGAATTAGTTAGATAGAGAGTGCGCGGAATTGGTGTGGCAGTCATGATCAACACATGCGGATCATTGCCTTTTTGCAAAAGTCGCGATCGCTGATCTCGACCAAAACGATGTTGCTCATCAATTACGGCTAGTCCTAACCGCGCAAAGTTGACACCATCTTGAATTAAGGCATGAGTACCAATTACCAAAGGCAATTCGCCTGTTTCCAATTGCCGCAAAGTTTCGCGCCGTTTTGCCGTTTTCGTGGAACCAGTTAAAATTTCTACGGGCAAATTTAGCTGCATAAACCACTCGACAATCTTGCGATAATGCTGCTCCGTGAGAACTTCGGTCGGAGCCATTAGCGCGGTTTGATAGCCTGCCTCGATCGCTGTTAAAAGCGCGTACACTGCCACAATGGTTTTGCCTGAGCCGACATCGCCTTGGACGAGGCGATTCATCGGCGTTTGCCCTTGAAGATCGGCACGTATTTCGGCGACAACTCGCTTTTGGGCATTAGTTAATTCAAAGGGAAGTAGCTTTTCTAATTGGGCGATCGCTTGGCTTTGGGGGACAAACTGAATTGCTTTTTGTTGATGGCGACGATAGAGGGAAACAAGGCGACGATAGAAATATTTGTCGAAGGTGAGGCGAATTACGGCTTGTTCTAGGGTTTCGCTGGTGTCGGGATAATGTACTTGCGCGATCGCATCGGGTAATCGCATCATTTTATAGTCATTCAAAAAGCGATCGGGCATCGGATCGTGAATTTGGGTAACTGCGGGCAAGCATTGGGCGACGAGTCGGCGAATTGCTTCGGGAGAAACTCCTTCCGTAAGTGGATAAACTGGTACGACGCGACCGACGGTTTTGGACTGGATTGTATCTTGAGTATGTTCGAGAACTTCCACTTCATAATTCTCTAAAGTCAAACCATATTTGCTCTGTTTGACCACACCCGAAGCCGCAACTGTACAGCCCTGTGGATAAAGCTTTTTCTGTGATTCTTGCCAGCCGCGATTGGCGTAGCGTTTGCCTGTCCAGAAGCGACTAAGTTTAATCTGTCCTGTATAGTCGCGTAGAATAATTTCGACAATCGTGAGGTTAGTATTTTTGGGGCTAGTAAAACATCCAAATCTTTTAATCGTGCCGATGACTGTGACTGTATCGCCATCTTTAAGATCGCGGATGGGGATCTGCCTAGCATAATCAATATGATCGCGAGGATAGTAATTAAGCACGTCACGCACTGTATGCAAATCGAGCAGCTTAAATTTGGTTGCCATAAATGAACCAACGCCTTCTACGCTTTTTAATTCCGTATCGGGTGTTATTTTCTTGGTGGCTTTGGGTTCAGTCGCTGCGATCGCTTCCGTCTTAGGTTTCTTTGTTTTTGGGGCGGCGCTAGTTTCTGCGATTTCACGACGACGCACTTCGTAGAGTAGGCGGCGGGTTTCAGCGACTAAATGTTGTCTACGGGATAGGGTTAAATCGCTGTATTGGGCATATTGATTGGCGAGGGTGCTGGCTTGAAGGCGATCGCTCATTTCCCAGTCTTCGGGGATCTCTTTTAAGCTCACATTTAAAAAATCTGCAAACAAAAATTGCTTTCCCTGTAAGTTGGAAAAGCCTTTCTCTGCCTCGATACTCAAGGCTTGTTGTAAACGGTTTATATCAAGCGGCACAAGTTAGATTGTAGGCAATAGTTTTACGCTGATTGTCGTTAAGAACCCATTTAATAATTGGAGTTTTTGCCCCCCTAGCCCCCCAATTCTGGGGGGAACCATATTTAAGTCCCCCAGAATTGGGGGATTTAGGGGGCTAGACACCTAGAGCTTTAAACGAGATTTTAAGTGTCTTGTAATTCTTAAATGGGTTCTAATCCCTATATTGCCATATATCGTCCTTTTCAGTCCTATAGGCGATCGCACTAAATATTCATCTGATGCTGATTCAAAAAATCATTTGGAGTCAGAATTGGAATATTTGCAAATTCTTTAAGTACCAACAGATCGAGATCCCCTGAAACAATCAACATGGCTTTTGCTGCGATCGCTGTACCTAAAATTACTGCATCATCTGGATCGCGTAATTGAGGGATATTGACTGAAACGGGGACACAGTTTTCTGAAAGTTGTTGAGCTATATTCAGTAAATCATCAGCGGTGATGTCTAGCGATCTCATTCTTGCCTGAAATTTTGCCCGAACTAAAACTTCTGCCAACTCACTCAAAATTGGCTCTGAGACAAAGATTGTTATTTTTCCCGATTTTGCCAGATTTACGATTTGTCTGGGACTTCCACCCCATAGCAATCCAGAAATCCAAACGTTGACATCTAAAACTAGGCGCATTCACTTCTAGCTCTACGAGATTTTCTTACATCTTTAACGATGTCACTGATTTCTTGAAGTGATGGCTCTTCTGGATCAATTCCTGCTGCTTCAATACGTTGTGATAAATTATCCCATGTCAAAGACTGCGGTATTCTTTTGAAAATTATCTCGTTATTGGTCACAAGGACTTCATATCTAGATAATGGCTCCATTTGAGACTGTAACTCTGGCGGGATCTCCAATTTGCCATCTGCTGACACACTAACCAAGATACCTGTTTGAGGAGTCATAGCTTTTACAACTGTTGTTTTGACCTATATACATAATAATCTTAAATCATTGTAAAAGACCTAGTGCTTCTGGCTGCTTTACTTGTTCGACTTCTCCAATTATTTGCGTCCATTTCGTCTAAGTTGAGTACGCTCCATAGTCAAGCAATTTTCGACAGTGCCTTTGTAAAATCCTCACCTTGCAAGTCTGCGATTTCATATTGAGTTTCTATTCCCCGAAAGTCTCTTAGCGTATCAGGAATATCGCTAATATCTATCGGCTGCATAAATTCGCTACCAATTACAGCGCTTAGTCTTTTACTGTCGTGATAGAAGTACTCTTGCAGTAGGGGAATGATGCGGTGATACCAAGTGAAGCGAAGGTCTTCAATGTTTTCGATATTCATGAAGTAACTATGCCCAATTTGGTAATCGCGTCCGATGAGGAGGGTGATGCGTTTGTTGAGTTGGGTGAGTAGGCGATCGCAATGTATGCCATCAATAACGATCTCTTTGAGCAGTTCGGGATCGGGTTTGAGTTCAATAAATGTGAATCTACGGCGGAGGGCGATGTCTAGCAGTGCGATCGAGCGATCGCTTGTATTCATTGTTCCTAAGATATAGAGATTTTTCGGTACTCCAAATTCTTCTTGTGCGTAAGGCAAGGTAACTTTCAATTCGTTACGCGCTCCAATCCTTTTGTCATCTTCAATCAGCGTAATTAATTCACCAAAAACTTTAGCAATATTAGCTCTGTTGATTTCATCAATAATAATCAAATATTTATTGTGAGAATCTAATTCTGCTTGTCTACAAATTTGTTTAAAGACTCCATCAGCAACTCTATAGCTAACTTCCCCTGCTTCATCAGTTATGGGTTTAATTCCTTCTACAAATTCTTCATAAGCAAATGATTGGTGAAAAGTAACAAACCTTAAATATTTTGATATATCTGCAACAATTTCTGTAGATTCCTTGAGGCTTTGGAGTTGTTCGGATAGATTTTCCTCGACATACTCTCTACCCAAATCAGTTAAAAACCAATCTCCATCTTTTGTCTTCTCAAATAAATATGGAAGCTGCCTTTTTGAAATTCCATACTTTACTGTCTCAACAGAGACATCTGTATGTATTTGGAGCATTGCATGGATCATATTACTCAACTTCTGAGTCTTAGTTGTTTTCCAAAAAGTATCGATTAAATCATCTTTAACGAGTTCAGTAACTTTAAATAACTTACCTTTTTTATAATTGACATACATTGCAAATGCGATCGATTCATGCCATGTCAAACCTTTTACTGAATCTTGTCTTCGTTGTTCTGGAGTTATAGGAGATTGTAATTGCTTTGACAAAAATAATTTTGCAAATTGACTAACTGTATAGGTTTTACCTGTACCTGGAGAACCGTAAAGAATAATATTTCGAGTTTTGCAAATAATATTTTCAATTAGTTTCGAGAACCTGACATCTGGGGTTTGTGGAGACATAACTGCATCTAAATGTTGATTTTGAGGCAAAAAATTGTATAGGAAATTCATCATTTGAAGAGTATCAAATCCATTAAATTCGATTCTTCCTTGTAGATACTCTAAAAGCTGACGATTTTTGCTGTGTCCTCCCTCTTTTGGTGTCTGACCAAAATATCTTAGAAAATTGTCTAAGTGGGCTTGATTAGAGACAGGTAAAAATTTATCAGGAAAATATAAATAGAGAGATTTAGCTCGAACTACATTTCTCTCTTTATCCCCAATTTTATCTAACTCCTCAAACTTACTTAAATTAGCTGCTTCAATTAAATCTATCAAATCAGTTTTTAGTTTCTGAAATGCTTGTTCTGGGCTATTACTATGGAGTAACTTATTCCACTTCCATTCTTTATCAGCTTGATTCCAATAAATCCCAAATTTAGAAGCATTTCCTCCCTTAATACTGCCAAGCTTATCTGAGATCTTGCACCATTCCTGAAAGAGTTAAGTAGGAATGGGTTTGAGAATAATTTCAAACCCATGACGAGCAGCAATATCGGCACTAATTTGGAGATACCTAAGAAGTTTCAACCAAAGGACAGAAGGAAATAAAACGGAAAGTGTCAAATCACAGGTAGCTTTCCAGTCCAAGACAGGAGGACTCGACCATTGATCAATCCAATGGGCCAAAAGATAAGCAAGCAGAGAGAGGATAAGCCAACGATAAACACCAAGTTTTGTAGATTGCCCAAAACAATGCAAACCAAAGCGATGTTTGATGGTTTTGAAGAATCCCTCAATCGCCCAACGCTTACGACCTAACATCACCAGATAAGCACCAGAATAAGGATGAGAAGAGACAACAAAGCGTAACTCCCGTTTACTATCAGCTCTTTTGAGCCAAAACCAAGAGATCGTCAAAGGCTGAGTTAGCCCTTCTAGCAAAATTTGTTGTCCACGTTTGCCATGACGATAAAGTTGTTTGACTGTACGGCCATCTTGAAGTTTACGATTGTTGCGTACACCGACAACGATGCGCCAAGTCTTGGCGCGGACAGTATTGAAAAACTTCACCGTACTAAACTCAGTATCAGCAAGGACAATCACAGTCTTGCCTTGGGTTAGTTGCTTGGGTACTGTCCCCAATAACTTACAAGCTAAGTCAGAGGGACTGGGGTATCCTTTGCCGCGCCATACTCTAAAACTCCATGGTACGCGCCACTCTCCATAGACCAGATACAGTACAACCAGATGTAGTCCTCGCTTTCCGTTTAGTATTCTCACCCATGGGTCTGGTTCGTTTTGGGTGGGATTGCTCAAATGTAAAAACTTGCCGCTTTTTTCTAGGGTAGTCAAGTCTATCAGTATCTTTAATGGCACTTGTTTCGATGGGCGATGCTTGGCGATTTGTCCCAAAATAGCCTGCCGTGTTGACCGAATTACTGCTCTCGTTGACCAGTTATAGTGATTGAGAAATCGGCTGAGTGCACTCGCTGATTTTATCTGTGTATGTTCTGGATAAGGATGCCTTTGTGCTTCGAGAAATAGTCCTAGTATTGCATTGAGACTTGCTGTTTGATACACACTTGGCATCAAACACAGAAGACTATACACTAGCCCTTGGGCGTGCTTAACGATGCTTTCCATGCTCGTTATTTAATTTACTACTACGCCCTTTTTTTCACATTTCTGCTCTTTCTGCAACCCCTTTTCTTGAATGGTGCAAGATCTCAGTTATCTGTTTTAAACTCAATCCAATGACAAAAAATATTGTGTGTTTTTGGATCATATTTTCCTAGTGCATACTGATCTAGAGTCATTTTTGACAAATTTTCTTTAGGGAAAATTTTTATGAACCGCCAATTCAAGGATGAAATGCAACACCTAGAGATCTTTGCGTAAAGGGACTCATAAGGATATTCTGATATTAATCACAATAATTAGGATACCCTCATGAGCTTTGTCCATCTTACCACCACAGAAAGAAGTGAACTGTATAAACTAAGAGTAATTGAGCAATTATCTGTATCAGAGATAGGTCGTCGCTTGAAGCGAAACAAAAGTACGATTTCAAGAGAGTTATCGCGCAATACAGACGAGCGACAGATTGGCTATTTGCCAGATACTGCGGTTGCCCTGATGAAAGCAAGACGGAAACAAGCAAAGGTAAGATTTCAGAGCATCAGTGCTGAGACGATCGCCGAAGTCAAACAACGGTTAGAGCAACACCACAGCCCAGAGCAACTAGCAGGGAGAATGGAAAGGGAGGGGCTAGGTAAAATCAGCTATGAGACGATTTATCTGATGATCTATGCAAACCATCAAGAGATGGGAATATATCAACAATATCTGAGGCAGAAGCAAAAGCAACGAAGGCGCAAAGGTCGCCATCAGAAGCGAGGTGGCATTCCCAATAGGGTAGGGATAGAGAATCGACCGAAGATTGCAGATTTAAAAACAGAGATTGGACATTGGGAAAGTGATACGGTAATCGGGTGCAACCACACAGGTATCGTAGTTACGCATGTTGATAAAGCATCGAAGTATTTACTTGCTGGACTAGCTAAGAACAAGACGATGGATGAGATAAACAGAGTGACATTCAATCTATTTGAGCCTATAGAATCAACATCTCGAAAGACAATGACCTTTGATAATGGAAGAGAATTCTGTGGGCATGAGAAGCTATCTGAAAGATTGAAACTAGAGACCTTCTTTGCGAATCCATATCATTCATGGGAACGTGGATTGAATGAACACACCAATGGATTAATTAGAGAGTTCTATCCCAAAAGTACAAACTTTAAAATCGTGAAAGAAGAGGACTTTCAGAAGGCAGTGAATTTGATCAATCACAGACCCAGAAAATCACTTGACTATCGTACTCCTTACGAAGTATTCTTTGCTTCATCAGAACCCGTTGCATTTCATCCTTGAATTGGCGCAACTCTTCAGAATTGGATGATATTAAGGGTTGAGATTGCCTAGTTTGCCTAAGTAAATTATTTAATAAGTCAATCACCTCACTAAGCGACTCATCAGGTAATTGCTCAACTAACTGCATAACTCTTTGGCGATCGCCTTTTGATATTGCCATTTCACACTCCCTGACTATCTGCAAAAAGCCGTTTTAATCTTTCAATTAGCTTATCACGCTCCTCCTGCTTGCTCAAATCACCACAAAGATTGATCGTAGCCGCCGTAATCGTGCCGCCCTCGATCGCAAACTCAGCTTTCAGTTCCGACATCCCTTCAACTTGCGGATAAATCAGCAACACGTTAGGACAATCGTAGCGTTGAGCATAGGCATACATTTGATAAAAATCTGACTGTGAAACACCCAACTTGCGATCGCCTTCCTTGAGTCGCTTATATTTCGTATCGATAATCAAAGGGAATCCGTCCTTTTGACGAATCACCAAATCGGGCTTCAGTTGAAATACTGGCAGTTGATTACTTGTCTTAGCCAAATAACGCACCGCGCCCACTGACTGTGACAGCAATTCACAATCCTGCAACTCTATGGGCAAAATTTCATGGCGATGGCGATCGATAAAGCTGATCACAAACTCCTCAAACAGCTTATTCATATCCAAAGCAAAAGCAAAAGTCTGGAAATTGCCACTGGATAATTGGATGCTTTCATTCTCTAAAAACAAACGTGCCAGATTTAAAAGTGGCTCATAGCGTTGATTCAAGCGCGTAATCGGGATTAGCCGCAAATCCTCAATATTTACCTTTGACAACAAAGTCACCTCTTCCATCCATTGCTGCAACTCATGCAACATTTGTCGATTATGGAAATTGCGAGTTAACTGATATAGCCTCTCTACCACATAGCGCAAAGCCCGATTCAGTTGATTGTCTGCCGTAAACTCATCAAATGTCACCGAGAATAAATGCTTGCGTTCAGGACGACGCAACTGTTCGGTTAAGTTCCATTTTCCCTTTAACACTGGCAAAGTATCGCTCGCTGATTGATAATTCCGAAATGCGCCTCTTTGCCACTCCTCCAAGAGATTAATCGCAAATAATCTTGTCAAAATCTCAAACCAATCTAGATCCTGCTGTGATAAAGAAGCCAATGAATATTGCTTGACACTTAACTGGTTGGTATATTCCAGCATGTATAGCAAATTTTGCACTGCTTCCTGATTTTGGTTTTCCCGATCAGTTGATCGATACATTTTTGGCAAAACTTGCACGGTGCGATCGCCTAAACGAAACACGCCCACATAATGCCTCGCTTTTAGCTCTCGTTTGCCATTGTGGATTACAGTTTCCAGTAGGCAATCTCCGATTACT
This sequence comes from Pseudanabaena sp. Salubria-1, assembly GCA_023336205.1. GTDB lineage: Bacteria > Cyanobacteriota > Cyanobacteriia > Pseudanabaenales > Pseudanabaenaceae > Pseudanabaena. The sequence continues at coordinate 58,413 of JALQCR010000012.1, forward strand.
GTCTCTAAATAGGCGATCGCTTCTTGCTCTTGATCAGTCCAATCAAAGCCACAGCTTAACTCATACTCAAACAATGCTAATTTCACAAATTTTCTGACTGAGTGTTTCTGTAATACAGCCTAGTAGTAAATAGTTGAAATATCTGTAAACCATCTAAAAACTTCGCGATCGCGATCATTCTCATGGCTGGGCGATCGGCTAAAAAAATTTATGAAATTAGAAATTATGCTCAATTAATTGGCTATTTAGGTTATGATCGGTAACTGTCGCGAATTGTATTAAATTTTTAGACTTTTACCTCTACATCACCTGATAGAACAGCAATGGCTAAGAAAAGCATGATCGAGCGCGAGAAAAAGCGCACCAAATTAGCTGAAAAGTATGCAGCTAAACTCGAAGCACTTAAAGAAAAGTTTGCCAGTCCTGAACTGACACAACAACAAAAAGTTGCTGTCCACCGTGAAATCCAACAAATTCCTCGTAATGCCAACCCTACCCGCCACCGCAATCGCTGCTGGGCAACTGGTAGACCCCGTGGCTATTACAAAGATTTTGGCTTATGCCGCAACGTTTTGCGTGAGATGGCTCACCAAGGCTTATTGCCAGGCGTAGTTAAATCTAGCTGGTAATTTTGCCAACAAAAAAGCCGTCACCAATTGGTGACGGCTTTTTTGTTGCCCAAAAGATGAGAGGCGGCGCAAAGCGCCGTCTCTCATCTTTTGGGGTTTAGCAATAATTATGCGATCGCCAGCATCGTCTTCAGTACAGAATCAGGATTAAGACTGATCGAGTCAATGCCTTGCTCGACAAGGAACTTTGCAAATTCAGGATAATCGCTAGGCGCTTGACCACAGATCCCGATCTTGCGACCGTTTGCCTTGGCACGTTGAATGACCGTACGAATCATCGATTTCACAGCTTCGTTACGTTCATCGAAGATATGCGCGACTAGAGACGAATCCCGATCTAAGCCGAGCGTCAACTGCGTCAGATCATTAGAACCAATCGAGAAACCATCGAATACCTGCGAGAACTCATCCGCCAAGATCACATTACTGGGGATTTCGCACATCACATAGACTTCGAGCCCATTCTCTCCACGCTTCAAGCCATGCTTTGCCATCTCGGCAAGCACCTTGCGACCTTCCTCAGGCGTGCGACAGAAAGGAATCATCGGAATCACATTGGTTAAGCCCATATCATCACGGACACGCTTCAGGGCTTGGCATTCTAAGCCATAGGCTTCGCGATATTTCGGATCGTAGTAGCGAGATGCACCACGCCATCCGATCATTGGATTTTCTTCCACAGGTTCAAAGGCTCGACCACCGAGCAGATTGGCATATTCATTGCTCTTGAAGTCAGACATCCGCACTACGACGGGTTTGGGATAAAATGCGGCTGCGATCGTGCCAATGCCGTGGGCAAGTTTATCAACAAAGAAATCAGCTTTGTTCTCATACCTTGCTGTCAATTGCGAAATTTCCCATTTAGCAGCCTTGTCTTCAAGGGTATCGAAGTTCATCAGCGCGAGAGGATGTGCCTTGATATGATTGGCAATGATAAATTCCATTCTCGCCAAGCCCACGCCATCGCAGGGAATCGAAGACAAGCCAAAAGCTTCCTCAGGATTGCCAACATTCATCAAAATCTTGGTGGAAAGCTTGGGCAAATTATCGAGAGAAGTCTCGACAACTTCAAAGGGTACTAGACCTTCATAAACCTTGCCTTCTTCCCCTTCGGCACAGGAAATCGTTACTTCTTGACCCGTCTTGATCACACCTGTGGCATTGCCGCAACCAACGATCGCAGGAATACCCATTTCTCGCGCAATAATTGCCGCATGGCAGGTACGCCCACCTTGGTTGGTGACGATCGCACTTGCCTTTTTCATGATTGGTTCCCAGTCAGGGTCGGTTTTGTTGGTAACTAGTACTTGCCCTGCTTGGAAATCTTCGATGTTATGGACTTCCAAGATTACATTTGCCTTGCCTTGACCAATCATCTCACCGACAGCACGACCTGTAATCAGGATATTGCTAGAGCCATTCAGTTTGTAATTCTTGAGAATGTTGCCAACCTTTTGCGATTGAACGGTTTCAGGACGAGCTTGGACGATGAATAATTCGCCAGTTCTGCCATCCTTCGCCCATTCAATATCCATTGGTGAAAGCTTGCCACGTACTTCCGAATAGTGATCTTCGATGATGCAAGCCCATTCTGCGAGTTTGAGAATCTCATCATCGGTAATTGCAAACTTGACACGCTCGGAAACTGGGACAGGAATATTCTTGGTCAGCTTACCACCGCCAATGTCGTAGACCATCTTGATTTCTTTTGTGCCAAGGCGTTTTTCGAGAATCGGACGGAAACCTTGTTTGAGTGTGGGTTTGAAAACAAAATACTCATCGGGATTGACAGCGCCCTGCACCACGTTTTCACCTAAGCCATAGGCGGCGGTGATCAGGGCAGCATTTTTAAAACCTGTTTCAGTGTCAATGGAGAACATCACGCCTGAGGATGCGAGATCGGAACGCACCATTTTTTGCACACCGACGGAGAGAGCGATATCGAAATGGTCAAAGCCATTGATGGTGCGATAGGAAATCGCGCGATCCGTGAATAGTGAGGCAAAGCAGCGATGGCAAGCATCCACGACTTCGTTAGCGCCATAGACATTGAGATAGGTTTCCTGTTGTCCAGCGAAACTGGCATCGGGCAAATCTTCGGCAGTGGCGCTAGAACGCACGGCAACATCGGCTTCTTTACCGCAGGACAATTCGCAGTCGCATAGTTTCTGATAGGACATGGCGATCGCTATTTGTAGATCTTCAGGAAATGGCGTACTGAGAACTAATGATCTTGCCTGACGACCGCGATCGCGCAGGTTATTCATATCCTCAATATCAAGATCGGCAAATAGTTCGCGCAATTTTGTTTCCAATCCAGCTTTCTCAATGAAATAACGGAAAGCATAGGCAGTGGTGGCAAATCCATTAGGAACATTCACCCCCTTGGGTTGAAGCTGGCGAATCATTTCTCCTAGAGAAGCATTTTTCCCGCCTACTAAGGGAATGTCAGCAATTCCCACTTCTTCAAACCAGAGTATTAATGCTTGTTCTTTGGGAACAGTTCTGGATAGTTCTGAGGCAAAAGTTGAGCTAGTCATAATGATTTAACTCCCTAACCACATTAGTGATTAGATCAATTCAAGGATAAGATTTGAAGCCTTAATGTCTAACTAAAATGCGATAACTTACACATTAATTAAGCTCCAATATCAAAGTTCTTACAGCTTGGTTCCAACTTGCTTGAAAACCTTGATACTTCTTAAGTATATCTACCTTGCAAACACTAAATTTGCGCCCCATTACATTTATTTACTAAGCTTTGCAAAGATTGACATTCTCCTTTGCAATCTTCTTCACAATAAGCAAAAGCGGTGTAATACCAATGCCAAAAATGGCGGTGCTAGTTTTAGCAGGTAAGGATGGACAGTACTTTGCGCCGCCCGTCCTTACAGATTAGGACTATCATTTCGTGTTCTGGCGTTACTTACATTTGCCAATAGTTCCATCGGTCAATGTTGCACCACAAAAATTTGTTCCTTGCAAAACTGCACCCCGCAGATTTGCACCCGTGAGATTTGCGCCTGACAGATTTGCGCGTTGCAAATTTGCACCAACAAAATCGGCTCCGCGCAAGTCAGCCTGACTGAGATCTGCGTCAACTAGTCTCGCACCTCGTAGGCGGGCTAAACGTAAATTTGCACCTGACAAATCGAACTTAGTAAGATTCCGCTCTTCACCGCCACGATTGACGATTTCCCAGACTGTACGCCATTTACGATCGAGAATTGTCTCTTCATTGATGATGCTTTCTCTTAAATTGGCAAGACGAAGATTCGCGCCTTCGAGATTCGCATCTGACAATTGTGCTCCTGCAAAATCGGCTTCAGTGAGATTTGCTTTTGTTAAGTCTGCATAGCGTAAATTAGCAGCATTAAACTTGACCCGAACTAGATTACTCCGCCTCAGATTCGTAATGAAGAGATAGGCTTCTGTGAAATTCGCATCCTCTAAATTTACGCCAGCAAGATTGGCTTTCTCAAAATTCCCACCCGACAAATCTGCTGCTACCAGAGTTTGTCCATCCACGCGCTGATTGACGATTTTCCAGACTAGAAACCACTTAGGATCAAAGAATGTGTCGCTATCAATTTTGCTCGATCGCAGATCGGTGTGAAATAGATTCGCTCCCGCAAAGGTCGTTCCCTCTAAGCTTGCTCCCTCTAGATTCGCTCTTGTCAGATTCACTTCGCTAAAATTAGCTCTCCGAAGATTTGCCCGTTTTAGACGCGAATTGGAAAGATCGGCTTTTTCAATCTCGGCTAGGGAAAGATTTGCCCCTTCGAGATTAGCACCATCGATTTTTGCACCGATTAGTTTTGCGAACTGTAAATCAGCATTTTTTAAAGAAGCTTGATTGAGAATTGCACGTTCGAGAATCGCATATTTGAAATTAGCTCGAAATAGATTTGCCCCTTCGAGTTTCGCTTCCAGCAAATTTGCCTTCAAAAAATCAGCGCCAGACAACAAGGCAAAGCGCAGGTCTGCACCCAACATATTCGATCGCATAAATTTTGCGCCATCTAGCTTTGCCCCACGCATATCGGCTTTGCGAAGATCGGCATCCCGAATATTAGCATTGATCAAGTCAGCTCCCGCGAGTCGAGCATCGGGCAGGTCACACTCTGAACATTCCTTAGTTTTGATCAGTTGATCGACATGGCTTTGATTGGCGGCAATTACGGATGTTGCTGTAGTAATGGCGATGAGCGTAGAAATAGCGATCGCAGTTTTGCCTATACCCATCCTTTTATCTCCGCATCCATCATTGGTTTTTCGAGTTTAATATACTCAATTTTTGCAGCTTGTAAGATATGTTTCATCTGCACAGGCTCATTATGATCAGCTGCAATAAAAGCTGAATTAAGGGCAATATTACGAATATTGCCACCCGCAACACTGAGTTTACCAAGTTTTAGGTAGTCTAGTTCAAGAGTAGGAGTTTGTTGTGGGAAAGCTCGCCGCCAGATTTCAGCGCGTTGCTCTGCATCAGGGAAAGGAAACTGAATCACAAACCGTAACCTTCTTAAAAATGCTTGATCGAGAGAATTTTTGAGATTAGTAGTGAGTACTGCTAATCCGCGATAAGCCTCCATTCTTTGGAGCAAATAGCTAACTCCCACATTGGCATGGCGATCGTGGCTGTCTTTAACTTCAGTACGCTTACCAAACAGGGCATCAGCTTCATCAAAGAGGAGAATTACGCCGCCGCCTTCAGCAGCATCAAAAATACGTTTGAGATTTTTCTCGGTTTCGCCGATATATTTATCAATTACAGAACTAAGGTCAACCCGATAGACATCAAGCTGTAACTCATTGCCCAATACTTCAGCCGCCATCGTCTTACCAGTGCCGCTTGTGCCAGCAAAGAGTGCGCTAATCCCCAATCCCCGCCGACTTCTGCCTGCAAATCCCCATTTTTCATAGACCGTTAAGCGTTGGCGCACATGGGCGGCAATGTCATGTAGCACAAATTTTTCTTTAGATGGCAAAATCAGATCTTCCCAAGTTGCCGTTGTCTCTACGCTTTGGGCAAGTTCATCAAGGCGCGGACGAGATTGAGCGCGACATGCACTCCAAAGTGATTGATGGAAGGTACTGTTTGAGGATTGGAGGTGGGTGCTTTTGGCTTTAAGAGAGGCATTGTAGATATGTGTAGGTGAGAGATTAAAATAAGAAACCAGTTCATGAATGGAACCATTAAGAGAATCTTTAATCTCACTATCAAGATCGCTGAGGGATTCTTCCCATAATGTCTGTTGTTCATTGACCGAAGGCGATCGCACGTCAAAGGTGAGGATTGTTCGCTGATGTTGGCGGCGACGAGTCTGACTACTAATGATCAGCGGACATTGGAGAATCTCGATCAGATAGCCGATCGCCATATCCTGAAGAGGATTTGGTGCTTCATCGCGATCGCAGTCTAGCAATAGAGCAATATCATTCAATGCATATTCGCGATCGCATAGTTGCGCAATTAGCTGGAGATTGATTAAATCATGGGGCAGAAGGTTAGCAGGTATTTTATAAAGCTTTAAGTCCAGATTTTGGCAGACATCAGATGCGATCGCCATTTTGCTAGCAACATCGTCACCGCATAGCTGTAAAACAGGTAAATTGCCTAAATGATTATCTGTGTTTGCACTTACCCAAGTAGCGATCGCTTGGTTGGCAACTTGTTGATGGGAACCAATCTGGACAGAGTTGGCAACTATAGGTTCTAAAAGTCGGAGTAAGCGTTCATCAAGATGTTCATCTCCCATTAAATAATGCAAAATCCGCTCATCAATTCGCAGTGGGCTAGCCGTAAGTGCATTCCCTGCACCAACCTCTACTAAATGCCATTGACGTAAATTTGAAGCTGGTGAGAAGGCAGTCCAATCGGTATGCTCTAGCACTGACATCGCTAGGCTAAAGGTAACAAAGGTTTGCTTAGGATCGTTGGCAATTTCTGCACAAAGATCAGCCCAGTTGGGGATTAATTCTAGCCCTACACATAACAGCAGAATATCTCTTTCAAATGCAGAAAGACTAAAGCTTTTACATAGTTTGTTTAGATAGCTATCAACTTGCTGTTTCTGCGTAGTAGATTCAACTCGCTCTTCTAATGGTTCACCTTTTTTTGCAGCAATTTTTGTCTCTAGGAGGAAGCGAATTCTGGCGATCGCTGCATAAAGATCGCTTTGACTGCGCTTTAGCCAATCTGCATCACTACTCGAAGTATTTGTAAGGGTATTAGTAAGAGCGTCTAGGGATACTGTCATACTTCTTCAGTTGCTGTTTTGATTAATTGCTCCAGATAGATTTCCGCTTCATTAACTGGGAGCAAGATTGCTTCTCCGTTTCTCAAGATCTCATATTTTCCCCCGTGAAATCCATGTCCAGCAATTAAGCCCATAGATACAGCGAGGTTGCCAGTTTCTGTAAGTTTATTAACACTCATTGTCTCTACTTCCAGATTCAGGCGTTGACTAAGTTCATCTTCATTCATGGTTATCACTGTTTTTTATCATCAGATCTTAAGACAAATTATGGCTTTATTGAATTGTAAATTGCTGTATCATTTCTAATTATCATCAGATATGTAATACCAATTCACAAAAGTGTGGCAACACTTCTGTGAATTAAAAAACTAACCCTGTAAGGGTTTTAAAAACACAAAATGGCGTAGCCATTTTGTGTTTTGGTATAATTTGACAAGAATGAGAATTTTTTGGCAATTTATAACTACTTAAACTTTTCGCAATCCATTGGGCTGTATTCTGTAAGTATAACCTTAGTCCTATTCATAAAAAATCCTGCTAAATATGAGGAGCAAACCAACCATATTTTCCTCAAATGCCCCTAACAGCAATACAGAGCAAGATGCAGGGATGAGTATGGTGGATATCTTGACCCTATCCACGCGGCAGCAGCAAATTATTAATTGGATTATGCGCCAACAGCAGTCTACGTTGGAGGTAATCGCTGTATATATTGAGGCTGAGCTTGAAGAAGCAAGTGCTGAGATTGCAGACTTAATTAGACAAGGATTTATCGAAGCGCGACAAGAGCAAGGAATTACATATTATGAGATTGACTTTCGTCGTCAGCAAAGTGCCGAAAGTTTAGACTCGATTTCTTCGACATCAGTTTCACAGAGACCATTATCAATCATTCTTAATCCTTCTGGGACAGTCTCAACCTCTACGGGTGAGAGTTTTGAATTGTGCGTCACAGTCACCAATCAGGGCGATCGCAGTGCGGTGATTAGTATAGCGATCGACAAAGACTCTAGCTCGATTTATCCTTGGTGTGCTCTGCCATCCGAAAGACTGGCTTTGAGTGTTGGGCAAAGCTGCGAAGTTGTATTCCTAATGCAAGTACCACCAACTACGCCCCCAGATGACTACAACTACACCTTAATTATTGATGCGCCAAAGCATTATCCTGAGCATACGCCGATTCAATATAAAGGTCGCGTAATTGTTCTTCCCGCGATTCAAGAGGTGGTCAGAGTCAATGACCCTACCTTTGTCACATTGCCACGCACCTCATCTGACAATCCCCATCCGATGCGATTGGGTGAAGTCTGGCAAGTTCTCGTATCTGTATCCAATCGCTCTAATCGAGTCGATCGCTTTCGGGTCACTGTCCCTGACCTAGATCCTAAATGGATTTCAATTTGCTACCCCGAAGGCTTGGCAATAGCTGGCATTGTCGAAGCTTCTGATGGATTACCTCTAAATCCTGATACCCAAGGTCATATTACCTTGCTTTTCAAGCCGCCCATGGATGTGTGGGCAGGGATTTATGCACCGACTATTCGCATTCATTCAGACAATAACCCAGAGCTATCATTATTAGATATTGCCTATTTTGAGATTCTCCCCACCTATCAACTTGATATTCAATTAGTGACACTGCGGACAAGAGTTGTCCATGATCCGTCCCTGTATGAAATGCGCTTTAAAAGCAATGGCAATATTGCCCGTGAGTTGATCCTCAGAGCCAGTAGTGCTGAGCAAGAGGGATTGTTAATCTATACCTTGTCCATGGAAGAGCTGAAAATAGCTCCCTTTGGAACAACTAAGGTCAATGTTGAAATTGAACCAACGAAAAAATGTAAGCCAAAGTTTTTAAGCGATCGCTATTTAAACTTCATTATCGAAGTTGAAGATAAGCAAGGAGCACTATTACCTAATGATCGTTTCACAGGTAATTTATTATTGCCAGCTCGTCCTTGGTGGCAGTTTGTTTTACTGGTTATTAGCATTTTGGGGCTAGTTGGAACAATTGTCTTTTTAATTTGGTGGTTTTTCTTTAGACCACCTGATGTACCTCAAGTGGTTGAGTTCTCTTCTGAATCATCTACCTATCAAGAATCTGCCAATGAAGCAATTCACTTACGCTGGCGGGTTACCTATCCAGAGTTATTAAGTGAAATGAGGATTGAGGGACTCTCAAACGATGAGAAGGCGATCAGTCAACCTGTAGTCTATAACTTTAGTAAGGGAATTCCGCCCGAACTGAAGGAATATTGTGTAATTGATCGCGACTTGTTTTGCCAAAATGTACCTACTGATGCCCGTAAGCCCAGCCAGTATATTTTTCAGATGAATCTATCATCGAAAAATCCTAAGATCAAAACTATTCCATTGGCAAAAACCACGAAGATTTTAGTGGAGCCGATTCCCCAATCTGAGATTTTGGAGTTAGCATCGACTAAGCCTCTTTATACTGAGTCTAAGCCAGTTTTGCCAACGGTTGTTTCTGCTCCAATAGCCCAAGCTAGACCGTTTTATACTGAGTCTAAGCCAGTTTTGCCAACGGTTGTTTCTGCGCCCATTGCCCAAGCTAGACCGTCAGAAAATGCCCCTGATCCTGAGAAAAGTAATTCCAGTAATTCTGCTCCGCCATCTTCTAGCCCTGCTAATGCTTCAGTAACTAACTTTACTGAGCCAAACTCGATCGCAATTATTTTAGAAAAGCAGGTGTTTTTCACGGCAATTGGGATTGCCAAAGGTGGTGTCAAACCAAGAATCATCAAGCCTAAGCCTGATCTTGATAACGAAGTAAGGTTGAACTGGACTATATCTAATGCTAGTCAAGTTAAGGAATTAACCCTCGTAGGGCGATCGCCCGAAGGTGAAGTCAAAAGTCCGCCGTTACGATTCTTAGTCACTGAAGGGTTACCGCGATCGCTGCGCCCCTACTGCACAATTTCTAACGATCAGATGATTTGCAAAAATGTTCCTACCGAGGCTAAGGCGGCAAGTAGCTATATTTTTGAGTTAGCGATTATTCCTAGAAAGCCCCCTGTCGATCCCAAGGCGGTTCCTGTAACGAAAAAAACTGAAGTCACCAAAATTGCTCCTTTTCCTGCGAAAATTCTTGAATTAAAGGTTAATGGACAGGATGCGTTACCACAATATTCTTTCAATCTCAATCCTGACGTTCCTACTATTCTCACGCTATCTTGGAAAGTCGAGGCTTCGGCATCAGCCAAAATTGAACTACTTCCCGCCCCAGGGAATATCGCGGCAGTTGGGCAATTAGCCCTGCCCTTAAGTCCGAAATCCGCAGAAGTAACCTATATCCTGAAAGTAACTAATCCAGACGGACAAATAATCATGCGCTCTTTCGTTGTCCAAACGATCGCACCACCTCCAGCACCCAAATCGGAACAGGCTCCGCCGATCGCCTTGCCACCTGAACTGCAAGTCCCTGAAATTGACTCGCCACTAATTGCTCCTAACACAGGGATAAATCAGCGATCGGGCGGCTCTCTTACACCATCTGAGGTTCCACCCAGCCAAAAATAAAGACAAGGTTAGGGTGGGCAATGCCCATCCTCCAGACCTTGAAAAGAAAAAAGAAAAAATTAGATAAGCTAATTGATTATGATGACAGAAGAATTTGATCTTAAATTGCCTAAAGGATTAGTCGATGCTAATGGTGAATTGCACGCTCAGGGCAAAATGAGACTATTGACAGCCAAAGATGAACTGATCGTGCAGGACTTGTCCAGCCGCGATCGCAATATCGATATCGTATTTCTATTACTGGCTCAGGCGATCGCCAAATTAGGAAATCTACAGCAAGTTACTGCACAACAACTAGAGCAGCTATTTCTACCAGATTTTGTCTATTTACAAGATCTATTTAGTAAACTGCAACCGCAAAACGTGACTGCATCGGGGGAATCATAGGCTACCCCTCGGAGAGGTTGTATGAAGAGGTAGCCTTTATTGCTTTTTACTTCCATTGGTCAAGGGAAGATATTTTAAACCTCACCCATGCCGAACGCTTACGTTGGGTCAATGAAATTATGCGATTACGGTAGTAAATGGTGGCGCGGCGAAGCCGCACCACAAAAAATTTAATCGCCAGATAATCGACAATCGCGATTATTTAGCTTGCCATCGGACATGATCGTGCGACAAAAAATACTTTTTTGCGAATTGCTATCCTTTAATAAAGCCGCGTTAAACTTTGCCCCTCTCAAGTCCGCACCTCGAAAGTCTACATTTTCTAAGTCCGCATTTGTAAAGTTTGCCCAGCGCAAATTAGCATCCTGAAAATTTGCATCTTTTAAATAAGCGCCGATCAAATTTGCCCCGATCAAATTAGCCTTACGCAAATCGGCAGCCCGCATTTTTGCCAAGCTCAGATTTGCGCCATTAAGTTTCGCCTCAGAGAGATTAGCGTTGCTTAGTTCACATTCTGGGCAAGCTTTAGTTTCTAATAATTGCCCAACAGGATCAGCGATCGCGGTTTGAGCAAATGTCAGGTATAGGGGAAATGCGATCGCGCCAGCTAAAAAGTAATAACGTAACATCGGCAATCCTAAGAGAATTGTTTGAAGGAAAACTGGCTAACAGATAATGATTTTAGCCTAACTAAGTAAGTTGTTGGAATTAACCGTAGGATGGGTTAGCGATCGCGTAACCATCATCTTTTTTACTCAATTGATACGTTACTTTGCACTAAAGCGCAGAAACTTTAAGGCTTGGTAGAACCCACTTTGCATTAAGACTGGCAAGAGCTTCGACAGCTCGGCTACTACGAATAGTGGGGTTGAGATGTAGGTCGGGAAAGGTTTCAACCCATTGCCGATCGCATCCTCTCACTCTCGGCTGGACTTCCTAGACTTTTGTCAGACAATCAGCACAGGGACACTTACGTTACTTACATAGAGAGCACCTTAATGGCTTTTGCGGTCTCAAGATATAAAGTCTGCTCAGGTTTAAGTTTCTTGAGCAATTCCTCTAACGCAGGCAGAGCCCATTTCACCTTAAGTTGTTCGAGCGCGACAATAGCTCTGGAACATCTTGGTGTTGCAAAATAATCCAATTGAAATATCAGAAAAACTTCTGCCCAGTTACGGTCATGCTCCTCCAGAAGTTCAATTAAATTTGTTGCGAACGGGTTTTCATAATCAAAAAATGAACTTGTAATTATTGAAATAAAATCCTTTGGAGTAGAAGACTTATAAACAAGACCGATTGCTTCGGGACTTTTCCCAGAAGCTAAAGAGGTAAAAATGAAAACTGCCTCGGCAGAACCCTTTTGCCACAACAAACTAACCTTTGACAGAAGTTGTAGATCAAGAACGCTGAGAGGAGCAGCTAGATTACTTCTTCCTGAAGAATCAAGCTTCAAAGCTTTAAGTTGATAGAGATCGATTAGATTATCAAGTGCCGTTGATCTAACAGCGTAATCCGAGTCCTCTAATAGATTCAAGAATGTTTTTTCCGCATCCTTCCCCTTAAGTTCAATCGCAGCACCCAGTCTGATAATCCAATTTTCCGAAGTCGCATCTTCTTTAAGCCCTTCTGAGGAACCTCCCAACAATTGCAGTGAACGATTGGCAGAAAATCTTATCCAAGGGTTTGAACTTTGGTAGTCCTAAAGAGGAAAGGATGTAGGAAAATATCCAGATAGTTGATACAAAGTAAAGTAATGTCAGAAGCAAGGCCATCCTGTCCATCCTGCCAGTCCGTATCCGTTGTAAAAAACGGCAGTACACGACATGGAAAACAAAATTATAAATGTCGGGACTGTGGTCGTCAATTTGTAGAAAATCCACAGTGGCAGAGAGTTTCAGAGCGTACCCAAGACACTTATGACCTTCTTGAGAAACTACTACTAGAAAAAATCCCACTAGCTGGAATTGCCAGAGTCCTCAAGGTGTCAGAGAGATGGTTGCAAAGTTACGTCAATCATAAATATGAAAACGTTCCTCAGCAGGTGGAGGTAGAACCAAAACCAAAACGCCGTTTGACCATACAGATGGATGAATTGTGGTCTTTTGTGGACGACAAAGGCAATAAACAGTGGGTATGGCTTGCCATTGATGCCGAGACTCGTGAAATTGTCGGTTGTTATATAGGCGATCGCACTGGTGAATCAGCTCAGAAGTTATGGGAATCGTTGCCTAGCGTCTATCGCCAATGTGCGGTTATTTATACTGACTTCTATTCGTCTTATCCAGTTGTCCTGCCCAGCAAACGTCATAGGGCTGTCGGGAAAGAAACGGGAAAGACCAACTATATTGAGAGATTCAACTGTACGTTACGTCAACGAGTATCAAGACTAGTTAGAAAGACCTTATCCTTTTCTAAGAAATTGGAAAATCACATTGGAGCCATTTGGAATTTTATTCATCATTACAACGATTCTTTACCTCCGTGTGCGTCCTTTCCTTTTTAGGACTACCTGAACTTTTGGCAAGTTCATTTATTATTTCAATTCCATTATTCAAATTCAATAATCCTATTGTAACAATGGCCCTAGTATCACCTTTCTGCGCTGCATCAAAAAGTGCCCCCTCTGCAATTACTTTTTCATCGGGCAATATATCTGACCATCCTGAAATGTCATAATTGTCTTCTCTGGGCTTGTAAGATCCAATATTATCAAGAAATATCTTTAAACTTTCTTTACTCATTGTATTAAAAAAAATATAAATTCAGCATGTAGTAATCCTAAGTCATTTGTGGCTTAGACTTTGCTCAGCCATCAGTCCAAGATGGCTGAACAAAGTCTAAGTCTGTCTCAACTCATTATCAAACTTTTCTATTCTTTCGGCAATAGCGCAAAACGTCTATTACCTTCCGCCAACACAGCATTTCGATCGGTTCCCATCGCCCACACACCAGGAGGAAGCCCTGGTTCGTTAACAGTTTTATCTCCTGCACCAGTTCCATCATTTTGAGTTTTCCGTGCTACTGAATAATAGGTTACGCATTTTTCCATCTCCCTACCTACTCCCTTAATCCCTGATTCCAATGCTTTGGATTCAATTACTGACCAAATATTAGCTGTACCTGTGTTTACTCCCCCTCCCGCATATACTCCTATTGTTTTCTTTTTGTCTGCCATTTCCTTTGCAACCATTTCAGCATACCCACGCGAGAGCGCTCCAAAAAGGACAGGATCCATCACGCCTTTAATACCTATCAAAGAGTCTAAGCCGTCAAACAAGGCAGCGATTCCAGAGGTTTCTAGGGTTAGATCGCTCCTCGCCTCTGCCATTTTATAGCCTTCCCATGTTGACCAAAAGCCAAAAGAACGGGCTTTCGTAAACTGGGCAGAAGCAAAACTAGACAATTTACCTACGACTTCATCTAACCCACTCATTAAGGGGGCGAAAGCTTTATCATTATATACAGCCCACCCATCAGCGTTCCTCGGGACTTCAGCGTTAGTATTAGTAATAGTTGTTAGTACGTTAGTCCAAATTGACAATCCATCATCGCCAGAAACAGCATCATCTTTGGAAGGATGAGCTTTATTAATTAATCCTATTCTAGCTTTGAATTTCTCATAGTAGGGGTGACTTTCAGGCTTATCGCGACCTAATTTCCAAGCTGCGGCTGCACCTTTATCCACTTTTTGCTGATAGTCACCCTGATCAGCAAAAACTCTAGCGTCATGCTCGCCTTCCTTTTTTTTACCCTTCTTTTTTTTACCCTTCTTTTTTTTACCCTTTTTGTGATTTCGCGCAAGCTGTATTACAGCAAATACCGATCAAACCCGCCACAAAAGGAGCTAACTAAAAGGGTCGAAGCAGAGCCCACAATGATGAAACCAATTAAGAGCATCTTCATCAGTAATAGAATTAATAGCCATAGTAATTGCGTCGTCAAGAGCCGAAATTGTGCGAGCTTTAGCCGAGCGAATAATCTCTTTTAATTTTGACCAACATAACTCGATTGGCGATAAATCAGGAGAATAGGGAGGGATGAACTTAACCTGAGCACCAACGGATTCAATTAGGGTTTTAGCCATTGCAGCGTAATGTACAGGCAAATTATCCATAGCGACAATTGCCCCAACCCATAACCGAGGCAATAGTATTTTCTCAATGAAAACCAAAAAACTGGCGGTGTTGAGACTACCAGCAAAAGTCATCGCAGCAATCAACCCTTCATCACTCATGGCTCCAATTAAAGTGATGTTTCTACCTTTGTTACCTGGACGGTCATCATATACCCTACATCCTCCTTGACATCTACCATAAAGCCTCGTCATCGCTAGATTTAGCCCTGTCTCGTCAATGAATACAAGGTTTTTGACATCTATCGTATCTAGCCAACGACGAAACTCATAACGCAATTTTTTCACTCTTTCTGTCGCTTGTTCGCTGGCTACTAAAGTTTTTTTTTACGCCCTAATTCTAAGCGCTTAAGCGTACGACTCAATCCTGATACGCTCACTTCTATTGTCTTTGTTTCATGTAGTTTTTCTTTGATCTTCTGGGTTTGAGGGGATTAATGTATAATGAAGCACAAAGATAAGTGGTGACAGGTATGGACTTGTATCTAGATAGGTTGCTAAATTTACCCAACACAACCGTTGAAAGTTTTACGGAAGAAGAAAATAAAATCACCCTAAAGTTGAGATTTTTACAGGATGAAATTACTTGTCCGCATTGTAATACGCATGGTGGAAAATTAAAACAAAATCGACCGATATTGATTCGAGATTTGTCAGTATTTGGGAAAATAGTTTATTTAAATACGCCGCGCCGCCAATTTTATTGTCAACATTGTCAAAGACATTTTACGGAAAAGTTACCCTTTGTAGACTGGGAAAGACGATACACACAAAGGTATGAGGAGTATGTTTATCAACGAGTACAAAGTGCGAGTGTGGAGCAAGTAAGTCGAGATGAATATTTGAGTTGGGATCAAATACAAGGGATTTTCAATCACCAATTTTCTCTAAAAAAAAAGATGATTGGAAAGAAGTAAAACGAGTGAGTATTGATGAAGTGAGTAAACGCAAAGGACATAAAGACTTTGTGACAGTCGTATCAAGTATTGACGCAGGAGCATTACTAGAAGTAATTGATAGTCATAAACAAGATGACATCATTGAAGTCCTGAAGCAGCAACCGATTGAGATAAGGGAAAAAGTAGAGGAGGTTAGCATTGATATGTGGGGAGGCTTTCCCAAAGTTGTCAAAGAAGTATTTCCAAATGCGAAAATTGTCATCGACAGATTTCATGTTATGCAGCCACTAATCAAAGAGTTAAATCAACTGCGTCAAAAAGCTAAAATCAAGATTAAAGGTAGTCGATTTATTCTACTAAAGAACAAGGTAGACTTAACAGAAGAAGAAAAAGTGAAGTTAGAAAATGTCTTGAAATGTTCTAAACGCTTGCGACTAGCTTATAATCTCAAAGAAGACTTTAGAAGTATTTTTGAGACTTGTAAAACTCCTGAAGAGGGTCAGAAACAATTAAAAGAATGGCTTCAAAAAGCTAAAGCTGTTTATGGCGCAGTTTTGGAAACCATTCGTAATCATCTTGATAATATTTGTAACTACTTTTTAAATCGTACATCTAGTGGTGTGATGGAGGGACTTAATAATCGTATTAAATTAATTAAACGACAGGCTTATGGTTTTTTAAATTTTTTAAATTTTCGTTCTAGATTATTAGCTTGTCTTTCTCATTAGATTTACTTATCCCCTTAAACCCAGAAGACCCTTTTTCTTTGATCTCTCTGAGATATATGTCATTTTGCGCTTCAACAATTGTCTTTACTAATTCTTCATCTTTGCCTTTGATTTTCGACCGCCGATCTCCTCCTTGGGGTTTTGCTGCTATTTCATTTGTTTCTCGATACCGACGCAAAAAATCTCGAACAAATGACAAGCTTACTTTAAATCGTTTAGCTATGCCTCTCTGCGTATTTTCTTTGTTTTCCCAAGCACTTAATATCTTTTTTCGTAAATCTAGCGAATATGCTGCCATATGTAATCTTTCCTTGATAATACTTTTAGCTTATTAGACTTGTGGCGGGTTTGATCGGTATTTGCTGTAGCTCTGCTGATAGAGATTTGCCATTACTCATTTCGGTCGGTTGCGGCGATCGCTGCACTGCCCCTCCATTCTGCTGCACCACATGAGTCAACTCATGGGCGATCAACTCTTGCCCACCTCGACTACTCGGCTCATACGCCCCCTGCCGAAAGAACACATCTTGCCCTGTTGTAAAGGCTTTTGCCTGAATTGATTTATTTAATTGGTCAGATTGCGAATCTGTATGTACCTTTACGCCACTAAAGTCTGCTCCCATCGCCTGTCCCATAGACCGTTGCAGATTTGCATCTAGCGATTGCCCACTACCCCGCGCACTTTGAATTGACGACTCTAAATCCGTTGATGCTTCACCACCTCCAATGTTTTCACGCCTTTGCACCAAAGACTTCATTTGCAATTCTTCATCTTCTTGCATCTCTTGACGTTGCACAGACTGAGTTAGAGAAGCAGTTGACGCATCATTAGTTGGTGAATTGATCTGTTGAATGCCCCTAGCGGCAGTAGCATCAGCTTCCTGTTCATACTTGCCATTTGGGTCACCGATCGCCAGCTTTGGTTGGAGTGCCATCTTTTGCGCATTCTTTGCTCTCAAGTGATTCTCAAACTTTCGCTGAACTGGCTGACTTTGAGAAGTAATGGGCGAATTAATTTGTTGAACTACCCTAGCCGCAGTAGCATCAGCTTCCTGTTCATATTTATCATTGGGCTCACCGATCGCAAGTTTTGCTTGGATCGCCATTCTCTGCGCATTCTTCGCCCTCAAGTGATTTTCTAACTTTCGCTGCACTGGTAGAGGCTCAGGATTCATTATGAACTCTTTTGAGACTTCCTGTTTCCCTTCATTTTTCTCTTCTACCGATTCTTGTCTTTGAATTGATTGATTTTGCAAGGCTGCATTATTTCTCTCAGCAGCGATCGCTTTGAGGCGATTTCCAGATTTCCGTTGTACTGGTGTTGCTGATTCTGACCTTGGCGTATTAATTATTTTTTCAAGGAAATTTTCAGAATATCCTGACTTGCGTGCAACCGCCTCTTCCTTCTCTCCAGACTCCAATGGAGCAAACGGTCTAGGTTGCAGATTTAGAGATGTAGGATTTGATATAGATGTAGCTTTTGTGGATCTGTCGTTAGCATATCCCATATTTAGTTTCCCCCCTAATAGTCTCAATGCTCTTCAGCAGGGCTAATCAGAAATTAACTTGTTTGTATCTTCGCATAATCACTTTGTAAATAGCAATAAATAAATATAATTAACTGATGTTGTCTTCTAAGTATATTTACTTAGTACCTAATTGAGATGCTCCCGAATAGAACTAATGCCGCTCAATATCAGCAGATTCTGATTCAACCTTATCAAGCCGATCGCCAATTTTATAAGTAACAACTGCTTTAACTCGCTCTTGTCCCAAATAGCCAGTTTTATTGGTCAAGTGCATATCAATCATGGCATTCTCTAAAGGTCTCAGATCAATTTGCTTTGATGTAAATGCAAAAGGTTGTAGCTGATTATCAGCAATACTGTAAATCTCAATATTTTGAATAATTATCGTTTGATGTTTTTCTTGATGATTTTCCAAAGTTAGCAACACAGTGGCAAATCCAATATCTCGATTAGCATCAGGACGAATACCAATGGAAGGGAGCTTTTCTTCTCTAGCTAGTAAAGAGACTTTGATCATAATTTTGATAACGGGAAGTTGAGTTTCCTGTTGACGCAAAGGTTGAGTATTAACAGACATAGGTACAAAGCTACAGCCTGCCATATGAATTTGCCAACTTAAGAACCCTAAAAAAGGTAAAAGGATTTTCATTCATATACCTGATAGAGAGGCGAATATGTCGGTGTCCTGAGGTGTTCCATAGAACACCTCAGAAATTCTTTTAGTCTATGTATTAGACCATTGCACGATGGCACTTAATGACATTAGTTGTGCCCAAGTTACGTCAGCATCGCTACTTCCCCAAGGATTACGCAAGTGGAAAGTTCCATTTGTAGGATTATAGGAAGTAATCGTATAGGCATGACCATTAACCACCCCATAACCAGCACCATAGACAAAACCCGCTGTTAAAATCTGATTAGAATTAACCAAATTAATCAGTTGAGTTTGAGTCATATTGCCGACAGATTGGGAAGTAGCACTTAATCCAGTTACCTGGCGAATTACTGTATCCATCCAACCACCTTCTATAGCTGTATAGGAGCTATTTTGAGTGCCACTGTAAGTACGACTCCAACCAGATTCAGCCAACTGGGCATAGGCTTTTTCTGCTAAAGCTACCCAAAGTTCATTGCTAGTGGAAGTAACAGAGCCTCCACCCCAACCAGCATAAGCGGCATAGTTTCCCCTAGTTGGTAAGTAACGATCTACTGTGACATAATCAGCTACACCATTGTTATAAAAACGTACAGTGAAGGTATTATCACCATTGTCCGTAAACATATTCTGAATGTAATCAGGTTTTTCTTGGGCAATAGAAGCTAAAGTTGCTACATAATAACAGTCTCCCACTGCTCCTTGGACAATGTCATTAGCACTAGTACCATTTTGGAACAGAGAACCACTAGCATATTGATAGGTATAACCTGTGACTGGACGAGCAGTACCTAAGAACCACTTACCAATCAGATTTTCCATTTGGGTACCAGTACTACCGACAGACAAGTTGCCAATCCCGGAAACAGTGTTAGCAACGTCACTATTAGCAATCTTATTAGATAGAACTTTCACAGAATCAGCCATAGTGAAGCGGGTTGAGTTACTAACAAGAGTCCGTAAGTCAATTAACTCATTGGCATCAATTACACCACTATCTTCAGCATCGCGGAAAATAGAAATCATATCATTGCGACTCAAATTACCATCAGCAGCTAAGGATCGGGTTAAAGTGATAATTTGGGCATCTCGTAGATTTTGACTGTACCAATCTGTCGGAGTTGGAGTCGGAGTTGGAGTTGGAGTTGGTGTCGGAGTTGGAGTCGGAGTTGGAGTTGGTGCAACAGCAGTAGCATTTAAGGACAAACTGTAATTAGTATTACCACTAGACTGATATACCCGCACATAATAAGTACCCGTACTCAACAGACTGGCAATGGATTCAGAAGTGGTGCCAGTATTTGCAGAAGTGGTAATTACACCTCCAGAACTATTGAGTAATTGAACATCTGCATTAGCTGTCAAGCCTGTTAAACTCAAACTAAAGTTACTTTGTGTTCCCACATTGAAACGATAGTAATCATTGGCATCTGTACTACCTACCCAATCTTGGAAAGTAGTAGTGGATGAACTTAAAGTGACGTTACGTGCTGTTAAGCGGGTGTTGCCTGCATTGTCAGGTGGTATAACAGTTGCAGATAAATTAAGGTTATAGGAAGTGGAACCACTGTAAGGTAATACACGAATGTAATAGGTTCCAGCACTGACTTGGCGCACAATACTTTCGGCACTAGTGCCAGCATTTGCGGAACTTTGAATTAATCTGCCACTACTATTTAGCAGTTGCACATTAGCGTCAGATGTTAATCCATTCAGACTTAAGTTCAAGTTACTAGTATCAGCAACTGTGAAACTATAGTAATCATTGGTATCTGCACTACCTACCCAATCTTGGAAAGTAGTAGTAGATGAACTTAAAGTGACGTTACGTGCTGTTACGAGGGTGTTGCCTGCATTGTCAGGTATAACAGTTGCAGATAAGTTAAGGTTATAGGAAGTGGAACCACTGTAAGGTAGTACACGAATGTAATAGCTTCCAGCACTGACTTGGCGCACAATACTTTCGGCACTAGTGCCAGCATTTGCGGAACTTTGAATTAATCTGCCACTACTATTTAGCAGTTGCACATTAGCGTCAGATGTTATTCCATTCAGACTTAAGTTCAAGTTACTAGTACTTGCAACTGTAAAACGATAGTAATCATTGGTATCTGCACTACCTACCCAATCTTGGAAAGTAGTAGTAGATGAACTTAAAGTGACGTTACGTGCTGTTACGAGGGTGTTGCCTGCATTGTCAGGTATAACAGTTGCAGATAAGTTAAGGTTATAGGAAGTGGAACCACTGTAAGGTAGTACACGAATGTAATAGCTTCCAGCACTGACTTGGCGCACAATACTTTCGGCACTAGTGCCAGCATTTGCGGAACTTTGAATTAATCTGCCACTACTATTTAGCAGTTGCACATTAGCGTCAGATGTTATTCCATTCAGACTTAAGTTCAAGTTACTAGTACTTGCAACTGTAAAACGATAGTAATCATTGGTATCTGTGCTACCTACCCAATCTTGGAAAGTAGTAGTAGATGAACATAAAGTGACATTACGTGATGTTCCTAGCGCATTACCTGCATAGTCATCAGCCATTTCTACTGCGGTCAAGTGACCATTTACGTTAATGAATCCGCGATCGTCTTCTGCTCTAATCCGCGTCAATTCAGATGAACTTAGGGATACTCCAAATATCAAATCTTTTGCTAGTTCACCCTCATCGCCTTGAGTGTCAGTCCCTACACGATCATCTAGCCAATGAAAAGTTTCTTCAATCAAAACGCCTGCTGCACCTAGTACTGAGTTAGTTGGTGCAGCACTAGATTGAAATAGTGCATCCGAAAGATACATTGTTTGTGTAGAACTGGCATATGCGCCAAAAGCGCCATTAGTGTTGGCTGCTGAAAGAATTTGAATAGATGGCAATTGTCTAAAGTCACCTACAGACCACTGCGATCGCACGGTTTGTAATTCAGATGTATTAGCTTTGTTACCAAAAACTTGAAAAAATAGATCGGGATTGGAGGCGGCTTGTTGAAGTCTTTCCCTGACTATGCCCAAGATATCTGGAATTTGATTTGCAAAAATTGAAGCATCGCCCCCGCAGCCCAAACCGAAGGTTGACCCTGTATTCTGGTTGCTAGACATAAATAATATTCATATAATGATTTACCCCCGATTTTCGACTAAAAACATATAGCCAAGAATAATCATTTCACAAGTAATTGTGCTACATACTCTTAGATTATATTTTCACTCAATCATTTACATGATAGAACAACAAATTCATATGTCAAATAAGAAGTAAAGATATACTTTCATGAGAGTATATCTTTACTTCTTTAATTTTTAATACTTAGAAAAAAATCAATAGTTTATTTAAGGTTAGTTTCACTTAAACCTATAAATTCCATCTCAAAGAATTTTTTTGAATCACCTAAAAGTCGTATTTATTCGTATTGCCAGAAAACTTAGGGATTTTTTACAGTTTGTTATGTCAAGACTTTTTACTTACCCAAATATAAATTAATAAATCTATTTTCCATTTTAAAAACTCTTGTACTTTTACTGGCATTATTTTTTTCAGCATTTCTATTTTCACCGCTGCTGGGTCATTGCCATGACCATTTGTACTGTCAGGTCTGAGATATTGACAAGGGTTGGGAGTTTGTCGGTTCCAGAATAGATTAGTGGCAGTTCTGATTGTTCCCAAACCCAGATTTGCTTTCGCTGAATATCAATTAGCCAAGCGAGTTGAGTCCCGTTAAGCAAGCAGTGCAGGATTTTGTTTTGTAGCTCTAATGTGTTTTGGTCAGGGGAGCGAATTTCAATCAGCCAGTCTGGCGCTCCTTGCAGTGGACCATCAACATCTGTAAGCCGATCGCTTTTAACTACGGTAATGTCTGGGACGGGGGATAATGGTGGCACGATGCAACGAAGTTCTTGGATGGCTTCGTATGCTTGGGTTTGGCTGTTGATCGTGTTAACTAGGTTGCGCTGAAGGCGGGAATGAAACAGTGTTGGCATCGTCTTTTGTTGGGCTTGCCCGTGGATAAATTCCCAAGCAGGTGAGGTTTCAATGTTGGGCTGCTGGAGAAAAGTGTCTAGGGGGCTAGCGATCGCAATAGTTTTCATAGTTGCCTGAGATACACCTGCGGAAGTGCAATGTATGTTTAGTTTTATTGTAGTTTAAGAACTTAGATATTGAGAAATCTCAGGCAGTTTTGATCTCCGATCGCACCAGCAAAAAATCAACAACTAGAACGACGATCGCAATATATACAAGATTTGTTGGTGTTGGGTTGAAAAGTGAAATCAATACCACGCGATCGCCGAATCGCATCAGTAAAAAATCAATGACTAGAACTGCGATCGCGTTCGCCTATTGCCAATTTTGAAAATGCGAAATTATAAAAAGTAGGTTGGGTGGAGCGTCAGCGATACCCAACAGTTAATCACATTGAATATAAAGCCTGTTGGGTTTCTTCAACCCAACTGCACTGTTTCTATAAAAAAATTAGTGGTTTTCATTTTAAATTTAGTTTCTAATGAATTGGAAACCACTTGGGTTAATTATCATTTTCAA
This sequence comes from Pseudanabaena sp. Salubria-1, assembly GCA_023336205.1. Classification (GTDB taxonomy): domain Bacteria; phylum Cyanobacteriota; class Cyanobacteriia; order Pseudanabaenales; family Pseudanabaenaceae; genus Pseudanabaena. The sequence goes on from JALQCR010000012.1 coordinate 81,712, forward strand.
ACATATTCACTGAGTGCCTCTTGTATACCATTACCAGTTTTATCACCCGTTTCATCGCTGAGAGGTGCGCGAATTCTTTCCATTTCTTCATTAGCTTGATCTCGCAATTTTAAAACACCTTCTTTTCTTGCGCTTTCCTTCCCCGCCTTTCCTTTTAGCCAATAGTCGATCGAACTTAACAAGTTATTGAGAAGATCCTCGGTTGGTCCCTGCTTGTCTATCTCTCGAAGGCTACTATCTATGATAGCAGTTGCCGCCCTAGGATGCCTGAGAGAACTTCCCCCTGTTGCATTATAAAATTCACGTTCAGTCATTAATTTTCGAATTTGAAGTGATTTGAGTGAATTTTGTATAATATCCGTCCTTCCCTCGCTCTTGCTCGCGCTATAACCAAGAACGTCTGGCTCATATTTTTTCCAGTCATTCATATTGAAGACTTGTTTTATAATACCATCGGCCGCATTCACCACGAATAATCCTTTCGGTAGCGTCGATAGTTCCATTCCCTGGATCTCTTCATTATTATATTTTAGCTCCCCTGGAGCACGACCATAACTATGCTTGGCATCAGGTCCATAGACGATAATTAGACGCTGATACCCGCTTATCTTTTGTGAAGCAAACCCGCCAGCAGTATAACTCTCACGCCCAGACTTAATAGGCATTAGGCACGTTGTACCTGATGTGCTGTCTGGTGCGTTCTCATCATAGACTGAACTTACATCCTGTTCACCTGGCATATGGCTCATGCTTCCTCCATGAACTGGATCGAACAGGACTAGGTTTACGCGCACAAAATCTTTATATTCAGTACCCTTAATCCAACTAGCAAAAACTGATGCTGTCGCTGCACCACGGCTAAACCCTTTTATATTGATTTGTACCACTTCTCTCGCAGGAGCACTTGTTGGATCTTTTATATAGTTCTGCATATTTCGCGTGAATTCTTGCTTTGCGTCTGCTAGATTCGCTACCGTACTATTTGAACCGCTATCAATTGCTCCAGCAGCGACTAGAGGTCCAGCATATTCAAAAACTTTTTTTGTTCCATCAGGTATAGCTTTTTCCTTGCTGTATTTTACTCCTCCAGATGTATGCTCTGCTCCAGGCATCTGTTGTTTTTCTGTGCCTTCTTTGTCTGGCTTATGATGGGCTCCTATTTTGCCAGCCTTACGTGTTTTCCAGGTCTCCTCTCCAGAACCGGCAAAATTGAACTTTAGTATATGTCGTGAATCAGTTGTGGGAGATGTGGCTCCACTGCTCTCTTCAGTTGTAGGCATTTCTTCGGAAGCCGGTTCATTGCTGAGAGGTTCGTTATTTTCTGCGATTTCTTCAGAAGCCGGTTCATTGCTGAGAGGTTCGTTATTTTCTGCGATTTCTTCAGAAGCCGGTTCATTGCTGAGAGGTTCGTTATTTTCTGCGATTTCTTCATTACTCTTGCGTTGGACTGATGCGCCCTGCTGCACCACATGGGTCAACTCATGGGCGATCAACTCCTGCCCACCTCGACTACTCGGCTCATACGCCCCCTGCCGAAAGAACACATCTTGCCCTGTTGTAAAGGCTTTTGCCTGAATTGATTTATTTAATTGGTCAGACTGCGAATCTGTATGTACCTTTACGCCACTAAAGTCTGCTCCCATCGCCTGTCCCATAGACCGTTGCAGATTTGCATCTAGCGATTGCCCACTACCCCGCGCACTTTGAATTGACGACTCTAAATCCGTTGATGCTTCACCACCTCCAATGTTTTCACGCCTTTGCACCAAAGACTTCATTTGCAATTCTTCATCTTCTTGCATCTCTTGACGTTGCACAGACTGAGTTAGAGAAGCAGTTGACGCATCATTAGTTGGTGAATTGATCTGTTGAATGCCCCTAGCGGCAGTAGCATCAGCTTCCTGTTCATACTTGCCATTTGGGTCACCGATCGCCAGCTTTGGTTGGAGTGCCATCTTTTGCGCATTCTTTGCTCTCAAGTGATTCTCAAACTTTCGCTGAACTGGCTGACTTTGAGAAGTAATGGGCGAATTAATTTGTTGAACTACTCTAGCCGCAGTAGCATCAGATTCCTGTTCATACTTATCATTGGGCTCACCGATCGCAAGTTTTGCTTGGATCGCCATTTTCTGCGCATTCTTTGCTCTCAAGTGATTTTCTAACTTTCGCTGAACTGGTGGAGGCTCAGGATTCATTATGAACTCTTTTGCGACTTCCTGTTTCCCTTCATTTTTCTCTTCTACCGATTCTTGTCTTTGAATTGGTTGATTTTGCAAGGCTGCATTATTTCTCTCAGCAGCGATCGCTTTGAGGCGATTTCCAGATTTCCGTTGTACTGGTGTTGCTGATTCTGACCTTGGCGTATTAATTATTTTTTCAAGGAAATTTTCAGAATATCCTGACTTGCGTGCAACCGTCTCTTCCTTCTCGTCAGACTGCAATGGAGCAAACGGTCTAGGTTGCAGGTTTAGAGATGTAGGATTTGCTAAGGATGAAGTTTTTGTGGATTTGTCGTTAGTATAATATCCCATATTTAGTTTTCCCCCTAATATTCTCAATGCTCTTCAGCAGGGCTAATCAAAAATTAACTTGATTGTATCTTTGCATAATCACTTTGTAAATAGCAATAACGCAAAATGGCGTAGCCATTTTGTGTTTTGGTATGAAATCAGTAATTAAGTTGTAAAAAGCAAAAGCCCAAGAGAGGGTTGCAGCGCAACCCTCTCTTGGGCTTTATATACTAATTTTATAGGATACAGTTGTATTTGCGATTAATATCCAGAATTAGAACTAAAAGATAAGAGGTGACGCAATGCGCCACCTCTTATCTTTTCTCAAACAAATGTGACTATAGGAACCACCACATCAGCAAGATACCCAAGATTGAGCCAGCAACCACTTGGACTGGAGTATGACCTAATAACTCTTTGAGAGGATCATGTTCTTCTTCAAACACTTCCACCATAATTTGATTGAGAACCTTTGCCTGTTTACCTGCAGCACGGCGAATACCTGCGGCATCGTACATGACAATAAAAGCGAAGACTGTAGCGATCGCAAATTGAGGAGTATCCCAACCTTGAGTTCGACCGATGCCTGTAGCTAATGCCGAGACTAAAGCTGAATGAGAGCTCGGCATTCCTCCTGTTTCAAACATTATTTTGAATCTGAGTTGTCGGAATTGGGCTAGCTCAATAAATAGTTTGAGTATTTGGGCCGTCAGGCTAGAACATAGAGCAATTAGCAGAACTTGGTTATCGAGGATTTCGCCAACAGGATGGAGGTTCATATCAATTGCAAAAATTAAGAGGAAGAAATGGGTGGAGATTAAAATTTAGAGTTATATCAATTATCAAAATGTCAACGCCATTTTGATATTTTAAAACCCTGACTGGTGTTATGTGTCACTCGAAAGTGTTGTCACACTTTCGAGTGACACATAATCTTAGTTTTTTCGAGCAGTGATGTAATCGGCAAGAGCCATTAGCGGTAAAGCTGCATCACCATAACTGATAAGTTGAGCTTTGGCTTGTGCTACCAATTCCTCAGCTTTTTTCTGCGAGGCTTCGATACCCCACAAGCTTGGATAAGTAACTTTTTGGGCGGCAAGGTCTTTGCCTGCGGTTTTGCCAAGTTGCTCAGAAGTTGCCGTGATATCTAAGATGTCATCAATGATTTGAAAAGCTAAACCGATGTTATTAGCATAGGTGGATAGACGCTTAATGTCGGTATCATTTGCACCAGCCAGTAAAGCACCACAGATGACACAAGACTCTAGCAAGGCAGCTGTTTTGTGGATATGAATAAATGTGAGTGTTTCAGCTGTCACATCTGGCTTACCCTCACATTCTAGATCAACAACTTGCCCGCCGACCAAACCTGTCGCAGCAACTGCATGTCCAAGATGAGCGATCACTTTCAAAATGCGCTCCGCAGGTACACCCTTTGTCTGACCAGCAATAAATTCAAAGGCATAGGCTAGAAGGGCATCTCCTGCCAAAATCGCAATATCATCGCCATAAACCTTGTGATTAGTTAGCTTTCCGCGCCGATAATCATCATTGTCCATTGCTGGGAGATCATCATGGATCAATGACATGGTATGCACCATCTCCATCGCGCAGGCGGTTGGCATTGCCGAAATGCGATCGCCTCCTAATAATTCACAAGCAGATAGACATAATATCGGACGTAATCTTTTGCCACCAGCCATCAGCGAGTAGCGCATGGATTCATAAATTTTTTCGGGATAGGTAACAGCAATCGAAGCATCTAGGGCTGCCTCAACCTCTTGCTTGAGATCGCGTAAATACTTATCTAAATTAAATGCAACTGTTTCGGTCAATGTTTGGGGCATGGCTGGCTTCAATGGTTTCAACAATAACTAATTGCTAGAGTGGGGCAAAAACTTTAGTCAGTATCCAGAATGTATATTATGCAACGACTTGCGATCGCTACCCTAAGATTTTGTAGATTTCAACATCGTAGATGTTGAAATCTACAAAATCTTAGGTAGTGGTAAACTTTTGCTTATAGCTCCAAACGGTATTATGCAAGAGCATCGTCACGGTCATTGGACCAACACCACCAGGGACAGGGGTAATGTGTGAAGCAACTTCGCTGACGCTAACATAGTCAACATCACCGACGAGGCGAGATTTGCCTTCATAGTCGGTGATGCGGTTAATGCCGACATCGATTACCACAGCGTTAGGCTTGACCATTTCGGCAGTCACAAATTCTGGTCTACCGATCGCTGCAATTAAGATGTCAGCTTTGCGGGTAATTTCAGCGAGATTTTTCGTCTGTGAATGAGCGATCGTCACTGTGGCATTTTCTTCGAGCAGCATTAGAGCCACTGGCTTGCCGACGAGGATACTGCGTCCGATCACAACGGCATTTTTGCCAGCAATATCAATTTTTGCGTCAGCTAATAGCTCCATCACTCCCGCTGGTGTGCAGCTCCGCAAGCCAACTTCACCTCGCGCTAATTTGCCGAGGTTATTTGGGTGCAAACCATCGGCATCTTTATCGGGATCAAGGCGATTTAAGAGAGCGATCGCATCTAAATTTTCTGGCAAAGGTAACTGGATCAAGATGCCATCTACGCGATCATCAGCATTTAGTTCATCAATAACTTGCTCTAATTCTGTTTGAGTGACACTAGCAGGAAATTGTTTGCCAAAGGAGGCAATTCCCGATTTATGGCAGGCGGTTTCTTTATTGCGTACATAGGCAGCACTAGCAGGATTGTCGCCCACCATCAGCACGGCTAACCCTGGGGGACGACCATATTGAGTTTGTAGTTGCGCTACCTCTTCCGCGATCGCCTTTTGCATTTTCTTAGCAAGAGCCTTGCCATCAATGATTACTGCCATAGATTGCTGTGAATTTAACTTTGCGATTCGTTATCTACTATGTAAATGATTGTATCGCTTGATGGGAGATAGCAGGTACTAATAAGGGACGGGAAGATCATGATGGCATAAATTTTTGGGAATTAAATATGATTTTAAATTTAGGAAGGCGATCGCTTAAATACTCACCAATCAAAAGCAAGGATAGAAATCTATGATCGTCACTACTGCGAAAAAATGACGTTTGAAGAGTATCTGACCTATGAAGATGGTACTGACAACCATTATGAATTTAACGATGGAGAATTAGTTGAAGTGATTACAGCTAAGGCAGTCCATAATTCTTTGACGATGTTTTTTTGCATTCTTTTTGCAATCAGAAATAAAGCATTCTAATCTTCAATACTGCGATCGAGTCAAAAGTTGGGCAAGTGAAAAGTAACCCATCAAAACCATAATTCTCAACAGGCAATTAAACGCAGTAATCACGTTTATCATATAGACTTGCCTCAAACTTTGAATGCTAAAAGCCTATGTTGACAGCTTTTTTAATGTCGTTATTGACACCTATTGCACCAGTCTTACCCACAATTAACTCTGCAAATGAGCCTAATTCAACTAGCAAAGTTGCTCAAGCTACCAGCCAACGCAAAATTATTTTAGAACGGCAGGAAATGCGTCCGCTGATGGGCAGGCTTGACGATGTGCCGATGTTTAATAGCAATAGTCCTGAAATTGTCCAAACAGAAGGGATTTTGCTGTCAGCTTTCCCGCCTGAAGGCATGGCTCATCCCAAGGCGCATTTAAACTTTCCCTTTGAAGGGCGATTCGATTTATTTACGCACCATATTTCCAAAGCGCCACCACCAGTCGATCTGAGGACTTTGTATATTGGGGCGATCGCCTACAACCCAACCGATCAGCCAGTAACTATTGACACCTTGCTAGGAGCTAGCTATCTCAGTCAGCCCGACGCGCCCTTCTACGACGCACCCAACTACAGCCTAAATAATGATGGAGCCATGTATCGCGGACCTGGCGATCGCGCCATGCTCGATATTTTGCGTGGTCGCCGTCAGGATATTTTCCCAGCTCAAATTGTGATACCGCCAAAGCAAAGTCGGATGTTGATGAACATCCCAATTCCTGTTAAAGAATTAGATCCGCCATTAAATGGGCGATCGGGCTTATCTCGGTTACGCAGCAATGGCAAGGTTTATGTCGCAACGCTGGCTCTCTATGCTCGACTTAACGCTGATGGAACTGAACGTGCTCCCAATCTCGAAGAATGGGAAAACATCCTCAAGAATGGAGAACTAGCCAAACCTCGTGATGTTGTACCAACACCACCAGATCGAACAGAAGGATTCTTTGAATATAGTCGGGTGGCTGGTGTTCAGCTTGGTTCGCAATGGTTTGGAAATTTAACAGATAAGGATAGTAATGACCTTGCCATTCCTAAATCTGGTGAATCTTATTCCTATGGCTTAAGCCTTTTACAGTACGGCACAATGGGAACAGGTCAAGTCCAAACTGCCCCGCTGAAAGTTCGCTATCCTGACACCGCCTATTCTGCTCACGGTAATTATGGCGTGCAATATAACTTGACATTACCTCTGCATAATCCCACTAACGAAACGAAAACTGTCACGCTCTCATTCCAAAACCCAATCAAATACGATAAACCTGTGGGTGGCTTACAGTTTTTTGAGCCATTACCTGATGATGTATTTTTTAGAGGTTCGGTGCGAGTCAGATTTCGCGATGACAGAGGCTTATCCCAATCACGCTACGTACATTTAATGATGCGGCGTGGTGAACGGGGCAAGCCATTGGTAACTTTGACAATGCCCCCAAGCGATCGCCGTGTTGTCCAATTTGATTTTCTTTATCCTGCGGATGCCACCCCCCCACAGGTTTTGACGGTAACGACTACACCATAAAGCGCTTTGCGCAATGAAAATTTTGCTTACCCAAATAAAAGGGGCGGTGCGAAGCGCCGCCCCTTTTATTTGAGGTTTTATGTCCTAAGCAAACCTTTCATTGCTATAGAAGATGCACTCCGACTAACAAGCCTACACTGTTTGTAAATTTTCCATTGCCATTTGAGCGCAATAACGCATCTCGTCAGCTCTCCGCCAAAGTTCTTGACCAGTGTGCAAATGGTGATCATCAAAATTTAGAGTGAAATAATTTAATTCTTCAATCCCATCACTGATCGCATTGAGGCAGTGATAAAGATAGCTAGCAATCCCTGCGGCGGAAGTTGGATTGGGAAAAGCCCGAAAAAAAATCTGTGCTTTGGCATAGGAACCACGACATTCATCAATATAGTCTTCAAAATCTTCCATTAATCCATCATCGTAAGGATCGGCAGCAAGATCGTCAATCTTCTCGTCTAGACTATCGAGGATTACTTCGAGCATTTCTGAGATAGGTTCGTAGACTTGTTTAAACCAGCGATCAAGTTTCTGATCTTCATTGAGATGGATTTCCCGACTAGAAGGCGATCGCTTGAATCCCTGATGAGATGATACTCCATTAGGATTATGTTTAATGCCAAGACTGCGATCGTAATGGGCACGAGATTGGGGGTTACTAAGAACCTCGTAAGCAAGGTTGATGGAGGCAATATCATCGTGATTGTCGAGATGATGATTGCAGTCGGGATGAAATTCTTTTACTAGACCACGATAGGCGGTTTTGACCTCGGCAGGAGCAGCGTTGTAGCTAATTCGTAGAGTTTTGTAGTGATTTGCTTGTTGGGTGCGATCGCTTGTCCTAGCCATGTCCTTAGTGATTAATCTACGTTTGCGGTAATTTTTGGATGTTTTTCATGCTGAATTTTTCAGGATTTCGAGATTCTCGAAACGTTATTTTTTAAGCAGAGCAAAACTTTTCTATTAAGCATTTTGTAGGCATATTCAGTCAGCGTCAACCACTTGACAAATAAAAAAATTAGAGTCTGTAATTATTGCCGACTCATTTTTTGAGATGTTTCTGGCTATAGCATGAGTTGTGACACTCCCTTCTCAAATTACTCAAGCCCTTAAAGTTGCGCCCCGCAGGGGCGCAACTTTAAGGGCTTGAGTGTGTTAATTAAGTGCTAGACATAAAAAACAATTTTGGAGCAAGTCTGCCGCCAGTGAGCTTGATCCAAAATTGTTTTCATAAATTAGAATTTTTGGATATTTAAGATAAATGTTGCAAAAGCGATCTCATTTCTGTTATCCTACCAAAGCATTAAATTTGCTGGTGTAGCTCAGTTGGTAGAGCAACTGATTTGTAATCAGTAGGTCACGAGTTCGAGTCTCGTCCCCAGCTTAATGACCCTACCTAAAAGAATGGATACATAAAGCCTTGATGTACAAGCATTTATGTATCCATTTCTCTAATCTAAATGTAATATAGCTGTCGCCATTCTTGTTTGGACATAAAAGCCAAATAGTGAGAGGCGGGGGGGGGGGGGGGCGGGGGGGGGGGGTGTGTTTTTTTTTTTTTTTTTACAGCGCGTTAGTCGTTCAGAGTCTGTTGCTATCTCCCTTGACTGTATTCCAACAACACTTGCAATACCTCAGCCTACTGCATTGTTGTAATGTAATGGGGGTTGATAAGCTAATCTTTTCTAGTACAGCGCGGTTATGGTGAGTCAATCAAAATTTTGTTACTGAGGACGCTCCTACATCACCGATTAATCCTTATGGTCGCTCTAAGCTGATGAGTGAGTTGATTATTCCAAGGACTATGCTGGGGCTTCAGCATTACGGTATGTGATCTTGCGTTATTTTAATGTGGGGGTGCAGATCCTGTTGGTAGAATTAAGCAAAATTCTCGCGCCACTCATCTAATTGCTAATGCTTGTAATGCTGCTCTCAAGAGGCAGTCAAATTAAAAATTTTAGACTGATTTCCCTACGCCAGATGGTACGGGAATTCGTGACTATGTCCATGTTGAGAGGATGTTGCTACGGCGCATATTGATGGTTTACGTTATTTAGAGAGGATGGCGGAAACAGTGAGGTTGTTAATTGTGGTTATGGAGAGGGGTATAGTGTGCGACAGGTAGTCGAAAGGGTCAAAGCTAAAGCTATTTCTGGTGTAGATTTTCCTGTGATTAATGGAGATCGTCGTGATGGTGATCCTGCATCTGTAACGGCTTCTATTCAAAAGATAAAAAAGATGTTGAGTTGGCAGCCTAAATATAATAATTTGGATGCTATTATTTCAAGCGCTTTGGCTTGGGAAAAGCGTAAACTAAAATGATGTAACAGTCATAAATCATTTATGAGAAAAATAGGGCTTCGACGCTCAGCAGCATATATCGTTGGCTGAGCGAAGTCGAAGCCTCTCACAACTCATTTATGATTACTATATAGCTAAATTTTTGTAAGTAGTCTTTCATATTTATTGAATCAGGTCATTTGATAAAGAGGGTAACCAAGAAGCATTATGTTTATTGAGTGCACACAGGCAAATAAAAGCTTATACGACACAGACTACCATCTTTGGTTAGTGAAAACGGTCAAGCGACTAGAGAACAAAGAGTTTGACGCTCTTGATTTGCCGAATTTAGTTGAGGAGGTTTCAGATTTGAGTCGGCGAGAGAAAAGGAAACTGGAAAGTTTATTAACTCGACTGTTTGAACATTTACTAAAATTAAAATATTGGGAGTCCGAAAGATCGTCAAATCAAGGTCATTGGGAAGCGGAGATACTTAACTTTCGCAAACAAATTAGCAAAGAGTTAAAAGCAAGTCCTAGTTTAAAACCCTATCTCTTAGAAATTTTTGAAGAGTGTTACCAAGATGGTCGGGAGATTGCCTCAAAGCGATCGCAGATGTCTCTAGATATTTTCCCTAAATTGGCGATCGCTAATTTAGATCAAGTTTTGGATGAAAATTGGTTGCCTTGAATTTTTATACAAGTTAACTTTATGATTATGATTACTGGTGAAGGCATTAAGAGAATAAATCTATGGCAGTAATTACCGCACGTGAGCTAGAGATGCAAATGCCTGATGCTAGTCAACTCTTGAGTGATGAGCCTGAAATGGAAAGTTCTTTGCATTATATGCAGTTGCTATTGCTTGTAACCTGCTTAGAGTGGGCTTGGCAAGAGCGAGACGATTTTTTTATTGGAGCAAATCTCACAATTTACTTCAGCCGCCAGCAACTAAAGAATCATGATTTTCGTGGACCTGATCTTTTCCTAGTCAAAAATACTACCAGATTACCCCGTAACTCATGGGTGGTGTGGGAAGAGGATGGTCGATACCCTGATCTGATTATTGAGCTTTTATCTGACTCTACGGCTAATGTTGATCGTACACTAAAGCGAGATTTATACGCTGAAAGGTTTCATACGCCCGAATATTTCTATTTTTCGCCTGAAACTTTAGAATTTGCGGGATTTCGGTTAGATATTAATAAATATCAACCGATTACTCCTAATGCTCAAGGCTGGCTGTGGAGTGAAACAATCGGCTTTTTCTTAGGAATACATGATCGGCAATTGCGCTATTTTTCGTTAGAGGGTGTTTTGTTGCCTACTCCTCAAGAATCAGCCAAAAGCGAAACAATGAAGGCTAATCAGGCCATCCAAGTGGCTAATCAAGCTAGGGCTGAGTTGCAAGAATTACAGGAAAAGATAAAATTGCTTGGTATTTCTATGGAGTAGATAGTTTATGAAAAACCGAATTCTTCGTATGGGATTGTTAGCAGTTATTAGGATTGGACAAAATTCCCGCGCCACTCATCTAATTGCTAATGCTTGTAATGCGGCGCTCAAGAGGCAGTCGGAATTAAAAATTTTTGGCACTGATTTCCCTACGCCCGATGGGACAGGAATTCGTGACTATATCCATGTTGAGGATCTTGCGGCTGCACATATTGATAGTTTACGTTACTTAGAGGATGGCGGAAACAGTGAGGTTCTCAATTGTGGTTATGGAGATGGGTATAGTGTGCAACAGGTAGTCGAAAGGGTCAAAGCTATTTCTGGTGTAGATTTTCCTGTGATTAATAGTGAGCGTCGCGCTGGTGATCCTGCTTGTGTGACGGCTTCTGTTCAAAAGATAAAAGAAGTTTTGAGTTGGCAGCCTAAATATCATAATTTGGATGCTATTATTTCAAGCGCTTTGGCTTGGGAAAAGCGTAAATTAAAATGATATTTTGTCAATGCGTAAGTCCTATAATTATTTATATTCTTCAGACTTGTTGGCAATCAAATAGAATTCATGACGCAGAAGAATTTGGTTGAGGTTTGCTGTTTTTATCAAAACTAGATAATCTCATTCGGGTTAGAAATTTTAGTAAAAAATATCGTCGGTTATGCAAATTAGTGAAAAAAGCTCAATCCTAGTGACGGGTGGTACTGGATCTTTCGGTAAAAAGTTTGTTGAACTAATACTAAAAAGATTTCCTAACATCCATCGCCTAGTAGTTTACTCACGCGATGAGTTAAAACAATTTGAAATGGCGCAACAGTTTCCTCCCGAAAAGTATTTGGGATTACGCTATTTTATTGGCGATATTCGTGATGTGGGTCGGTTGACCCGTGCCTGTGAAGGGATCGACATAGTTGTTCATGCTGCGGCTTTGAAACAAGTCCCTGCTGCTGAATACAATCCAATTGAGTTTATTCGCACCAATGTCTTAGGCTCAGAAAATGTAATTGAAGCGGCTCTAAATACTGGAGTCAAGAGGGTTGTAGCTCTATCAACAGATAAGGCGGCAGCTCCGATTAATCTTTATGGAGCAACCAAGCTATGTGCGGACAAGTTATTTGTGGCTGCGAATAATATCAAGGGAGCGCGGGATTTGCGGTTTAGTGTGGTGCGCTATGGCAATGTTATGGGGTCACGGGGTTCGGTGATTCCGTTTTTCTTGCAGAAGCGGCATGAAGGTTTTTTGCCAATTACTGATCCTCAAATGACTCGCTTTAATATCACTTTAGAAGAGGGCGTAAAAATGGTGATATGGGCGATCGAAAATGCTCATGGTGGGGAGATTTTTGTGCCTAAGATTCCTTCCTATCGTATTACTGACGTTGCCACAGCGATCGCTCCTGAATGTGAGCAGCGCATTGTGGGGATTCGGGCAGGGGAAAAAGTTCATGAAGAAATGATTACAACTTCAGATTCTTTCACGACAGTTGATTGTGGTGAATATTATGCGATCTTGCCAGTTCATGGCGATCTGATCCAGCGATATTGTGCGAATGGCGCAAAAATGGTTGGGGCTGGCTTTAGCTATAATTCTGGTCAAAATAAGCAATTCCTAACTGTGGATGAATTGCGAGAGTTGATTAAAATTCATGTCGATCCGAATTTTGCGGTATGACTTCTTACATTCCTTACGGTAGGCAGAATATCAATCAGCAAGATATTGATGCAGTAGTGGCCGTACTACATTCTGATTGGTTAACTCAGGGCAGAGCCATTGATCGATTTGAGCAAGCGGTTGCTGATTATTGCGGAGTTAAGTACGCGATCGCTGTTTCGAGTGCGACAGCAGCTTTACATATTGCCTGTTTGGCGATTGGTTTAGGCGAACAAGATTATCTCTGGACTTCCCCAAATACTTTTGTGGCTTCGGCAAATTGTGGTTTGTATTGCGGGGCTAAAGTCGATTTTGTAGATATCGATCCACATACTTATAACTTGAGCATCGAAGCCTTGGAGCAGAAATTAGCCAATGCGTCTAAGCAAGGCTGTTTACCTAAAGTTTTAGTGCCTGTACATTTTGCGGGGCAATCCTGCGATATGGAGAAAATTGCCGCGTTATCTCTACAGTACGGGTTTCATGTGTTAGAAGATGCGTCCCATGCGATCGGTGGTAAGTATCAGGGCAAAGCGATCGGCTGTTGTGAATTTTCTGATTTAGCTGTATTCAGCTTTCATCCTGTGAAGATCATCACTACAGGTGAAGGGGGTATGGTGCTAACTAATCGCGAGGATTTGTATGAGAAGTTGATCAGACTGCGATCGCATGGCATCACCCGCAATCCTGATTTAATTCAAGGAGAATCTCATGGCGCTTGGTATTATCAGCAACTAGAGCTAGGGTTTAATTACCGTATGACCGATATCCAAGCGGCTTTGGGTGCAAGTCAGATGCAACGTTTGGAAGAATTTGTGAATAGGCGGCGATTTTTAGCTCAACGATACAATCACTTATTACAAGATTTGCCACTTATTCTGCCCTATCAGCATCCTGATACTGAGTCTAGTTGGCACTTATATGTAATTCGCATACATCTTGATAAAATCTGTCAAACTCATGCTCAAGTATTTGAGGAGCTTCGCCAAGTTGGTATAGGTGTAAATTTGCACTATATTCCAGTTCATACTCAGCCCTATTATCAAAATTTGGGGTTTAAGTGGGGAGATTTTCCTAGCTCAGAAGGGTATTATAAAAGTGCGATCAGTATTCCTCTATATTATGGATTGAGTGATCGAGATCAAGATCTAGTTATTGCTAGTCTGAAACGAGCTTTATGCCAATAACGAGGCACAATGAATAACATGCTTTATGAAAAAGACTTTTATACTTGGGCGCATCAACAATCAGGTTTATTGCGTCAGGGACAGTTTGATCAATTAGATTTATCTCATCTCATTGAGGAGCTAACAGATTTGGGTAATCGTCATTATGATCAGTTGGAGTCACGGTTGATGCAATTAGTGGCTCATCTACTTAAATGGCAAGTGCAACACTGGCGGCGTTCTAACAGTTGGCGAGCGACAATCCGTGTGCAGCGAACATCAATCGATAAATTGCTGCGTCGTAATCCTGGATTAAAATCTCGTCTTGATGAGGCAATGACAGAAAGTTGGTCTGAAGCTAGAGATTTAGCGATCGCTGAAACCGATTTACCCGATGAAAACTTCCCTGAAACTTGCCCCTTTGGTTTAGAAGAGATCATCAATCCAGATTTCTGGCCAGAGCCTAAAAATTAGTGTTTTGATACTGATAATTTAATGAAAGTTGTAATTATAAATCAAGCAAGAATGACATCTACACGGCTACCCGCCAAAGTAATGAAGCTGGTATTGGGAAAACCTTTACTGGAATATCAAATTGAGAGATTAAAACGAGTTAAGTTAGCCGATCAAATTGTTGTAGCAACTACCATCAACGATACTGATCAGCCAATTATTGACCTATGCGATCGCCTATCTATCCCTTACTATCGTGGCTCTGAAGATGATGTCTTAGCTCGTTATCATGGGGCAGCGATCGCCCATCAAGCTGATATTGTAGTGCGAGTTACTTCCGATTGCCCGATAATTGATCCTCATGTAATTGATCAAGCAATCCAATTTTATATAGATGCCTATCCTAATTATGACTATGTTTCTAACTGCTCAATAAGAACTTATCCTCGCGGTATGGATACTGAAGTCTTTTCTTTTAGTGCCTTAGATAAAGCATTTCATCAAGCAACTGCTCAACCAGATCGTGAGCATGTCACGACCTTTATTTCTCGGCAGTCCAATAGGTGTAAACTAGGTCAAGTCAACTATTTTGAAAATTACAGCAATCATCGATGGACAGTGGATACACCAGAAGACTTTGAACTAATTAGGAGGATAATTGAGACTTTATATTTCCTTAAGCCAGAATTTTCATTAGAGGATTGTCTTGAGCTATTATCACAAAATCCTGAATGGCGAATAATTAATAATCACATTGAACAGAAACAATATGGAGAATAACATGCCTGAATATCAAACTGAGCAGGAGAACTTTTGGGCTGGAGTTTTTGGAACAGAATATATTAAACGTAATAATAGTCAAGAATTACTTGCATCCAATTTATCGTTTTTTAGTCGTACCTTATCAAAAGCTGGACTTTTAACATCATGCGTTGAATTCGGGGCTAATATTGGTATGAACTTAAGAGCTATTAAGTTGCTATACCCAAATATTGAATTGAGTGCCGTAGAGATTAATGAAGATGCAGCTCGAGAACTCAGTAACTTTATAGGTGATAAGTCCGTATTTACTGGCTCAATATTTGACTATCCTATAGAGAAGCAATCGGATATTGTCCTAGTTAAAGGTGTTCTGATTCATATCAATCCAGAGAAGTTAGAAGCCACTTACAAAAAAATATATGAAGCATCAAGTCGTAATATTCTCATTTGTGAATATTACAATCCCTCACCAGTTGCTATCCCCTATCGAGGTCATAGCGATCGCTTATTCAAGCGTGACTTTGCTGGTGAGATGCTAGATATGTTCAAAGATTTAAAGCTGATTGATTACGGATTTGCTTATCATGGAGATCCAGCATTTCCGCAGGACGATACCAACTGGTTTCTAATGCAAAAGATAGAATATAAAATTTAAAATGAATATCGTAATTCGGGCTGATGCTTCAGATCTGATTGGCACAGGGCATGTTATGCGTTGCTTAGCACTAGCGCAAGGCTGGCAGGATCAAGGAGGGAAAGCTATATTTGTCTTAGCAAATAAATCTCCAGAGTTAGAAGCTAGATTACTGTCAGAGAAAATGATAATTTTGTATTTATCAGTTAAGGCTGGTTGCCATGAGGATGCACATCAGACTGTAGATTTTACCCAACAATTTGCAGCTCAATGGGTGGTTGTGGATGGCTACCATTTTGGGGCAGAATATCAAAAAGTTATCAAGGATTTTGGGACTAGGTTGCTATTTATCGATGATTATGGTCATGCAGATTATTACTATGCCGATCTAGTCTTAAATCAAAATATTGCGGCAAATCAAGACCTATATATCAACCGAGAAACTTATACAAAATTGTTATTGGGTACAGAATATGCTTTGCTCAGGCGCGAGTTTTGGAAATGGCGAGATTGGCAAAGAGTAGTAAACCCGATCGCCTCTAAAATATTAATAACTTTAGGTGGCAGTGATCCTGACAATGTAACGCTTAAAGTAATTCAAGCTTTGAATCTCTTAAATAAAGATAATTTAGAAGTCAATGTGGTAATTGGTGGCAGTAATCCCCATTATGAATGTTTACAGAGAGAAGCCGCCGATGCAAGCTCAGCAATCTCTTTACACCGTAATGTTAGTAATATGCCTGAGTTAATGGCTTGGGCAGATATGGCGATCGCCGCAGGTGGTTCGACTAATTGGGAACTAGCTTTTATGGGTTTGCCTAGTATTGTAATTGCGATAGCTGACAATCAAAAAGCGATCGCCGCAGAGCTAGATCGACAAGGCGTGATCATTAATCTGGGTTGGCATCAGGATGTGACCATTGAGCAAATTGGTTTGCGATTGCGGGAATTGATCGGCGATCGCCATAAGCGCGAAGACATGAGCCAAAAAGGACGCAAGTTAGTTGATGGAAACGGTGCGAGTCGCGTTGCCTCGCAAATGCTTAATATGTTAGCCTAGTCTTGTATAGGGTTTTATGCAGCCTTTTGGTTACAATATGAATCATTGGCGAATATATTTTGCATAAGTCACACCAGATTGACGATGTTAGAGGTTGATATACAATGACTACAACCATAGAAAAAAGCAAAACTAACGATACAAACTGCACCATTCAAGGCGTTAGCTGGGTCCAATTTGAAAGTATAGAAGCCGCCTTTTCTGATATTGAAGGTGTAAGGTTTGTATATTTAGATGGCATATTGGAAATTATGACCTTGAGTTCGGAACATGAGGATGTTAAAAGTACGATTGGATTGCTACTAGAAGCTTATATGCGCCATTTTGGGATTCGCTTTTATAAACGCGGGAGTGCAACTTTAGGAAATAGGGAGTTAGGGGGACGGAAAGAACCCGATGAGTCTTATAATTTTGATATTAAAAAAGCTATTCCAGATTTGGTCATAGAAGTCGTTTTAACTAGTGGAAATATTAATGTATTAGATTTATATTTGCGCCTTGGGGTTTCCGAGGTTTGGTATTGGGAAGATGGATTATTGAGTGTCTATTGTTTAGTCAAGGAAAAACAAATTTATGAAAACTTAAACTCCAGCCAATTTTTTCCTGATTTAAGTCTAAATACTTTCGCAAAGTATATTACTTACTACGATCAATATGAGGCGATCGCTGAATTTATAAAACAGCTTCAGTAAATCACATCAATATTTAATAGAGAGGTCGCAACTATGTTAATTCAAAAGAAATCTTTAACTAAAACACTATATGACACGGATTATAATCTTTGGGTACTAGAAACAGTTAAACAATTGGAAAAGCGAGAATTTAATGCTCTTGATTTGGAAAACTTAATTGAGGAGGTTTCTGATTTGAGTCGGCGGGATAAGAATAAGCTGAAAAGCCTTTTAAGAAATCTATGTGAACATTTGCTTAAATTAGCTTATTGGCAGGCAGAATTTTCTAGAAACCAGTCCCACTGGAAAGGAGAAATCGTCAATTTTCGCAAACAAATTCAAGACCAGCTAGAAAACAGTCCTAGCCTCAAGCCTTACTTGCGCCAAATATTTGAAAAGTGTTATCAAGATGGGAGAGAAATTGCTTCCACAAGATCGGATCTTCCCCTCAGTACCTTCCCTGAAAAGCCGATCGCCAATCTTGAGCAAGTATTAGATGAAAATTGGTTTCCTGATGTTAATTAATTCTGAACCTAAAGTGGTAAACAGTATGGTCACTCAATTAGAAAAGAGATCTAAAAAATTGTATGATGTTGATTACAATCTTTGGGTACTGGAAACAGTTAAACAACTGGAAAATAGAGAGTTTAATGCTCTTGATTTAGATAATTTAATTGAGGAGGTTGCTGATTTGAGTCGGCGCGATAAACGAAAATTAGAAAGTTTACTGACTCGATTAATTGAGCATTTGCTAAAAATAAAATATTGGCAATCTGAAAAAGACCGTAATTTTGGACATTGGCAAGGTGAAGTGCGTACTTTTCGTAAGCAAATTAACAAGGAATTGAAAGCTAGTCCTAGTTTAAAAGTATATTGTCAGGAAATTTTTGAAGAATGTTATCAGGATGCGAGGGAGATTGTCAGCGATCGCTCGCAGCTTCCCCTCAGTACTTTTCCTGAAAAGGCGATCGCTAGTCTTGAGCAAGTATTAGATGAAAATTGGTTTCCTGATGTTAATTAATTTTGAGATTTAAAAGATAAATAGTATGGCGATCGCCAATCTTGAGCAAGTATTAGATGAAAATTGGTTCAGTTAGTATGAATTCTACAGATCGCCTATTAAAATTAAGAAAGGTTACACAGGAGGACTGTGAACTTTTGTGGCAATGGGCAAATGATCCAATAGTTAGAGCAGCATCTTTCAGATCTGATTCTATTCTATGGGAAGACCATTTTGAATGGTTTAACAAGAAGCTGCACTCTTTTAATTGCTATTATTTTATTGCTGTTAACAAACTAGAAGAACCAGTAGGGCAAATCAGATTTGATATTGACGAGGAATTACAGGCATTAGTTAGTATTAGCATTGCTGCTCAATATCGCGGTCAAGGTTATGGTAAATTAATGCTGAAAATGGCAATCAATAAGCTTTTACAGAATATTTCAGTTATAAGTATTCGAGCATTAATAAAACCAAGTAACGTTTCATCAATAAAGCTTTTTGAAAGTGGAGGATTTAAAATGATAGATTGCTTCCCAACTCACTCAGCGCTAGAGTACATATATAAAAGCAATTGAAATTCAAGGGCGAAAGATTGGAGTGGCTATGCACCATTTGCGATCGCGGAAATGGCGGACAATCATAATTAATTATTTAGCCCATTGGCGTGTTGCTACGATTGGAGTCAAGGCAGCAGAAGCATTTATGCTAGGTAGGCATATTGCCCCCTAGTCAACCTCAAAATCTCTGGTATTTGGAGACCATTGACTCCTGAAATCCGTGAGCGAAAGCCTTTACGGAAATTGAAAATTTTTATGTTAATTAAAGACCTATCGGCTCAAAAGCGAAAATTTTTTTTAGGGTTAGCCATCAAACGAGCTAAGCCAGGCAGTGGTAGTTCACTAACTTTTTTGCAAAAGCGTACATGGAGTTATCCAGTGAATAGCCTACAATCAGTTTTAAAATCTGCCCCATTTGTAGTTGTTGGCGGCGTAGCAACTCGGCTTTATATGCCAGAAAGGATGACATTAGATATTGACATTTTGATTAAAGCTAATGATAAAAATTTAATCTATCAGGATTTAATAAATGCTCAAGCCAAGAAAATCGGTGAGTTAAGTATTGCAGGTAGTCAGTGGCAATTATCGGATAATACCGCGTTAGATGTGCTAGAAGCAGAAGACGACTGGGTTGATGCGGCACTATCAAAGCCGAACTATAGCCCAGATAAAATTCCCGTGATCGCTCTGCCCTATTTAGTCCTGATGAAGTTGTCTGCCAGTCGCACCCAAGATCTTGCCGATGTGAGTCGGATGTTAGGCTTAGCCTCGGAGAAAGATTTGTCAGAGGTGCGGCAAGTCATCGCCCTTTATTTACCCACAGCAACGGAAGATTTAGACAGTTTGATCGCATTAGGAAAATTAGAAATCTCTATTTAAGCTAATCTACAAATAGCGATCGCTCAACAAGGAGGCAATTATGGCTGAAACTGCATTACTTGACTTGGACAATTTGCCAGAAATTGAGATTCCCCCTACCCAAGATCAATTACCCTGCGATGATGGTGTACCAATGGAAACTGCTCGTCATAAACTACAGATGGATTTGCTCGTGAATCCCTTATCATCTTGGCTGGCAAACCGTGAGGCTTATGTAGCGGGTAATATGTTTGTTTACTTTAGTCCCAATCAAGTAAAAAATCATGATTTTCGCGGACCTGACGTATTTGTGGTGCTAGATGTACCGAGAGGAGAACGTAAAAGTTGGGTAGTTTGGGAAGAAGGTAAAGGACCTGATGTGGTAATTGAATTGCTATCTACAAGTACAGCAACATTTGATAAGCAGCAAAAAAAAGAGATTTACCAAAAACGATTGCGAGTACCAGAGTATTTTTGGTTCGATCCCTTCAATCCTAACGATTTTGCAGGTTTTTCTATTAAAGATCGTGGTTACGAGCCAATAATTCCTGATGCACAAGGAAGGCTAATTAGCCACCAACTTGGTTTAGCATTGATACATTGGTCTGGCTTGTATGCCGATACCACTACTACTTGGTTACGGTGGGCAACACTGGACGGAGCTTTATTACCTACCGATCTAGAGATTGCCAAACAAGCACAGCAACGAGCCGAGCAAGCACAGCAACGAGCCGAGCAAGCACAGCAACGAGTCGAGCAAGCACAGCAACGAGTCGAGCAAACAGAGTCTCTTTTAGAACAAGAGCGCCAGCTTACCCAAAAGTTATTAGCACAGCTACGCGCTCAAGGTATCAACCCTATTGAATGATTTAACACGGAGAGCGATCGTGAAGACAATTGAAATCCAAGGCAGAAAAATTGGGAAAGAGTATCCACCTTTTGTAATTGCCGAGATGTCTGGCAATCATAATCAATCATTAGAGAGGGCTTTAGAAATTGTGGAAGCGGCAGCGCGATCGGGTGCTCACGGCTTAAAAATCCAGACCTATACTGCCGAGACGATGACAATTGACATTAGTGAAGGTGAATTTTTTATCAATGATCCTCAAAGCCTTTGGAAAGGTAACTCTTTATATAACCTTTATCAACAAGCATATACACCTTGGGAATGGCATAAACCAATACTTGATCGCTGCCAAGAACTAGGTATGATTGGTTTCAGTACTCCCTTTGATGCCACTGCTGTGGATTTTCTAGAATCTCTAGATGTCCCTTGTTATAAAATTGCATCTTTTGAAAACACTGACATACCTCTCATCCGTAAAGTTGCCAGTACGGGCAAGCCGATGATTATTTCCACAGGTATGGCAAGCATAGCGGAGCTAGATGAAACTGTCCGTGCTGCTCGTGAAGCAGGTTGCCAAGATTTAATCCTATTAAAATGTACTAGTACCTACCCTGCTACACCAAAAAACACTAATATTCTTACCATCCCCCACCTACGCGATCTTTTCGATGTTCAAGTCGGACTCTCCGATCATACAATGGGCGTAGGCGTATCGATAGCCAGTGTAGCGTTAGGTGCAACAGTCATTGAAAAACACTTCACTCTGTCCCGTGCTGATGGTGGTGTAGATTCTACCTTCTCTATGGAGCCAGCAGAAATGCAACAACTAGTAGTTGAAACTGAGAGAGCATGGCAATCTTTAGGTAAAATCAGCTATGGAGCTACTGAGGCTGAGCGAAAATCCTTAACATTTAGACGTAGCCTTTATATAGTCAAAGACGTGAAAGCTGGTGAAGTACTAACCGTAGAAAATTTACGAGCAATTCGTCCAGGTCTAGGATTACCAACAAAATATTATGATATTTTTCTAGGCAAA
Source organism: Pseudanabaena sp. Salubria-1 (assembly GCA_023336205.1). GTDB lineage: Bacteria > Cyanobacteriota > Cyanobacteriia > Pseudanabaenales > Pseudanabaenaceae > Pseudanabaena. The sequence continues at coordinate 103,433 of JALQCR010000012.1, forward strand.
ACCATGAAGCATGATATCATAGCAGGAACTGCGCTCAGATGGGAACTAATTGATTAGTATTATCCCAAATCAATATCAAACACTTGAAAGATAGGATTAAAAATTTCATTTTGACATCTAGTAGCCTAACTCGAAATCGTAATCAAAGATGGCTTCCAAAATGGCTTAGCAGCTTCGATACTCCCTCATCCCAACAAATTTGGTTGACGACAAACCGTAATCGTAAGTTGTTGTTTTTAACCTTATCGGGTAACATTCTGTCCGCAGTTTTGGAGGCAGCCACGTTTGGAGTGATTTTTTTATCCCTAGGCGTTTTGGATGGAAATCATCTACCAACTCTACCAAGTCCAGTTGCTTCACTATTTCCTGGGTTGACAACGATTTGGACATGGGAAAGCCAAACAATTTTCTTGATACTTGTTAGCCTCATCGTATTACTACAATTAACACGCAGTGCGATGGTGTATCTTAGTCAGGTCGCTTCTGGATATTTAGGCGCTCGAATTACTGCTCAGATGACAGAGGTTGTCTTTGAACGCATTTTGAGTTTCAGCTTCTCCCATGCTAGTCGCTATAAGATTGGGGACTTAATCAGCTATGTGACAGTAGCAGGCATCTCTGTTGATACACAAATCAGATATTACAGCCAAATACTCACTGCATTTACATTGGTGCTGGCTTACTCCTTAACGGTAGTAACGATTTCTCTACCTCTTTCTGTGTTAGCGCTCTTCATCTTCATGGCGCTCATAATTCTACAACAATGGATAATGCCGCGCATTACGGCAACTTCAATTAAGCTTTCTCAAGCTACAGTAGAAGTATCCAAGGAGATTACCGAAAATATCCAAGCCTTGCGGGTTGTACATACTTTCGGTCGGCAAGTCGATACCATTGAGCATGTGCGATCGCTACAGCAGCAGGTACTGATTTTTTTACAGCAAAAAGCTCGACTGATGTCGTTGATAGCACCTATCAGCACCACCCTAACAATTTTTGTAATTGCAGCTTTATTGGGGTTTGCTTCGATGATACTCAGTCACAACCAAAATCAAGGTTTGGTTTTACCAACTATCGCCACATTTATTCTCTCCCTTAATCGTCTTTCAGGACAGCTTCAATTCCTAGCAGACAGGCTGAATTTTGTGTCTGATAACTCAGGGCAAATGTTGCGTTTAGATGCAGTTTTGGAGACAGAAGGCAAGGAGTTTGCTCGTGTGGGAGGTGAAAAATTTGAGGGATTAAAACATCAGATCAGTCTTGAAAAAGTATCGTTGCGGTACAATGACACATCGGATCCTGTTTTAGTTGATCTTTCATTTAAGCTACCCAAAAACTCATTAACGGCTCTAGTAGGAGAGTCAGGATCAGGAAAATCTTCTATTACTGATCTTATAATTGGCTTGTACGAACCAACAGAAGGGAGCATTTTAGTAGATGGTTTAGATTTACATTCCTACAGTTTAGAGAGTTGGCGGAATCAACTAGGCGTAGTAAGTCAAGATACATTTATCTTTAATCAAAGTATCCTAGAAAATATTCGCTATGGTCTACCTCAAGCAACTGATGCAGATGTACGGGAAGCGGCAAGGCAAGCTCAAGCCGAGGTTTTTATCGAAGCTATGCCCCAAGCCTATGATACGATTGTTGGAGAGCGTGGCTATAAGCTTTCAGGTGGGCAAAGACAAAGGATTGCATTGGCAAGAGCTATTTTAAAGCAGCCTGAAATTTTGATCCTAGATGAAGCTACTAGTGCGCTTGATAGTGAAACGGAGCAACTAGTACAGCAGGCTTTAAACCAGCTTGGTTGCGATCGCACTGTATTAGTGGTAGCCCATCGACTGTCAACTATTGTTCATGCTGATCAGATTTTGGTTCTAGATGGAGGGCAGGTAGTGGAAAGTGGAAACCATCGAGACCTACTTGCGCTAGGCGGAAAATATGCCCGTTACTGGGCAATGCAATCCATAGCGTAAAACCATGGACTTAATGTGTTTCATAGAGTAATAGTAGTAATCGAGACATTAAATTAACTGGCACTGGACAGCTAAAGAGTGATTGACAACTGACCATAGTATTGTATACTGAAGCGGTAAAATAAGTTTGAATACAAGGTAGAGAAAAGCTCTTTAGTTGTCTGAATATAATGAAATCCCAAGTTTCAGTCATTCAGACTCGCTAAAATGTAAATATCTTATTTGTTTTTAGAATTATTCTCGCAACAAGAGTTGCGGATATTGTGTCAATATGAAATCCTATTTCTATCGATTATTTTAAGAATTTTTCAACTACTTAAGCATGGAAACATCAGAAACTGACTGGATACTAAAGAACTTACCTCCATTTCACGAAATCAATCTAAATGGAGAATTCGCGGTAATATTGGTTTTGGCTTGCCCCGCGATCAAATCCCTGATGAACAGGTATGAAAATACCTCAAAGCCGCGCAGTTAGAGGAGCTAGTTCGTAATTTACCCGATCAGCTAGATACTCTAGTTGGAGAGCGTGGCATTCGCCTATCGGGTGGTCAACGTCAACGCATTGGCATCGCGAGGGCGCTATATCATGATCCAGAAATCTTGATCATGGATGAGGCGACGGCGGCGCTAGATAATACGACTGAACGTGAGTTTATGGAGGCTTTAGAAGCTATGGCTGGACATAAAACTATGATCATGATTGCCCATCGTTTAACTACTGTAAAAAACTGCGATTGTTTATATTTGATTAAAAATGGCGCTGTTGCAGATGTGGGGACTTATGATCTTCTCATATCAAGAAATAAAGAATTTAAGTTAATGTCTTAATAGTCCGTCAGCAAAAAAATTTGAAATGAAAAATAGACTTAAAATAATCTTCTTCGCTCCTCATACAGCTATTTGGGTTCATGCTTTTCCCGAAGCTCTTGTAGCTGAAGCATTACAACAGGAGGGGCATGAAATCACTTACATAACTTGCGGTGAAGTATTTAATAGCTATTGTGTTTGCATGAATGCATTTGGACTATCACAAGAGTCTTCTACTATAGATAAAAAAAATATTTGTATAACTTGTAATACAAATAAAAAGGTGATTCGACAAAACTTTAAACTTGAAGGATATGACTTAATAGATAAATTAACTTTAGATGATGTTAGTTTAATTGAATCTACTATTAGCAAAGTTACGAAAGAAAATTTTTTGGATCTGTCAATAGAGAACATACAAATAGGAAGATTTGCTCTTTACGAATTCTTATTAAAATACAAAAAATCCAACTTAGACTTTTCTGACAAAGAATGGTCGAGTTACCTTACTGCTTTAAAAAATACTCTGTCTTCATTCATTGCTTGTTGTCGCATCTTAGAACAAGAAAAGCCTGATCGAGTGATTACTTATAATTCACTTTACTCAGTCAACCGAGTTTTTGTAGAACTGGCAAAACGACAAGATATCTCAACTTATTTTTTACATGCTGGAGCCAATCTATCAGATAGACTCGAAACTATGTGGATTGGCAAAAATTCTATTGAGTTTCAACAGGAACTTCTAAATTGTTGGACTTTACACCAGAACAAGGCTTGTTCTCAGAAACTAATCAAAAAAGTAACAGATCATTTTTTAAGTTTATTTAATGGTCAGCATTTCTTAGTGTATTCGTCACCTAGAAAGGACAAACCCATAGACATAAGATTACATTTTGGGATTCAAGAAAACCAAAAGATTCTTGTCGCAACTATGAGTAGTTATGATGAAATATTTGCCGCTGAGACGGTTGGAGTCATATCCAAGGAATATGATTTAATATTTCCCAAACAAATCGATTGGATTAAGTCATTAGTTGATTTTGCTGAAAGTCGTCCTGATTTATTTTTGATTGTTAGGGTACATCCTCGGGAGTTTCCTAACCGTAGAGATTCAGTTAAGTCAGTACATGCCTCAGCTATACAAGATTTATTGCAAAATTTGCCGAAAAATGTCAAAGCCAATTATCCAAGTGATAACATATCTCTCTATGACTTAGCTGAACACACAGATTTATTTCTTAATGCATGGTCTAGCGCTGGCGAAGAAATGAGTTTTTTAGGAATTCCCGTGGTTATTTATTCACGCGAACTAGTACTTTACCCACCTGACTTACATTATGTCGCTACTAGTAAAAACGACTTTTTCTCTAAAATTGATGAAGCTTTAGCTGACGGCTGGAATTTTGAAAGAATGAGGCAGGGATATCGTTGGCATGTCTTAAAACTAGAACGATGTGCATTCAATATCTCTGAAAGTTTTACTTCTGAAGAATCAAGCATTCAAATTAGAAACAAACACATATCTCCATTAAGTATAGTTAAAAAGTTTTATACTAAAGCTAGAGCTAAGTTATCATTAGCTTACAAGCTGAAACGCAACTATAATCAACGAACTAATGAGTGTCAAAATCGAGCTAGTTTTTTAAAATCTAGAGATCAGATAAACTCTTTGATTACTGAAAGCAAAAACACAATACTTGATTTACCTCAAACAGATCGTGAAGTTATTTCCGCTGAGCAAGAAGCTATATACATCAAAAAAGAGCTTATGCGTTTGATTGAGGTTCTTTACAGGCATTATCCTCCTTTAGTGAAACCAAACACCTTAAGGGAAAAGTTACTTAAATTAATCAATGAATAGTTATGTTGTTAGTTATATTATTAAAGAAAAAGCTCAAATCATGGCTCAAACCACTTAAAGCTTTAATCAATATCATATCGATACTTAAAGGTGCATTTGCTTATAAAAGAACTGGTATAACCCCTGAGAAAGCATATTTCAGCTTGATAAGCCTCTACTGCTTAACCAATGGATACTCTAATGCTTTTCTATCATGGCTTTTGAAATTAAAGCGACATACTTATATCTTGCCTCATGCTAATGGTGTGTTAGGAGATCTTGATAGTGCGGAAATACATAGGGTTGTTCAAGAAATTAGGAAAGATGGGTATTATGTCTTCAATCAGCTTTTGTCAGTAGATATATGCGATAAGCTTACTTCTCTTGCATTAACTAACGAATGTAATCTAAGAGGCTCTTTAGACGCAGATATAAAGATGTCAATTTACGATCGCACTAATCCGATTGCCGTTACATACTGGTTAAAAGAAGAAGATTTAATCGCCAATCCAGATATCCAAGCATTAATGGCAGATTTGTCTATTTTGGTGATCGCCCAAGCTTATCTAGAAACTCAACCAATTTTAGATATTGTCGCTATGTGGTGGAGTACGGCTTTGTCCAAGACAGCTTGTACTGACTCTGCCCAACTTTATCACTTTGATATGGATAGAATTAAATGGCTGAAGTTTTTAATTTATTTGACTGATGTAACAAGCGATAATGGTCCACATTGCTACATTGCAGGTTCCCATCAAATTGGTGGCAAACCTAAAGAGATTTTAAGTCTTGGTTATGCTAGAATATCTGATGAGGCTATTATGAAGTTTTATCCTAAAGATAAATTTATTGAAGTTACAGCACCCAAAGGTACTATAATCGCGGGTGACACTTTGTGTTTTCATAAGGGCAAGCCACTAAAACAAGGCGATCGCCTTGTACTGGAACTAGAATTTACAAATAGTTTATTTGGAGGAAGTTACCAAAAAGTTGAGTTAAAAAATATCAACAATAGTAATTTATCAGAATCGGTCAAAAATCATAGTCGAGCCTTTCAGAAATTTATTCTAAACTACAAAGATGAGTAACTTAGAGCTAATTCCATGTCCTCTATGTGGAAACCATAGTGATTTTGAATCTTTAAATATTAACTATAAGGATGAACATATCTCTAATTATGGAAGTCTATATGCAGGCAGCCAAAAAAGTGAATGGAAAATCTGCTCTCAATGTGGATTTGTTCATCAGAATTCACGTCCATCTAAAGAAGATTTAAATCTATTCTATTTAACTTCAAGCTATCATCGTGGAATTCCTGAATCCTATCTTTTAGAAAACGGAAAACATTATATTGAGTTTGCTCGATGGTATTACTTAGAGAAAATTCAGTATGCGATCGCAAACTCTAATTTGAAAACACCGGGGAAAATATTTGATATTGGTGCTGGATTTGGAGGGGTGTTGAAAATTTTTGCCCAAGATCTAGGTTGGCAAGTCTACGGTGTTGAACCTGATACATATCTTTATGGCTATGCAGCGAACCATCTTGGACTAAGTTCCATTCAAAATACAATACTTGATAGTAATACTGAGATTGGAGATCAAGTTGATTTAGTGTTTAGTAACCATGCGTTTGAACATTTTGCTGACTTGGGTCAGGTAATGCTAGGTATTCAGAAAATACTCAAGCCTGGTGGCTATATTTTTACTGCTATTCCTACCTACTATAAGAATCGCTCAGATTTATCTCTTCAGTGGATGAATTCTGCACACTATTCAATGTTCACAGATCAATCAATTAATCAACTATTTTCTCAATATGGTTTTGAAGAAGTGACACATACCTATCGGGGTTGGAACAAAGAAATAGATGATTTATGGCATTTAGCTCGATTCACTGGAATCAAAACAGATCCACAGGTATTCTATGAAGACTCTTCCAAGGTAAAAAAGTACATTAATACTATTAATCCCATTAACTCTATTATAAATTATCCAATTTATTCTAACTATGCTGAGAAGATTAAGGCAATTAACATTTTCAAGCGAAGATTGCGCTTTATAAAAAACAATATTAAATTATTATTCATTTCTCCTAAGTCTGCTTTATCTAATATTAAAGAAAAATTATTTAACTTATTTAACAAAAAATAATATTTCTAATGGATATAAAAAATAAAATTGTCTCTATAACACATAAAATCAATCGGAGGATAGGAATTTATTTTCAAAATATATTCCATTTAAATATTAGAATACTAAAAAAAGGTAAAGGACTTCACCAAGGGCGTTATTTTTATCAAAAGCAGTATATAGATTTTCAAATCAAAGATGGAGATAAGGTATTGGATATTGGTAGTGGAGGATATCCTTTTCCTTTAGCTACTCACCTTGCAGACTTCTATGAAGGTGAAACAACGCATAGAAAGGAGGAGCTTAAGCGCGATGATCGACCATTTACTGTGTGCAATTTAGAGTTAACTCCTTTTGCAGATAAAGAATTTGATTTTGTGTATTGCTCTCATGTCTTAGAGCATGTAGATGACCCTGCACAAGCCTGTGAAGAATTAATGAGGATTGGTAAACGTGGCTATATAGAGACACCTTCTAAGATATCGGATACCATGTTTAACTTTACAAAAATCCCCAATCATCATAAGTGGCATACTCAAGTACTAGGAAATACTTTGATTTTTATGGAATGGAAACCTAGTGAAAGACGAGATCTAGGTACTGACTATTTCTTTCATCAGTATCATTCTAAATGGAAGAATCCTTTTCAAGATTTGATGTGGAACAATCGAGATCTTTTTGTGAATATGATGTTATGGGAAGATACATTCAATTATATTGTGATTAGTAAAGATGGTGAAATTATTGACTCTACCAAAGCAACTATAGTCAGAGAAGAGTAAAAGTATCTTGGAGCAGGATTATCATTACTTAATACTTAGTCTTAATATTTTCTCACTTCCTTAAATAAACTTAAGCGTTAATTATGGATTCTCAATTATCAACTCCAGTAGTTTTTCTAATATTTAATCGACCAGATACTACAAAAACTGTGTTTGAAGCAATTCGTCAAGCAAAGCCCAAAATCTTACTGATTATAGCTGATGGTCCACGTCATGATCGAGTCAATGATGCAGAAAAGTGTGTGGCTACTCGTTCAATTATTGAAGGTGTGGATTGGGAATGTAATCTTTTAAAAAATTATTCAGATATTAATTTAGGCTGTAAATTACGAGTTTCTAGTGGATTAGATTGGGTATTTGATCAAGTTGAGTCCGCAATTATTCTTGAAGATGATTGTCTCCCCAATCCAACCTTCTTTCGTTTTTGCTCAGAACTTTTAAATCAATATGCAGATGATAAGCGCATTATGGTGATTTCAGGTAACAACTTTCAATTTGGGAGAAGACGAACAGAAAACAGTTACTATTTTTCCGCGTTTACTCATTGTTGGGGTTGGGCTACATGGCGTAGAGCTTGGCAACATTATGATATTGATATGAAACTATGGTCAACAGTGAGAGATAATGGCTGGTTGAGGGATATTTTACACTCTAAATATGCCGTAAGGTATTGGGAATACATTTTCCAGTCAGTTTTTGATGATTTGATTAATAGTTGGGCTTATAGATGGCTTTTTGCGTGCTGGATGCAGGGCGGATTGACTATTCTTCCTAATGTTAATCTTGTATCTAATATTGGCTTTAATAATGAAGCTACTCACACCAAAAATGTAGATAGCCTCGCTAATATACCTACAGAAACCATAACTTTTCCGCTTTTACACCCACAATTTGTGATTCGCGATACTCAATCCGATGACTTTACTCAAAGGATTGTTTTTCGGTTTGGCATACTATCACGATTCAAGAAAAGGCTGAAAAGAATCATAAATAGATTCTATAAAAACAACTCACAATAGATAAGAAAGTCCAATTTACCTTGCTAGCAAAGAACAAATACATTTCAAAATTATGGCTGTTTTATCCCCATTAACTAAGTCTTCTAATGTCTATCTTGTAGAAATTATTAGAACTGATGACTTAGTAAAAATCTATAAAAAATTTCAGCTTGACATTAAAAAAGAGTTTCAAGGAATTAAAGAAATTGGTTTGTATCATTGCCATGAATCAGATTTATATTTTTTCTATCCATCTATATGTGGTTCAGAAAAATTCTATGAACATATGCAATCTTTTGATTGGTACTACCTAGATGATAAGAATGAATATGAATATGCATCTAAATTTATCAAAGAGTCAGACTCAGTACTTGAAATTGGTTGTGGGAAAGGTGCTTTTGCAAGAAAAATATCAGCTAAAAAATATACAGGGCTTGAATTTAGTCAAAAGGCGAGCGAAACCGCAACTGCGCTAGGTCTAACAGTTCTTAACCAATCTATTCAAGTTCACGAAGTTAGCCACAGTGAAGAATATGATGTGGTATGTGCTTTTCAGGTGTTAGAGCATGTGGCTGATGTTGATTCATTCATTAAATCAAGTCTTCGTTGTCTCAAGCCTAATGGCTTACTAATTTTCTCGGTTCCTAGTTTTGACTCCTTCTCAAAATATACGACAAACTTTTCACTGGATATGCCACCTCATCACGTAACACGATGGACTGATAAAGCACTGAGTAATCTTGTGAAATATTTTGATATAGAACTTCTTGAAATCATACATGAACCTCTTCAATTGGCTCATAGACAAATGTACGTGCAAGCTATTTTAAGAAGATCTTTAATAAACTTTTCTAAACAAAAAGTTAAAAATATTGACTTTAGCTGCAATAATTCAATAGTTTCCTTGATTGGTAAGGGACTAAGTAAAATATTTTTACAAGGGCTTGGCGATCCTATATTTTCACCTAGAGGTATCTCCGTTTTAGCTGTTTATCGCAAAGTCAACACTTGAGTACTATGCTAAACATTAATATAGGTTGTGGGAATGTTTATCATCCAAACTGGATTAATCTTGACTTGGTTTCGAGTTCACCTAATGTGATTTCTTGGAATTTCCGACATGGAATTCCTTATGACTCTAATAGTCTTAATGCTTGTTATAGTTCTCATCTAATTGAGCATTTTACACAATATGAGGCAAAAAAACTTCTGACTGAATGCTTAAGAGTCCTCAAACCTGATGGAATTATTCGATTAGTTGTGCCAGATTTAGAGGCGATCGCGAGAAATTACCTCTCAACTTTAGAGCGATCGCTAACGGGAAATGTGGAATCTCAAGCGGATTATGAATGGATGATGTTAGAGCTTTTTGATCAAACGGTGCGTGACTTTAGTGGCGGTGAAATGGGGAAATATCTATCACGTCCTGACTTGCCGAATCGTGAATTTGTTCTCTCTCGCATAGGCTATGAGGCAGAAAAATTTTGGCAGAAAGACAAAGAAAACTTAAGCAAGAAACCAAGTTTAATTGGAAAGTTAAGATCTAAAAAATTGGGATGGTTTGTTCAGAAATTAAGAATTGCGATCGCTAAGTTTTTGGTACTGATAATCGCAGGTAAAGAAAGTGCTACGGCTTTTGATATCGGGCTATTTCGTAGCTCAGGAGAAGTACATCAATGGATGTATGATCGCTTCTCGTTGACAAAATTGTTAGAAGAATGCGGATTTGTAAATATTAAAATATGTCAAGCTCACGAAAGTAGTATCCCTGACTTTAATAGCTATGGCTTAGATATAATTGATGGTAAGATACGGAAACCAGACTCACTTTTTATAGAAGCTTGTAAGCCATGAAAGTTTTGTTATGCAGTAGCTCTGATATAGGTGGCGGCGCGGCGCGTTCGGCTTATCGATTACATCAAGGTTTGCAAGACTTGCAGATTGACAGTCAAATATTAGTACAAACCAAACTAAGTGATGACTTAAGAGTGCTTGCAGGTAGCAGTAAATTAGCAAAAGGATTAGCTAAACTCAGACCAACTCTAGATCAATTGCCTTTATATCCCTATCCCAAACGCGATCGCACGCCCTATTCCGTTCAATGGCTACCTGACAAATTAACTGAAAAAGTAGCTAAACTCAATCCTGATGTAATTAATTTACACTGGATTAATGGTGGCTACTTAAAAATAGAGACTATTGCTAGGTTCAAAAAGCCCATAATTTGGACGCTGCATGATATGTGGGCATTTACTGGAGGATGTCACTACAACGGAGATTGTATGAATTACACAAACTCCTGTGGCGCTTGTCCCCAACTACATAGCAATAAAGAAAAAGACTTATCACGCTGGATTTGGCAACGTAAAGCTAAGGCATGGGAAAACTTAAATCTAACTATAATTACTCCTAGTCATTGGTTAGCTAAATGTGTGGCTTCTAGCTCCTTACTAAAAGATACAAGAATCGAGGTTATTCCTAACGGGCTGGATACGAAACAGTATAAACCAATTGAAAAATCTGTAGCGCGATCTATTTTAGGTTTACCAGAAGATAAGCAACTGATTCTATTTGGAGCCATGAGTGCAACCAGCGATCCCAGAAAAGGTTTTAATTTACTACAATCAGCTTTACAAAAGCTCAGTCAATCTGGATGGGGAGAGAATGTAGAATTAGTCGTATTCGGATCATCTAAACCTAGTAACCCTCTTGAGCTTGAGTTTAATTCACATTATTTAGGCAGATTAAGTGATGATATTTCTCTAGCGTTAGTTTATGCAGCAGCAGATGTATTTGTTGCACCCTCTGTGCAAGATAACCTGCCGAATACAGTTATGGAGTCTTTAGCTTGTGGTACTCCCTGCGTGGCTTTTGATATCGGCGGTATGCCTGACATGATCGACCATCAACAGAATGGCTACTTGGCTAAACCTTTTGATGTAGAAGACTTAGCTAGAGGAATTGCTTGGGTATTGGAGGATGAAGAAAGTTTACGAAAATTAGGCGTTAATGGTCGCGAAAAAGTAGAGCAGAACTATACTTTAGAAATACAAGCTAATAGCTATATGTCTCTCTATAAAGAGCTAAGTTTGTTAAAATGATTTTGCAAAATCGAGATGCATCGCACCAAGTATTATGTTTTTTTATGTGTTGGTAAATGTTATAAATTCATTGTGCAAATAATTAAATTACAAGTAAAAAAAATCACTGATATTCTATAGGCTTCAAGAAAATTATGCTAAATTCCTCTTCTCATAAACTTATTTTATTAACTATAAAAATTTTACTTGTTATTACTCCATTATATTCTTTTGCAGAAGTTATGGCATTTATAAATGGAAGCCTTACAAGTCAAAGTGAAGCTCTAACTCCCGTATACATAAAAATTATCAAAGATTTAGGATTTATATTTATAATGCTTTTTTCATCTATTTCAATCTTGCAAAGAAAAAGAATCAGTAAAGTTTTTATTTATTGCATTCCCATCGGATTTCTAACTATTGTTTCATTCTTAGTATCATATTCTCAAAGTCCAATTTTGGCAGTGGCTGGTTTAAGATGGATCTTACCTATTTTTTTACTCTTTTTTCTAGTTAATGAAATAGAAGATAAGACCATGGAAGACATCAATAGTATTTTATCTTTTTTATTAGTAATTTCTTTTTCTTTACAGATATATCAGTTGTTTTATGCGAGTGGATGGTATGGAGCAAATCAGTTTGGGCTTGCGGCAAGAACTCCTGGAATCTTCTTGATTCCTAATACATGTGCTTTTTTTGATTGTTTGTGTGTTTTTTTTAACTTCTTTTTCAATAAGAAACCAAACTTTTGGTTGTTATTGATTGCCTGTATTAGCATATTCCTAACAGCTTCAGGAACTGGGATAATTGTTTTATTCTTTTTGCTCTTAATAATGTTTGCCACTAAAATCCTTACAAAGTCAAGAGTGAAGCTCGTAATTGCATTAGTAACACCATTAATATCATTTATATTATCCATTTTCTTTAGTGTAATATTAGAAACTACTACGGGAAGGGGTTCTAATTATGCTGAAATTTCTGGTGGTACTAGATGGGAAATTTTTGTTGATGCCCTTAATAGGGCATCTTTACTTAGTTCAGAATTTGGAGTTGGAACTAATAGTGGTATCTTGTTAATAGCAAATCAGGATGAGTTTAATAATTCTATGATAGTCGATTCTATGTATGCAGCAATAGTTGTCAACACAGGTTTGCTAGGAACGTTTATATTTTTAATTTTCATTCTTGGTTGGATTACTTTTGTTTTTCGTTACAAGCAAGTAGATGCTATTTGTTTTACTTTAATTTACCTAGTATTCAGTTCTACTATAAACATGACAGAATCATTTCCGATAAATTTGCTGTATGCTGTGGTTACAGCATATTATGCATCATCACAAACAAAAATCAAACAAGTTTATGGATAATTTAAAAAAGTATGTTTATCAATTTTTGCATGAGACAACATCCAGACTTTGGGGAAACTTATACAAATCACGTTCTATTCTCTAGTTTTACCTCTCAAAACTTTTCAAACGCCCTCTAAATAATAGATCAAATAGATTAAAATAAATTTAGTACTCTAATGATAGAATCAGAATCACAAACTTCTTTTACTGTAATAATTGCAGTTTACAATAATGTAGAAAGCTTAGAGCGTTGTATAAAAAGTTTTGTAGATCAAGACTACGCCAAAAAAGAATTAATAATTATTGATGGTAAATCAACAGACGGGACAGTGGATATTATTCGTAACAACCATGACAACATTGCATATTGGGAATCTGAGTCAGATAGTGGAATATATCACGCTTTTAATAAAGGAGTATCTCATGCTAAAGGTAAATGGGTTATTTTCCTAGGATCAGATGATTACTTTGCAAATTCCAATGTCCTCAGTAATGTTGCTCACAAAATGGACGTTCTCTCTGGCGTGCGCGTTGTGTACGGTCAAGTAGCTATGGTTTCGCCAAAGGGTCATATATTACAAGTTGTTAACCAGTCTTGGGAGCAGTCAAAACATAATTTTCTCCAGTTTTCCAATATAAATCATCAAGGCGTATTCCACCACCATAGTCTTTTTAAGGAGAAAGGATTGTTTGATGAATCATTCAGGATAGGTGGTGATTATGAGCTTTTACTACGAGAGCTAAAAGACTTAGTGGTGCAGAAAACTCAGGAGAGTCTCAAGATGAGACAATGGTAATACGAGCAAATTCGATACGAAAATCTAACTTTTCGCGTTTGGCAATAGAAGCACAGGCAGGGGGAGGATTAGTTCTAGGGAAAATCTGCAAAAGAGGAAGAGGTTTTTGTTGGTAAAGAAGGGTGTGAAGCTGACGGAGACCGAGTTGCAGAAAACTCAAGCCGCGATGATCGTGCCAATCAATAGCCGCCCTTTGCCCCAAACGCACCAACATTATGCCAAGAATTACAGCAATCAGGTTAGCCGTGGCAAGGAGCATAAACAAACAGGTAAGAGATTGAGCATCACGGAGATGCGAGCTAACCACATTAAAAGCCGCCGACTTGTAATCCTTAAAATGAGGTTCAATACCGCCAAAGCGTTTGCCATAGAGAGCAAAAGTCTTTAATGAAGGGGGAATATCGCTAAGGACAGCCCATGAACCGTTAGCCATGTCTAGGTTAGCCGTCGCTAAATGACAATTAACATCACCGAGTACGGTGACATCGGGAACTAGATAAGCTTGCTCTGCGGGAGGTATCAGTTGTTCAACACGCTTGGTTGTACCTGTTGGCAGAGTCACTAGCAGATCGCTCTTTGCGCGAATTGCCCAAGACCAGTGATTTTGCTGTAACCATCGGATTAATTCCCCATGTTCAAAACCTCGGTCGGCAAGCAAGGTCACCGTACTTTGTGGCGGCAATAGAGAGCGTACTTGTTCTAAGACGGGACGATAATGTTCAAAGCCAACTGTAGCGCTGCCATGCTCTAGTACTACTTGAGCTAGAGTAATCGACCTCCCTCCCCAAATCAAGCATACTTCTATAAGACAGAATTTATCCCACAGCATACTTGTGTCTAAGGCTAGTTCCAACGATTCTCCTGCAAATGCTTGGAGAAAGTGCTTCACCAATGGGTTATAGAATCTCTCGGCGATGATATGTGGATTATGCACAAAGTAGCTTAGTCTTTCCATCTGACTTCTGGCTTGGCACTCTCTATGGCTCAAATAGGGCAACCAATGACTCAGACTTGCCCTTCCTGATTGCAATATCGCGGCTACTGCCTCCGCAAATCCTTGGAGATGTCGCTTATCTTTTGGCTTGAGCCATTGACGCAGTTGTTCTTGTAGCTGAAGATATAGGTGGGTCATTTGTATAAGATCTTTTGTTGAGGAACTTGAGTATCTCATCTCTTGCCCCTTTTTGCCTCTTGTCTCATGATGAGATTCTATGCCTAGCAACGCTTTTCAGATTTTTCTGCACCACTAAGGCTAAAAGATAACGATTCCTATTTTTTATCTGACGATGTTATTACATATATGCAGATTGGAGGAGTCAGTAGTTCACCAGAAAATTACCTAGAAACATACAAGGAGTGTTACAGAGCAAGGAGTAAAAATGCTGTCAAGGGTATCCCTTGGGTATTAGTATTTTTGTTTTTTACTGCCTATATAAGGCTGATGATAATTAAAATTTTTGGTAATAATATTGCTAATCATATAACCGATTTCTATCGTCAACTAGGTGGTCGATCCTCACTATGGACTAAGTTGTAAAAATTAGATGTTCACACATTTTACTTGATATTTTTAGTTAATTGGTTGATGAGCAATGTTTATTAATTTCTGTATGCGACAACACCCAGACTTTGGAGGAACTTATACAGCTCAAGTTTTGTTCTCTAGGGCAATTAACTGCTACTTTATAGACTTGCAAATTTCTGGATTTGACTCGCCAAGTGAAGCCAACTACACCATAAAAGGCTCTATAAATCCATTTCTGGCTTATATTAAGGCAAGTTCATTTAGTTTTTTTGAATTTATTCCTGATGAAGTTAAAAAACAGATTAAAGGGATAATTATTCACGGGAGTTTTCTTGCTCACTTCTCCTATGGACTGCAATTATCTAAGCATCTTCAAGTTCCTCTTTATCTAGTGCCACATGGAACAGCCGATCCTTATATGTTTTCTTATGGCAAACTGAAAAAGTTGTTATGGTTAAATATTCTAGGAAATTATGCAGCTAGGTGTTCAGAAAAAATAATTTTTACTGCGAAAGCAGAGCTAGAAAAGTCAGTTTTTTCTTTTTCTAGATCAAAAGGTGTAATCTGCCCTTTATCAGTTGAAATTCCTCATGATTTAGATGATAAAACATTTAATAGAAAGCTGGTTAGACAAAAGCTTGGTTTTTCAGAAACTGACAAGATTTTGCTATACTTTTCCAAACTTGATAATGGCAAAAGACCTTTAGAGACTATACAAGCTTTTATTAAGGTTAGACCTAAAGGATGGAAATTGCTAGTCATAGGCTACTACACTGATGCCAATTTTTACGAGCAAGTTAAACTATACTCAAATAAAGATAATGTTTTGGTTTGTCCGCCAGTTTTTGGCAAAGAAAAATGGAGTTATTTGGCAGCATCAGATTTATTTGTTCTTTTTTCCCACAAAGAAAATTTTTGTTTTGCTGCTATTGAATCTGCTGCTTTTGGTCTACCAATTTATATATCTAAAGGAGTTGACACTTATACTTGCTTTCAATCAAATACTAACCTAAAAATGGTTTTTGATATTCAATCTTCAATTGATATTGAACTAGCATTACAATCACTGTCGTCTCTATCTGATGATGAATTGCAAAAAATGGGAAGTCACTGCCGCAATGTGGTCTCTCAAAACTTTACCTACGACAACTTTGCCAAATGTTTACATTCTGCCCTCGAAATAGTTTAATTTTTAAATCTCTTTTCTCTCAACAGATCAGTATATATTGCAATATGATGCCCGAAAATAATGATGACTAAAATTACTGCTTCACTGGTCTTATACAAGAACAATCCTGATATGGTGCGTAAGGCAGTATTGTCTGCCATGAATACACCACTAAAGATTAACTTATGCATTGTTGATAACTCCCCTTCTCCAGATTTGGAACCAATATTCAAAGATTTAGAAGACGTTGACTACTATTACAACAATGGCGATAATGTAGGCTTTGGTAAAGCCCATAATATAGCTATTTCTAGGTGTGGAGTTTCTGATTACCATCTTGTGCTTAACCCAGATATCTATTTTGATGAAAATGTCATACCAGAATTAATAGACTATTTGGAAATCAATCAGGAAGTTGGTTTAATCCAGCCTAAAATATTTTTCCCTAGCGGTGAAACACAATATCTTTGTAAACGCTATCCAACAATACTTGCTCTGTTTGCTAGACGTTTTGTTCCTAAGCCATTACATTTTCTTCTAAAAAGCTATCTGGACTCGTATGAAATGCGAGATATGGGCTACGACAAGATAGCAGAAGTTTTGTATTTATCTGGATGCTTCATGCTCTTTCGTAAAAAGTATCTTGATGAAATTGGTCGTTTTGATGAAAATATATTTTTGCATTTTGAAGACGCAGATATAACTTGGAGAATGGCTAAAAAATACAAAACAGTATTTTACCCTGATGTACATATCTTTCACCATTGGGCAAGAGGATCACATAATTCATTGAAGCAGACAATAATTACGATTCAATCAGCAATTTATTTTTTTAATAAACATGGATGGAAACTTTTTTAATGTTAAATTCTAAAGTTGCAGTTTGGGATTTAAGCTAGCTCCTGTCTTTCCAGAAAAAATCCATAAAACCGACCGCCCACAATCTCGTAACACACGCAACAGAGATTCCGACATGTTTCCCGATGAAGGCACTGCAAGAGGTGTCACCACAATCCCCTGACTACCAAAACTTAGTGGTGCAGAAAACTCATGGGAGTCTCAAGATGAGACAATGGTAATACGGGCAAATTCGATACGAAAATCTAACTTTTCGCGTTTAGCAATAGAAGCAGAGGCAGGAGGAGGATTAGTTCTAGGCAAAATCTGCAAAATAGGAAGAGATTTTTGTTGGTAAAGAAGAGTGTGAAGCTGACGGAGACCGAGTTGCAGAAAACTCAAGCCGCGATGATCGTGCCAATCAATCGCAGCCCTTTGCCCCAAACGCACCAACATTATGCCAAGAATTACAGCAATCAGGTTAGCCGTGGCAAGGAGCATAAATAAACAGGTAAGAGCTTGAGCATCACGGAGATGAGAGCTAACAACATTAAAAGCCGCCGACTTATAGTCTTTAAAATGGGGTTCGATTCCACCAAAGCGTTTGCCATAGAGAGCAAAAGTCTGTAATGAAGGGGGAATATCGCTAAGGACAGCCCATGAACCGTTAGCCATGTCTAGGTTAGCCGTCGCTAAATGACAATTAACATCACCGAGTACGGTGACATCGGGAACTAGATAAGCTTGCTCTGCGGGAGGTATCAGTTGTTCAACACGCTTGGTTGTACCTGTTGGCAGAGTCACTAGCAGATCGCTCTTTGCGCGAATTGCCCAAGACCAGTGATTTTGCTGTAACCATCGGATTAATTCCCCATGTTCAAAACCTCGGTCGGCAAGCAAGGTCACCGTACTTTGTGGCGGCAATAGAGAGCGTACTTGTTCTAAGACGGGACGATAATGTTCAAAGCCAACTGTAGCGCTGCCATGCTCTAGTACTACTTGAGCTAGAGTAATCGACCTCCCTCCCCAAATCAAGCATACTTCTATAAGACAGAATTTATCCCACAGTATACTTGTGTCTAAGGCTAGTTCCAACGATTCTCCTGCAAATGCTTGGAGAAAGTGCTTCACCAATGGGTTATAGAATCTCTCGGCGATGATATGTGGATTATGCACAAAGTAGCTTAGTCTTTCCATCTGACTTCTGGCTTGGCACTCTCGATGGCTCAAATAGGGCAACCAATGACTCAGACTTGCCCTTCCTGATTGCAATATCGCGGCTACTGCCTCCGCAAATCCTTGGAGATGTCGCTTATCTTTTGGCTTGAGCCATTGACGCAGTTGTTCTTGTAGCTGAAGATATAGGTGGGGCATTTGTATAAGATCTTTTGTTGAGGAACTTGAGTATCTCATCTCTTGCCCTTTTTATTCCTCTTGTCTCATTTTGAGATTCTATGCCTGTCAACCCTTTCCAGACTTTTCTGCACCACTAAGCTACCAAAAACAATCGTACCGATCGCCCTAGACCTCGTGAGATGATAATCGGAAGTAATCAGATAGATATGCTGTAGTTTCTGATCGGTAAAATCTTTTGCCAAAGTGGTGAAATTAGTAACTGTATCAGTTGCCCTACCATCAAGGTGCAATTGCTGATTAGGAACATCAAATCGCTGGAAAATCTGGCGATAATATTCCAAGCTTGATTGATAATCAGAAACCCAAATATCTAGATCTTTGTGCGATCGCCAAAACTCTGCCGCAAACCTCATGCGCTCGCCATCCCCACCTGACACAAAAATTGCTTGGGGCAGAGGAGCTTGATGAAAAGCGATCGCTATTCGCATAGGAATAATACTACTCAGCAAAAAGGCGATCACTAAAGCTAAACATACTAATCTTTGGCAAGGATTTAGATACTTAAAAGCTTTGCCCAGAGAGGATTCCAAATACGAATATTTTAAGTGAAATGTGTTCATTAGTCACCAGAAAATCAGCTTGTTTGAGTGCGATCGTCTATTCCCAGAAGTCAACATTGAGTATTGAGTCAATGTCACGGCTAAATTGCCATGTATCAGGAAATTCAACATCATATTCAATTTGCACAATTTTCAAAGCATCATCAAAAACCTCATCAAACGATTCTAAAAAGTGACACTTTAGGCTTGGTGACTGCCTTAGAAGTCTCACAAGCTTCTGTCGTTGATTAACTATTGTGACTTGCCATCCGCGATAACAATCAGGCATAGAGACATAGCACCGCTTAAGAATATGCTCAATTAATCTTTGGAGTCTATTCTCGATCTCCCGCTTGTCGCTACCTGTCACACCCGCAATTTCCTCTATTAAATTCTCAATATCAATATTCTGGAAGTCTCCAGCTTTTAACTTGGCGATCGTATCTTCAAGCCATAGGTTAAAATCACGCTCGTATAGAGTCGCTTTGGGTGAAATTGCGATCATCATTTTGTTTTTTCTCCTTAAATCGTATGTTATCTTATCAAGACAGAAAAATGGATCGTATCTAAATTAATACGTATTGGAGGTTTTAAATGATTCTTTTCACTGGATTAACAGGAAAAAGTGGCAGATGGCTTTTGCGAAGTCTTGAGAATGATTTGAGTGGTATTCAAAATCAAGGTTTACGGGCACTCGTCAGAAAGGAGTCAAGTCTTGAAATACTAAATCGTAGCAGTCTCAATATAGAAAAAGTGATCGGCGATACGAGTGATGAAGAAGTATTGAGACTCGCTATGGATGGTGTTGATGTAGTATTTCATATCGCTGGTATCCATACTTCTCGAAGTGTGGCAAAGGTTGCCTTAGAGAAAAAAGTTAAGTGGCTGATCCTTGTCCATACAACAGGCATTTACTCAAAATATAAGTCTGCTGGAGAGGAGTACAGGAATACTGAAAAAATAATTGCTGACTTAGCAAAAGACTCAAATACACAGATCACAATTCTACGACCTACGATGATCTATGGAAGTGTCAGCGATAATAATATGGTTGTTTTTATTAAGATGGTGGACAGGTTGAGGCTATTTCCTGTTGTTTCGGGTGGGAATTTTGAGTTGCAGCCAGTTTATGAAAAAGATCTTGGCGAAGCATATTTCAAAGTATTGCAGAATCGTGAAAAGACAATGGGTAAAAATTACATTCTCTCTGGCAAAGAGCCGATTGAACTAATTGATGTTTTTAGAACTATTGAACGAAAACTAAAGAAGAAAAACTTTTATTTCTCTGTGCCTTTTCCGATCGCCTATTTTAGTGCGCTGACTTTGTGGGCAATTTCCCTTGGGAAAGTGGACTATCGAGAACGAGTACAGCGCCTCGTGGAGCCAAGAATATTTTCTCATGATGAAGCTTCACTGGATTTTGGATATGCTCCATTAAGTTTTGAGGATGGCGTTGAGAATGAAATAAAAGAATATTTAGAGCTAAAGAACCGCAATAATTCATGAAAATAGTATATTTTTCGATTGGTTTGATCATCATCTTTGTTTTTAGCCTTGCAATTGTTTACTGGCTTAAGCAAAACTTTAGTAAGACCCTATTAGATATTCCCAACGATCGCAGTACCCATACTCAACCCACACCAAGGGGCGGCGGTCTCGGATTTATCATCGCCTTTGGGTTTACCTACGCGATCGCCGCCTTAACACGCAATTTCTGGAATAGTGAAGTTATTCCGTCTTGGTCTTTATGGTATACGGTCATTCCACTGGCGACTGTAGGTTTTTTGGACGATCGCTACAATTTATCGGCTCGCACCCGTTATATGGTGCAGTTAGGGACTTCAGGTATTGCCGTAGCTTGTTTTGGCATTTTTCCACAACCTTGGCTTACAGACTTGGGGATCGGCGGTATGGCGATCGCGGCTGTGATTACGGTAATTGGGATGACAGCCCTGATCAATTTTTATAATTTCATGGATGGTTTGGATGGTTTAGTCGCAGGTATCGCTGTCGTCCAACTTACGTTTTTAGGTTGGTATTTTGAGCAATACATGCTCTATTTTCTTGCCTCAGCGATCATTGGCTTTCTCTATTGGAATTGGTCACCTGCCAAAATTTTTATGGGTGATGTCGGTAGTACTGGATTAGGGGCAATCATGGCGATCGCCCTACTTAATCACCATAGCAATGTTTCTACCGCTTGGTCGGCACTAGCGATTACCTTACCGATTTCTGGCGATGCCACTTACACTATTTTCCGCCGTCTTAAGTTAGGGGAAAATATTTTTAAAGCGCACCGTAGCCATATTTATCAAAGATTACAAATAAGAGGCTGGTCTCACGCTCAAGTCGCATGTGTTTATATTTGTCTAACCATAGGTATAGCTGTTAGCCTAAGTCTGTGGAATAACCTTGGTGCGATCGCATCTCTGGTTGTCAGTGCGATCGCAATTATAGGTAGTGAGATTTATCTATCTAGAACCAACAAGGCTGGCGCTAAATAGAGTTGGCTTATCACACTTATATTCTGGTACGAGATCTTGTAATATTGCCATCATTTCTGAATCTCGATTAGTTTTGGCAGCATCAATAAGTGCATTGAGCTTAGGCTCTAGTTCTTGCCAAGTTAGTTTCGGTTCATAAGCAGCGAAAATTTTGGGATGCAGCGTATTTTGTGCATTAGTTTTATCGACTAGTAGTTCTTCATATAGCTTTTCGCCAGATCTTAGACCCGTAATATGAATTTGAATATCTTGATCTGGTACTAGTCCGTTGAGAAGAATCATCCTCACTGCTAAATCATAAATTTTTACAGGTTCTCCCATATCTAGCAAAAAAATCTCGCCGCCCTTAGCCAAGGCACTCGCTTGAATCACCAAGCGTGCTGCTTCTGGGGTTGACATAAAGTATCGCGTAATGTCGGGATGGGTTAAAGTAATCGGACCGCCCTTAGCAATTTGCTGAGAGAATCGGGGTATTACTGAGCCGCTACTACCCAACACATTGCCAAACCTCACCATGGCAAGACAAGTATTTCCACTTTGGTAATCCGCGAGAGCTTGCAGGATTAACTCGGCGATGCGTTTACTAGC
Organism: Pseudanabaena sp. Salubria-1; assembly: GCA_023336205.1. Classification (GTDB taxonomy): domain Bacteria; phylum Cyanobacteriota; class Cyanobacteriia; order Pseudanabaenales; family Pseudanabaenaceae; genus Pseudanabaena. Next base: position 125,775 of record JALQCR010000012.1, read on the forward strand.
TCCCATTACATTTGTCGGTCGTACAGCTTTGTCAGTGGATATCAAAACGAAATTCTCGACTTGACAGGCGATCGCGCATTTCACTGCCACCAAAGTCCCCAAAACATTGTTTAGAATACCTCTGTTGGGGTTAGTTTCCACTAGGGGAACATGTTTGTAAGCTGCTGCATGGTAAACGGTTTCAATATCGTACTGAGATAACACCGTCATAAAATGTTCTCGATCCGTCACAGACCCCAAACACGAAATTAGTTGAATATGGGGATATTGTTCTGACAACTCCATCGCGATTGTATATAGGGCAAATTCATTAAGCTCGTAAAGCACCAAACGACTAGGCTCTTGTTGAACAATCTGACGGCATAATTCAGAACCGATTGAACCTCCCGCCCCAGTGACCAAAACGAACTTTCCTGTGATGTTTTGGCTTAATAAATCGGGATCGGGCATTACTATATCTCTTCCCAACAATTCCCCAATATCAATCTTACGAACCGCGCTTACAGAAAGCTTTCCCGTTATGATATCGCTGAAATTAGGAACAGTTTTGATATTTGCGCCCATTAATGTAAGACGCTCCAAAATTTTGCGACGCTCTTCACCCTGAACTGAAGGCATGGCTAATAAAATCGTATCACACGAATTTTTTGACATTAAGCTTGAGAGATCTTTGGATGGATAAACTTTATATCCTTTTATAGAATACTTGACCAAATAAGGATTATCATCGACAAAGCAGATAACGTCATAGTTGCTATTAGGATCGTGGGCTAATAATTCGGCTAGGTGAGAACCTGCGGAGCCAGCACCATAGATAATGGCTCTCACAACATCTGAATTATCATTATTTATTGAATATAACCAATTGAATAGTCGGCGTAGTGTCAACCTTGAAGTTGTTACTAATAGCAAGGTAATTATGGCATCGTTAAGTACAATTGAGCGTGGAAAATTGAGAGGAACTAGATAACAAATAGTGATAAATAGGGTCGAACTAATTAAGATTGCTTTACCACAAGTTGAGATAAATTCTTCACCCGTAAACCGCAAAACTGAATGATAAACACCTGTTTTAATAAATACAATTTGTTTAACTAGAAATAACAGAAAAATTATTGGTGAATAGTCAAATATTGCGGTTGGGTAGACTGTACTGAAGCGAAAAGCAAAAGCCAAATAAATCGCAAGCGAAAAAGTAAACGTATCACATCCTAAAAGTATGATACGTTTAACTCTTCGCGGTAATTCATACGATGTCTTGGATATATCAACTCTCATTAGTTTTAGGATACCGATTTCACTGTTTGCAAAAATATCCAATCTACCTACACTCATAGATCATATTTAATTTACTAGGCTCTTCTGGGTTCATGGGGATAAGCACAGCTAATAGTAATCAGAATCCTCTCGGAGCAACAGTTACAGCCCTACCATGTCGCCAATAATTGTATCGACACTGTACCATTTACCCCTCAAACCCAGATGAGCCATTTACTACAATATTAGCAGCAATTCTCATTATAGAAATTAATTTTTTGAAAGACATACTACGACGGGATTTCAAAAAAAGTAATTTTGGGATTTGTGGTATCTAAGAATTAGGTTAAGCTATAGCGAATCTGGCTATATCTATTAGCATACGATCGTTGATCTATGGGAGCCTAACTAAGATGTGTTTGTGTATTAGTTAAGTTGAATCAGAACAATGATTGTTTACGAAATTTGGTATAGTAGAGCAGTTGTTGTATAAAGATTAGAGCAAATAAGTCATGGAAGCTGACAATAATTAGTATTCAATCAGCAATTTATTTCTTTAATAAACACGGATGGAAATTCTTCTAATGTAAAGTTCAGTGTCGAGGATTCAAACTCGCACCAGTTAGACCACTAAAAAACCACAAAAGCGATCGCCCACAATCCCGCACCACGCGCACCAGAGATTCTGACTTTTCATCTGATGAAGGTACAGCAAGAGGTGTAACTACAATCCCTTCACTACCAAGGACAATAGTAGCGATCGCTCTTGCCCTCCTCATATGATAATCCGATGTAATCAAATAAATATGCTGTATATTATGTTCAACAAAATCTTCTGCTAAAGTCGTGAAATTTGTCACCGTATCTGTAGCTCTACCGTCTAACCGCAATCTTTCATCAGGAACACCAAACTTTTCAAAAATAAGGCGATTATAATTTAGGTTAGAGTCAAAATCGGAAACCCAAATATCTAAATCCTTGTGCGATCGCCAAAACTGGGCGGCAAATTCCATTCTTTGAGGATCACTCCCCAATACAAAAATTGCTTGGGGTACAGGAGCTTGATGAAAAGCGATCGCAATTTTCACAGGAATTATGCTAAATAGACTGAGGGCGATCGCTAAAATTAGCCACACTAATCTATGCTTGATTTTTCTAAAAATACTAATCATGACTACTCATGGCGATCAGTTAATACCCACGATTTGGTTTACAGTCTGCAAAACTTATTGCCTCTGTATCCAAAAAACTAGCGATCGCCATCTCAAGTGTTGCTTCGATTGGATAATCAATTTCTTTGGATCGAGCAATAATTGCTGCTCGAATTCTCTCAGGCAGAAATTTTAAAATAACTTCTGCATCTTTAGATGAGATTCGCTCTAAAACTTCTACTTGCATAAATTTACTACTCCATTGGGATTTGGACATTGTATGGAGGCTCAGTAGCTCGAAGAATTATTGCCTCTAGCTCCAATAGTAACGCAGGATTCTTAGAATATGGAATTATTTGTAAAGCAATACGCACATCTTCATCTTTGTATTTATCAAGCCATGCCCAAAGAAAGCCTTTATGACCACCTTTAAAACGACTCCTTAAACTTTTAGTTTTGCCAATGTAAAGCAAGCCTTTATACTTGTGTCTAATTGCATAAATGCCAGGAAGATCGGGAATATTACTAAAATCGCGATTTAAAGATTGGCATTCTTCAAAGAGAGTGAAAGCGATCACATCTAAAATATTTCTTGCTTGTTGTTTTATTTCAGATAGGCTTAGTGTAATAGGAATCGGATTTTTAATGCTTTTTGGATTATTCTAATCTGCGCTCGCCACTAACCAAGACTGAAACCCATACTAATCTATGCCTGCTTTTTTAAATACTACTCATGGCGATCGCGGCGATCGCTGTCAATGAAGTATATGAAGCCCATGAACTACACCACCCTCTGAATCAAATTTAGGTTCAACAATAGGGAAAAATCTATCATCTCCCTTCTCAAAATGCCTAAAAATAGCATAGGCAACTAAATCGGCAAGTTGGATCAACCTTGATGCTTTTGAATCTAAAAATAGAGGTACTTCTGAGAAATTTCTTATCACGCCCCAAGTGTATCCGATTGTTCTAAAGTCAGTAGCTAAAGATTGAATTGTTGTTTCATAAGTAGATTTATCAAAAATGATGATTCCTCTATGCGTATCACCGTTTCTATGTAACCGCATTAAATACTTATCAAACCTGCTAGCTAATTGCTCAAATGCAACCTCAACAGGATCTTGTGGAGACACCACAGATTTTTTAATCACGCTTGCAAAAAGTCGATTGCTAGGATGGGATTGCTGGAAAACTTTCAAAGCATCTTCAATTGCTTGGTGCCTATCATCTTTAGTGTGACTTCTCCAATATCCTCTTCCGCCAAACATTGGACTACCATGCAACTCAACCGTTGCTGGCTCAGCAGGATTAAACCTAGCTGCAATTTGGTCAAGCTGGTTGGAAATCCAATATCCCTGTCGCTCAAACACACAAAATCCAGCTAGCACGAAATACTGTTGGTTTGGGTCATGGGTTGTACCAGACTCATCTACATACAATAGATACATGCATCTTTCTTACATCCTTAAAAATTAAAATCAGTCGAGGGAAGACCAAGCTTCCACGATCCGAAAAGGTCAGACCTCCCGACTGTGGTTCTTATTATAGCATTTGCAAAGCAGGATAACTCGTAGCGATCGCAATTTTTGCAGGAATTATGCTAAATAAACCAAAGGCGATCGCTAAAATCAGCCATACCAATCTATGTTTGCTTTTTCTACTCATAGCGATCTCTATTGAAATTTCGTAAGTAGTGCTGCACTGCTGCAAATAGTTTGCCTTAGCTTTTCTGATCTGAATAGTATGGTAAATTGATTGCTATGATAGATGTGTTGTTTTCCGAAAACTATATCATTTGCTTTAGAGTCCATCAAAGAATATTAATCTATGACTACTGCCCAAGAACAAGAAGATTCATCAATCGATCTATCCAGATTTTGGCATATTATCAGAAAACGTTGGGTTCTAACATCAATAGTGTTCGCTTCTGTGTTTGGCTTAACAGCTATTGTCACTTTTATCCAAAAACCAATTTACGAATCTGAAGGCAAATTAGTTTTCCCTAAAAAAAATACAGCTTCATCATTTTCATCACTCGCCAATTTAGCGGGCTTAGCAAACATCAGTAGTCCCATTGATACTGAATCTGAGATCATTCGCTCATACCCTATTGTTAGCAAAACTATTAGTTTCTTAGGACTCAAAAACTCCGATGGGAAAACACTCCCTACTGACAGCTTTGTAAAAAATCTTAATTTGAAGTCTATCCGAGGAACTGATGTCTTGCAAATTTCTTATAGAAGTACGAATCCGCAAGAATCCGCAAATGTGGTGAACACGATCATCAAAAACTACCTAGATAGTAATATTGATTCCAACCGTACTGAAGCAAAGGCTGCAAATGAATTTTTATCTAGCCAATTACCCAAAGCTGAAGGGCAAGTAAAGGAAGCTGAAGCAAATTTACGAACCTTTAAAGAAAAAAACAAGCTAGTAATTTTAGACGTAGAAGCTAAAGCTGGGCTGGAATCTCTGAGTAGATTATACGCCACAATTAACGAAATCCAAGGTCAGTTGGCCGCAGTAGAAACTCGCTCTCAATCTTTGCAAAAAGAAATGAATCTCAATACTCAGGAAGCTAAAGATCTTACGGCTCTAAGCCAATCCACATCTGTCCAACAAGCTCTGACTGAGTACCAAAGTATCCAAAGAGATATAGCAGTAGCAAGGACTATTTATTCTGACCAACATCCTAATATTATGAGTTTAATGCTCAAAGAAGAAGCTCTAAAACAAGAATTAGGAACAAGGGCTGCTCAAACTATTGGTAACTCTAAGTCCTTGCCTCAACAAAGTCGGCAGGTAGGACTACTTACGCAGTCTTTAACTCAAGACTTAGTCAAATCGGAAGTAGAAAAGTTGGCTTTAACAAGTCAATTAGAGGAACTCCAAAATGTATATACATATAATAGAAAACGTTTAGATAGCTTACCCAGACTAGAACAAGAACAGCTCCAGTTACAACGCCAGCTATTGGTAGCCCAAGGAACTTATGAACAACTGCTGAAACAGTTCCAGATAGTACGGGTATTAGAGAGCCAGAATGCTAGTGATGCAAGACTTGTCCAAGAGGGTTTAGTGCCGTCACGTGCTATATCTCCTACAATCCCCCTAAATTTAGGTTTAGGAGGACTTTTGGGAATTCTTTTAGGCTTGGGAACCGCACTGTTATTGGAGTCGATGGATAAATCGCTCAAAAATATTGAAGAAGCGACACTTTTACTGGATCTTCCTCTCCTAGGTACAGTTCCCTTCATAACTGGAAAGAGAAATAAGAGCATTGGTGATGGTAATCGAAATTCACCATTAATAGATCGATCGCATGCTGTGACTAATTCATTTGAGATTATTTACGCTAATCTAAACTTTAGCCTTCCCGATCAAAAATTACAGGTAATCTTGGTTACTAGTGCAACGTCGGGAGAAGGAAAATCTTTTACGGCGGCAAACTTGGCAACTGTTATGGCCGCAAGGGGAATGCGAGTGTTACTAATAGATGCGGATATGCGCTGTCCCCGCCAACATAAAATTTGGCAAGAATTTAATGTGAAAGGATTGAGCAATATTTTAATCAATGAAACAGATTTAGAAGATGCCATTCTTCATCCTTTACCCAATTTTGATCTGCTGACTGCGGGAACTTCCTCACCTAGTCCTACTACCTTGTTAGATTCTCATTCTATGGAGGATTTAATTGATAAGGCAAGAAATAATTATGATTTTGTGATCATCGATACTTCGCCTTTGATGGCTGTTGCCGATCCTCTAATTATTAGTAAGTTAGCGGATGGGATATTGTTAGTGGTGCGTCTTGGTCAAGTTCATTCTCAAGAGGTTGTCATGGCGAAGTCATTACTCGATCAATCTAAAACCCCTATTTTGGGAATGATTCTGAATGGAATAAGTGAACAAAATAGTTATGGTAGATATTATTACTATGGACGAGATTATTATTTAAACAAAGAGGACAAATAGGCGATCGCCAATAATAAATATTCTGAACAGTAAATTCTATATCATCTTAAAAGAGGATTTAGAGACCAAATCCCTACATATTGGCTATGGGGACTTGGAGACCAAGCTCCTTTCTCAGCGTTCCACTTAACATCAGTTAAAACTTTGCTAGGATCCTACATTCAGTAGGTGATCTGGGCAAAAAATTATTTACCACGAAAGAATGAGGGTTTCAGAGAGTCTATTCTCAATAGTAAAAATTTTATTGAATAATACTATCAATAAGTAAATCTCACTGTGAGTCTCAAAAAAAATGGGAAAATTCCAAAATGCTGTATTTATAAGGTTTTCTCTAATAAATGCTAATTCTCAAAAAACACCTGCTGAATGTTGGTAGGATAGGAGTCTAAGCTTTTTGGCTCTTAGTTGGGGAAAGGATAAATTGGATAATACAACCCACATTCCGCTCGTAATGGAAGGAAAAAAAGAATTAGGAAACAGGATCAGGGAGCAAATAATAGCGTTGGCAGGAAGGAGAAAAGAAATTCAAAATGTGAAGGCGAAGAGGAGACAAATTTGCAACTTGAGACAGGTTCTAAAAATAAACTAAATGAACCGCCATAAAACATTGAAAAACCCAACGCAAAGTTGGAGAATTAGTGGGTTTACCCAATTGATTGGGAATAGTATCTTGAGCGATAGCTAAGGCAAGTCTGAGTTGATGTTGGGCTAAATTATAAACGAGCAAGCAAAGCACCATAATCATGCCCAAAGCTTCAAATTGAAGTCTAGACAATTTTATTAAGACAGGACTCTTATTACAGAAGGATTTTAGCTATTGTCAGCTTTTTTCGCAAATTCTGAAGAGTCAGTTTTTGGGTTGAACTTAAATATTAATAGTAAAAAATTAATAGTAAAAAACTTTAAATGATTTCTATAAATGCAAAACATCCGACATTAACTGTAGGAATACCCACATACAATGAATCAGGTCATATAGAAAGAGTAATCAGAGGATTTCTGGCAACTGATTACCCAAACCTCATAGAAGTATTCGTTACCGACGGTGGTAGTACTGATAATACTGAAGATATAGTTAAAAAACTATAGCAATCCTAAATGAGTTGAGAGAAAGTAGAAATTGGAAAAATATTTTTAGAAGAGAAAAAACAACCGAAGAACTACAAGAACTTATCAAGTCAAATCAGGAGGCAAGAGAACTAACAAGAGGTGTATGGGGGGTCAACGCACGAAAAAGAAATTTTTGTACGCTAAGGCTATATTCCTTTGCTAGCCTATCTTCTAGCTAATGGAAAATATTCTACTTAGAATTCAAACTCTAGGGAGTGCAAAAAGTCTACTTTCCTCATTGGGCAATGTTGTCACTGGATATTCTTGATTTCAGCCTGATTTCAGTGCGATAACCTGTGCCAGAATCATACCAAAACACAAAATGGCTACGCCATTTTGTGTTTCTAAAACCCTTACTGGGTTTGATTTTTAATTCACGAAAGTGTGGCCACACTTTCGTGAATTGATATTAGACGGCATGTTGACGATACCAAGCGATCGTTTGATTTAAACCTTCACGAAAACCTACCTGTGCAGTAAACCCAAAAGCTTGTTTAGCCCTTTCCACATCGAGACAACGGCGCGGTTGTCCATTAGGTTTGTCCGTTTCCCAGACAATGTCGCCATCGTATCCCATTAATTCACAAATCAAATGGATCAAGTCCTTGATGGAAATCTCAGAGCCAGTACCAATATTTACAGGCTCTGACTCGTTATAAGTCTCTGATGCCATGACAATGCCCCTAGCTGCATCTTCAGAACAAACAAATTCTCTAGTTGGCGTACCATCTCCCCATACCGAAATTTGGCGATCGCCTTTTTGTTGTGCCTCATAAACCTTACGAATTAGTGCAGGAATTACATGGGAGCTACGCGGATCAAAGTTATCTTCTGGCCCATAAAGATTAACGGGCAGCAGGTAAATACCATTAAATCCATACTGTTGACGATATGATTGTAGCTGCACTAGCAGAGCTTTTTTGGCGACACCATAGGGAGCATTGGTCACTTCAGGATAGCCATTCCAGAGATCTTCTTCTTTAAATGGTACGGGTGTAAAGTTGGGATAGGCGCAAATTGTGCCAACACAGACAAATTTTTGGACTTTAGCTTGATAAGCTGCATGGATTAGCTGTACACCCATCATCAGATTGTCATAAAAAAGTTCCGCAGGTTTTTCGCGGTTCAGTCCAATGCCGCCGACATGCGCCGCAAGGTGAATAATTAAGTCTTGGTCTTGAACAACTTTTTCACAGACGGCAAGCGATCGCAAATCATCATCTTTTGATCTGGGTACAGTGATCAAATCTTTGCTCGCACCTGCGGCAATCAGTTGGGCAATCACCTGCTTTCCTAAAAAGCCAGCACCACCAGTTACTAGAATCTTTTGATCTTTGAATTGTAGTTTTGATTGATTGTCTGTCATAAAAATTTCTTCAGTAAAGTACGAGTAGATTAAAAGCCCTGCGTTGCAGGGCTTTTAATCTACCAAGTCGATCCTTGTCCAATATTTCTCAATGTGGCAATATCCTGAGAATGCGTGCCTTTAGGATTAGGCAAGCCCAATGCTTCTAAATCTGCATCTACCATTAGCTCAACTAAAGCTTTGAAGGTAACTTTAGGCTCCCAGCCTAGCTTTTGTTTTGCCTTAGTTGAGTCGCCTAATAACAAATCCACTTCAGCAGGACGGAAATAGCGGGGATCAATCTCTACATAGTCCTCCCATTTGAGATTTACGTATGCAAAAGCCTCTTCTAAAAACTCGCGTACTGAATGGGTTTCCCCCGTGGAGATCACATAGTCATCGGGCTTTTCTTGCTGCAACATGAGCCACATAGCCTCTTGTATCTAGGAAGAAAAGTAAAGGATAAAATCTTTACTAAGATCCAACAAGCAAAGGCAGAGATAAACTCGAGCAGCCCCTAGGGACACCAAGCCCGTAATGTAGATAGAGTCGTCTCTGCCCTAACAGTGGCAACAGTAAAGACTGGACAGTATCAGAGGTCGCCCAATGGGTAAACCTGCATTCACAAGGATAGTTTAATACCACTGATTGCTTGATGGACAAATCTAGCAAGAGGACTGAAACCACTGATGAACAATAACAATGAAGTAAATGATGTTTTAGGAATAGATATCAGCAAAGCCAAATTTGATGTAGCCTTAATCCAAGGCAACGCCAAAATCAAGAGCAAAGTATTTGGCAACAATCCTGAAGGATTTGCTGAATTACAAGCATGGCTAAACCTTCAAAGTGTCACCAATTTACATAGTTGTATGGAAGCCACCAGCACTTACGGTAATGCCTTAGCCCGATTCTTAGTAGAGGCAGGGTACAAAGTAAGTAGGGGTAGCTACAGGATACGTGTAAAAACCTGCAAGATAGCCATCAAAGCTATACATAGAAAGGATTTCAAAAATATGTTTTTCTGCTTTTCGTGTTAAAAAAGTCAACGGTATAATGCGCGTTTGCGATCAATCTTGCAGGTTTTTACACGTATCCTGTAGCTATCCCAGAGAGATCAAAGAAAAACTACATGAAACAAAGACAATAGAAGTGAGCGTATCAGGATTGAGTCGTACGCTTAAGCGCTTAGAATTAGGGCGTAAAAAAAACTTTAGTAGCCAGCGAACAAGCGACAGAAAGAGTGAAAAAATTGCGTTATGAGTTTCGTCGTTGGCTAGATACGATAGATGTCAAAAACCTTGTATTCATTGACGAGACAGGGCTAAATCTAGCGATGACGAGGCTTTATGGTAGATGTCAAGGAGGATGTAGGGTATATGATGACCGTCCAGGTAACAAAGGTAGAAACATCACTTTAATTGGAGCCATGAGTGATGAAGGGTTGATTGCTGCGATGACTTTTGCTGGTAGTCTCAACACCGCCAGTTTTTTGGTTTTCATTGAGAAAATACTATTGCCTCGGTTATGGGTTGGGGCAATTGTCGCTATGGATAATTTGCCTGTACATTACGCTGCAATGGCTAAAACCCTAATTGAATCCGTTGGTGCTCAGGTTAAGTTCATCCCTCCCTATTCTCCTGATTTATCGCCAATCGAGTTATGTTGGTCAAAATTAAAAGAGATTATTCGCTCGGCTAAAGCTCGCACAATTTCGGCTCTTGACGACGCAATTACTATGGCTATTAATTCTATTACTGATGAAGATGCTCTTAATTGGTTTCATCATTGTGGGCTCTGCTTCGACCCTTTTAGTTAGCTCCTTTTGTGGCGGGTTTGATCGGTATTTGCTGTATATAGGCGATCGCACTGGTGAATCAGCTCAGAAGTTATGGGAATCGTTGCCTAGCGTCTATCGCCAATGTGCGGTTATTTATACTGACTTCTATTCGTCTTATCCAGTTGTCCTGCCCAGCAAACGTCATAGGGCTGTCGGGAAAGAAACGGGAAAGACCAACTATATTGAGAGATTCAACTGTACGTTACGTCAACGAGTATCAAGACTAGTTAGAAAGACCTTATCTTTTTCTAAGAAATTGGAAAATCACATTGGAGCCATTTGGAATTTTATTCATCATTACAACGATTCTTTACCTCCGTGTGCGTCCTTTCCTTTTTAGGACTACCAAGTTAAACGGCTTTAAGATGCCATCTAAGCCCAAAAAAGAGCGTGAATCTAGGCAAGCATCTAAACCAAAACCGCCCACTATGGCAGATATTGCCAAACGAGAAGGGATTGAGTTGAAGGATGAGACATATTTTGTGAATCTGGTACAACTGTGCGATCGCCCTACCAAAGCGATTTTGCAAGGCACAGCCAAAGATATAGATCAGGATAAGTTGATTGATGCCTACAAAGAATTGAGGGCATGGGAAAACGTTTCGCTCAAATTTGCACCCGATACTATGCGCTATGTGAAAGGTTTAACAATTATGCGAAAGCTATGCAGTGAGCGCTTTCATATGGGTATGCATAAGGACTTTGAAAGCATTCCCAATCAAGCTTCTCTTATGCCATCGCTTTACTACGAAGGTGGCAATGATGCAATTAATAAATCTTTTAATAGGATGTGGAAGATGAAGATTACACCAGTTTTTGAAGATGATACTGAAGGCAAGAAGGCAAAGGCTTTTGAAGCTAATGAACTTAAAAATTTACGCATGAGAGTTGAGAGTGCTTTTCGTTCTAATCTCAAATATAACGTTGAGATTAAGGAATGGTTTGAGTATAAGGATGGATTGTGGAAAAGAATTGATATTGCAGAGGTGGAAGCTGAATCGCGTCAATTGTTGCATGATTTGACTTGTAGTGATGATTTTTTGGAGGGTGTTCCACCAACAAAAAAGCAGATTGCTGAATTTATGAATCGTATACAGCACTCAGTACAGATTAAAAAATTTGATGCTGACAATGAATATCCCGATCTAATCAACCTCAAGGATTGCGTACTTAATCGCAAAACTCGCGAGTTACTACCCCATGACCGAAAATATAATTTCACATGGCAATTACCCTATAACTGGAGCGATCGCCACAAGGGCTGTGATGTGATTATGTCTTGGCTTGATTGGGTCTTTGAAGGTGACGATAATAAAATTATGCTGATGCTGTGTTTCTTAAACGCCATCGTCACCCAACGCAGCGATCTACAGAAATTCATGCAGATTATCGGACAGGGTGGGACTGGTAAAAGCACTTTTTCGATTGTTGCTAGGGCGCTAGTAGGGATTGAGAATTGTCGCTCTACCCAGATGACAGCATTAGAGGGGAATCGGTTTGAGGGTGCTAATCTTTATGGCAAAAGATTGCTAATCATCAGCGAAGCCGATAGTTACACTGGGGATGCTCCAATGATCAAGAACATCACAGGCGGCGATCCTATTCGCTATGAGGTTAAAGGTATTCAATCCCGTCTAGATTTTGTCTTTAACGGTAAATTGTTGATTGTTGCGAATAAACCTTTTGAGCCGAAAGAAGCTGATTCTGCATGGTACAGGCGTGTGATTAATGTTCCTTTTAATCGTGAAGTGCCTCTCGATCAAAAGGAATCATTGCTAGAGATTCAAGGCGATCGCTTTGTTGGCAAATTTGAGCCATACATCGCAGGACTGCTAGATAAGGTGCTTAGCATACCTGATGAGACAGTTAAGGCTTTCTTAGAGAAAACCTCTAAATATGTGCCATCTTTAGACGATCACAAGGCGGAAATGATCCTTCATAGTAATTCTCTCGCTCAATGGTGTGATGAGAATTTGGTGCTGTTGCCAACTGCAAGAACTTATATTGGTGATGGTAAAAAGCAGTCCATCTCAACTGAGGTGCAAGGCGGCGTTCGGATTAATCACATAAAATATGAAGATTCTGACAAACTACTTTACTCAAACTATTGCCAGTTTTGCACCTATAGAGGTAATTCTCCAGTAAGCTTGTCACGTTTCAGTCGTAATCTTTTAGAGCTTTTTAACGGGGTGTTGAAAGTTAATACCGTCAAAAAATCTCGCGACATGAACGGGACTTTTATCACTGGCTTGGCTATTCGTACTCCCGATCATGTAACCATCCCTACCCCAGTCAAGAAAACCTTGCTGAACAATGTAGCCTTGATGACGGGTAATGTAGACTTCATGAAGACTGAAACCCTTGCTAGTGAAGAGTCTGTAGACTATGTAGACTTTTTTCAAACTTCGGCTAGTAGTAAACAAGAACCTGAGTTTTGGTAACTGCTATGGGGGACACAAGCGATCGCTATGAAATGATAAATAACATAAATATATAGGTATAAAAAGGAGTTGCCAAAAAGTCTACATAGTCTTCATTTCCTTGATTAGAGCTAGTTCTAGCCTTCATAGAGTCAACATATTTAGGGTTAAAGCCTTCATATATTGACTCTATTGCGATCGCATTCAAAAACTATCAGCACATAAGATTATCTTCAATTATTCATTTTTTGATATTGAGAGTTAACGTACAAAGGTCTTAGTCACGAAAGTTTTCCCTCATGATTAAACCTATGCGAGAAGTATACTTGCTGAAGCTTAACCCCAGTAATATTGCAGGTAATCAACTTGCATGAGTTGTTAGTATTACTTGGTTTAAACTAAAAAATATCTGATACATTGCGTATACCACTTGATTAGTTCTTCTTAGTCATGAAGACACAAATACACTATGAAAACTCTCAGACAAGCCTGTAAACCTAGACAAAGTGTTTTCGATCGCTCCAAACAAGATACGGTTCTTGACCTTAAAAAATTGTTGGATGGGCGTATCGACCCAGAAGTTTTTTTTAAAGAAAACTATGTCACAAAGGGGATGCAGTCGCTTTTAGAGGGAGCTTTTCAGCGTTTTACAGGATTCTCTGACAATGGCATTTTCTTACTAAAGCAATCAATGGGTGGAGGAAAGACCCACAGCATGATTGCTTTAGGGTTGCTATCTAAATATCCAGAGATTAGAAATGCTGTATTAGGTAGTCTGTATAAGGTTAATTTTGGGGCAGTGCGTGTCGTTGGCTTTACTGGTCGAGAGTCAGATTCTCCGTTAGGTGTTTGGGGGGCGATCGCGGAGCAGCTTGGCAAAAAAGAAGTTTTTAATGACTATTACTCACCATTGCAAGCCCCTGGACAAACGGCTTGGATTAATTTACTAAAGGGAGAGCCATTATTAATATTGCTTGATGAGCTACCTCCCTATTTTCAAGGAGCAAAAGCTAAGCAAATTGGCAATACTGATCTGTCCTATGTGACATTGCAAGCATTGGCAAATTTGTTTGTAGCTGTGGGTTCAGAAGAGCTAAAAAACGTTTGTATCGTTATTTCCGATCTGAATGCTACTTATGAAGATGCCAGCGAACAAATTAATAAAGCATTACAGACATTGGCGGCTGAGGTAGGACGTGGGGCTGTCCAACTTGAGCCAGTGGGAATGAATACGGATGAGATTTATCATATTCTCAGACAACGTTTATTTGAGACGCTACCCGACCACGCCAATATTTTAGAAATTGCCAAAGCCTATTCTCAGTCTGTCCGTGATGCAAAGCAGATGGACATTACCAATGCTTCCCCTGAAAAGTTTATTTCGCAAATCCAAGAGTCCTATCCTTTCCATTTTGGGATTCGTGATTTGTATGCAAGGTTTCGACAGAATATAGGATTCCAGCAAACTCGCGGCTTAATCAAACTGATGCGGGCAGTGGTGGCAAATTTATATTGTGAAGAGCAAAATAAAGCAGATCGTCAGTATCTTATCCATGCCCATGATATTGACCTTAACGATAGTTGGGTTGTTCAAGAAGTTCAGAATATTAACAACACACTTTCTGAAGCGATATCTCATGACATAGCCTCTAATGGCAGCGCGATCGCAGAAATTCTAGATTCACACTTGGGTAGTACCGATGCTCAAGATGCTTGCAAGTTAATTTATGTGGCTTCCTTAGCTAACGTCCCGAATGCCATTTTGGGTTTAACTTTGCCTGAAATTATTTCCTATCTCTGTACCCCAGGGCGGGAATTATCACGCCTGCCTAAAGAAGTTTTAGGGACACTAGCGACAAAAGCTTGGTATTTGCACACAGATAACGAGGGCAAGCTTTATTTTCAAAAAAACCAGAATTTAGTTGCGACCTTAAGCAGCTACACAGATTCTTTTCGAGGCGAAGCTTCACGGAAAGAATTAAGGCAGTTTCTATCTCATGCGTTTACGCCAATTTCTAGCTCACTCAAAGATTGTTACCAACAGGTTTTAACTTTTCCGTCCTTAGATGAAATTAAGCTAGTTGTCGATAAAGTCACTTTGGTGATCGTTGAACCCCATCAAGGTGGCTTAAGCCCTGATTTAAAGAAATTTTATGAAGATCTGGATTACAAGAATCGCATTCTATTTCTCACAGGAACCCGTGACACGATGGAGGCTTTGTGGCAAAATGCGGCGGAACTCAAGGCAATTCGCTATATCTTGGCAGAGATGAAGTCCAAGAAATTGCCAGATAGCGATCCACAGGTGACAGGTGCTAAGGATTTAGAAGGCAAAATCTTATTTGCTTTACTCAGTGCGATGCGTGAGACATTTTCGACTTTGCACTATCCTTCGAGTGAGGGCTTGTTGAGTGCGGATTTTGTGATGAGCTTTGCGGATAATGAATACAACGGCGAGAAACAAATCAGAGATACCCTGATCAGCAAGCAAAAGTTTACCGAAGATATTGCCAGTGAAACATTTCGGAAAAAGTGTGAAGTGCGCCTGTTCACTCAAAAAAATATGCTTTGGACAGAGATAAAGCGTCGTGCTGCCACACTGACCCAATGGCAATGGCATCGTCCTGATGCTCTTGATAAGCTTAAAGAGGATCTGCTCAATAAAGATCAATGGCGCGAATCAGGAGGCTATGTAGAAAAGCCACCTTTCCCCAAACCAGATACAGCCGTTCAAGTATCCTTATTGCAACGTAATGATGAGACGGGGGAAGCAACTTTACGCATTAATGCCATTCATGGCGATGTCATATATTACGAAGTTGGCGGCAAGGCAACTACGGCTTCGTTGGTGGTGGCTAACCCTAAACAATTTAAAACTAATGAGATGGAAATCTCTTTTCTTTGTGTGGACTCTAAGGGAGAGCATCAGACGGGAGAAGAACAGAAATGGCGCAATACGATTACCATCAAGTCTCGCGAGTATCAGCAGGGCAATGACAAAATGGTTGAGATTCAAGCTGCGCCCCCTGCCCAAATTCGCTACAGTACCGATGGCTCTGACCCTAAACAAAATGGTGGTTTGTATGATGCACCGTTTGTTGTGCCGAGAGGAACGGTATTAGTATTGGCTATTGCCGAGAAAAATGGCATCTTGTCTGATGTCCATCAACGTAAAATCAGTACATCTAGTAATCCTAAGCAGGTTGAAATCGATCGTACTAAGCCTGTGATGCTAGAGCGATCGCAAAACTATGTCACTAAGCAAGAGTCCTTTGAATTTTTAAATCGTTTGAAAAAATTTCAAGGTAAGGCTGTGGGGATGCGGGTCGAGATTCAAGAAAGTGCAAACCGTTGGTTAGACTTTTCGACAGCATCGGATTTACAGATCAGTGCGGAACAGCTAGAGGCTGTAATTACCAATCTGCGATCGCTATTGCCTAATGGAGAAATCACGATCACATCTGAGTCCCTAAGTTTTGAAACAGGACAAACTCTGTTGGACTGGGTGACGGATACTAAAACAGAGTTGCGTCCTGATGAGGTAAAGCAATAATGACTGTTATGAGTAATCCTAAAAGCAAAGCCAAAATTGAAGGATTCGGCTTTCTCTCTGCGGAGTCCGAGCATCATTTCTTAGTGACGATCGCCAATAACAAAAAAGACGATGTACTAATTAGCGAGCATCTTACATGGGATGAAAATGCTAATAAACGCGAACTCAGCTTTGCTTTGGGGCAGAATGACAACAAAATGCGTGTAATTTTAAATCGGCAAAAGTGGGACGCGATCGCCGATCCTGTTAAAGCAGAATTTAATTACCGCTTAAAACGCTCTGAACAAAAAACAGGACAATGGAAAACAGGACAAATTCCTGTTTCTAGGCTATTTGGTAAGGAGTTAGTCCTATTGGCATGGGCGATCGAGGATGCTGACCCTGGGCTAATTTCAACTGCGATCCGTAATTGGCTGGGGCTAACCCCTGAAGAGCGTTGGTGGTTATTTACGATGACCAATGCGGCAACAGGTCATGCCATCACTGGACGTGGTAAGGGTTGGCGCAAAGCAGTGAGATTTGCCCTCACCGAAAATCCTGTCTCCGACTCTAGTTATTACGATGAAAGGTTTAATCTGCCTATTTTTCAGGCAAGTGAGCCGCCTGCATATATGGCGACTACAAGCTTACAGCCAGACAATCTAGATAGTAAAAGTGATGAATCTAGTAAGAATGGGAATAAAGGCGATCGCAAACCTCGTGCTAAGGAAAATAAGTAACCAAATTTATCTGTATTTATGACAACTTGCCTTTCAATTCCCAAAATTTGGAATGCTTCTGAGGATTACAACAAACTTTTTAAGTTGTGGGAGCAAATTTGTAAATCACCTTTGGATGAAGATTTTGAATTAGACTTCAAAGCTTGCAAATTTTTAGGGCATAACGGGGTTGCTTTTCTTGGCGGGCTTGCACACCTGATTCAACATCGTGGTGGCAGAGTTACTTTCTTGTGGCATACCGTTGCTCCAAATATAAAAATGAATTTAGCTCAGAATGGCTTTTTATACTGTTTTGGTGGCAGCCAAGAACCTTGGGATGGGAACTCTGTACCCTATCGTAGCGATTGTCATCATGACAAGTCTGAAATTATGGAGTATCTCTTAGAAAAGTGGCTAGGCAAAGGTTGGCTCAATATAAGTACACCTTTACAAGATGAAATCGCAGGAAAAGTCTCAGAAATTTACGGTAATGCTTTTGAGCATAGTGATTCGCAAATTGGTGTATTTAGTTGTGGGCAGCACTATCATAAAAAAAACTGTTTAGATCTTTCAGTAGTTGACTTTGGTATTGGTATTGCTGAAAAAGTTAGGACATTGACGGAAAATGAAAAATTTTCCTCTGGAGAAGCTTTGTCTTGGGCGCTTGCTTATGGCAACAGTACAGTTAGAGACGTATCTAGGGGCTTAGGGTTGAATTTTCTTCAAGAATTTATACAGTGTAATAAGGGGACTCTCAGGATCTTTAGTAATGACGGTTACGTCAAGATCGAAGATAATAAAGTTATATATAAAAAACAAAAAATTAATTTTTCAGGGACATTGATCAATATCACCATACGGTGTGATGAATCTTATTACTGTTTAGACTCCGAGATATGGGATACAGACAGTATCAGCTTTTAGAATATTTTTAAGTTGGGAGAATGGCTATGCTTTTCAAGGTATATAAGATTACAGGTAAGTTTGCCACTGATCCTGATAGTGGTCAAAAACTATATGATTTAATCCATCCTTACTTAGTTAGGGGTGAAGCTGTGCAGCTAGACTTCACAGATGTTACAGTTTTTGCCTCTGCATTTTTTAATTATGCGATCGGCGCACTTTTACGCGATATCACTTTAGATGACCTAAATCATTTGTTGACTTTTAAGACCTTGCCTAACACAGGGATGGGGGTTCTCAAGAGAGTTATCACCCGTGCAAAGCAATACTATTCAGATGCTCAGTATCAAAAAGCTGTAGATACTGTAATTGAAGAGTACGCGGCTAGTTGTTAGCTATGGCGATGACTCTCAATGTCCAAGCAGATGTAGTTGATATTGATTCTGATACCCCACAGCCAAGCGATATTTTTTTGGTAGATACCAACGTTTGGCTGTGGCAAACATATTCTAGATATTCTGTACCGAACCTTGCACAATCAGATCTCTCTTTAAGCAGTTCTCAACAGTATTTACGAAGATTACAAGGAAAAATAGCTAAATATCTTACCTATATTAAACAAGCAAGTATTACTGGTGCAATACTTGTTTATTCAGAGTTAATGCTTTCAGAACTAGCTCACGTTATAGAGACCACAGAATTTAAAATATATCAAAGTAGAAATAATTTAGCTCAACTAAGCCTCAAAGAGTATCGTAACAACTTCCCTAATGAGAGATCTGATGTTGTTGATGAAGTACAGTCAGTGTGGAGGCAAGTAGAACAGTTTGCCGTTCCAGCTAACTTGATGGTAAATAACCAAGTAGCTCAATCCGCTTTAACAAGATTGGAGACTCAATCGCTTGATGGCTACGATCTATTCATTATTGAGGCTATTAACCGCTCAGGGGCGGGACAGGTTCGTATTATTACCGACGATCAAGATTACGTGACTGTAAGCAATATTCAAGTCTTTACGGCTAATGGTAATGCTATCTCGAATGCTAGAAGGCTTAATAAGCTACTGGTAAGATGATATCCAGAAATTAAATCTAGCAAATTACTACATCTAGTGTGTCAAGCTGATGTAAGCCACTATATATATGGGGTTACGCATTTTTAATAAAAATGTCATAATAGAAAGCTAACCTAAAGCCGAAAGTAACTCTAGATTAGTTGACAAAAGCCTTAGATCGCTTTGGAGGTGAACTATGACAAAAACTGAAGTCAGACCTGAAACCATCGATCTTAAAGCCTTGTTTAGCCGAATGAATGCGCTGGGTTTCCCAAAAGATTTTGTAAGTAGCACCCTGTTACCTAGCTGGTGGTGTGAAGAATTTGAACAAACTAAAGGTGCTGTAGTCGAAGCAGCAGCCTATATTTCGCGTCGGACTAGCTTAGACTTTCGTGCCTTGCTCTCGACTGATGAATTAGTCACTTTGCCAGAAACGGTGCGACATAAATATAAATTGCGTGAAGGGACACAAAAAGCTGAACTGAAACCTGCTCAAGCGATCGCAGATCGAGTTGCCGAAGTAGTTTCTTATGCTTGCATTCAACCAGTCAAAAATATTGAAGGACTGACCGCCCAAGAGATTCGTGCTGAGATTTTAGAAAATTATCCCTGTGTCAATCTTGAGAGTTTGCTAGATTTTTGTTGGAAAAATGGCGTTCCTGTAGTGCATCTCAACCATTTCCCAAAACGTCCACGCATAAAGAAGTCTGAAGAACCATGTGAGCCACAACCTCAACAGAAAAAATTTGACGGGATGGTGGGATATTTTCGCGCTAATTTAGAGCAGACGGTTAATCGTCCTGTGATTACGATCGGCAAAAATGAGAAAAGTCATGCTTGGCTATCGTTTATTTTGGCTCATGAAATCGGGCATATTGTCTGTGGTCACGTCAGGGAGGAGTCAATTATTGATGAAAAAATTACCCCTGAACCTAGTGACGATCCGCAGGAAGTAGAAGCAGATGAGTTTGCGATCGCCCTTTTATTTGGGCGCAAAAATGCCAGCTATTACAGTCTCAAAAATCTGAATGCTCCAGCTTTGACTCAATATGCACAGAGTTATGCTGAGGCTGATTGTGTTGATGCTGGGGCAGTTGTATTAAACCATTCTTGGTACAAGGCTCATATTGCTAAAGATAATGAGGAAAAAGCAATAGCTTGGAAAATCGCCAGAGCATCTCTTAAAACCGTAGAAAAACATTCAAATGCCCCTGCTTATATCAATAGCTATTTAGTTGATACCTTAGATTGGGAAAATTTAAGTGATGATACACAGGAGTTTTTAGAACGGATGACAGGAATCGAGGTCTAGCATTTTGGGGATTACCTGCTTTATCGATAACGATGTCATCTTGAAATTAGTTACTTGTGATTTGTTTGATGAGGCGATCGCCGCTTTTGAGATTGACAGATCAAATATCCATGTTCTCGAAACCGCTAGATTTTCTTTTAGAAGTGGCAAAACCAAGAAAAATTATTCTGAAGCGGTAATCGAAAAGGCGATCGCCATTATCAAAGATTTTCATACTGTGGAGGCACAGGCTAACAACCCACTTTTCGATCTCAAAATCCCAAATATGGACGATGAGTTAAAGCTAATTGTGGCAGCAAGTGCCGAGCCTTCTTTTTATTTTGCTACGGGGGATAAACGCTGTCTTCAGGCTTTAACTGGTATTAACGAGTTGGCAACGATGCGCGAAGAACTAAGCGGTCGGGTCATTTGTCTCGAACAAATAATCACGAAAATCATTCAAGTGTATAGTTTTGAGTTTGTAAAGCAGAAAATTGTCCCTGCTAGAAGTTGTGACATAGTTTTGCAAGCAGCTTTTGGATCGGGAGAAAAGTCTGAAGAGCATAATGCTTTAGGGGCTTTAAACGCCTATATTAATGAAATTGAGCAAAAATGTCCCTCTCTTCTATGTAAAAGCATAATCACAATATAAAATTAGTCTAATATTGCTTTGTTTCTGCAAAAATTTCACTATTCTTCCTTATTACAAACAAATTTTTAGAGTAATATCGTGCGTTCATTCATTGAAGTTCAATTTCCCATTTCCAAGCTCTCTAAGGAATCTTACAAAGAGCGCAAATCTAACTATTCACAGACCTTAACGGGCTTGGGGAAATGGTGGGGACGCAAGCCATTGATTTTAGTTCGGGCGACGATTTTGGGTTTGCTGTTACCTGCGACTGATGATCCGCAGCGCGATCGCGAAATCTTTCTCAAGCTGTTGATGATGGATGAGGAGGGGCTATGGTTGCGGAAAACTAAAGCAATTTCACTTAAAGAAATTTGGGGGCGTTTGACTATTAGGGAGCGTCAGGAATGGTTTGCGGAGGAGGGAAAGTTAAAGGCGCAGACTACCAAAGACGATCGCGAAGCTTTGCAGAAATTGGTATTTAGCAAGCTTTCCTATGATGAAAAGTTGGTCTATTGCGATCGCCCTGAACAGATGGAAAATCTATCAGAGTCGGTATGGCAAGCGATTAACGCGCATTTGGGAACGAGTGCGACTAACCTTAGTGAATTTGTGCAACAGCTAGGTATTAAACGGTTTGGACATATTCCCCGTGTGGGCGATGCTTTTTGCGGTGGGGGTAGCATTCCCTTTGAGGCGGCGCGAATTGGTTGTGAAGCCTATGGCTCAGACCTAAATCCTGTGGCGGCTCTGTTGACATGGGCGGCGTTAAATATTGTCGGTGGTGGTGAGGAAGTAGCGGAGCAGGTACGCACAGCGCAAAAGTCTATATATGAAGCTGTAGATCGACAAATTACGGAATGGGGAATTGAGCATAATCATTTGGGTTGGCGTGCGGATGCTTATCTCTATTGTGTGGAAACGGTTTGTCCTGAATGTGGCTGGAAAGTGCCGCTTGCGCCAAGTTGGGTGATTGGCGAGAAGACTAAATGTGTGGCGAAATTAGCTCCCCTCTCCCATGAAGGGAGAGGGGCTGGGGGTGAGGGTTTCCAAATCCTGATCGAGTCCAATGTATCGGAAGCCGAAATGATCGCCGCTAAAAAATCAGGCACGGTCAAAGACTCAAAACTATGCTGTCCCCATTGCCATCAGGAAACACCGATGACGATGATTAGAGGTGACAGGAAATCATCGGATAAAGCCACTGCCTACGGGTTGCGAATGTGGGAAAATGATGACCTTGTGCCGCGTCCTGATGATGTGTTGCAAGAAAGGCTCTATTGCATTCGCTGGGTAGAAACTTACATTGATGAGAAAGGTAAGGAGAAAACGCGCCGCCATTATCGCGCCCCTGATGCTGAGGATGTGCAGAGAGAAGCGAGGGTTTTAGAACTTCTCATAGAGAGGTTTAGGGATTGGCAAGATCGGGGTTATATTCCTAGTCGGAAAATTGAAGGAGGATACAACACCGATCAGCCTATTCGTGAAAGAGGCTGGACACATTGGCATCATCTCTTTAATCCAAGACAGTTGTTAACACTTGGCTTGTTCACTGAGTTCTCTTACACTTACAGTAATAGCTTAGTTTCAAAAGTTGAGAATCTATTAGAACTATGCAGATTAGAAGATACAAAGGGTTTGGGTTGCAAACTTTTAAGATGGAACTCGCATCCTTCAAAGGAAATGCACGCTACAGTATTTTCTAATCAAGCATTAAATACATTATTCAATTACTGTCATCGCAGTCTGAAATCTATTAATTCAACAGATGAAAAATCAGCATTGATTCCATATCTTTCTGATGTTAAAACCAAAGATGCACGGTCAGTAAATTCAAAATGTGATTTTTGGATTACAGATCCTCCTTACGCTGATGCAGTTAATTATCACGAACTCTCAGAATTTTTCTTGGCATGGTACGACAAGCATATTGTTAATCTTTTTCCTGATTGGTACAACGACTCAAAACGAGCTTTAGCCATCACAGGCAAAGACGCACACTTCCGAGAAAGCATGAGCGAATGTTATCGCAACCTCGCCAACAATATGCCCGATGACGGAATGCAAGTCGTCATGTTTACCCATCAAGATGCCAGCGTCTGGGCAGACCTTGCCCTCATCCTCTGGGCATCAGGACTCAGAGTTACCGCCGCATGGTGCATCGCCACCGAAACAGATTCTGCCCTCAAAGCAGGGAACTATGTACAGGGGACAGTCTTACTCATCCTTCGCAAACAAACAAGCGACGAAACCGCCTTTCTTGATGAGATTTATCCAAAAGTCGAACTCGAAGTCAAACGCCAACTCGATGAAATGTTGCGCCTAGAAGACAAAGAAGAACCAAACTTTGGTGACACCGACTATCAACTCGCCGCCTATGCCGCCGCCCTGCGCGTCCTCACCCAATATCAAAATATCGAAGACATCGATATTCAATACGAACTATCCAAAACCCGCAAAAAAGGCGACCTATCTCCCATCGTGGCAATTATTGATAACGCCGTCAAAATCGCCTGTGATTACCTTGTACCCGCCAGCTTCGATAGCTTTATCTGGAAAAGCCTCACCCCCGAAGAACGCTTTTATCTCAAAGGCTTAGACATCGAAAGTCATGGTGAAAAGCGATCGGGTGCATACCAAGAACTAGCACGCGGCTTTGGACTCAAAGACTATAAATTTTGTCTAGAAACCAGCAAAGCCAACGAAAACCGCCTCAAAACTGCCACCGAATTTGCTAATAAAAATCTTGGTGACTTAGGATTCGGGCGATCGCTCACCCGCACAGCCCTCTATGCCATACGCGAAGTCGTCGCCACCGAAGACGCACAAAAAGGCAAAATGCTCTTGCGTAGCGAAATCAAAGACTACTGGAACCAACGCAAACTGATCATCGAAATCCTCAAATATCTAGGCACAATGGAATATAAAATCCCCCATTGGCAACAGGACGCAAAAGCGGCGATGCTCTTAGCAGGAGCGGTGGATAATGACAATGTGTAAATAATATGTAAAGGAGGAATACTTTATGCTTGCTGAAGAATTTCAAACCACTGTATCTAATGGCAAAATTCAAATCCCTGACTCCATGAGAACAGAGTTTGAAGGTTGTGAAGTGCGAGTAATTGTTCTTAAAGACAATCGCAAAAAAAAGGCGCTAAATACTAATTTGCGAAACCTTTTTAAAACAACTCAAGCCCTTCCCCAAGTACAGGCAATCTCAGAAGCCGAAATCATCGCTGAAATTGCTGCTTATCGAAAAAACTATCTGTCAAAAAATCATTGACATACGGCTAATTGCCGCATAAAATCAAGCTCAATAAACTTTTTGTGAGTCAACAATTATGACGACCGCAAATCATGCCCAAAGTGGCACTAAAAACGCTAAAAGCACTAAAACCGTAGCAAGACTAGAAGCTCGTGTCAGTACGGAAATCAAAGCTCTATGGCAACAAGCCGCAGACCTAGAAGGACGCACCCTCACTGACTTTGTTGTGGCGGCTGTCCAAGCTCATGCCCGTCAAGTCATTGAAAGCCATCAAACCCTAGTCCTTAGCCGTGAAGATAGTGAAGCCTTTGTAAATGCTCTGCTTAATCCACCTGAACCAAACGAAGCACTGAAAGCCGCCGCTAAAAGATACAAAAAGATTATGGGGGATTAATGGTTCTCCAAATTGAACCCCTTGATAGTAAACGACACGATCGCGCAAACTTCTCTTGCGGTAAAGATAGCTTAGATACTTACATCCATAAACAGGCATCACAGGATCTCAAAAAGAAAGCCGCAACGGTTTTTGTGTTAGTGGATGCACCAGCAACAGAAGTTTTAGCCTATTACACCCTTTCCTCCTATGTAGTTGATACGGAACGCTTGGATGATGCCTTTGCAAAATCTTTACCTCGCTATCCCCGATTACCAGCCACGTTATTAGGTCGGCTTGCCGTTGACCAATCACACAAAGGCAAACATCTCGGTGAACTGATGCTCATCAATGCCCTGAAAAAAGCCCTAATTGCCTCTGAGTACATCGGCTCTTTAGCATTAATCACCGAAGCGATCGATGTAGAAGCAGTTAGCTTTTACCAAAAATATGGATTTCAAATATTTAAAAATCAACCTCTCAAACTCTACTTGCCAATGAAATCTATCGCGCAGCTAATCACGAGCTAATCACAAATTTATAACCATGACATGACTATCAATCGCTTCTCGTCACGCCGCCAACAACTCGATCGCACATTTCTCTGTGACCGATTACAAAATGCCCAGTCCTACGATCGCATCGCAGGATATTTCAGTTCATCGATGCTCGAAGTGGCAGGAGAGGCGATCGACTCCATGACAGGGCTGGTGCGCGTGATTTGTAACTCTGACCTAAATGTTCGCGATGTCGAAG
The DNA here is from genome assembly GCA_023336205.1 of Pseudanabaena sp. Salubria-1. Classification (GTDB taxonomy): domain Bacteria; phylum Cyanobacteriota; class Cyanobacteriia; order Pseudanabaenales; family Pseudanabaenaceae; genus Pseudanabaena. The sequence continues at coordinate 151,394 of JALQCR010000012.1, forward strand.
CCGCCAAATCCGCCGCTAACTATGCCCTCCGCCGTGAATGGTGCGCCTCTGAACCAGAACAGAAACTTTTAAATGGTCATGAAGGAGGCAAAGATCGGTTTGCCAAGCTCCACAAATTATTGCGATCGGGCAAGATGCAGGTCAAAGTCTTACCCCGCGACAAATTTGGACTAGTTCATGGCAAAGCAGGAGTGATCACCCTTGCCGATGGTCGTCAAACATCATTTATCGGTAGCACCAACGAAACCTATCACGCTTGGAAACTACATTACGAACTGCTCTGGGAAGATGACGCACCCGAAGCCGTGCAATGGGTACAAGAAGAATTTAATAGCCTCTGGAATCATCCCCTAGCGATTCCCCTTGCTGATTTTGTGATCGAAGACATCGGGCGGATCTCCCAACGCACTGTCATTCCTAGCATCGAAGCATGGCGCGAACTCGAAGACCCAATCGCCCAAGCAGGGGCAACCATTGTCGAAACTCCTGTCTACCGCCAAGAATACGGACTCTGGGAACATCAAAAATATTTTGTAAATCTTGCCTTTCAAGCCCATCAAAAACCGCATGGGGCGCGTTATATCCTTGCCGATATGGTGGGTTTAGGCAAAACTGTACAGTTAGCCATGTCCGCAATGTTGATGGCACTCTATGGCGATAAACCAATCTTAATCCTTGCGCCGAAACCCTTACTCTGGCAATGGCAAGCAGAGATGAAAACCTTGCTAGATTTACCATCAGCAGTATGGAATGGCAAGCAATGGGTCGATGAAAATGGTTTAGATTATCCTGCGATCGGTTCCGAAGGCATTAAAGACTGTCCCCGTCGTATTGGTTTAGTATCTCAAGGCATCATCACCAGCAAATCTGAAGCTGCCGAACATCTCAAGCAATTGAAGTATGAATGCGTGATTGTTGATGAGTCCCATCGCGCTCGTCGTGAAAATCTTGCCGATGGTTGTGAAAAAGAAGCCTGTGAACCAAATAATTTACTGCGATTTTTGTTTGAGATTTCACCACGCACCAAAAGCCTACTACTCGCTACTGCTACCCCCGTCCAACTCAATCCCGTTGAAGCATGGGACTTACTGCAAGTTCTCGCCCAAGAAAATGAGATGGTCTTAGGAAATGCGTGGAGCAATTGGCGAAATGCTGAAGGAGCCTTAGCAATGGCAAGGGGTGAAAAAATATTTAAAGAGAACGACCCCGAACGCGATCGCCAACTGTGGTTATGGGTATGTAATCCTCTTCCCGCCGCCTCAGAACATAAAACCTTCGCCAAAATTCGCCGCACACTCGCACTCAAAGACACAACTTTTAACGCAGGCATGAATAATTGGGACAAACTGCGCCTTGGAGACAAGCAAGATATTCGTAACCTCGCGGATACCTATGGCAGTCAATACAATCCCTTCATTCGCCATATCATCCGCCGCACCCGCGAATATCTCGAAAATACCTACGACCCCGAAACAGGCGAACCATATTTGCAACCTGTCCGCGTGCAACTCTTTGGTGAAAATGATAGCGACGCGATCGCCTTAACTCCGTATTTAAAAGATGCCTATGCGATCGCTGAAGAATTTTGTCAGTCAGTTAGCCAACGCATGAAAGGATCGGGCTTTTTAAAAACACTGCTATTACGCCGCGTTGGAAGCTCGATTCACGCAGGGATGATTACTGCTCAAAAATTGTTAGGCTCACAGGAAGACCTCGATCCTGAAGAAGAAGAGGAAGACATCAACAAGCAAAAAAGTAGTGAGTTTGCAGACAAAATTACCCAAGAAGAATCGATTCTGCTGGAAAAATTTATCCAATCCCTCAAGGTCGAACAGGATAACGATCCAAAATATACAGTCGTTAAAGAACTCCTAATCGATCGCGGTTGGCTAGACCTTGGCTGCATCATTTTTTCGCAATATTTTGACTCTGTATGGTGGTTAGCCAACCAACTTAGCCGCGACCTGCCACCCCAAGAGTTAATCGGGATTTATGCAGGTGGTCAAAAATCTGGGCATATCCGCAATGGCTTATATACTCGCTGCGATCGCGAAAAACTCAAGGAAATGGTGCAATCGGGAGAAATGCGTCTCATCCTTGGCACAGATGCCGCCAGTGAAGGATTAAACTTGCAACGTTTAGGTACATTGATCAATCTCGATTTACCTTGGAATCCCACTCGCCTCGAACAGCGTAAGGGCAGAATTCAACGCATCGGACAAAATCGTGAAACTGTCTATGTCTACAATATGCGTTACAAAGGCTCAGTCGAAGACCGCGTGCGAGATCTATTAAGCGATCGCTTGCAATCAATTCATCAAATGTTTGGACAAATACCCGACACCCTGCAAACGATCTGGATTGACGAAGCATTAGGCGATCGGGAAGTTGCTAAACAGACAATTGCTAAACTGCCTGAGCAGCATCCCTTTGAGATGAAATACAACCAAATTCAAAATAAAGTGAACTGGGAGTCTTGCACCCAAGTTTTGGATAGTAGCGATCGTAAACAAGCTCTACTAAAAAGCTGGTAACACGAAATAAAATTTCCATAAAACAAATTGCCATTTATAAAAACTAACCAGTTTATTTATAACCACAATTTACCAACAAGTTAACTTGCTGTATTTGGAAGATATCGCGATTAGTTTTCAGCTTATTTATATATATCAAGTGTCAGGATATGCGATCGCTTAATTTGTAGATCTCTTTGATAGGCTATCGGCACTCATTCTAATTATTTTTATTTCACTTTTCTGCACGATTAATCTCTGACTTGCAAATGTATAATTGTTGCAAGGAAAAATCAATTACCCCGATTTTTACCCCGTCACCTTGTTGACAATGCTCAAAAGACTTACTCTACAAACTTTCCAGCAAATAACGATACCACGTTGACATCGTGGGGGTCGATGGTTCGAGTCCATTTGCGTTCATCTTAATGCTGTTGCACAGTGACACTTAATTTGACATCAATGCGTCATTGATGTCAAATTAAGTGTCATCGAGACATATTATTGTCGTCCAGCGATAGGTGACAAATTAATGTCGTCAATCCAATCAATTCCAAATTGTGTTCTTTGTCTAAGAAAGCATTTAAGAATGCAAGGACGCACTAAAACAGGTATAAATACTGATGCAGTCAAGTATCAGCCTATCAAGATGCGCCAACCCTATAATACCGATTTATCAAGCAAAGAGTGGGAAATAATTGCGCCAATACTGCCGAAAGCATCAAAATTTGGGAGACCCGCAAAAACAGATTTTCGGGAAGTGCTGAATGGGATTTTCTACATAACCAAGAATGGTTGTACGTGGCAAAATCTGCCACATGATTTCCCACCATATTCGACGGTTTACTTCTACTTCCAAAGGTGGACAAGAACAGGAGTTATAGCTCAAATCAATCGTCAGATCAGCGAACAAGTACGTTTAGCGGATGGTCGAGAAGAAACACCGAGTCTAGCAAGTCTCGACAGTCAAAGTGTTAAAACAATGGATAGTGCAGGTAGTCGTGGTATTGATGGCGGTAAAAAGATTAATGGTCGCAAGCGCTTCATCATGTCTGATACATTGGGGTTGGCCATCGGGGTTATGGTATGCCCTGCAAACGTTGGCGAGAGGGCAGGGGCGATGCGACTATTAGAAAGTCTGAAATACCCACTGAGCCGATTACAAAAAATATTGGTTGACAAGGGATTCTCTGGTGAGGACATAACCCAGTGGGTTAAAGACAACTTTGATTGCATTTGGGAAGTAAGCACAAGGACTGAAAAACTGAAAGTTTTTGTGGTGGAATCAAAGCGTTGGGTAGTGGAGAGAACCTTTGCTTGGATAGGTAAATATCGCAGGCTGAGCAAGGATTATGAATTTTATGAGAATGCCTCGGAATCGTTTATCTATATGGCTTTGATTCGCAAAATGCTTAGAAATCTTACTGCTATCAATTCTTAAATGCTTTCTTAGCAACCAGTGCCTCGAAAACATCTTCAGAAATTGTTCCATATTTCATTATATGCTTCTACTCTCGACTGGGTTTCCTAGTCTTTTGTCAGTCAATCAGACCTGTCAACTTACCTTTGACTGCCTAATAGTAAAGCTTGTAAGTATCATTTAGACTTGCTGAGTAGTCTTTTGAGCCATTAGCAACCATACCAAATACAACAATGGGAGAGTTACTCAACAGTTCTAAAGATTGATTTAAGCTTGAAACTTTAGTTTTATCTAATCCAACCACTATAATAATTCCGTCTGTTTCTGATGCAAGTAGTTTGGCATCGACCATACCTATGAGAGGAGGAGTATCATAAATCACTAAATCGAATGTCTCTTGAAATAATTGCATTAAGCTCTGCATTTTTTGTGAAGAAATTAGCCTTGTTGGATCGGGTGGCAATTGACCAGATGTAAGTATCGATAAGTTGGGTTCAATTGGAGATTGCTGCACTACTTCATCAAAACTGAGATTGGAAGAAATTAAATTGCTAAGTCCTCTAGCATTGCTAAACTGCAATCTATCATGCAAAGTTGGACGGCGTAAATCAGCATCTACAAGCAATACTCGTTTGCCTAAAGCTGCTGCGGCTTGGGCTAAATAAACTGAAGTAGTAGATTTTCCTTCACTCGGCAAGGAAGAACTAATAACAATAGATCGTATTTTGTCATCAGGGCTAAGAAGTCGAATATTCGTATAAAGCGATCTAAAAGCCTCTAAAAACATAGATGTCATATAGTAAGGCTGTGTATAATTAGTTCCTCCTTCCAATCTTTTATGGGAACCCTGCAACAAAGATTTTAGATTAATTATTTTAGTTAGTTTCTCTATAGCAGTTTGATTTTCATTGTCTATCAAAGATTGCTTTAATGGCATCAAGTCCGAAATACCATCTTGCTTTTTATCAGATATCAAAACCGAATTAAATGGAATAACTCCCAACATGGGCAGCTTTGATATATCTTTTACTTCATTTGGGGTACGCAACAAATTACTTAACTTATCACGTAATAAAGCTACACCTATCCCTAACAATAATCCCAGTATTGCACCCAGCAAGGCACTTCTTTTAGTATCAGAAGAGGATGCAACAGGATCTTTCAACGGAGTTAGGATTTGCCAAGGTGTTTTACGTTGTCCAGCATCAATGCGCAAAGCTTCTCGTTTTGTTAGGAACTGATTCAAGTTATCATTAGTGATTTTAATCTCTTGCTGAATATCGGTATATTGCCGAGATACAATAGATAGCTGCTTCACTTGCTGATTCAACTGTTCCTCCGCTTGCGATAAAATTTCACTGCGGGATTCTAATTCTCGGATTCGACTTGTAAGCAATTCTTTAGTTCTTTCTGCCTCTTGGCTCAGCAATGTTAGTAAGTTTGTTTGCTGATCTCGCAACACCTTGATTTTGTCAGTACTTTCCTGAAACACACTCAAATCCTTGGCGATTTGGATTTCCAAACCTTGAATTTGAGATAAAAGTGACTGATATCTAGCATTGTCTTGGAATGCTACGGAAACCTTTGAGTTACTACTGGGGTTGGCTAACTGGCTATCCAAATCTAACATGAGAGCATACGCCTCATCTAGCTTGATCTTATTTTCTAGTCGCTGCTGACTAACAGTACTAATTTGTGTAGCTAGCTGCTTGCTGGTTGACTCTGGATCGATCAGATTATATTGTTGTCGAAAACTTTGCAGTTGATCCTGAAGTTTGCTAGCTCTTTCCTGTACTTCTTTCAATTGGGAATCGACAAAATCAATTCCCAATCGGACTTCAGCTAAGCGCTCTTCTAAACTATATTCAAGATAAGCATTGGACACTAAATCTAGTATTGCTTTAACTTTTGTGGAGTCCTTGTCCTCATAGCTGACATTGAGAATCTCATCCTCAAGTACTTTGAGAATTAAACTGGCAGACAGACTTTCATAATTGATATCTGGATACTTTGACTTTAATTGATCAACGATTGGGTTGATAACTTTAGGACTTTTCAATAGCTTTAGCGTTGTAGGATCGACTGAATTCTTACCATTGACAACTTCTCTATTGCTCAAAGTTACGGCAGAAATTACTCGTGTTTCCTCAGTGATTGGCTTGGCTAAGATCTCAAAACTAGCTTGGTAAGTGGGTTTACTAGTTAGAGATCTGAATAACCCTAAGGTAGTAACCATAACGGTTACTCCAACAATTAAAGGTAATTGTCGCTGCAGAGACTGCAATATCTGACCTAACTTCAAGCCCCCTTCATCATCAGGGGGTGACAAATGGACTAGATTCACAGTCTCAGAGCGCTTAATATCGCTTTTTTGGGAATTAGCTTGAGGATATGGTTTACTTTGCATGTTAATTGACTTGCGTATGTGAACTTGTTGATTGTTTTTAGTCCTAAAACGCAGGTGATTACTATTAACCTTTAATTGGCATTGCAAATGCTCAAATCATTTAATTTAAATTTATGGCAACAAAAATTGTAAGTCAAGACGTTCATACAAATGTCCAAAAACTTATTGCTTACTCATTAGGGCTTTACTTAGAATAAATCTGCTTCACAGCAGTTTCAAATTCAAAAAGCAGCAAAGTATACAGATATAAGGAACCAGATAAAGGTAGAGCTTAAAACATAGCAAAAATGATAATCCTATCCAGTTAATGCCACCAACGATCTTAGTTTTTAGTGTTTTTTTAGATTTCCTGCAAGAGGGGATAGAGAAAATAAAAGACCCAAGAAGCGAAAGCAATGGGACAAAATTTAAAATCAGCGATGCGATGCTGTCGGCTTTCTCGATGTTTTTTATGCAGTGTCAATCATTTTTAGAGTATCAAAGACAATTGCAGAGTCGAAGTGGAAAAAATAACGTTCAAAGTATATTTGGAGTGGAGAAAATACCCTCTGACCAGCAAATACGCAATATCCTCGACCTAATTAGCGCCAAGAGTCTGAACGCTGTATTTGAGAAAGTGTATAAATTTCTGCAAATGGGAAAGCACCTGAAACGATATGAAAGATTGGATAGGAATTTACTGATTTGTTTAGATGGAACGGAGTACCATAGCTCATCGAAAATATCCTGCGAATGTTGTAGTACCCGTAATCATCGCAGTGGCAAAATAACATACTCACACACAGCAATTTTGCCCGTAATCGCTGCACCAGGTTGCGAACAGGTGATTTCTCTACCACCCGAATTCGTCACTCCGCAAGATGGACATGAGAAACAAGATTGTGAAACAGCCGCAGCGAAACGCTGGATTAGTAAACATGGGCATCTTTTTGAAGGACAGGCGATTACGTTATTAGGGGATGATCTCTATAGCCGTCAACCGATGTGTCAGAATTGTTTAGAGGCAAATATGAACTTCATTTTCACCTGCTTACCATCCAGTCATCCTAGTTTATATCAGTGGTTAGATTACATTGAAAAAAATGGTGAAGTGCAGAATTTGACGACTAAACACCGCAAGGGGAAATCTATAGAAATATATAGTTATCGATTTGTGAATCAGATACCTTTAAGAGAACAAGAACCCTCTCTGTTAGTGAACTGGTGTGAACTGACTGTTCGCAATAGTGTTGATAATTCTGAAGTCTACCGTAATGCTTTTGTGACTAATCATGCTGTTAATATTGACAATGTGGCGGTCGTAGTTGAAACGGGTAGATGTCGTTGGAAAACCGAAAATGAGAACCACAATGTGTTGAAAACCAAGGGCTACAACTTGGAACATAACTTTGGTCATGGACAAAAACATTTGTCATCGACACTTCTATCTCTTAATTTGTTAGCTTTTCTATTTCACACGATTTTACATTTAATAGATTCCAGTTATCAAGAGATTCGTCGTAAGCGTGGCACTCGTAGAGGATTCTTTCAAGATATTCTCTCTCTTACCAAGTACTTTTTATTTAAGAGTTGGCAACATTTAATCGACTTTATGCTTGATGAAGCCCCCGTCTTTGCAGATTCCTGTTAATTTTTAGACTCTTGGTTTTGTATATCTTGCTACTTTTTGAATTTGGAATTGCTGTCTGCTTCAGCGCTAACCATATGAAAATCGGAATAGTGCTATAGTAGCGACTCCAAAGCCGTGCTGGTTCTTGTGTAAGTCGAAATAGCCACTCAAAACCAGCATCTCGCATAAACTTTGGAGCTTGTTTCAATACGCCAGCGTAAATAGGAAATACAGCGCCCACTCCAATCATGACAGCTTTAATCTTGTGGCGATGTTGTGCCATCCACAATTCTTGCTTCGGGCAACCTAATGCAACAAAAACAATTCCCGCACCACTGGCATTAATAGTTTGCACAATGCTCATGTCTGCGTCAGGACTGAGTGGTGCAAATGGAGGAGATTGTGTTCCAGCAATCTTTAACAGGGGAAATTCATTCTTCAAACGTTGGCAAATCTTATCGAGTACTTCTGGTTTCGATCCCAAAAGAAAAACACTTGTTTGAGCGGTAGCAGCTTGTTCGCATGCAGCCTGAAAAATTTCCATACCAGGAACTCTTTCAGCTTGTTTTACCCCCATTTGTTTCATCATCCAAACCAAAGGCATTCCATCTGGTGTGACTAGATCTGCTTTTTTCAACATGTCAGCAAAAACAGGATTTCGCCAAGCCTCAATTAACATATGTACGTTAGCGACACAAACCATCTTACTTTGGGAATTTCTCGCCCAATTTACTATCTGACTAATTTGCTCATCGAAAGATGAAAAGTACACTGGGACTCCAATTAAGTCCTTAGTGGGCATATTATTTTCATACATATTTATAAATCCCAAAATTTAAAAAACTGGTTATCAAACGAAGGTGATTGCTACGTAAAAAAGAAAAAACGTGCAAGATTTATGGAAATATTGATAAATCAAAGGTTTTTAATTGTGTTTTAAGCTATTTAAGAATAACTAGCCGCGGTAGTCCTAAAAAGGAAAGGATGTAGGAAAATATCTAGATGGTTGTTACAGAGTAAAGCAATGCCAGAGTCAAGACCATCTTGCCCATTCTGCCAGTCCGTATCTGTGGTAAAAAACGGTAGTACTCGGCATGGGAAACAAAATTATAAATGTCGGGACTGTGGTCGCCAATTTGTAGAAAATCCACAGTGGCAGAGAGCTTCAGAGCGAGCCCAAAACACTTATGACCTTTTAGAGAGACTACTACTAGAAAAAATCCCACTAGCTGGAATAGCCAGAGTTCTCAAGGTGTCAGAGCGATGCTTACAGAGATACGTTAATCATAAATATGAAAATGTTCCTCTACAGGTGGAGATACAACCAAAACCAAAACGCCGTTTGACCATACAGATGGATGAATTATGGTCTTTTGTGGACGAAAAAGGCAATAAACAGTGGGTATGGCTTGCCACTGTTTATTGCTACTACATTTCTAGCTAGCTTGCCTTCCAATGCAACCGTTAGTGCTGGGGCTGTTCGTACTCATTGGTCGATTGAAAATTCATTGCATTGGGTTTTGCATGTCTCTTTTCACGAAGATACTTCCTGTATTCGCAAAGATAATTCTCCTGAAAATATGGCGATGCTGCGTCATTTTGCTCTTAATCTCTTAAGTCGCGATAAGTCTTCTAAATTCAGTATGCGAGCGAAACGTAATAAGGCGGCTTGGGATCTGGCTTATCTAAAACATCTCCTTAACCTTTGACTTTTTTATGCGGTTGCCATGGGTTGTACCCCACGGGACGCAACCTTACAAGCTTGATACTTTTGCGTTATTTTTACTTAGTTGCAAGTCGCGATAGAATAAACAATAGCTGAATATTTGATTAGGAGTTGGTTTTGATTTCTTCAGCAGCACTTTCGGAGAGTATAAATTCTGATAACTTAGAGCGCGATCGCGAACTGGATTTATTCACGCATCGATCACATTTTCCTGCTTTAGAAAATCGCACTTACTTTAATTACGGTGGACAGGGGGTGATGTGTGGGGCATCTCTAGATGCCATCACCAAAAATTTCCGACATATCGAGGCGCTGGGATGTTTCTCCAATGCCGCTGGGGATTGGATGATGTCCGAATATGACGCGACTAAGGTCGCGATCGCTCAAGAATTTCAAGTCAGCCCAACCACAATTACACTGACCGAAAATACAACCGTTGGCTGCAATATCGCCCTATGGGCAGTAGATTGGCAACAGGGCGATCGCTTATTACTTTCAGACTGTGAACACCCTGGAATCATTGCGGGTGCGATCCAAATTCAAAAACGCTTCGGCATCGAAATTGACTATTTCCCTTTGACCAATACCCGCAATAGTAGCTCTGAAGGTAAAGATAGTGAGGCAGTTGTTGATCTATTAGTGCAGCATTTGCAACCTAAAACTCGGATGGTGATGCTGAGTCATATTTGCTGGAATACAGGACAGGTTGTGCCACTGAAGGCGATCGCTAAGGCTTGCCACGATCAGAATGTGTTAGTTGTAGTTGATGCTGCGCAGTCGGTGGGTGTATTGCCATTAAATCTTGCTGATGGTGAGGCGGATTTTTATGCATTTACCACACATAAATGGTGGTGCTCACCGCTTGGATTGGGAGCTTTGTATATTCGCCCTGAAATATTTGATGCGATAGAGCCAGTATTTGTCGGTTGGCGTGGACTAACAGGGAAATATCCAACTAGTCATAACCCAATTGTGCAATGGCGACAAGATGGTGCAAAGTTTGAGGTTGCTAGTTCAACCTATGCTCTTTATGAAGCAATGCGACTTGCGATCGCTCATGCAAATAGTTGGGGGACGCAACTGCAACGATATCAGCGTATTTGTCAACTAAGCAAAATTTTATGGGAGCGATTAGATGCTTTACCCCATATTGATTGCATCAGGCAATTACCACCAGAGTCGGGACTAATTTCCTTTAAGGTGAATCAAGATTTAGCGCAAAGTGCGATCGCGAAAAAGCCTCATTCATTAATTGCGAAACAATTAGAATCCGAACATCAAATCTTCATCCGAGCGCTTCCCGAACCAGATTGCTTAAGAGCTTCCGTTCACTATCTGACTTCCATTGATGATATTGATCGTCTCGTCTCAATTTTTGAAGCGATGAATTAAATCGACCCTTCCAATTCCTCTCATTAAGATGATGAGGAATTCAGATTCTCAACTTTCAATTAAATCTATAAAACCTCTGCTATGTCCATATTCTCGCAAGCTCCTCAACAAAATCCTGATAAAAAAGATCAAACACTATCGCGATCGCAGGTACTAATTGCGATGGCAGTGACTGCAATTATCTTTTTGGGAATCTCTAAAGGTTGGGTGTACTTAACGGACATACCGATGGTTCCGCTGCGTTGGCAGCCAGAACATGCAGCGATCGGTGCAGGAATAGGCATAGGGGTTGCTTTGCTTAGCAGCTTAATTTATGAGATTTGGGAAAGCTATCGCATTGCCGCTCAAGAATATCTAGAAATGGTACTTAAACCATTAGAGCCAGTTGACCTAATTTGGTTAGGTTTGTTACCAGGACTAAGTGAAGAAATGTTGTTTCGTGGTGTGGCTTTACCAGCACTGGGTATGAATGGAATTGCTTTGGTTATTACCAGTGTTGTATTTGGGGCGCTACATATGGCAAGTGCTAAGCATTTGTCCTATACCGTTTGGGCGATCGCTGTCGGCATGATGCTTGGGGCGGTCACAATGTATACAGGTAATTTATTATCGGCAGTCATTGCCCATATACTTACAAATTCACTTTCAGGCATCATTTGGAAATACAAACAAACCAAAACCTAGAGATGACACAAAGCTCCAACTTTAGCCAAAGAAGAGGGACGGCGCTTTGCGCCGCCCCTCTTCTTTGGGTGATTGCGTTAAAACGCATTACTCAACTACTTTTTCTTTGAATTGCTTACCTGCCGAGAAAGCAGGAACGCGGGTGGCGGCGATTACCATTTTTTCGCCAGTGCGAGGGTTGCGACCTTCGCGCTCTTGACGATCGCGTGGCTCGAATGAACCAAAGCCAACTAAAGTAACGCGATCGCCTTCAGCCACAGCATCAACAATTGATTCGAGGGCAGCAGTAACGATCACTTCGATATTTTTCTTCGATACGGATACCTTTTCGGCGATCGCATCTACTAATTCACCTTTATTCACAGATGTAGCTCCTATGTCGCTTGAGATTAAGACGTAATTTTTCAGGCTTGCTCTCAGGATTGAAGCGGCGCTTTGCACCAATACAATCCACAAGACGGAATCAATACTACAGCACCTATGGCAGTCGTCAAGCGCTTTTGACAAATTTTTCGCAAAAGTTTTTAAACCAGTAAAGAATATGCTTCGCATATTCTTTACTGAACTAGCGTACAGCTTGACGCATATAGTCGCCCCAAACCTGTGCAGCAACAGCACTTGAGCCATTTGTAACTCCTTCGTCATTGCCGAGCCAAACGGCTGTTACGAGGTTTCGTCTTGGCACAGCACCAATAAACCAAAGATCTCGTCCTTCGTCAGTAGTTCCTGTTTTCCCGATGACAGTACCTTGAGGAATCGCGGCCGATCGCCCAGTGCCGAATTGGACAACTCCACGCATCATATCCACCATCGTGCTGGCTACACCAGCATCAATTTTCTGCTGAGGCTTAAAAAAAGTACCTGCATCAAAAATAACGCGACAGGTTTGACGATCTTTAGGATTTTGACAATCTGCACTATCGAGAATGCGTCTGATGGCATGGGGCTTAATGTATTTGCCCTCATTAACTACTGTGGCATAGGCTCCCGCCATCTCTAAGATTTTGACTTCATTACCACCTAAAACCATGCTGCTAGATTCATCTAGTTTGGCGGTGATCCCCAAGTTCTTTGCCATTTTGACAACATTATCCAAACCTGCGCTATCTGCAACCCTAATCGCTACTACATTTTCTGATAGGGCAAAACCTCGATACATATCGATCGCACCGCTACCGCCATTGTGACAACCTACAATTCCAGATAGTGCACTACAGGAAAAAGTCCTGCCAGGAGAAATTCCGCGATCGATGGCTGCGGCGTAGCTAAATAATTTAAAAGTTGAACCAGGTTGGCGTAGTGCTTGAGAAGCACGATTAAACTGGCTGGCTCTGTAGTCAACACCGCCTGTCATCGTCAATAGTGAGCCATCGCTACTATTCACCGTCACGATCGCCCCTTGACTAAATCCGTAACTGCCACCATCGCGAGCAACAGCATCACGTAAAGCATCATCGGAAGCCTTTTGCATGGCGAGATCGAGATTAGTCTCAACGATCAGATTTCCTTCTCTAGCAAAGTTGTCACCGAGAATATCCTGCAACTCCTCAAACACATAGCTGTAGTAATAGGGCGCAACTGAGCCTTGCAGCTTAGTTTTGGCAGCTTCATTGAGAATTAATACCGATCGCCTTGCCCGTTCAGCATCTTTATCGGTAATCATCCCCAATTCCGCCATACGATTGAGAATGCGATCGCGATATTCGATCGCTAAGTTTTTGTTTTTAAAAGGATTAATTGTTTCAGGTGAAGGTAATAATCCAACTAAGGTCGCCGCTTCTGAAAGCGACAATTCTGAAGCTTCTTTGCCAAAATAAAGTTTGGCAGCATCTTTAAAGCCGTAAACTCCATAGCCTGTATAGGCGCGATTGAGATACAGCCGCAGAATTTCTTCTTTGTTATAGGTGAATGTAAGTTTAATCGCCGCTGCTGCCTCCCGCCATTTGCGCCCTGCGGAGTCATCAGTGCCCACATAGGTCTTGCCGAGCAAATTCCTAGCTAATTGCTGAGTAATAGTACTCGCACCTTCTAAGCGCTCGCCTCGACTACGGACATTAGTAACGATCGCTCTTGCCACTCCCACAGGATCAACGCCAATATTCCAATAGAACGAAGTATCCTCAGAAGCAATTACAGCTTTAGGAATAAATAGCCCAAACTCAGCTAAGGTAGCGTATTCAGTATGATTTGCGATATCAGTGGGATCGAGTCGCTTGATGTTATCACCAGCTAAAACTTCGACTGGCCCCTGTTGGGTGACTGGCAAAGGCTTCAGATCGGGAACGCGACCGAGTTCATAGCCGATCGCTAAAACCATCATCCCTGCGATCGCGCCAATTCCAATCCCTGTATATTGCACAGCGCGAATATACCAAGGTGGTGGATCGATATAGCAAATCGACGCAGCTTCCGCAAGTTCGGGCGGTCCCAGCGTAATCTTCATTTTATGTTTTAGGGGCACTGACTTGAGTCGCTGCTTTTGCCGATAAATGCCATTAGTTGAGTCTTGATCTTGCAGGATAAATTGTGCTTTCTTTTTGGTGCGATCGCGAACTAATTGTGCGTGAACTTGGCTAACCAGTGGTGTTTGTACGACAATATCGCATTTGCCAGTGCTGCGTCCGAGGATATAGCGATCGCCCACTAAGTCATAAATTTCAGGCTTATCCTTTTGCGATCGGCGCACTTCTAGCTTGGGGACGCGCTCTTTTGGATTAATTTTTAAGACCCCATTAACTACCTGTGTGAGTTGATGGATTTGGGTCATCAACTTGGACTTAGGTGGCTTGGGTTGCGATGGCGGTTGAGGCGGTTGGGGCGATTTCATAAAAAGCTAGGACGTAAATTTTGAAAGCACAGTTTCCGATTATGCCTGCAAATTTTATTATGCCCTTACTATGCATAGTAAATAAACCCAAAGTAGAGTGGGGGGGGGGGGGGGGGGGGGCGGGGCCCGGGGTTGTTGTTGTTTTGTGGAAGCATAT
>JALQCR010000096.1 GCA_023336205.1 Pseudanabaena sp. Salubria-1
AGGGTGAGCTTAAAAAAAACCGATTTTGGTGTTTCCAGCGCTAACGGCGCTGTAAACACCAAAATTGGTTTCATAATGAGAATTGTTAATTAAAAGGCTAGAACATAAAGCATGAAGTGGCGTAGGTTCTGGTTTTAGGGAATTTTAATAGGAAGAGTAAGACATAAGCCGGGTTCTGTTTCAGGAGTTTTATCAACTGCCTTAGCGGTTATCTATCTGGGATATTTGTTACCAAATACCTCATGCGGCACACACTTAATTGCGATCGCGTAGTTTTCACTAAACAACCGCAGTAAGCAACGGACACAAGATCAACTGAAGATCGCAACACTTGTATCCTCTCGCCTTGCTTCCAACTGGGGTTTACCGAGCCAGAGCCTCACGACTCTGCTGGTGCGCTCTTAACACACCTTTGCACCCTTACCCTTTGTAGATATAGCGCTTCGCGCTATGTCTACAAAGGGCGGTATTTTTCTGTGGCACTATCCTCACGATCGCTCGCACTGGGCGTTATCCAGCAGCCTGATCTTCATGGAAGCCCGGACTTTCCTCAAAACTTGTGCTCAAAATATCCTTTCGTTAATTTTGAGACAAATTTCGCAACCACACGCTTACTCTCCCTTATTACCATTATGTACTAAGTGACTAGGCTCAATTAAATATAAAACCAAAAAACGTTTCGGCAGGCTTTGCCTGCCGAAACGTTTTTTGGTTTTATTAAATTACCTCGGTAAAATTCAGGCAAAAGCTGCTATAAGTATGCAGAAATAATGTTTATCAAAATCGGATTGTTTTGCTAAACTATCTGGTTATCCGAGGTTAAACTAAAATGCCTCAAATCTTACTCAAAATTAATTACATTCTTTGCTTACAGGTGTGAGTGACTAACTAAATGATGAAACACTTCTCCAAAGCGATGTACACGCTAATTTTGTCCTTGCTGTTAGTAATTGTCGCAGGAGTTTCTCAGGCTGCTGCTGCCAATTTATTGAGGGTTTTGGTTAGAGAGGAAAGTGGCTCCAAAATGTCTGTAGCTGTGACTCAACCATCAACCCTACAAGCATCAGGACAGGCAAGCCGCCGTCTCGATCCTGGTAAGTGGTACACCTTGCCCCTTACTTCGGCATATCGGATTACCCCTAGCAATAATGGATTGGTGCAGGTCGGCAGCAATCTTTATCCGGGCGAGATCGAATTGCGAGCTTGGAATAACAAGGCGATCGCGGTTAACGTGTTATCCCTTGAGGAATATCTTCGTAGCGTTGTACCTAGCGAAATGCCTGCAAGTTGGCATATGGATGCATTAATGGCGCAAGCAGTAGCAGCGCGTAGTTATGCTGTCAATACTCAACGCCAACGTAAATGGGGTGAAGCACCCTACGATCTAGTGAGTGATACTCGCGATCAGGTATACAAAGGCTTCTATCGCTTTGACCCGAAGACTGGACAAGCGATCGCCCTAATCCATAGCCGTAGCGATCAGGCTGTTGCGTCAACGGCAGGCTATATGCTCAGCCCTGGGTTTAAAGGTTATTATCGCGCCCGTTTACCTCGCAACTGGATTAGCTGGGGTGGCGGATATATGCCAGTCTCTGACGGACAACACCTAGATCAGGAAATGACTCAACAAATGGCTGAAAATGGCTGGAATTGGGTTCAGATTTTATCCTGGTGGTATCGAGATCAACCGATTAAAAACTAAAAAAAGAGGCGACACAATGTGTCGCCTCTTTTTTTAGTTTTGTGTGAATATAGGCTTAACTCTCTATTCACACAAAAGCCATGGCTATTCAAAAATTATCTGAAGTCGAAATCTCATCAGCGATCGCACAGTTAGCTGGTTGGGCGGTTGTTGATCATAAGTTGCAAAAAAACTTCAAGTTTCGTGATTTTGTCGAAGCCTTTGGCTTTATCAGTAAAGTAGCGATCGTTGCCGATAAGATGGGGCATCATCCTGAACTTTTTAATGTCTACAACAAAGTCAAGATCGATCTCACTACCCATGATGCTAATGGTATCAGCGCTCTCGACTTTGAGCTAGCTCAAAAAATTGACAAGCTGCTATAGCACTTTTCAAGCTAGTGAAGTACGGGGTTGGGGGGGGGGGGGGGGGGGGAGTGGCCTGCCGCGAGATGCAGTGAGCGGATTGGCGTTGCCCCGGTCTCTGGCTAGGCCGCACCTTCGGTGTTCTGGAAGTGGGCGAGGATGTGCAGACCTACCGAGTGGATGTGATGTGATTTCGGGGCGAGTAGAAGAGAGTTGAGCCGGAGCGCGCGGGGGCATGAATTGGCCACGCACGAGCCACTCGCCCGGGCCCCATCCGCTTGGAAGTGATTGAGATCGCGCATCGATTTCTCATTCGTTGCGCGGTTCGCCCTTGGGGGCGGGGGAGGAAGCGAGACGTGACCCCGGGTGAGCCCAAAGCG
>JALQCR010000013.1 GCA_023336205.1 Pseudanabaena sp. Salubria-1
CTAAAAAAAATTAAAAAAAAAAAAAAAAAAAAAAAAAACCCCCCCCCCCCCCCCCCCCCCCCCCCCCCCCCCCCCCCACTTGTGTTTTTGGTTTTGATTTGTTCTAGCTATTTTCTTATTGCTATATGAGCAAATGCCAGACTCTTGGAAGATTTGGATTGAGTTAAACCGAAAATTAAAGACGGAGCTTTGCGCCGTCTTTAATTATTTTTCGCGCCGAGATGTGCCAGACTCTTGGAAGATCTGGATCGCGTTAAGTGGATCGCTGATAAAATTACCAGATCGATTAACTTTCTGGGGAGAAGCGTTGTAATTTCCAGGGATGACTGGCTGAATCGCCTCAACGTCGAGATTGATATTTTGAATCTTGAGATCGGAACGAGGAGAATCTCTTTCTATTGAAAATTGATCGGTATTTGTAGGCGAGATCGGCTGACCTTGAGCAGGACGTAGGCGATCGGCATCGCCTCTTTGTGGTTGCGTTGATTGCGCAAGTACTGGACTAACCATAGTGCTAGCGATCGCTAGTCCTACGATCGTCAAAACCTGAGAAATGCGTTGATAATGTCTGTTCATAAATTCCTCGCATTGGCAGTCAGCGATATTAACTACAATAATCGCCCATTATATTCACAAAAAATAGATACACTCAAATAGCCAACTTTAATCTTTAGGTTTTATCACATTTTTAAAGCCTAATACCAACAAAATATTTGTGATGGTCAAGAATGACTCAGCACTGCCATGCAACCAATCAACATTGGCTAAAGATTTGCCGTAATGGACTTGAGCATAAATTCCTGCGGGAATCGTAATCGCCACAAATACTAATGTCCCATAAAATCCCCAAAGTCCCAGTTTGGGAAATTGGCGTGATTTGGTGGCAAACCAGAGAAAGGCAAGATAGGGAAATAGAGATAAACCGAATAAGGCTTCTTTGGGCATAGTTTTTCATAGCTGTTAGCTATTGGCTATTAGCTATTAGCTCTTTAAATTTACAATTTGTAAAAAAAGCTAACAGCTAAAGGCTAACAGCTAATAGCTCAAATTACGATTGAGGTTTTGTGTTGGCAATTTTCCAGATAAAGTAGGCTGAGATCGCAAGAGTGGTATTGCCAATTAAAGTTAGAGCGGCTTGCACCGTAACTAACCATTCTAAAGAATCAGCATTATCAAAAAAGTGCCAAGTCACGGCGCACATCGCACTGACTAAAGCAGGAAACATCGCCCATGCTAAGTTTCGCCAACCGCGATCGGGATTTTGCTTGTCGTATTGCCAAATTAGCCAAATCGCTAAAGTCCACTCGATGACGCTAGAAATATGAATTACCCATGTGGGCAGAGATAAAGAGTGCATAATTTTTTTGATACTCTCGTGGTGCTTCACGCCATGAAAGTATGATTTTAATGTTTTGTCTCTCGCATGGCGAGAAATTCGCGAATTTGCCGATCGCTTGGTTGAGCAGTGATCGCACCCATACTTAGTGTAGTTAATGCACCTGCGGCGCAGGCATAAGCGATCGCTTCATTGGCAAACTTAGGATCGAGCAGATGTGTAAGCGGACGGTGATAAATCTTATGAATAAAGGCAGCTAGAAAAGCATCCCCCGCACCAGTTGTATCAATCGAATGAACAGGGAAAACAGCATGTTTGGCCTGTCGTTCGCCCAAATAGTAGCGACAATCTTTGTCCCCATTAGTGAGTAGAATTCCTTCGAGATGACTATAGGCTTGGGATATGGCAGCTGGACTAGTGAGACGAAAGAGTAACTTTGCCTCATCCTCGGTCATTTTCAGGAAATCGGTGTACTTCAGCAAGACAGGTAATAGTTTGGCAACCTGCTCAGGATTTTTCCAGAACATCGCTCGCCAATTGACATCAACGACCACCTTTACAAAGTTTTCTTCCGCCAGCTTCAAAGCACGACCGATCGCTCTAGATGTTTGCGGACTAGATAAGCCCAATGTGCCTAATATCAAAAACTTCGCGTCAGCAAATAAATGCTCAGGTAAATGCTCGGCAGACATCAAGGTGTCTGCATATACAGTTTGAGCATCGCCATTAAAGCGAGCAAAACTGCGATCGCCTTGAGCATCGCGGGTGACATATACCTCGCGAGTAGTGGATTCAGGATGCACTTGCACGCCTGAAGTTTCCACACCTGCTGCTCCCAACTGTTTGAGCAAATCGGTTCCTGTAGCATCTTGGCCAACGCAGCTAATTAAGCTTACTGGTGTTCCCAGCTTGGCCAAACCACAGGCAACATTGGCAGGCGCTCCGCCAAAATAAGGCTTCCAAGAGCTAACTTGCTCATAAGGAGCACCAATATCTTCAGCTATTTGATCGATTAAAACTTCGCCAAGACAAATTACACGCGGCATAGCGGACTTTACGACGACATTTTGGACTTTCGCGATTCAATAATAGCAATAGCTGAATCCACTTTGTCGGGGAATACCACAACTAAACTACTTTGAGGGGCGCTATCCAAGGCGGCTGTGATGGCTTCTGATTCGTCAAGAATTGTAATACAAGGAATATTAGGATTAATTTCTTGAACTCCCTGACGCAATAAATCGGCGACGACACGAGGGGCACGACCACGAAGATCCTTATCTTCTTTAATAAAGATCTGCCCAAACATATTTGCTGCTAGTTGCCCTAATTCGATGATATCCTCATCGCGCCGATCTCCAGGTGCTCCAATCACACCGATCGCTTCACCTTCCCATTTCTGGATAAAATCTGCGATCGCCTTAAATCCAGCTGGGTTGTGAGCATAATCAACTAGCGCATGATATTTGCCCAAATCAAATAAATTCATGCGTCCAGGGGTTTGCTCAGTCGAAGCCACAAATGAGGAAAGCCCCTGACGAATCTCTTCAATCTGCACGTCTTGACAGAATGCGGCTAAACTTGCTGCCAGAGAATTTTGAATATTGAATGCAGCACGACCACCAAGGGTCAATGGTACGTTGACAGCTTCTTCGATTCGCAGCTTCCAATCACTTTTTAAGATAGTTAGATAGCCTTCTTCATATACTGCGGCAAGTCCACCTTGCTCGATATGAGATTTGATTAAAGGACTATCGGGATCCATGCTGAAGTAAGCAACCTTTGCATCCAATTCTTTTGACATGGCAACAACCAATGGGTCATCAGCATTCAGTACAGCATAGCCGCTCGGCAATGTTGTTTTGACAACTACGCTCTTGAGCCTTGCCAAGTCTTCAATTGTGTCAATGTCACCAATGCCAAGGTGATCGGCGGCAACGTTCATAACTACACCCACATCGCTGCCATCGAATCCTAATCCCGATCGCAAAATGCCGCCTCTAGCTGTTTCAAGAATCGCAACTTCAACGGTGGGATCGCGCAGGATCACCTGAGCACTGTAAGGTCCAGTGGTATCACCCTTTTCAACCAAACATTCGCCAATGTAAATACCATCAGTAGTGGTATACCCGACTCGTTTGCCAGTTTGCTTGAAGATATGAGCAATTAGGCGTGTAGTCGTAGTTTTACCATTTGTCCCCGTGATCGCTACTATTGGCACTCGCGTAGGTGATCCAGGGGGAAACAGCATATTTATGACTGGTGCGGCCACATTACGCGGTGTGCCAATGCTTGGAGCCGTATGCATTCTGAATCCAGGAGCTGCATTGACTTCCACGATCGCACCATCAGTTTGGCGCACAGGCAAACTGATATCTTCAGTGACCATATCGATGCCCGCAATATCCAGACCGATAATTCTTGCCACGCGCTCAGCTAGCCAGATATTTTCAGGGTGAATCTCGTCTGTACGATCAACTGATACGCCACCTGTACTTAAGTTTGCCGTAGCTTTGAGATAGCAAATCTGCCCCGTTGGCGGTACGGATTCTAGCGTGAAGCCTTGTCTAGCAAGGATATCCATGCTCGTGCGATCAATCTCGATGCGGGTCAAGACGTTATCATGCCCATCGCCACGGCGAGGATCTTGGTTCGTAATTTCAATCAATTGCGAAATTGTGGAAACACCATCCCCTGTAATATTTGCTGGGACTCGCTCAGCAACAGCTACAAAT
Source organism: Pseudanabaena sp. Salubria-1 (assembly GCA_023336205.1). GTDB lineage: Bacteria > Cyanobacteriota > Cyanobacteriia > Pseudanabaenales > Pseudanabaenaceae > Pseudanabaena. Next base: position 4,072 of record JALQCR010000013.1, read on the forward strand.
TTGCCATTGATCACCAATATGCGATGATCCCGCCCAGTATGAAATCTTTCGATAATTACTTCTTCAGATACTTCTTGCGCCATATCAAAGGCATCAATCGACTCTTTGATATTACGTATATCAATGGTGATCCCGCGTCCATGATTGCCATTTAATGGTTTAATTACAATCGGAAAGCCCCCTACTTCGGCAATCGCATCTTCTAGATATTTAGGCGATCGGATCGTTGTTCCCCTCGGCACTGGCACACCCGAAGCCCGCAAAATACTCTTTGTCCCTTCCTTGTCGCAGGCTAGCTCAACCGCTAAGATCCCCGTCTTATTCGATAAAGTTGCCTGAATCCGACTCTGATGAACCCCATATCCAAGCTGAATCATGGCGCGGCTGCCCAGTTCTAACCAAGGAATATTTTGGGCTTTAGCTTCGGCAACAATGGACTCAGTACTTGGACCTAATTGACCATCAAGACGAATATCTCTTAAATCCTTGAGATCCTCTTGCAACTCGGTAGTTGCGTAGGTTCCCGTTTCTAAAATGCTGGTACAAATCCTTACGGCAGCTCGTGCCGCATAACGTCCAGCACCTTCGGTTTGATACTCAAATACGACTTGATAGACATTTTTTTCAACAGTTTGTCTAATTGTCCCAAAATCCACCTTCATGCCAACATAGCCTTGAAGTGCGATCGCAATATCTTTAACAATTTCTGCCAAGAAATCAGAGTCACTGATATCAGGTCGCTGAGCGATGTCTTTCCCCGCTAGACTTGGTAAAACTTTGCATAAATTTTGATAAAAGCTAATTCGTTGTACTTGAAAATCCTCTAAATCTAATCGCACAACTACAAGCTGATGTCGTTGGATACTCCAATAATTTGGACCACGTAATGTCTGGATTTTGAGAATTTTCATAGTCAAGCGTTTTAAAGGTGCATCCAATGCCTAAATGTCCAGTGTCTAATCCTAGCGATCTTGTGGATCTTCATTTTGTATAAATTGAACCAAAATCAGATTGATTAATCACAATTTATACAGCATATTAGGTGATTTTCACAGAATAACTAACCAAGTATTAGAGTGGGCATTGCCCACCTTAAGGAATGTAGGGAAGGTCTTGCCTACATTCCTTACCAAGCTTAGTTAAAGTGACTCATCAGTGTGCTGATGCTGTTGTGGCAAAGTTTCAATTCGCCCAGGAATAGGCTTTTGCGTGGGTTGTAACCCTGACAACATGCGCGAAAGCTGCAAGCCATCAAGTACAGGCTTCGTCTCACGAATTTTGTGCCAAACCGATCGCGCCATTAGCAAAGAATGACCTTGTCTTTGAGCATGAATTCCTTCTAAATAATCTTCGCGTTCAGGCTGATAATCTGCTGAAGATAGTTGCAAGCTGACATTTTCAGCTTGCTTCTCAGGAGATTGCTTAATCACTATTTGAGCAATTTGCGAAGTGAGTTCAGGATAAAGCCATGTGTAAGCTGGATGAACCGTAAGCTGACAATGGTGAATCAATTTTTCATCGGGCTGGTTAACGGTCGGGCGTTGCAACAGCAGATAAAAGTAACCGATCGCTGCTTTACGTTGAGGCTCATAGACATAGCCTGATACATCTTGTAAATGATTGATTAGCAAAGAACTGTGATTGACAAGTTTGTCGATAGTCTTCGCCCGAAAATCATCGATATTGAGATCGTAAACTTGGCGAATGTGTGGGGGCATCGCAGCTGTATCAAGTTGATAAAGCAAGCTGGCATCAGCATTACTGACTGGCATCAAATTTGGCAGGTCAGGAGAATGATGAGCAAGTTCGTGCAGACTAGCGGTATCAATTTCCCAATCGGTAAACTGAGCTAAGGGCTGAAATCCATTTTGTCGATAGAGCGCGATCGTATCTTTTTGGTTAATGTCAACCTGTAATACCCATGTCCGCGCTTCTAGGCAAGATTCTAGACAATAGCGAATCAGTTGTGTGCCAACGTTGTGTTGACCATTCTGAGCTTCAGGCAAAACCACGACGCGATCAATCTGCCAAGTACTACTGTTGTTATTGAAAGGAGAAACCCGAATAAAGCCTTGAATGATGCCATTACATTCTGAGACATAGGCTCGCACATATGGCTTGAGAAGGGTTTGCACAGGCGCAGGCAACCAACTGGCTAGCTGGTGCAAGCTAATTTTTTGGCGGCTGCGACAACCGCTGAGATCACTGACCGCAATTTGTTCGAGATCATTGGGGGAAGCAAATCGCTGAATAATCTCTAAGTCGCGGTGTTGTAATGGACGGATTGTGTTACCAAGTACTGGGAAAGATTGCATAGCTACTCATGCCAGAAAGGGATTTGATCAAAGCTGTAAAAATTAGCACAAATCGTTGCTTATGATTTTAATACATATTTTTTGAATATCGTTCTTATTGAGCATGTCTGCAAAATTAAAAGCCCTAAAAACTGTACCGCCCGCAGCGGGGGCGGTACAGTTTTTAGGGCTTTCTTGTTCTTAAGAACAGGAAAAAGTCCGATGTTGTAGAGATGGCATCTGGCGACGAATTTGGTCTATGCGCGAAGGTTGAATTTCGGCGATCGCTACACCAATGCGATCGCCTGCATCCGCGAGGACGATTCCCCAAGGATCGACGATCATCGCATGACCATGGGACTGGCGGCGCGGCGTATGCATTCCCACTTGCGCAGGTGCAATCACATAACTAGTATTTTCAATGGCTCTGGCTTGTAACAAAACTTGCCAATGATCTTTGCCAGTAAAAGCTGTAAAAGCAGCTGGAACAAACAATACATTTGCCCCATTTTGGGATAAATGACGATAAAGCTCTGGAAATCTCACGTCATAGCAAACTGATAGTCCCAAGTTGCCGTATTTCTCAGACATATATACAGGTGGAGACTCAGTGCCTGCTAGTATCGTAGCCGACTCCTGATAAGTATTGCCATCAGGGAGATTTACATCAAATAGATGCATCTTCCGATAACGAGCTAGTTCTTCACCTTCACGCCCGATCAGCAACGCTGTGTTGTACATCTTGAGCGGTGTTGAATTGTTGTGAGTAACTACTGGCACAGGAAATCCACCACCAAGTAACAAGATTTGATAGCGTTGGGCGATCGTAATTAAAAACTTTTCGCTCTTTTCTGCTATTTCTGTAGAAAGTCTTGTTTTTTCACTTTCATCACCTAAAAAAGAAAAATTTTCAGGTAAGCAAACTAGTTCTGCACCTCGATTTACTGCCAGTTGGATCAAATCTTCTGCTTGAGCAAGATTTTTATCTACATCAGAGACACTGGTCATTTGTACGGCAGCCGCCAAATATGACTTCATTTCAATCCTTAAAACTTTCCCACATAAATTCAGATGTGCTGTAAAGCACTTAACTTAGATTAACCTGCTATAGCGCTACTGTTGCTATTTTTTATTTTTAAAAAGAGTCGGCGCGAAGCGCCGACTCTTTTTTGGTTTAGCCAAGCTTACCTGTAACAATATAAGCAACTCTTAGCCCCACATTAGTTGCATGATCTGCCATACGCTCTAAATGATGAATCGCTAATACCATCAACATTACAGGCTCCATTGGCTCTCCACCAAACAGTTTTTGAGCTGCTAATAAGTTATAAATTTGCTTGTAGTCGTCGTCAACAGCATCGTCCTTTGTTTTAATTTGCAAACCAATATTTTCATCAAGATTGGCTAGAGCTTCTAAACTCATGGCAAGCATGGCTCGACAGCGATTAGACATTACCTGCAATTCGCCGAGATAGGGTGATGGAGCATAAGGAAAAAGTTTAATGGCAATATCACCAAGATTTTCAGCATAGTCTCCAATGCGCTCGATATCACGAATTAGCTGCATCAGAGCGCTTAAGAGCCTGAGATCGCGAGCGACAGGAGATTGTAAAGCGATCAGGCTAATACAATCTATTTCAATTTGGCGATAGATTTGATCAATTTGTTTGTCCTGAGGATCAATACGAGTTGCGGCTTCTAGGTCACGCTCAAATAGAGCTGCATGAGCTAAGAGAAATGAATTTTCGACAAGCGCACCCATTCGCAAAGTATCTTGTTCTAGGCGCTGCAATTGGCGTTCAAATTCGCTTCTTGTTCGTTTCTGACGTTGAGATGAAGTTTCAATCATTGGCTCCCAACAAATTAAATGGGATAAAAAGCGTTCATGAATGGTTTACAAGATTGTGAACATTTGGGGCGCAATCTCATAAACTGTTTAATCTCACAAACTATTTAGGATTGCTATACATTTAATTTTCTTATCCTAGATATCGTTACATAACTTGTAAAGATCGGCAGTATTTGTAAATACTATAAGAAAAATAAGAGGTAGGCTGTCAATTATTCTCTCATTGAAAAACAGTTGCTTGAGTTAATTCAGAGGTTGTAAGCTGCCGATCGCGATCTCCATTGCATAAAACCAACGTGGTTGAAGAATTTTGCTCAAAGCCAATCTGCTCGTAAAATTTTTGCTGATGAGTGGTCATCAAATATACCCGCTCAACATTGCAAACATTGGAATGCGCCAAAACTGTCTGGACTAACTTCCGACCTAAACCAGCGCCGCGATATTCGGGCGCGATGACTACGTCCCAAATTGTTGCCCGATAAATACCATCACTAGTAGCACGAGCATGTCCGATTAAGCGATCGCCGTCCCATACTGTAACAACTGGCTTGGAGTTAGAGATGGCGGTTGCTAAACCTGCCAAGGTTCGTTCCTTTGCCCAAAACGCCCCAATTCGTAATAATCCTTGTAATTGTTCTAAATCGACTTCTTCATGGCGATCGCTAAAGCGAATGTGGCGATGATCCATATGCTTACTTTCCCGCATTGATTAACCCATTTTAGGATTAGGTTTACATACTACTGATCCAGTCAATGTATCTATTTTTGCTAGATCCCTAAAAAAGAAAGGGCGCTTAGCGCCCTTTCTTTTTTATTTAGCTTGCCAAGGCTCAGGTAAGTAGACTTTCTTCGCCAAGCCAACTGCTTGCAAAAGATTGATTACGCCCCAAGTTGGATCGATTTCCCACCATTTCAAGCCAGACCGTGCCGACTTAGGAAATGCATGGTGATTGTTGTGCCAGCCTTCGCCATAGGTCAAAATTGCTGCCCACCAAAGGTTTGTGGAATGGTCAGGGGTTTCTGCAAAATTCTTGTAACCCCATTTGTGACAGGCAGAGTTAATCAACCAAGTGCTATGCCAGAGAGCAACTGATCTTACAGCAACGCCATAAACCAAGAATGATGCTCCTAGCCCAGAGAAAACTTTTTCGCCAATTACATAGAGCAATGCTGCAAGGGGCACTTGCAACAATAGGAAATAAACATCTAAAAACTTGTAGTAAGGATCGTTGGCAAGATCAGGAGCAAATTTACAGTAATTTGAACGTTGAAAATGTTCAGGCTTGGAGTACATGATCCACATCATGTGGCTCCACCAAAAACCTTTATTTGCAGAGTAGGGATCTTTTTGATTGTCTTCTGTAAAACCGTGATGCTGGCGATGTCCACCCACCCAAAATACGGGACCGCCTTGAAGTGCTAATGCTCCAATTGTGGCGATGATGTATTCCAACCACTGAGGCACTTGAAAGCTACGATGGCTAAGTAAGCGATGATATCCTAAGGTGATGCCGATGCTGCCAAATAACCAATGCAAGAAGACTGTAAGGATTACAGCTTGCCATGAGAAGTAAAAAGGCGCAGCTAGGGCAGCGAGATGAAAAGCACTGAAGAAGGCAACATTTGTCCAGTTCAGGTTTTGTTCTTTTGAGATGGCTTCAGTAGTGGCGGTCATGAAATAATAACTTAAGGGGGGGGTGAGGAGATGCAAGTATCACTTACAGTTATGTTAAGTTTAACTTTTTTTTAAGCAATAATGCAAGTAGCACTTGCAAATCATCTCAATGGTACATGCTCTCATGTCTGTATCTCGAATTCCTACTCGTCAACGCATAGTCAATACAGCCCTAGAGTTGTTTGCTAGTAAAGGAATCACCGAGACAACTACGCGCCAAATCGCGGACTTCGCTCAGGTCAATGAAGTAACTCTATTTCGACATTTTGGAAATAAACATGGGTTATTGCTAGCGGTATTGCAAGAATGTCTGCAAAAATATTTGGTGTTGGCGCAAGTGGGAGAGTCGCTCATGGTGTCGGATATCTCTAGTCAGAGTGATTTGCGGAGATTTCTCAAATATTACATTCAGAGTTCGCTGCGGGCTCTTGAAAGTGTGCCTGAATTGGTGCGATCGCTAGTTGGCGAGGCAGGACAATATCCTCTCGAAAGCCGACAAGCATTAGCGCAAGGTATTAACCAAGTTAATCAAACGATCGCAACGGCAATTCATGATGTGCTGATCAATTCGCGGCTGCAATATTCTTTGCCGCCAATCAAGTTAGCTAACTTATTAAATACTTGTATCTTGGGCTATGCCGTGATCACTTTGACTAGTGATGTGCAGGCTGTTTGGCGCGATCGCGATGAGTTTGTAAGTACGCTTGTGGATATGTTTATTCAAGAAGTTAACCCCATCTCTCAAGCAAGACCAATTAACGATATTTCAGCGGAGACTGTGCGCGAAATTCTGTTACAGGCTAAAAAGTGCGGCGCAAAGGACTATGCGATCGCTTATTTATTGTTTGGGGCGGGTTTGACAGCACTTGATATTACTCGCTTGCGACTAAAAGACTATCAGCACCAAGCTAACCACGGAATTTTGCTAACTAGGGATGCTACAGGTAATGAGAGATCAGTACCACTCAATCAAAAAATTCTCGGTCATCGCTATGGCTCGGCTACCAATAATCCCCTTAGTGTTTACCTCAAGACTCGTAAAAATGAGCTAAAAGATCTGAAAAATATTGATGATATTGTTTCTTTAGTTCTCAGTAGCGATGGTAAACCACTGTCCTTAGAAGAGATCGAACAACTTTGGGAGCGTTGGACACAGCCCTATCGAAATTTGAATGGCTCACCTTTAACAATTGATCAAGCAAGGCATACTTGGTGCCTCGAAATGTTATCGCGGGGCATTGATGTGGATAGTTTTTGCATCATTAGCGGCATCAAGCATAAGGAATTGCAAGCTTATCAGACCCGTCTTAATCAAAAGTTAGCGATTGATAAAGCGATGGCTCTTCTGGGTTCATGGGGATAAGCACAGCTAATAGTAATCAGAATCCTCTCGGAGCAACAGTTACAGCCCTACCATGTCGCCAATAATTGTATCGATACTGTACCATTTACCCCTCAAACCCAGATGAGCCAAAGCGATCGCGCTTGACGCTTAAAAATAAATTAACGAAACCCTTAAGGTTGAGCCCCGCAGGGGCTCAACCTTAAGGGTTGGGATGTGTAATTAATTAAGCGTGTCTATTTACCATTTCACGAAAGTGTGACTACACTTTTACGAATCAAAAACAAGACCCAGCAAGATTTTTTAAATTAAGAAATGGCTACGCCATTTCTTAATTTGGTATAAAGAGCCGCTTTTGGTGAAACCGATTTTGTGGTTTGCAGCGCCTACGGCGCTGCAAACCACAAAATCGGTTTTGGTGACTTTTTTTGCTATTTCCACCAAGTTGATTAACTTAGTGTATAATTCGGGCGTTTAATGTACTTAAAAGATTAAGTACGTAATAACAAATGTTCTTAGTGCATTAGATACGGAGCATCTTTGATTTGAGAGGCAAACAGGTTGGCATTATCGGAGTTCAGATCGGCATTTCCAATTGAAGTTTTGGGTAGAGAAGCAAAGTGAGAGTTCCTCTAGACTGTTACCGTATTCTAGGTTTAACACACCTATCAGGACTAGACAAAGTCCATCAAGCTCATCGCGATCGCCTGCTCTCTATGCCAAGGCGAGAATATTCTGATGCGGCAATCGCTTCTCGTAAGCGCATTATCGATAAAGCTTATGAAACTCTGACCGACCGCGATCGCCATAGCGCTTCAAATGAAAGTGATGCATTAGATGCTGATAGCGACCGCCCAGTTTTGACATTGCCACCTCAAATTGAAGCTGACGAAAAAGACTTTGCAGGGCTATTACTGATTTTGTATGAACTCGGCGAATCCGAGAAAGTCTTATCCCTTGCTAAACCCTATTACGATCCTGAAGAATCCGAATATCAGTCGGCAAGAATTTCGCCTCATGATCCAGATTTATTGCTCTCTGTATCGCTTTCCTATCTAGATCTTGGTCGCGAATATTGGAAACAAGGACAATATGAATCTGCGGCTTCATCCTTAGAATCAGCTCAAGAAATTTTATTGCGAGAAGGATTATTTCTCAGTATTCGCAGTGAAATCCAAGCCGATCTATTTCGCCTCCGCCCCTATCGGATACTCGAATTGTTGGCATCTCCTGACAATCATACCGAATCGCATCGCAAAGGCATGTCACTTTTGCAAGAGATGCTTGATGCGCGGCGCGGCATTGATGGCTCTGGTAATGATTATTCCAGTCTCGGTATAGACGACTTTTTGCGATTTATTCAGCAATTACGCAGCTACATGACTGCGATCGAGCAGCAAACTTTGTTTGAAGAAGAAGCCCGTCGTCCATCTTCCGTGGCAACCTATCTTGCGGTATACGCGCTGATTTCGCGTGGATTCTCTCAGCGTCAGCCCGCACTAATCCGTCGCGCCAAAGGGTTACTAGTTAAACTCAGTGCTAAGCAAGATATTTATTTAGAAAAAGCTGTATGTGCTTTGTTGCTAGGGCAAACAGAAGAAGCAAGTGCCGCGATCGATCAGAGTGGCGAAGATGAGCAAATCGCATACATCCGTCAAAACTCTGAAGGTGCGCCCGATCTTTTGCCAGGACTATGTCTCTATAGCGAACGCTGGATGCAAGAAGAGGTCTATCCACATTTCCGCGATCTGATGAGTCAAATCGTATCGCTTAAGGACTATTTTGCTGATGAGCAGGTGCAAGCATACCTAGAAGAATTACCTAATACTGGTGCAATGTCATCGGAATGGACTTCGCCAGTGGGAGGCGATCGCCTGTCAGCAATGTCTACTCTTGATGAGTCACCTTCTGCAAATCGAGATTTTGTTCTTAACCCTGCAAAGAGCGCCCTTGCTGAACCAAAACTATCTAATTACGCCCCAGAGACACCTAATCGCTTTCAACGCTCTGCGACTCCTGTAATTGAGCGCCCTGCCGCCTATGTCAACACCAATGGTAGTGGCAATATAGCGCGAGATCTACCTAGCTCTCGTCGCACCAGCAATGTGCCACCTCTTAGAAACTCGACAAGAGCTGCTCATGAATCTGTGAGGGAGATCAAGCGCCCATCTCAAGTTCCCACTTCAAGTCATGCATCATTACCAAAACGTAGGTTTAATGTTGGGCGTTTAGCTACTGTAATTGTTTTAGCGATCGCTGTGCTTGCTGGCTCTATTTGGTTAGTTGTTTGGGCTGTTCGCGCCTTAACTGGTGCTCCCCAACCACAGCCTATAACCTTAGAAAAGCCAATTACAAATATAGTCCAAGCCCTTAAGGAAAATAATGCAGCTCCAGTTGCTCAACCAGGTCCTTTAGACAAAGAAACTGCTACCAAAGTAATCGAGACATGGCAAGCCACTAAATCAAAAGCTCTTGGCAAGGGATATGAAGACAATCTTCTAGAAGAAATTTTGGTTGATCCTGCGCTTAGTGATTGGAAAGGACGCGCTAAAGAACTTAAAGCAATCAACTCCTATTTGCAGTACCAAACAAAATCAAGTTCAGTTGATAGTGTTACGCCTGATGGCGATAGTAAGGCTAAAGTAGTTGCCAAGATTTCCGAATCGCGCAATTACTTTAATAATGGCGAGCTTGATCGCGGAGCGTCCAAAGATGATGCTAGCTACACCGTTGAGTATGATTTGGTAAAAAAAGATAATCGATGGCTAATTAGGGAAATGTTCGTTTTCTAAATTAAAAAGTCAGCAATTCTCATTATGAAACTAATTTTGTTGTTTGCTGCGCCAAACACCAAAATTAGTTTCATAATGAGAAAAAGGACGAGTGGCGCTGCGCAGAACCACTCGTCCTTTTTAGTAGTAACTCACAAAAGTGTAGTGATACTTTTGTGGGTTGAAAACCAAATCCCGTAAGGGTTTTGAAGGCACAAAATGGCGTAGCCATTTTGTGCTTTGGTCTTAGAAATCTTCTACTATTACTTCATCATCTTCAGGTTCAATTTCTTCAGGGACTACTTTCGTCGCCGAAACCTCAACTCCTGCGGATAATTTTTCGCGTACTTGGCGTTCGACATCTTGAGCAAATTCTGGCTTGTCTTCCATGTATTTGATCGTGTTATCTCGGCCTTGTCCGATGTTGTCGCCTTGATAGCTATACCAAGCACCCTTACGCACGATGATGCTCATTTCTTCGGCAAGATCAACTAAGCAGCCAACCGTAGAAATTCCTTTCCCAAAAATAATGTCAAACTCGGCGATCCGAAAAGGTGGCGCAACTTTATTCTTCGCAACTTTGACCTTGGCGCGAATCCCATATTCTTCCGTGCCCTTTTTGAGGGTTTGGATGCGGCGAATATCTAGACGTACAGAAGCATAGAACTTCAGAGCAGTTCCGCCTGTAGTTACTTCAGGGCTGCCATAGGATACGCCGATTTTCTGGCGCAACTGATTCAAGAAAATGACGATGCAGTTTGATCTACCGACATTGGCCGTGATCTTACGGAGGGCTTGACTCATTAGTCTTGCTTGCAACCCAACGTGGGATGCGCCCATTTCACCTTCGATTTCAGCACGAGGCACGAGGGCTGCTACTGAGTCGATCGCAATGATATCTACTGCCATCGATCGCACGAGGTTATCAACTATTTCTAGCGCCATTTCGCCAGAGTCTGGCTGGGAAATCAGTAGGTTATTAATATCAACACCTACAGCCGCCGCATAAGTTGGATCTAGGGCATGTTCAGCATCAACAAAGGCGGCAATGCCACCACGTTTCTGGACTTCGGCGATCGCATGAAGTACTAGAGTGGTTTTGCCTGAGCTTTCTGGCCCGTAAACTTCGATAACGCGACCTTTTGGGAGTCCACCACCAAGGGCAAGGTCGAGAGGTAATGCGCCGCTTGGGATGGTCTCAACACGCATATTGGTAGCATCGCCAAGACGCATAATTGCGCCTTTCCCATGATCCTTCTCGATTTTTTGCATGATTGCATCGAGGGCTTTCTTTTTCTCAGGGCTGATGCTTGTCTTTGCCGCTTGAGCGATCGCAGCAGTCTTATCAACTTGACTATTTGCCGTTGCAGAAGAATTTTTCGCCATTGCCGTTCGAGGTTTAGTTCGTTTAGTAAGTCTGCCTCATTATGACACTAAGCTTCTGCATTTGAGGTGTTAAATTTGTACTGAAATTTAAGTGACTACCTTGATTTTGCTGGTATTTAGATATTTGTACTAAAAATCTTCAATAAAAAATGCAACATTTGTATGATCTCTTGTTCATCAAATTAAGTTTGGTCCCAATCCCGATCTTCAACCCATATATTTGCCCTGACATGAATATGAGTTCGGTGAATTTTCTATAATTTGAAAAGCTATTTTTTAAGGTTATGCAGAATGAAATTTAAATATCTTTAAATATCAATTCTGTCTTCTCCAAATTCTAAACACTAGAAGTCCACTCTATAGCTTATTTATACTAATCTTCTCCAAAGACTTTGGTATAGCCTAAATAACCTATTAGGAGAACTATTGCCCAAATTATTAAAAATGAGTTAAAAGGCAAGTATGAGAAGAAATATAAATGAATCCTGTTGGAAATCCATGATAAAAATATGAATACCATTGACATTAACATCAAGCCTTGGATGAATTTAAAGGCTGGAATCCGACTAAGTGGCATCCGTTTTTTCGCAAGAATAATCGAGCAGATTACGTGATAAGGGGCGGATAAGAGTAACAAAATATCCGCTTCCTTGCCTAATTTTCCCCAGCCTCCAGTATTGCTGGCATAGGCTATGTAACCAGCAAACACAATAGCTACAAATGCAGATATGCTCAAATTTACACTTAATACATAGGGTTCCTCTTTAGTCCCAGGAACAAATATGCAAATGTAGTAAGCTAGCCAAGGAGATAAAAATACTAATAAAAGAATAGGTATTTTATAGAGTGTTAGAAGGCTTTCTATGGTCATAAAATGCTCCCTGATTTAAAAATTCCTCTAACTTCTTATTGATCAATCTCAGCAAAAAAAACTTTATACTACCTAATTGGGCAAGATCAGCATAATTATGGATCTATTAGGCTAATAGCAACGAGATTAACTTTAAAATCACCTCATAGTTTAAAAGAATATCAAATTTGATAGTGATATAGCAATCCTAAATAGTTTGAGAGAGTGCGACTCAAAGAGTTGCAATTTCTCAAACTATTTAATCTCATAAATGATTGAGGATATTCCCAATCAAGAATTAGTGATGCGGCGCGAAGCGCCGCATCACTAATTCTTGGGGGAGTGTATGGCAGGAAATATTTTGCTTAAGACATAAAAACCAAAAGATGAATGGCGGCGCGAAGCGCCGCCACTCATCTTTTGTTTTTTTGCATTGCTATACACCTAAAGTTAATGTGAGTTCGCTATCGCCATTTGCGTCGTGCTGACGTTAAAGTTAGAGAGATTAAAACCATGTGATATTTGATCGGTGACAAATGCAACATTTGTAAAGTCTAATGTCAGAATTGAAATAAGTAATTCTAACTAGCGGTCTAATACTATGTCTTCGGAACATCCACCAGTTATGTTGGTGGACGGCTATAACGTAATTGGGTTTTGGAAGCACTTGCAGGAAATTCGAGATCTGCAAGGGTTTGACATTGCCCGATCGCATTTAACCGAAACGATGGTGAACTTTAGTGCTTATCACGGCTATAAGACCACATTAGTATTTGATGCTTATGTACAAGCAACCCCCGCAAAATCTGAAAAGATTACCAAAAACCTGAAACTATATTTCACCGATCACAACGAAACGGCGGATACTTACATCGAGCGTCAATGTGGCAAGTACCGCCGCGATCCGCTACGGCATTTAAAAAGAATTATTGTAGTGACTTCCGATCGCGCCCAGCAGTTAACCGCAGTTGGGTTTGGAGCAGAGTGGCTATCAGCACCAGCGTTAGAACAGGAAGTGGAAGCTACGATGCGATCTGTACAAAGCCGTCAAAAGAATCAAAAAGCGAATACGAATAATTTATTGGGAAATCGCATTGATAGCCAGACCAAGGCTCAACTAGCTAAGTGGCGCAATAGTTTGAATTAAGCTTCTCTATTTGGAAATCGCAATATGCTGCAACCTAGTTCCAATCATTTATTTATTTCGGCGATCGCTTTAATTGTCGGATTAGCTCTATCAGTAATTATCCTTGGCGAAGTTATCTATCGCCTACAACATCGCCGTCGCCCCCTCGCAGCCACCTTACAAGTAGTGCGAAACTTGGTACTGCCAATGCTCGCGTTCATGTTGTTTATTCAGTATGTGTTGCAACGTCCTGCTGATGATGACATTGTTAAAAGCGTCCAAACTCTATTTTGGATTTGTGTACTTCACGCGGCTTTATCGTTACTAAATGCGATCATTTTTGAGCAAGCAAAAGCTGATACTTGGCGAGCGCGAGTTCCCAAACTCTTAATAGATTTATTTCGATTGTTTTTAGTGCTTTTGGGAGTAGCGATCGTCCTTGCTAAGGTCTGGAATGCTGATCTTGCAGGATTGGTTACAGCTCTGGGCGTTAGCTCGATTGTGATTGGTTTAGCGCTCCAAGATACTCTCGGTAGTGTCATGTCAGGAATTGCGCTGATATTTGAGCGTCCTTTCTCAGTGGGTGATTGGTTGCAAGTCGGTGAATTGACGGGACAGGTGATAGACATCAATTGGCGAGCCGTGCGTTTGCAAACCTTTGAGCGCGAAATGGTGATTATCCCTCATAAACTTATAGGCAATGAAATTATTCGCAACTTTAGCCGCCCAATCCCTATTCATGCAGAACGGATTCGTCATGGCTTCTCCTATAATGATCCGCCAAATTTAGCGAAACATGTCCTATTGACTACGGCTTTAGAGACTGAAGGTATTTTAAAAGACCCAGAGCCAGAGATATATACAATTTCCTACGATGACTTTGCGATTACCTACGAAGTAAAATTTTTTATCGATGACTACAGCAATATTGAAAGTATTCGCGATCGCTTTATGAGTCGGATTTGGTATGCTGCCCAACGGAATAGCCTGACGATTCCTTTTCCCATTCGTACTCTTTATCATTTTAATGGGCCGACCTTACAGGCGAAGGGCAATTCCAAAAAATTTACCGAGAGCCTGCAATCTGTTCCAGCCTTTGTGCCATTACAAAATCCTGACTCTGTTGCCGATGGGATTGATCTACAACATTATGGCGCGGGTGAGAAAGTAATCTGGCAAGGAGTCAGTAACAATGCGCTATATATTGTGATCGCTGGTACGGCGATCATGTCTGTTAGCGATCGCGAGCATATCGAACATGAACTTTTAACAATCAAAACTGGCGAGTTTTTTGGTGAGATGACGCTTTTTTCTGGCGAGCATAGTCCGATATCAGTAACAGCGATCGAGGATTTAGAGGTGATGACGCTATCTGCGAATGCTGTTAATCAAATGATTGATCGGCAGCCTAGTTTTGCCCGTGAAATCAGCCAAATCTTAGAAACTCGCCGTCGTGTGGTAAATACAATTCAAAAATCGTGAATCCAAGAATTTATTGGTGGTGCAAAGCACCGCCAATAAATTCTTGGATTTTGACTTGACTACTTGCTTTCAAGCCAAAAATAAATGGTGCAATCATTTATTCTTGGCATACCTCTTTGTATAGGCAAAGCCGAGCTTTTAAGCATACCTTTAGCTAGATTCACACTTTGAAATACTTTGTTATATTTCTTTACATAAGGAAGTCACACACAGGACAAAGCAATGAGCAACAGTTATAGAGTCGATGATCGCGGTGTTCTCAACAATTTCGCAGTTGAACCAAAGATGTATGTTGAAGAAACCCAAAAGGCTGGTTTTACACCTTACGCTGAATTGTTGAATGGCAGATTGGCGATGATTGGTTTTGCATCTTTACTTATCCTTGAATTTTCTACGGGGCATGGGTTGATTTGGTGGCTTGCTAACGTATAAGCACTGACCGTTCCCAATCAAAATGTTTGAGACAAAGTAAAAACGATTATTCGACCCTACCTTTTGGTAGGGTTTTTTATTGCAAAAAACAAAATAGAGTTGGGGGGGGGGGGGGGGGCCCCCCGGGCTTTAGCCCGGGGGGCCCCCCCCCCCCCCCCCAACTCTATTTTGTTTTTGAATTTGTTCTAGAAGTTACACTTTTGGGAATTGGGATAATAACCGATCGCAGATTTGCTGTAAAGTTCTCGCTTCATCATCTGAGATGTGGCTAGCAAAATACTCAGAAATCCCCTCCGCATAAACTATCCACATTTTTTGTTGCATTGCTAAACCTGATTCCGTTAAGACAGCATAAGTCCCCCGTCGATCATTTGGACAGGACTTGCGATAGAGAAAGCCTGCATTTTCAAGGCGATCAACAAGACGGGTTAGATTGCTGCGACTTAATAGAACTTTTTCAGCTAACTCACTCAATCGCAAGGAGTAATCAGGAGATTCTTTGAGTGTGAGCATTACGTCATACCATTCCAACGGCGGCAGCTCGGCTTGAGTGATTTTTTCGGCAATGCGATTAAGCAACTTGCTATGGACGGTCAAAAGCGATCGCCAAGCTGAATTTCGTAAAGGATCTAATGCTGAATTAGTTGACATGCTAACAGTATGAGGAAAGGTCATTGCAATTGCAATTAAATATGCTAAATTAATATTAGTTGCAATTGCAATTAATACAAATGCAACTAATATTCAAAATATTAATAACACTCTTGCCATGTTGCCTAAACTCAAACTGATTAGCCATATTCTTTGTCCCTATGTACAGAGATCGCTAATCACTGTCATCGAAAAGCAAATACCTTGCGATCGCGAATATATTGACCTTGCCAATAAACCAGACTGGTTTCTCAAAATTTCGCCATTAGGTAAAGTTCCTCTGCTCCTCGTCGATGGCGAAGTCTTGTTTGAGTCTGCTGTAATTTGTGAATATCTCGATGAAATTACACCAGATTCTCTACATCCACTAGATCCTTTAACAAAAGCTAAACATCGCTCATGGATTGAGTTTGGCTCAAATCTACTTGCGAAAATCGCGGGATTCTATGCTGCTAAAGATGAAGAGACTTTTGAAACAAAACGTTTGGATTTAATTGCAAATCTAGAAATACTCGAAGCTCAATTAGATGCACAACCATATTTTGCTGGTGAAAAGTTTTCACTGATCGATGCGGTCTATGCGCCCATTTTTCGATACTTTGTCGCTTTTGATCGCTATCAAAATTTTGGCTTTAGCGATCGGACTCCCAAGATTAATGCTTGGAGGGAAGCATTGTTGGAAAGACCATCTGTACAACAAGCAGTTTCTGAAAACTATTACGATTTATTAGATGTGTTTCTCAAAAAGAGAAATAGTTTTTTAAGCGAGTTGATGAATTAGTAAGGTGGGCAATGCCCACCCTACAATCTAAATTCTTGTCCCTCCCCTTTGCAAGGGCTGGGCTAGAGTGGGGTAAATATTATCTAATGTGTGTTTCTAAGGAAGGTTGAAACTCTTCCCATCGACGGCTGACTTGCTCGTAACAGTCAGGGGGGAATATTTTCAGGTTTTGGAAGAGATTGATTTCGAGATGCTTCTCCATTTTCATTAGTAGAACAATCTCTTTATTTGGGGCATAATTCCCGACAGCTTGCACCAGAACAGTAATCAATTCTTGATCGAGGGAAAAAGCTTGAATTGAAGAGATTAATTCTTGTTCAGCAATAAATTTGGTTTTAAATGGAGTGACTTCTAAACCTGTGTTACTGGGAGCGATCGCACTGCGATCGATATCACAAACTACGACTCCGCGACCATGTTGCAAAAAGCCTTGCCATGCGGAATAGCCGATCATCATCAAGTTTGCGTGAATAAAGCTTTTTTGCCAATAGCCAAAATTGCCTTGCCAGTCGCTGTCTTTTAACTTCATCTATTACCTCGTAGATGTAGATTTATGGATTTGAAATGAGCTTCGGCGGGCGTTCTGACTTTTTCTGCTGATCAACAGAAAATCACAGTTGCGGGACAGCGTTGGATTTGCACCAATCTTTCCCCATTACTTTTAGTGACTGCTCCTCACTAAAACCGAAAGCTGAAGTCAAAGTATAACATTAGGACTTACATAGCCCTGCACTCAAGTGCGGGCTAAAAGCTCAAACCCGTTTCAACGGGTTAATTTAAACTATTCTGTAGTCCACTTCAGTGGACTTGAGCTTTGAGCCAAGAACTTGAGTTCTTGGTTTATTTGCGTAAGTCCTAGCATCTATGGAGATTAGGGCTTTAACAGGTTTTAAAAGCACAAAAGTGTTAGCCCACTTTGTGCTTTTAAAACCTTACTGGGTTTGATTTTTAATTCGCAAAAGTGTTAGCCCACTTTCATGAGTTGGTATTGCATCCGCTATATTAGGATAGGCATCACTTGATATGGCTCATCCTCATCCTAAAATCCGACTATGGATCTTGAACTTTCGCGATTTTATAAGGCTTGCAATCCTACGCATCCTCTTGATTCTAGTAATGAAGAGGATCGTAGTTATTATGTTGATCTTTCAACGGTGCGTGGGGAAAAGTTAATTGAAAGCTTATCGCGTAAGATTGTGCGAATTTCGCCCGATGAGTCCACCTGTCAATTATTTACAGGACATATCGGCTGTGGCAAATCGACGGAGCTTTTGCGGCTGAAGCATGAGTTGACCGAGAAAAAGTTTCATGTGGCGTATTTTGAATGCGATCGCCAGTTGGAACTGAGTGATGTCGATGCGAGTGATATTTTGTTAGCGATCGCGGGTCAACTCAGCAAAGGATTGGAACAGGAGGGCATTAATATAATCCCCGAATATTTCAAAAAATTGTTTGGTGAATTGAAGGATATTTTGCAAACTAAACTTGATTTGAGCGCAAATTTCAAGCTGTCGGTGGGGATTGCTGAGATTACGGCTCAAGCCAAGAATAGCCCGTCATTGCGTCGGCAAATGCGCGAACGCTTAGAATCACGCACCAATAGCATTATTACTTCCATTAATAAGGAGTTATTGGCTCCTGCCAAGGAGAGATTGCAAGCTGCTGGCAAGAAAGGCTTAGTCGTGATTGTGGACAACCTCGATCGCATTGAAAATCGCATCGATCTTAAAGAGCAGTCCAAAGCAGGATATTTGTTTGTTGAACGGGGCGATCAGTTGCGAGGGTTGGATTGTCATGTGGTTTATACAGTGCCGTTGTTGCTGACTTTTTCTAATGATGCAGCGATCGTCACCAGTCGATTTGGAACCGATATTAAGACTTTGCCGATGGTTCCTGCGCGATTGGCAGATGGCAGTGAGTGCGAGGCAGGAATGGCGCTACTCAGACAGATTGTAATGGCGAGAGCATTTCCTAATGTTAATTCTGTCCAACGCATTAGTGATGAGTTTGTGAATAAAGTATTCGATAGTCCCAAAACTCTCGATCGCCTATGTCAAGCTAGTGGTGGTCATGTCCGCAATTTATTTCGATTGCTGTATGGTTGCTTAGAGCAGGACGATCCACCGATTACCGCCAAATTAGTTGAGAGCATCATCGCTAAGGAACGGAATAAAATGGTAAAGACGATCACTGATGATGAATGGGATTTAATTAAGAAGGTGCAACAGGATAAGCGTGTGCGTGGTGAGGCGGAGTATCAAACCCTGATCAAGAGTCAGTTTGTGTTTGAGTATGAGTATCAAGGTAATCTGAGATCTTGCACCATTCCTGAAAGAGTTAAGTAGGAATGGGTTTGAGAATAATTTCAAACCCATGACGAGCAGCAATATCGGCACTAATTTGGAGATACCTAAGAAGTTTCAACCAAAGGACAGAAGGAAATAAAACGGAAAGTGTCAAATCACAGGTAGCTTTCCAGTCCAAGACAGGAGGACTCGACCATTGATCAATCCAATGGGCCAAAAGATAAGCAAGCAGAGAGAGGATAAGCCAACGATAAACACCAAGTTTTGTAGATTGCCCAAAACAATGCAAACCAAAGCGATGTTTGATGGTTTTGAAGAATCCCTCAATCGCCCAACGCTTACGACCTAACATCACCAGATAAGCACCAGAATAAGGATGAGAAGAGACAACAAAGCGTAACTCCCGTTTACTATCAGCTCTTTTGAGCCAAAACCAAGAGATCGTCAAAGGCTGAGTTAGCCCTTCTAGCAAAATTTGTTGTCCACGTTTGCCATGACGATAAAGTTGTTTGACTGTACGGCCATCTTGAAGTTTACGATTGTTGCGTACACCGACAACGATGCGCCAAGTCTTGGCGCGGACAGTATTGAAAAACTTCACCGTACTAAACTCAGTATCAGCAAGGACAATCACAGTCTTGCCTTGGGTTAGTTGCTTGGGTACTGTCCCCAATAACTTACAAGCTAAGTCAGAGGGACTGGGGTATCCTTTGCCGCGCCATACTCTAAAACTCCATGGTACGCGCCACTCTCCATAGACCAGATACAGTACAACCAGATGTAGTCCTCGCTTTCCGTTTAGTATTCTCACCCATGGGTCTGGTTCGTTTTGGGTGGGATTGCTCAAATGTAAAAACTTGCCGCTTTTTTCTAGGGTAGTCAAGTCTATCAGTATCTTTAATGGCACTTGTTTCGATGGGCGATGCTTGGCGATTTGTCCCAAAATAGCCTGCCGTGTTGACCGAATTACTGCTCTCGTTGACCAGTTATAGTGATTGAGAAATCGGCTGAGTGCACTCGCTGATTTTATCTGTGTATGTTCTGGATAAGGATGCCTTTGTGCTTCGAGAAATAGTCCTAGTATTGCATTGAGACTTGCTGTTTGATACACACTTGGCATCAAACACAGAAGACTATACACTAGCCCTTGGGCGTGCTTAACGATGCTTTCCATGCTCGTTATTTAATTTACTACTACGCCCTTTTTTTCACATTTCTGCTCTTTCTGCAACCCCTTTTCTTGAATGGTGCAAGATCTCAGTAATAGTTGGTTTGACCGAAATCCGATTTTGGATGATTAAGACCCTCACCCCCCAGCCCCCTCTCCCAAAGGGCGAGGGGGAGCCAGAATTTACTCCCCTCTCCCCATGGGAGAGGGGCTGGGGTGAGGGAAGTCTTTATTTAAGGAGAGTTCTATGAGCGATCGCACCGATATAATTGTAGAGAATAATCGCGATGCCTTACGTCGATTGACGAGAATTGTGACGAGATCGCAAGGGTTTTCTTTGTCGATCGCTTTGTGTAACTATCGCGTATTGCAGGAGCGTGTATTAGAGGATTTGCGATCGCAACTTGCCGAGAATGGCTTACCTGAAACGGCGATCGCCATACTTGAACTGAAACCTGACACTAAGACTTTACTTGCGCCAATTCAGGAATTGATGGGAGAGGTGCATCAATTGCCCATTGAGCAGAAGCCCAAGGTGTTGATGGTTTTGGGATTGGATGCAGTTACGGAAATCGAAGCGGTTTTGAAGTCGGCAAATCGGGTCAGGGAAGAATTTGCCAATTGTTTAGAATTTCCGATGGTGTTATGGCTGAACGATCGCACTCAGGATATTTTGACCCGTGAGGCGAGTGATTTGGCGAACTGGACTACGGCGGGGGCGATCGAGTTTCAGCTTGAGACGATGGAATTAAAGGAACTGGTGCAAGATTCGATCAGAGCGATGTTTTATCGCTATTTGCAGCCTCAAGGTTTGGGCGATTGGGATGCGAGTTTGCAACAGTTTGAACTAATTACGGCGATCGCGGACTTAGAAGCTCAAGCCATTGAGATTAGTGATGAAATTAGCGCAGGGTTAGATTTTGCGTTTGGCTGTATGGCAATGACTGAGGGGGAGATCGGCAAGGCAAAAGCTTTATTTGAGAGGAGTTTAGCCTTTTGGCGACAATCAGGGGATCAGCTTAAACAGGCTGTATGTCTATTGCAATTGGGATTAGGCGATCGCAGTTTGGCGATGCGTGAGCGTTATCAGAAGCAGCCTTTTTATGTAACTTCTCAGCAGTATTTAGCTGAAAGTATGGATATTTTGCGGAACCTGCAACGAGGGGAATTGATGGCGTTATATATCAATTTCTTGACTGCGACATGGGAGGAGTTATTAGCTCTCACCCCTAGCCCCTCTCCCATGGGGAGAGGGGAACAAGAAACTAATTTGATTTCTCCTCTCCCAGAGGAACAGGGAACTCAAGCTTTATCTCTGCCCCCCTCTCCCTCTGGGAGAGGGGTTGGGGGTGAGGGCTTAGAATCTCTCGTCAATGAGGCTCTAGCGCTCCATGAAATCTATCCCAATCTCCTGCGCGAATCCCACGATCGCGGGATTCTTGCGTCAGTGAAGTTGATGCAACAGAACTATCGGGCGGCAAAGGAAT
Organism: Pseudanabaena sp. Salubria-1; assembly: GCA_023336205.1. Lineage (GTDB taxonomy): Bacteria > Cyanobacteriota > Cyanobacteriia > Pseudanabaenales > Pseudanabaenaceae > Pseudanabaena. The sequence continues at coordinate 25,672 of JALQCR010000013.1, forward strand.
CGGCGGAATCGGCACTGGCACTATATGCCCAAGGGGAAGCGCTGCAACTGGCTAACCTTGCACCTTCGCGGCGCTATGGCTATGCTAAATATGAGCTTTGGTTAGCGAGGGCTTTGGAGGGATTGGGCGATCGCCCCTTGGCGATCGCGAGACTGGAGGGAGTACGCGATCGCTGGCTGAGTGAGCAACATCCCTATGATGCTCAGATCTATGTGTCAGTTTTGGAGGAGTTGCGATCGCTTTACACTGCGTCGGCTATGTATCTAGAAGCTTTTGAAACTAAGCAACATCAGCGATCGGTGGAGCAGCAGTATGGGCTGAGGGCTTTCATCGGTGCGGGGACTTTAAATCCGAAGCGGGAAAGAACTAATTTCGATATGTATGCGAATGTTGCGGAACAGTCTGACAAAATCGCGCAGGAGATTGAAGCTTCGGGGCGGATGCTGGATGTGGAGAAGTTGGTCGATCGCATTGGTCAGGCGCGATATCCTCTGACTGTAATTCATGGTGATTCGGGTGCAGGCAAAAGCTCAATTTTGATTGGTGGCTTGGTTCCTGCCTTACGCGCAAAGGGAACGATTGATGGGCGCAAGGTGTTAGTTTTTGCGATTAAAAATTACAAAGATTGGAGTGCAGAAGTTAAACACAAGTTACAAAAATATTTTGGCGATCGCCGTCCCGAGCTCGACCCGATTCAGCATTTCAAGCGGAATATTGATGAGAATTATTTGACGGTGTTGATTTTCGATCAGTTTGAGGATTTCTTTTTTAAGAAGGAAGATTTTCGCGATCGCTTGCCGTTTTATAAGTTCTTGAAAGCTTGCTTGCATACGGATTTTGTGCGGGTGGTGTTGTCGTTGCGGGAGGACTATCTGCATTATTTGTTGGAATGCGATCGGGCTGTGGATTTGGAAAAAGTGGAGAATGATATTCTCGGTAAGCAGGTGCGGTACTATTTGGGTGATTTTACGCAGGTGCAAGCACGACAGGTGATCGAGGCGTTGACTAGGCGATCGCAGTTACGTTTGGAGCCTGAGTTGATTGAGCGTCTTGTGACGGATTTGAGTGGTGAGCAGTTGCGGATTTTGCCAATTGAGTTGCAGGTGGTGGGGGCGCAGTTGGAGTCGGAGGTTCCGCCAATCGCGAATCTGCGTGAGTATCTTGCATTGACGGGTGATACGCATCGGAAACCGAGTGAGGTGTTAGTGGAGCGGTGGTTGGAGAATGTGGTGCGGGATTGTGGGGTGGCGAATCAGGTGTTGGCGGAGAGGGTGTTGTATGCGTTGACGGGGAATGAGGAGAAGCGTCCGCAAAAGACGCAAGCGGAGCTTGCTAGTGAGTTGTTGGGTGAGGTTTCTGGTGATGGTTTAGAGGTTAGATCCCCCCTACCCCCCTTGCAAAGGGGGGCTTTGGATTCTTCTGATAGTTTAAGGGTTAGATCCCCCCTATCCCCCTTGCAAAGGGGGGCTTTGGATGATTTAGGCAGTGTAGATAACTCAGTCCCCCTTTCTAAGGGGGATGCCGAAGGCAGGGGGATCGAACCTCTCAACGAAGCAGAAAGTCTCGCGCTGGTGCTAGCGGTTCTCGTTGGCTCTGGGCTTGCTTTTCGGGTGAGTAGCTCACCTGATGACCGCTTTCAATTGATTCATGATTATTTGGTTAGCTTTATTCGCAAGAAGTATCGTGTTGATGTGATGGCGGAGTTGCGGGAAGAACGGAAGAAGAGGGAATTGGCGGAAAAGGAGAAAGATATATATGCAGTTGCGAATCGTAAGGCTGGAGAAAGAATCAGGGTTGGATCGATATTTTTAGGAGTTGCTTCTGTGGCGGCGATCGGAATTGGTATTTATGCTGGTAAGACCTTGCAAGAATCGGAAAAATCTTTAGCAGTTACGCAAATAGAAAAACAGAGTGCTGAAGCCGAAAGACTTTTTAAAACTCAAGAATTTCAAGCCTTTCTGCCTGCGGTCAGAGGCGCGAAACGTCTCAAAACATTTATTAAAGATTCTCAACAAATCGATCAATATCCTTCTATTAGTCCTCTGGGTGCATTGCAGTTGATTTTGAGAGATGGACGAGAGAGGTTGCAATTTTGGGCAAATAGCGTCGTATTTTCATCTGATGGCAAAATGTTAGCGACCCGTGGCAGGGACGGAACCGCTCGCATTTGGGATCTTCAGGGCAAAGAGATTGCGAAACTGGTTGGGTATCAAGGGGATGTTTATAGCGTCGAATTTTCACCCGATGGCAAAAGGTTAGCGACCAGTGGTAGTGACGGAACCGCGAGGATTTGGGATCTAGAAGGAAAAGAGATCGCGAAACTGGTTGGGCATCAAGAGTCTGTTTATAGCGTCGTATTTTCTTCTGATGGCAAAATGTTAGCGACCAGTGGCAGGGACGGAACCGCTCGCATTTGGGATCTTCAGGGCAAAGAGATTGCGAAACTGGTTGGGCATCAAGAGGATGTTTCTAGCGTCGTATTTTCTTCTGATGGCAAAATGTTAGCGACCAGTGGCAGTGACGGAACTGCTCGCATTTGGGATCTTCAGGGCAAAGAGATTGCGAAACTGGTTGGGCATCAAGAGGATGTTTCTAGCGTCGTATTTTCTCCTGATGGCAAAATGTTAGCGACCAGTGGCAGTGACGGAACTGCTCGCATTTGGGATCTTCAGGGCAAAGAGATTGCGAAACTGGTTGGGCATCAAGGGTATGTTTTTAGCGTCGTATTTTCTCCTGATGGCAAAATGTTAGCGACCAGTGGCAGTGACGGAACTGCTCGCATTTGGGATCTTCAGGGCAAAGAGATTGCGAAACTGGTTGGGCATCAAGAGCATGTTTCTAGCGTCGTATTTTCTCCTGATGGCAAAATGTTAGCGACCAGTGGCAGTGACGGAACTGCTCGCATTTGGGATCTTCAGGGCAAAGAGATTGCGAAACTGGTTGGGCATCAAGGGTATGTTTCTAGCGTCGTATTTTCTCCTGATGGCAAAATGTTAGCGACCAGTGGCAGTGACGGAACTGCTCGCATTTGGGATCTTCAGGGCAAAGAGATTGCGAAACTGGTTGGACATCAAGAGGATGTTTCTAGCGTCGTATTTTCTTTTGATGGCAAAATGTTAGCGACCAGTGGCAGTGACGGAACTGCTCGCATTTGGGATCTTCAGGGCAAAGAGATTGCGAAACTGGTTGGGCATCAAGGGGATGTTTATAGCGTCGTATTTTCTTCTGATGGCAAAATGTTAGCGACCAGTGGCATTGACGGAACCGCTCGCATTACCGCTCGCATTTGGGATCTTCAGGGCAAAGAGATTGCGAAACTGGTTGGGCATCAAGGGGATGTTTCTAGTGTCGTATTTTCTTCTGATGGCAAAATGTTAGCGACCAGTGGCAGTGACGGAACTGCTCGCATTTGGGATCTTCAGGGCAAAGAGATTGCGAAACTGGTTGGGCATCAAGGGATGTTTCTAGTGTCGTATTTTCTTCTGATGGCAAAATGTTAGCGACCAGTGGCAGTGACGGAACTGCTCGCATTTGGGATCTTCAGGGCAAAGAGATTGCGAAACTGGTTGGGCATCAAGGGGATGTTTCTAGCGTCGTATTTTCTTCTGATGGCAAAATGTTAGCGACCAGTGGCAGGGACGGAACCGCTCGCATTTGGGATCTTCAGGGCAAAGAGATTGCGAAACTGGTTGGGCATCAAGAGTATGTTTCTAGCGTCGTATTTTCATCGGATGGCAAAATGTTAGCGACCAGTGGCAGTGACGGAACTGCTCGCATTTGGGATCTTCAGGGCAAAGAGATTGCGAAACTGGTTGGGCATCAAGAGTATGTTTATAGCGTCGTATTTTCATCGGATGGCAAAATGTTAGCGACCAGTGGCAGTGACGGAACTGCTCGCATTTGGGATCTTCAGGGCAAAGAGATTGCGAAACTGGTTGGGCATCAAGAGCATGTTTCTAGCGTCGAATTTTCTTCTGATGGCAAAATGTTAGCGACCAGTGGCAGGGACGGAACGGCGCGAATCTGGGATCTACAGGGCAGACAGATTGCCGAATATCAAGGTGAAGGATATATAAGCAAAGACTTCCAATTTATCGCCACAATTCCCAAAGACGATCTATCTATCGTCAAACTCTGGCGCATCCAAACCCTAGACGAGATGCTAGATAGCGCCTGTGCGCGGTTACGACCCTACCTCATTACTAATCCTGATGTTTCTGAGAGTGATAGGAAGCTTTGTGACAAGTAAAAAGGAGAAAGGAAAAAGGAAAAAATTTGATTTTGGTTAATTGTGAGGGGCGAGATCTCCGACTTTTTCTGTGTAATTACAGATCACCTTTCTCCACCACCCAAAAAGTCGGAGATCTGTATCCTTCTCAGGCAAACTCAATCCGCAAATGCTACGCCCTCTCCGCTTTCAGCGATCGCTTGTCCCTGCATTTCCCTCCCCACCCTCAGCGATAAATCGTCCCCACATTGCAAGTTTCTGGGCAAAGCATTCCCAAAACAAAGCGATCTTAAAAATCAATAGATTACTGCGGGAATGCATTTCTCCTACCGTTCTTTCTATTTGAGATTATAATAGACCTATTGGGAAATAAAAGCAAAGCATAGAGTAGATTTTACTTTTGCTATCCATTTTTAAGCAGTATCTAAATAGAAGTTCCATAAACCAGCCGTATCAGGACAAAAAAAAAATACCGCGGGCCCCCCCCCCCCCCCCCCCCCCTCACACTATTTGGGGTTTATGTCCTAACAAGAATTAGGCTTTTTAATTCACAAAAGTGTAACAACACTTTTGTGAATTAGTATTACAGCGCTTTGCGCCCAAACCTAAACCAAGAAAAGTTTTGGAAGCATTGCTTTCAAAACTTTTCTTGTGGTTCGTTTGATCGGAAATTGCTGAAATATTAATCTGTGCCTCCCCATGTCCATGTTGGGTTACCATTTTTCACGCCCTTATTCAAGATCACAGGCATTAGACCATTCGCATCACTCAGCCCTGTCATATCTAAAATTAAATAAACCTTGTCATTCACAAACCGCATCCGCAAATATGAATGCCCTTCAAACGGTTCTCCGTTAAATTTGGTGATGCTTGCTCCTGCCTTGCAGTTGTGATACTTGACCTGCAATTTTGCCACCCAAGTCACGCTAAACTCATCGCTTTTCTCAATCCGAAACTCTCTTGCAAACCAACCTAAAGAAGCCGATCCATCGGTAGTATAGCTACCCTCTGTATAAGGGCGAGGTGTTTGCGTCAGACTCACTTCATTAGGACAAATTGGAGATTTCCCCCTCACATCCATCACATAAACTCCAAGCGTGACATTGTTTGCTTCTGCAAAAATGGGATTTATAAATATGGATAATTGCGCGATCGCAGCACCCCCAACACCCAAACATACTTGCTTAAAAATTTGACTAAAAGCCTTAACCCTAAAATTTTTCATATAGTTTTTACTGCCACATTAACCCAGTCTATACATTTTGAATCTACAAAACTTAGAAGGCAAAAAAGCTTTTGTAGTTCCCTCAGCCTTCAAGATTTAATTACTGCAATTTTTGATCGCAAAGAATCAAAAATTTAAAAGTGTTGCTAAGCAACACTTTTAAATTTTTGTGGTTTGGGTTTGAGCGCAAAGCGCTGCAAGCACGTAGCGCCATGACCCATAATATTGAATAGATCTTAAAAAACGCTATATTGATCTGCCTAGGCTAAAAGCGACAACTAACCCATGACCACTTCCGTTTTATCCGACTTAAAAATTCGTTTCTCTAAGGCGATCGCCGCCGCCTTTGGTGTGGAATATATCAACCACGACCCAGCCGTCGCCCCATCCAAGGATGCCAAATTTGGCGATTATCAATGTAATGCGGCTTTAGGTTTGACCAAAAAGCTCAAACAAAAGCCCCAAGATGTTGCAGCACAGATAATTGCAAATTTACAAGTTGACGATATGTTCGAGGCTCCAACGATCGCAGGAGCAGGATTTATTAACTTAAAACTGAAACTTAGCTACCTAGAATCACAATTAGCGAAAATGCAAAAAAGCGATCGCCTTGCGATCGCCAAGGTCGAGAAACCCGATCGCGTCATCGTTGATTTTTCTAGCCCGAATATTGCTAAGGAAATGCATGTCGGACATTTGCGATCAACGATTATCGGTGATAGCATTGCGCGGATTCTGGAATTTCAAGGACATGAAGTCCTGCGTCTCAACCATGTTGGCGATTGGGGAACCCAATTTGGGATGTTGATTACCTATTTGCGCGAAGTTTATCCCGATGCGCTGACTAAAGCTGATGCGATCGCGATCGGTGACTTAGTAGAACTATATCGTACCGCCAAAAAGCGCTTTGACGAAGATGCAGAATTTAAAGAGATTTCTCGCGCTGCGGTGGTGGAATTGCAAGCAGGAGGTGCTGAAGCTAAACTGGCATGGCAACTGCTTTGCGAACAATCACGTCGCGAGTTCCAAAAGATCTATGACACCCTCAATATTCAATTAGAAGAACGTGGTGAATCTTTTTATAATTCGTTCCTATCAGATGTCGTTGCCGACCTGCGCGAAACTGGCTTACTCCAAGAAGATCAAGGCGCTTTATGTGTCTTTCTAGAAGGATTTAGTAATAAAGATGGTCAACCCTTACCCCTGATCATTCAGAAAACTGATGGCGGCTATAACTACGCCACCACTGACCTCGCTGCCCTTCGCTATCGCATTCGCGAAGATAAAGCCACGCGGATTATTTATGTAACTGATATCGGTCAGTCGGGACATTTTACCCAAGTCTTCCAAGTCGCCCAACGAGCAAATTGGATTCCAGAAACCGTGCAAACGACTCATGTTCCCTTTGGATTGGTGATGGGTGATGATGGCAAGAAATTTAAAACGCGATCAGGTGACACGATCGCCCTCAAGAGTCTCCTCGAAGAAGCGGTCACCCGTGCACGGGCTGATATCGAAACCCGCAATCCTGAAGCTTCTGATGAATTCAAGCAAGATGTCGCTAAAGCTGTCGGACTTGGTGCTGTGAAGTATGCCGACCTATCGCAAAATCGCACCAGCAACTATATCTTCAGCTTTGATAAGATGCTAGCCCTACAAGGCAATACAGCACCCTATATGCTCTACGCCTATGTGCGGGTGCAGGGGATTGGGCGTAAAGGCGAGATTGATTTTGCTAGTTTGGATACTGATGCGATTAAGCTTACGCAAGAGCCAGAGATTGTCTTAGCCAAGCATTTGTTGCAATTTGCCGAAGCGATCGATGCTGTTTCTGAAGAACTATTCCCAAATCGTCTTTGTCAATATCTCTTTGAACTCAGTCAGAAATTCAATCAATTTTTTGAGCAATGCCCTGTATTGCAAGCCGAAGAATCAGAAAGAATCTCGCGCCTGAGTCTCTGTGATATCACTGCCAAAACTCTCAAGCTTGGTTTAAATCTCCTCGGTATTCGCGTGTTAGAACGGATGTAAAAAAAGGTCGTGCGAAGCACGACCTAAAATATAGGAATTAAAAAAATGTCTTTAGAAAAACCTGATAGCGTTTGGAATCATAAGCCTTGGTGGTGTCAACCTTGGACAATTATCTTGACTGGTATCTCGATTATTAGTGGTAGTTGGTTATTGTTTAAAATCGTCTGGTTATCTATTCTTGTCGCGATTCCCATATCTGCATGGATGGGATTCTTTGTGATTCTATTTCCCAAACTAGCGCTGCAAGAAGTTAATCAAGAGATTAAGTAATTAAGATGAGGCGATCGCAGTAATTTTGCCATGATCGCGCCTGTGATCTATTACAAAGCAGAGGGACTGAGATCTCAATTTTTTATTTACTCGCATACATGCGATCGCCTAACTAATCAGCCAAAATTTAATCGTCATGCTAATTTAGAATAATAAACGTCTCAAGATTTTGCTCGATACGTAAGAGGATTCAAATCATGACAATTTTGGAAAAGGCTGTGAGTACGATGCAGCAGTTGCCAATTGAGCAGCAGCAAGAAATCTTAAGTTTCATTGAGTTTATTGCTTTTAAGACGGGCGATCGCCAAATCAAAAAAGTGGCTCAAATTCCATTAGTAGATGATAAGCCTTTTGTATCTTGCTATGACCTCACAAAAAAATGGATTGGTATTGCTGATGATTTACCTGACGATCTGTCTGTGAATCAGAAGTATATGGAGGGTTATGGAGCGTGATTGAGCAGCGTGTGATTTTGGATACGAGTGTGTTGGTTTCCTTATTTAGTAAAGGAGATCGCAATCATCTTTGGGCTGTCGGGCAATGGGCGCAAGTCAATCCACCTGCACTAACTTGTGATGCGGTGATTTCTGAAACTTGTTTTTTGCTGAAAAGGGGATATTTGATTGAGGCTGTTTTTGAGATGATCGAGGTGGGGGCGATCGCGATCGCTTTTGATTTGCAGGAAGAGGCGAGTAATGTGCGGGTATTAATGAATCGTTATGAGTCTGTGCCGATGTCGTTTGCAGATGCTTGTTTGGTGAGGATGGCTGAGCAAATATCGAATAGTGCGGTGATGACTTTGGATAGCGATTTTAAGATTTATCGTAAACATCGGAATGAGGCGATCGCAGTAATTTTGCCATGATCGCGCCTGTGGTCTATTTTACAAAGCAGAGGGACTGCGATCGCAATTTGCTTTGTTTGCCGCATACAGGCGATCGCCGAGAGAAACAAAATGCTAATTTAAAATAATAAATATCTCAAGATTTTGCTCGATACTAAGAGGATTCAAATCATGACGATTTTAGAAAAGGCTGTGAGTACGATGCAGCAGTTGCCAATCGAGAAGCAGCAAGAAGCATTGAATTTTATTGAGTTTCTAGCTTTTAAGCTGGGCGATCGCCAAGTTAAAGATGATTATTCGTTAATTCCTGCTAGGCGATCGCTAGAAAATCTGTATGGTATTTGTGCAGACGATCCGATCGTTCTTGATGATTCTGGGATTTCAGAGAGTCTGGATGATGAAATGGTGGGAGCTTTTGACTAGACAGATTACGGCGATCGCTTTGGCAAATAATCTAATTTTGGTGACGCATAATATAAGGGAGTTGGAGCGTGTGGATGGGTTGCAACTTGATGATTGGGAAGTATAAATTGTGCCTGTGTCTATTACAAAATCAAAGGACTGCGATCGCAAATCTGTATAATTTTGTAGATTAATGATCGCGAAGAAGTTAGACGATTGTGAAACTACTACTGTCTATTCCTTTTCGCGTAATACAAGCGCCGCTCCAGATGGCACAAATTGAAAGAGTTCGACTTCAGGATTTGGTTGATTATTCTTTGTGACCATAGAATCTAGCACTTGGAAAAGGGAGGCTACCTGAATATTAATGATTTTCTGAACTGTTTCCCTGTTGCGATTGAGCAATCCCTCCAGATCCCTTTTGTCAAAGAAGATTGGTACAATTTTCCCCCCATTGCCATCTACAGTCAATAGTCTTTGCCCATTAGCTCGCTGAACAGTAGCAAAGAAAACTGGCACTTCGGGAACCTGATTGATCGGTTTACCTTGAGCAGCCAAAATTGAGCGTGCTGCCTCAATATTAGAACGTTTAGATACAAACTTAAATGCTACATTCTTACCTTTGTTTTGGCGGATAAACTGGTAAATATCGTTCATGCGACGTGTGATAATTTTAGCTTTGTTTCCTATATCAGGGTTTGCCGTCTTGACCTGATTGAGCATTACTTCTGCTTCATCAGTACCCAAGTAAAACGATACTTGCTTATTGGATTGCTGAGGACTGTCTACTAGTAGAGGGTTGTTTCTATCGTCAACAATAACAAATACGGGAATACTGCTCAGTCTTTCTAGAACTTGTCCTTCAGTCAAGCCTTTAGCAGGAGGAAAACTTGTTGCTATAGGATTTGATGAAGTAGCTTGGCGGGTGTTTGGAGTTGTATTAGTTTGACGAGTAGATAATTTCAATGTCGTTGTTGGTCTGGGTATATCACCTGTCAGTCGCATTGCGATAGTCTCATCAAGAGATACATCATGTTTGATCGCAGATCCTTTCTTAATCAAGACCACACCTAAGACAGTTCCTTGTCCATAGTCTGCTTGATTAAAATCAGGGAACCCCGCCGCATAGCCGTTATTAGTAGCATATCTATTAACTGCAATAAATCTCTCTTCATTGCTTCTTGGATTTCCAAGTGTACTTATAGGTACGTCAACTTTAAGTCCAGCTTCGGACTTGATAAGGATTGCTCCATATACTCCATTACCTTGTTCAAAATTAGGGAAAGCACCTACAAAGCCACGACTTGTCGCCCAGCCTTGAACGGCTCTAAATCTGTCTTCAAAAGTTTTAGGGTTATTAATTTCTGAAATAGGAATATCTTTAGAAACGGCTGCTTCAGGGTTGATAAGGACAGTCCCATAAACAGGATTTCGATTCGATCCTCCCTGCTCAAAATTTGGGAATCCACCGATAAACCCAGAAGTGTTAGCAATTCTATTGCTGATGCGAAAACGTTCTTCACTACCTCGCCAATATTGAGGTTTAGAATCCTTATCAATTTGCATGATAGAGTCAAACATCTGTTGCTGAATCAAACGATCTTCAGAAATTGAAATGTATTGACCTGTTGCTGAAGAAACGAAAGTAGCCCCATGTGCGAGTAACAAATTGTTAATGGTCGATCCATCTTCTCTTTTAGCATTGCTCTGAAGATACTGATGGCATTCGCTTTGCCCATTTTTATTTGCCCTACATTTAACTTGCCCCGTCTTATCAACTTGCCCTAGTATTGGAACTGTGATGACTTTATTAAGAGGTGTCAAATTATCTAACCAAGGCATTCCTGCCGCAATTGTCAAGGAAGCTGGATAAGCAGTCCACTTGTTGTAGAAATAGTCAACATTATCTCTAACCTCCTCAGTTGTACGGAACCCATACTTACCTACTCCATCAAGAATAGCTAAATACGCAATTCTTCGAGGATAGACCTTGTCGTTTGCTACTTTTAGGACTGAGTCTGCACCAAAGCTATGCCCAATCAAGATGATAGGGCGATCACTTGGAACATCATTAATAGCGCTTTTAAAATCCTCCAGAAGTTTCTTGTCCGATCCGAAGGTAGAACGTCTATAAAGATCATTCCAATCTGCATAAAATACTGTTATACCTTTCTCTTTTAGTTTCTCATATAGAATTGACAATATACAATTTTCTCCTCCAGAATTACCTGAAGAACATCCCCCAAAACCATTCACTATGAATACAACTGGACCACGTCCATTTTGCACTTCAGTTCTCGAAAAAAATGCTTCCGCATTATTTAATTTAAATGCAACCAAACTACGATTATTTTCTGCTTCTCCACCCAAAGCAATAGCTTCAGACTTGTTTGTTCCATAAGCCTGATCGCCTTTAGCTAAAAATGTAGTGGAAAAAACTCCTGATAATGCTAGACCAATAAAAAATGTACGAACGGCTCTGAGACTAAACATAAGTTATTACCTTGCGAAGATTTGTGGGGAGTTGTTAATAAAATATTTGAGAAGTTTTAAAGCAATTAGCTTAACAGTTCTGCACTATTTACACATAGTTCAATATTTGGCTATATTGCAATCTGATACCAAATGCCAATGCTACCAATTCCAATTACCTGTAAACGATCCACCCTCAAATTTCCATAGGTATTGCCATGCATAGTTTTGTTTATCGCAAGATCCATTTATTACAAATAGAAAATTCCCATCAGCAAAAGTTTCTTCTTTCGTACGGCTCAAAGCATAGAGTCTATTATCACTAAAAACACCATAAGCATTCCAATAAGCAGCATCTGGAGTAGTTTGGACGATAACATCCGTTGATTCACCTACACCTAGTGGTCTATTAAGTTTATTAATTTTCCAGTTTGGGTTCGATGCCTCAGCAGATGAAGGAAGAATATAAAGTTGGTAGATGGTTTGGCTTGTATTATTCGTAACGTTGACTGAGCATTGAATCGAATCCCACGCATTAGCATTATTAGGCGCAAAACTAAGTGATGCACCTAACATCAAAGAAGAAAAAAGTATCTGTGGCAGTGAAAGTCTTTTCATGCAACTATTTGCTGGTTTTGCAATTAGAAATTGCAAAAATACTAACCGAAAATCATCTAAAATTGACAGCAATATAAAATTATCTTAATGATTGTTAATAATCATCATATAAGCCAATCAAAAAAATGCTATCAATCAACCTAGATCGAGAAACAGAAAGCTACTTAGCAGAAATTATTGCTCAAGAAAATAGCACATCCGAAGAACTACTCAAAAAGCTCATCTATCAACATTGGCAAACCCTAAAACCTCGCCAAACCCTAGCCCAAAGAAGAGGTGGACATCCTAAAAATCTATTGCAAGATGCCGCCCCTGATGCTTCACTACGCGAAAATCGCAAACAAATTATCAACGATAGAATAACAACAAGATAGGAGAAATAGAGCTATGCCGATCGCACAAATTGAAACCCTTATTCGTTACGTCACCAACGCAGAAGGCAAAGCAACCGATGTGCTTGTCCCCTTAGAACTTTGGCAACAGCTAATCCATTCCTTAAACACTGACAATATTAGTGGATTAGCTTGGATTGACGAACAAGAACCCAAAGTCCAAATATTAGCCGAATTACAGGAATCCGTAAGGCTTGCAGCAACAGGGCAAACATTCCCAGTAGCACAACTTTGGGAAGATGCTATTTGATTAATGTGGGAATCGGGAAAGTAGCACCTTGCTGATAAGCATCAAAATGTAGCTTAAAATATTGCCACGAAGTCATTTCCTCACCTTCAATCTTTTCAGATGGTGCGTCTTTAAACATAGGCACACGAGTTTCGATTTCTTTTTTGAGAATCGCTGGTAACTCATTAAAATCTTTGACTTTTTTACCAGAGGCACTGTAAATCAGATTGCCTTCTCGTTGTCCCATTTTCATCCAAGGCAGCCAAGGCCCCACGCGATTCCAAGAGAGAACTAATTTCGAGACAGTTGTGGCTTTAGGGTCTTCAAGATCGGCAATGGGAACCGCGAGCTTAAATAATTCTACGGAGTTGTACATTGGGCGATCGCAATATTCCGCGAACTTAGGATCATCAGCCAGAGGATTAGGATAGTGACCAAATAAATCGAAAATAAAAGTTGCCGTATCGCCTTCCACCTCGGCGGGAATATTGCGGCGAAATGTACCTTGAATAGGGCTATTCGCCACATGCACTACAGGCAACATCTCCCCAGTCCAAGGGTTTTGCCAATGACGGATCATTTCGCCAGTTTCAGGATCGAGATATAGCAGTACTTCGCGAGAGGTAAAGTCCCAAGCCCCATCACCCTTATCGATACATCGCCCCACACTCATACCGACAATTTGGAACAGTTTGCGCTTTGGCTCATTTGGCATAAATGAATAGAGATAACCACTCCAAGCCAAAAATGACGGCGTGCCATCAGTTGTACATCTGGTTTTGACAAACTGCGTAGCCGAAAATTCTCTCGTTTCTGCAAACATTGATTTTCTCGCTATTTTAAGGTTTTGATCACTTATCGCTAATTTTTATTGTACAAAATTTATGCAAATTAAATAGTTTAACGCGATGTGCAACTAAGAAATTGCAAAAAAACTCACAGCCGAGAGTGTTAGAAAATAGAACTAACGTCATGAGCGGTGAGCATTATGTTTTCCATAGAATATTTTATCATTGCCGTATTTTGCAAAATCGATGAACTGCTCAAAGAAATAACCACAAAGCATCGGATTAGAAGTAAAGGATTTGAGCCAGCCCTGAGTGACAGTGAAGTGATGACGATGGAAATCGTCGCCGAGTATCGTGGAATAGAGACCGATGTAGGGGTCTGGCAATATTTTCGCGATCATTGGCAAGAATGGTTTCCAGGCTTAAAAAGTCGCACCACCTTTGTCAGACAAGCTGCCAATCTGTGGCAGTACAAAGCCATGCTGCAAGAAAAACTTGCCTCTCAGTTAGGTGCTTTAGACGATGACTTGCATCTGATTGATGGTGTACCAATACCTCTGTGTTACCTTGCTCGTGCATCCCGTTGTCGTAGCTTTGCAGATATTGCTGACTATGGTTACTGTGCAGCCAAGGATATGCATTACTATGGCTTTCATGGTCATGTTCTCATCAGTGGTAGCGGTGTAATTACTCAGTTTGCTCTTACTCCTGCTAATGGCGATGAACGGGAAACTCTCTGGGATTTAGTCTCCAAAATTCATGGTTTCCTGATCGGGGACAAAGGCTATCTTAGCCAACCCCTCAAGCAAGAATTACAGACCTTTGCCATTGATTTACAAACGGCTCTGCGCTCGAATATGCACGATTCCCGTCCTCATTGGTGGGTGCGATTGATTATCAAAGTGCGCCGCTTGATTGAGACTGTTATTGGTCAGTTAGTTGGACGCTTTCATCTTGATAAGGTATGGGCTAGAGACATATGGCATCTTTCTAGTCGCCTTAATCGCAAAATTCTTGCTCATACTCTTTGTTTTTGGCTCAACCGACATTCTCTTCATCCTTTACAGTTTGAAGACTTGGTTGTTTCCTAATTCTTAGTTGCACATCGCGTTAGTTTATAAGGCTAACTCTTTCGCTCATATGGGGAAGTAGGTGAAATGGCAAAATAGGAGGAAGTCATTTTCATGAATCGATAGAGATGCCATGATCAAATTTCCCCTGACCGAATTGTTAGATGAACAAGCGTGCTATGAATGGTTATTAAAGATCCAGCATCCAAAGGGTTTGCATTGTCCAAGTGGACACGCAATACCAGCAGGACAAGCGCCACACGATCGCCAACGTACACCAATCGTCAAATATAAGTGTCGGGAATGTGGGAAAGTGTTTCACATTTTTACAGGAACAGACTTATCAGGAAGCCATTACACCTGTGGTCAGATCGTGCTGATATTGCGTGGATTCTTACAAGGACAAACGACCCAACACATAGCCGAGGAACTAGGACTCGACTATGGGACATTATTGTCTTGGCGGCATCGCATCCAACGTCGAGGATTTGCCCATTTGATTAATGGTAATCTGCCCGATGCTGAAGCCGAGATGGACGAGATGTTTCAGAATGCAGGAGAAAAGGGAGCAAAAAAAAAGATCCAATAGCAGACCCACCAAGACAACGCGGGAATCAACGCAAAGGCAAGGGAACCATGGCAAATGACCGTCCACCCATTGTCGGTACTGTTGGGCGCAACAGTGGTCAGATCCGCATGAAGGTCTGTGACAATACTCAACAAATCACGATTCAACCGCAGGTAGAGGTAACGACCTTACCGACCACGACAGTCTATACCGATGAATCCGATGCTTATAATCGCATACCTGCTTCTGGTCGTGAGCGTCAAACCGTTTGTCACTCTCAGCGCGAGTATGCCCGCGATGAAGATCAAGATGGTTTTTGTGAGGTTCATTGCAATACTATGGAGGGCATTTGGGTTGGTTTACGCAATTTTCTGCGTCCCTTTCGAGGTATTCACAAGAAGTATTTGTATCTGTATGTAGCCATGTTCGAGTGGGCTTACAATCTACGTTGGATTGATTTTGACTTCCTGCGTCGTCTTCTTTTTCCTCCTTCCACCTATTTACCTACATGAGCGAACTCTTTACTTAGATAGGACTTACGCATCTGCCCTGCAATAAATTGCGGGCTAAAAGCTTAAACCTTTTGAAACAGGTTGGTTTGAGGCTTTCTTTAGTCAGTTTTAACTGCCTTGAGCTTTGAGCCAAGAACTAAAGTTCTTGGTTGATTTGCGTAAGTCCTATTAGAGAAAGCAAAATGCCGCTTAATAACATCAATTCTTGGCTTCCAATTTAAAGGAGCGTCTCAACTCATTGTCTAGTGAGTTGTAATCAGATTATCTTCGGCCAGAGATGACCTACCTCAAGGATCAGTGTTGCAGCCCATACAAAGATACTGATGCCAGCCGCAGCTGCTGCAATGTCCTTAATAATACCAATTTGCATATCCTTTCGGGGTTGAACAAAATCACACAAAATTTCGATCGCGCTATTTAATAACTCTGCAACTAGCATCATTCCTGTAGCTAGTAAAATCAAAGTAAAATCAATCCATTGCTGAAGAATAAACGACAAGATAAAGACAGGAACTGATAAAACAAGTTTATAAGCAACACTAAAATCAGAGACTGCAAAATGAAGTCCTGAAAATATGACTTTTAATTTTTTTATAGGATCATATTTAGATTTGGGTAGCTTATGCATAAATTTATAGATAAGGAAGCTAGAGGCAGTTATCCATATCTTAGTATTTAAATGATAATTAACCCTACTTGGTAATAACTATTAAACCGACTGAAACTATTCTCCAGACTGGGCTTCAATTATCTTGTCTTAAAATGCTATAACCATTTCTCAGACTAACTTCCGAAATGAGAAAAGATGAAATGCTGCTTGATTACGTCAAATTTGGTGCATTCCCAATAGTCAACATGGGAAATAATTAATTCACCTTTGTCATCCAGAGTCAGATCGCTCCAGCCAGTAACTGCAATTCTCGGCTTCCAAGGTAAAGGTGCATCCCAACTCATTGTCCAACGTGTTTTGATTAGATTTTCAGTACGTGAAATTTCATGGAGCTCAAGCTTGAGATTTTTAAACCAAAAGGTAATAAAGCCGATCATCTTTTGATATTGCTTGATGCCGCGAAAGTTATAGACAGGATCTTTAAAATAGACATCTTCGCTATAGATGCTATAGGTCTGTGCTTCAGGGAATTTTGCGTAATCAGCTTGCACAATATCGAGAATGTTGGTCATTGATGTGGTCATTTTGCGATCGCCTCTAATGAAATTGTGGCATTGACCTTTGATGATAACCTTGAGAACGCGTAACCCTAAGAACCTCAAGAGAGATTAGAGCGCTTTACATTTGAAATTATTAATTTAGGAGGATTTTATGTGGGCTAATGCGATCGCTGCTTATTTACATTATTTGAGCTTAGGACTTATTTTTGCAGCTTTATCTACAGAACTATTTACCCTAAAGCAGGACTTAACCAATCGTGATGGATGGCGAATTCTGATAGCCGATACTATCTATGGAATCGCAGGAATTACGGTCTTAGTAACGGGGATTTTAAGATATTTATATTTTGAAAAAGGCGCAGATTACTATTCCCATCAACCAGTTTTCTGGATGAAAATATCTGTATTTATTGCGGTTGGCTTATTGTCGCTATATCCCACAGTTTCATTCTTGATGTGGATTAAAAACCTTCGCGCTGAAAAGCCTCCAGAGGTAAGCCCAGAGAAAGTCAAAACCTTAAGAACAATCATTCACGTCGAGCTTGTGGGATTTAGTCTCATTCCTCTCCTCGCTTCCATGATGGCAAGAGGAATTACGTTAGGCTTATAAAACAGAGGGGACGCTTAGCGTCCCCTCTGTTTATGAAAGAGCATCCCTTAACATCGCTAACTTTTCAGGCAAAATGCGATAGTAAATCCAAGTTCCACGACGCTCCTTAGTCAGTAAACCTGCTTCGTATAAAACTTTGAGATGATGGCTGACCGTTGGTTGTGCTAAGCCTAAAGTCTCCACCAATTCACAGGCGCATACTTCTTGGCTGGGTTGAGCCGCAATTAAGCTCAAGATTTGTAAACGTGCAGGTTCCCCCAATACTCTAAAGATAGCTGCTAAATAGTTTGCATTATCAGATGTCAGGCGACCTGCGAGCAGAGGTGGACAACAAATAGCAATAGATTGATTAGGCTTCATAAAACTTATATTGCCATGGATTATGGTGCTCTGCCAAAATATTGATTATTATAAATATAGATAAAAATCAATGTTGATAATAATCTAATGGTACAAGTAAAGCCGATTAAAAGACTCTCTATACTCGATCGCTTTTTGACGCTGTGGATTTTTCTGGCGATGGCGGTAGGTGTGGCGATCGGCGCACTTTTTCCTGCGGTTGATCGGGTAATCAATCAGTTTCAAATTGGGACTACCAATATCCCGATCGCGATCGGCTTAATTTTGATGATGTATCCACCATTTGCGAAAGTACGTTATGAAGAATTAGGCGATGTCTTCCGTAATGGCAAAATTTTGGCTCTATCTCTTTTTCAAAGCTGGATCATTGCGCCGAGTTTGATGTTTCTATTGGCGATCGCCTTTTTTCGAGACTCTCCCGAATATATGGTGGGCTTGATGTTGATTGGGATTGCGCCATGTATTGCAATGGTGGTGGTATGGAGCGATCTCGCTAAGGGGAATTCCGAATATACGGCGGGATTAGTTGCCTTTAATAGTATCTTCCAAGTGCTGTTTTATAGTTTTTATGCTTGGTTTTTTATCACCGTATTACCGCCACTATTTGGCTTACAAGGCACTGTGGTGAATATCAGTATCATTGAAATTGGACAAACTGTTTCTATTTATCTCGGTATTCCCTTTATTGTAGGTTTTTTGACGCGCTTTTTTCTGAGCAAAATTAAAGGGAAAAGCTGGTATCACAATGTATTTATTCCTAAAATTAGCCCAATCACCCTGATTTCATTGCTGTTTACGATTGTAGTGATGTTCAGTCTCAAGGGAAATTTGATGTTAAAAATCCCTTTGGATGTCGTCAGAATTTCGATTCCATTGTTGATTTATTTCGTAGCGATGTTTGTAGTCAGCTTTTATTTTGCTTGGCTAATCAAGGCGGATTATGACAAAGCGGCGAGTGTGGCTTTCACGGCAGCAAGTAACAATTTTGAATTAGCGATCGCTGTTGCAGTCGGCGTATTTGGCATTAATTCTGGTGCAGCTTTTGTGGCGGTTGTTGGCCCCCTAATTGAAGTTCCAGTTTTAATTAGTCTTGTAAATTTATCTTTTTGGTTCAAGCGACATTTCTTTGACACCAAAGCTGCGTCTGTTCGGCGCTAAGCCTAATTCAAATTTTAGTGTTGACAGATTCCCACAAATACAGCCAGAATAAATATATTGATTAAAATGAATATTTATCTTAATCAATATTTAAAATAAATTTAACCTTTAGATAATCTATGGCTGTGCGCGTTGGCATTAATGGTTTTGGCAGAATTGGCAGATTGGTTCTGCGTGCTGCTTGGGACTTTCCCGAATTAGAATTTGTGCATATTAATGAAATCAAGGGCGGCGTAGAAGCTGCCGCGCATTTACTCACATTTGACTCGGTGCATGGACGCTGGCAAAATGATGTGAGATTAGAAGGCGATCGCATCCAAATCGATCTTCAATCCCTTAGTTTTAGCGAATATGCCAAACCCGAATTAGTCAACTGGCAAGAATTAGGCGTAGATATAGTTTTGGAATGTTCTGGCAAATTCCGCACCCCCAAAACCCTAAATCCCTATTTCACTAAAGGCGTAAAGAAAGTCATCGTTGCGGCTCCTGTCAAAGAAGAAGCGCTAAATATTGTCATGGGAATTAACGATTATCTCTACGATCCCGCACAGCATCATCTATTAACAGCAGCGTCTTGCACTACTAACTGTCTCGCGCCTGTGGTGAAAGTTATCCATGAAGGTTTAGGAATTAAGCATGGAGTGATTACTACCATTCATGACAATACGAATACCCAAACCCTCGTTGATGCACCCCATAAAGATCTTCGCCGTGCTAGGGCTTCGGCTTTGTCACTGATTCCGACAACAACGGGATCGGCAACTGCGATCGCAATGATCTATCCTGAACTCAAGGGTAAGTTAAATGGATTAGCGGTGCGCGTGCCTTTGCTGAATGCTTCCCTTACGGACTGTGTGTTTGAAGTAGAGAGAGAAACCACAATTGAGGAAGTGAATAGCTTATTAAAAACAGCATCCGAAGGTGCGCTTAACGGAATTTTAGGTTATGAAGAACGTCCCTTAGTTTCTATTGACTACAAAGACGATCTGCGATCGTCCATTATTGATGCCCTCTCGACAATGGTTGTGGATGGAACTCAGGTCAAGATATTGGCTTGGTATGACAACGAGTGGGGCTATTCCTGTCGCATGGCGGAATTAGCGAGAAAAGTGGCTGTGTCGATTTAAAAACAACCTATGAACTCCTCAACTGCATCACAAGCAAACTTCAAAAATTATGTGCTTGTCACCCTCACCTATTGGGGGTTTACGATTACTGATGGTGCATTGCGACTATTGGTACTGCTTTATTTCAACAATATTGGCTATACCCCAATTCAAATCGCTTCGCTATTTCTGTTCTATGAAGTATTTGGAGTCGTTACCAACTTTTTAGGCGGATGGATTGGCTCACAATTAGGACTGAAAGTCACCCTCTATACAGGAATTGGCTTACAGATATTCTCGTTGATAATGTTATCCTTTCTCAATCCTGAATGGGCGCAGTGGTTAGCAGTTCTCTATGTGATGATCGCGCAAGCGTTTTCAGGGATTGCCAAAGACTTGACCAAAATGAGTACCAAAAGTGCAATTCGCTTAGTCGTGCCGCAGGATGCTCAATCGGCTCTATTCAAGTGGGTTGCCATCCTCACAGGTTCTAAAAATGCCCTTAAAGGTGTCGGATTTTTTGTCGGTAGTGCTTTATTAGGACTATGTGGATTTGTGAATTCCCTATGGATTATGGCGGGATGTTTATTCCTGCTTTTGTTCACAGGCTTATTCTTACCAAAGGGAATGGGCAAAATCAAAGCAAAAGTTAAGTTCAAACAACTCTTTTCTAAAAGCCCTGAAATCAATCTTCTATCAGCAGCCAGATTCTTTTTATTCGGCTCCAGAGATGTTTGGTTTGTGGTGGGACTACCAGTATTTTTGCGAAGCGTCTTAGGCTGGTCATTTTATCAAGTTGGTGGCTTCTTAGCTTGTTGGGTAATTGGCTATGGTTTAATTCAATCTCTCGCACCGACATTGATCAAGCGCTTTGGTTCTGGACAACCACCCCGATCGCAAACCGTGCGATTTTGGACAACTTCCCTAATTGCTGTACCTGCGTTAATTGCGATCGCTCTGCAATTAAATCTCCCAGCAAATTTAGTAATCATCGGCGGTTTATTCATCTTTGGCGTAGTCTTTGCATTTAACTCATCGGTGCATTCTTACCTAGTTCTCGCCTTTACTGATGATGACAAAGTTGCTCTAAATGTTGGCTTCTATTACATGGCAAATTCGGGCGGACGCTTAGCAGGAACGGTGTTATCGGGATTAGTTTATCAGTTTGCAGGTTTAGTGGGATGTCTCTGGGTATCAACTGCTTTAGTTCTTGCCGCCGCCGTAATTACACGCAAGTTACCTGATCCGCAGATCAGCAAGGCGATCGCATGGAAATCTGATGGTGAGTAAGCGATCGCCTCCTGATTACAGTTCCAATCTTGCTTTTAAGTTAGCTGGAGCGATATAAATACGTGCTTTGCCTCGTTTTGATTGAGCGAGCAATAATAAATCTTTATCCACCAAGGCTGCAAGATAATTTCTTGCAGTATTCTCAATGACTCCCAAATCAATAGCAACCTGTTTTGCCGTAAATTCTTGTCCAGGAGATTTCAAAGCTTCTTTCAAGATTTCTAGATGACCTCTATTCAAAGTTTTTGCTAAGGGGCTTCGATTAACCCAATGCCTGAATTGATGAAATTCATCTTTTTTTCTATCTATATACTCGTACAATGATTTAACTGCTTTTTCGATAGTTTCCACTTGGTTATAGATAACTGAGATCTTGCACCATTCCTGAAAGAGTTAAGTAGGAATGGGTTTGAGAATAATTTCAAACCCATGACGAGCAGCAATATCGGCACTAATTTGGAGATACCTAAGAAGTTTCAACCAAAGGACAGAAGGAAATAAAACGGAAAGTGTCAAATCACAGGTAGCTTTCCAGTCCAAGACAGGAGGACTCGACCATTGATCAATCCAATGGGCCAAAAGATAAGCAAGCAGAGAGAGGATAAGCCAACGATAAACACCAAGTTTTGTAGATTGCCCAAAACAATGCAAACCAAAGCGATGTTTGATGGTTTTGAAGAATCCCTCAATCGCCCAACGCTTACGACCTAACATCACCAGATAAGCACCAGAATAAGGATGAGAAGAGACAACAAAGCGTAACTCCCGTTTACTATCAGCTCTTTTGAGCCAAAACCAAGAGATCGTCAAAGGCTGAGTTAGCCCTTCTAGCAAAATTTGTTGTCCACGTTTGCCATGACGATAAAGTTGTTTGACTGTACGGCCATCTTGAAGTTTACGATTGTTGCGTACACCGACAACGATGCGCCAAGTCTTGGCGCGGACAGTATTGAAAAACTTCACCGTACTAAACTCAGTATCAGCAAGGACAATCACAGTCTTGCCTTGGGTTAGTTGCTTGGGTACTGTCCCCAATAACTTACAAGCTAAGTCAGAGGGACTGGGGTATCCTTTGCCGCGCCATACTCTAAAACTCCATGGTACGCGCCACTCTCCATAGACCAGATACAGTACAACCAGATGTAGTCCTCGCTTTCCGTTTAGTATTCTCACCCATGGGTCTGGTTCGTTTTGGGTGGGATTGCTCAAATGTAAAAACTTGCCGCTTTTTTCTAGGGTAGTCAAGTCTATCAGTATCTTTAATGGCACTTGTTTCGATGGGCGATGCTTGGCGATTTGTCCCAAAATAGCCTGCCGTGTTGACCGAATTACTGCTCTCGTTGACCAGTTATAGTGATTGAGAAATCGGCTGAGTGCACTCGCTGATTTTATCTGTGTATGTTCTGGATAAGGATGCCTTTGTGCTTCGAGAAATAGTCCTAGTATTGCATTGAGACTTGCTGTTTGATACACACTTGGCATCAAACACAGAAGACTATACACTAGCCCTTGGGCGTGCTTAACGATGCTTTCCATGCTCGTTATTTAATTTACTACTACGCCCTTTTTTTCACATTTCTGCTCTTTCTGCAACCCCTTTTCTTGAATGGTGCAAGATCTCAGATAAAGTACGTGAGGTCAAAATCATCAGTTTCTGTATAGATAAAAGCTTTCGCTCATATGGGGAAGTAGGTGAAATGGCAAAATAGGAGGAAGTCATTTTCATAAATCGATAGAGATGCCATGATCAAATTTCCCCTGACCGAATTGTTAGATGAACAAGCGTGCTATGAATGGTTATTAAAGATCCAGCATCCAAAGGGTTTGCATTGTCCAAGTGGACACGCAATACCAGCAGGACAAGCGCCACACGATCGCCAACGTACACCAATCGTCAAATATAAGTGTCGGGAATGTGGGAAAGTGTTTCACATTTTTACAGGAACAGACTTATCAGGAAGCCATTACACCTGTGGTCAGATCGTGCTGATATTGCGTGGATTCTTACAAGGACAAACGACCCAACACATAGCCGAGGAACTAGGACTCGACTATGGGACATTATTGTCTTGGCGGCATCGCATCCAACGTCGAGGATTTGCCCATTTGATTAATGGTAATCTGCCCGATGCTGAAGCCGAGATGGACGAGATGTTTCAGAATGCAGGAGAAAAGGGAGCAAAAAAAAAGATCCAATAGCAGACCCACCAAGACAACGCGGGAATCAACGCAAAGGCAAGGGAACCATGGCAAATGACCGTCCACCCATTGTCGGTACTGTTGGGCGCAACAGTGGTCAGATCCGCATGAAGGTCTGTGACAATACTCAACAAATCACGATTCAACCGCAGGTAGAGGTAACGACCTTACCGACCACGACAGTCTATACCGATGAATCCGATGCTTATAATCGCATACCTGCTTCTGGTCGTGAGCGTCAAACCGTTTGTCACTCTCAGCGCGAGTATGCCCGCGATGAAGATCAAGATGGTTTTTGTGAGGTTCATTGCAATACTATGGAGGGCATTTGGGTTGGTTTACGCAATTTTCTGCGTCCCTTTCGAGGTATTCACAAGAAGTATTTGTATCTGTATGTAGCCATGTTCGAGTGGGCTTACAATCTACGTTGGATTGATTTTGACTTCCTGCGTCGTCTTCTTTTTCCTCCTTCCACCTATTTACCTACATGAGCGAAATTGTTATGCCTTTACCTGAACGCGAAAAAATTAAAGTTTTGATTAGAGATTTTGTACAAGTCCTGATGGACGAAATGGAAATCGATTTTGAAGGGTTTGGATCTACAACCTTCAAGCGCGTTGACAAACTCGCAGGACTAGAACCCGATGATTGCTTCTACATTCAAAACAATGTCGCTATGCGTGGTATCCGCAAACTAGACATGACCATCGATCCTCCACCCGATCTAGCGATCGAGGTAGACGTAACTTCCAAAACCAAGTTTGATGTTTACCGCGTCCTTGGTGTACCTGAACTATGGCTATACGATCAGACATTGAAAATTTATATTTTGCGTGATGGCGAGTATATCGAATCGGAATTAAGCCCTATTTTTGGAGATATTCCTATTCGTGATGTCATACCACAGTTTTTAGAGATAAGTCTTAGCCAAGGACGCAGCACAGCGATGAAGGCTTTTCGAGTATGGATGCAAGAGAATCTATCCCGATGATTCTTGGCGACTTAGCAATTCTCCAACCGCTTGACTAATGAACTGCTCATCTTCAGGATTTTGATAGGGATTACCTGCACGATGTCCCCAGATTGAAGGAATGGGAAGGTATGAACTATGAGGAATTAGAGATGCCTCGCGATCGCAATCTTCGGGGGTGAAATACAAATCCGTAGTGCTAGGCATGACTAGGGTTTTCGCTTGGATCGATCGCATGGCAAGTTCATAATCTTTTTGATAAATAGGATTATCGCTGACATCGCACCTGAGCCAAGTATCAAGCATCGCCATCAAATTTCGCGGATCGCGCTTGCGATAGCCCGCTTCCCAACCACGCAAGAGATAATCTTCGAGAGATTCGTAGCCAAACTGATAATACAAACCTTCACGATAAAAGGATTGGGATGCTGCCCAACTAGCGTAAATTCTGGCAAAGGTGCGAAAACCGTGATCGGGAATACCATCAAAACTAGTTCCATTCCAAGCTGGATCACCAGTGAGGGAATATCGCAAACTCTCTAAGAAAATGCGATTGTGATCGGTGGTTTTCGCCGTGCCACAAATTGCGGCGATACGTTCCACGCGATCGCTATATAACGCACCCCAATGATAGGCTTGCTGAGCGCCCATCGACCAGCCGTAAACTAGGGCTAAGTGTTCAATCCCAAAGACTTCACGCAGTAATAGCTCTTGAGCCGTGACATTATCTAGATGTGTAAACCAGAAGCCCTGCTCAGCTAAGCCACATTCCGCACAATTGCTCGGCGAACTCGATAGCCCATTCCCAAACATATTGATGATGATTACAAACCATTTTGTCGGATCGAGAATGCCATCAGGTCGCACCAACCATTCAATATCTGGGTGTTGCGCTCCGTAGGAGGTAGGATAGAGAATTACGTTCGAGCGATCGCCATTTAGTTCGCCGTAGGTCTGGTAAACCAGTTGCGCTTGCGGCAAGGTTACACCGCACTGAAGCTGAAAGTCCTTAATCGTAAAAGTATTCATGCTACGGAATTCTCAGGCTTCGCGCTGAAATTAGCAATGATTTTACGATGGACGTTGAAGTAACCATTTTCGACACATTCAAAATGAGAACTTAGTTTTGCATGGGCTGCACCTAATTGATGGAAGGGAATGG
Source organism: Pseudanabaena sp. Salubria-1 (assembly GCA_023336205.1). GTDB lineage: Bacteria > Cyanobacteriota > Cyanobacteriia > Pseudanabaenales > Pseudanabaenaceae > Pseudanabaena. Next base: position 51,346 of record JALQCR010000013.1, read on the forward strand.
AAGCATAGAGATGATGTTCGGCATGGTAGGAGATATTCCAAATTAGGAAGCGTAAGGGCGCAAGGGTGAGAGTGGTGCGGGTATTGGCAAGCATATTGTCGGTATTGGGGCGATCGGTATGCTCGGCTAGGAGTAGAAATCGCAAAAAGGGCTGACCGACTGCGAGGGGTAGCAGCCAATAGGTGATAAACCAAGGCTGTTGAAAATATATAGAAATAGCGATCGCCACCGCATAAACCAATAGCTGTAAACGGTTAGAGCGAATTACTTCTGCGCGAGAGCCTTCAGGGATAAACGGACAGTTCTCTAAGTTTCCGATCGCTGTAAGGAAATGTCTCTTAAACTTGCCGATCCACCAAGTAATCCCACTAATTTCGATGATATATTCCTTGAGATTGGTCGGCTTGCGATCGCTAAGTTCAGGATCTTTATCAAGAATTTGCGTATAACGATGGTGCCATTTGTGATAGAGCCGATAGAAGGTACTGTTATAAAAAGATAAAAGTCCTGCAAACCAGCAAAGGACATCATTGGCTTGATTATTCGTAAAAACGGTACGATGGGAAGACTCATGCAATGGCGCAAACATAATTGCAAAGCTAAATCCGTAAAGAATTAACGCTGGTATAGCTATAAACCAACGATCACTAAGATTTCCCATATTTGTGCCCCAGAGATAGCCACTAATTGACATCACCGCAAGATGCCCAAATAATTGCACAGATCCCTTAAGATCAGACTTAGCATTCAATACATTCAATTCTTGAGCAGAAAGAATTTGCTTAGAACTTTGAACTGATTTTGCCGATTTAACTTTGGTACTATCTATAGACTCAAAATCCCTTGAAAACATAGTTTAAAACTCACTATTTATTTAGAGAGGATGGAGTAAATATTTATTCATCCTAACAATATAAATAAATTATTAGGTCAAAGCTTCTTTCAATAAGTCAAAGTTAATACCAAATCTGATCTCATTCAAGAATTAGCGATGTAAAGCACTGCCGATTCTTGATTAGCGAGGGAGTATTAAAAACTAAATACTGTGCGTAAACTCAAGATCGTGATTGAGCCATTGGTATTGTTGTTATTAGGATTAAAGATCATCTGCAAATTTGGCGTGATCGTAATCTGTGAGGTAATTGGAAATTTAACAAATAGCTCAAGATTAGTTTGAGTAGCATTGCCCACATTCGTATCGATAAAGGGTTGCCCGATCGCGATCGCGCCCAATCCGCCTTCAGTAAATAAATCGGGAAAAGCTAAGCCTAAAGACCATGTTTGCGGATTAATCGCATTGCCTCCGAAGTTGGCATTTATATAAGTCGGTAATACATCACGAATGGGATTATCACGGTTATGAATGGAGCCGAAACCATATCTTCCAAATACTGCGAAGCCTTTATTAAGCATCCATTCAAAGTTAAGTCCACCAATGTTGTAATCAAGATTATTGACGGAGCCATTGGTATATTGCAGACGGATGGATACGGGTGTATTTTCTTGTGCATCTTTAGGAGCAAATTCTAATTCTGCGATCGCTTGATAGGGATCGCCAAATAGTCCTTGATTAATATTCTGAATCGGATCGACAGTGGGAAATCCTGCGCCTGTGGTGACATATCCCACCCGCATTGTCCAATCTCCTTGATTAGGATTCCATTCAACTAAACCGCCAGTACCATCATTTACAGGCAACAAAAGTGGATTGCTGATAAATATGCTGGTAGAAAAATCTTTGGTTTCATCATTAGAGAAACCGCCAATTCAATGATGAAATGCAACGCCTACAAAACCTCTAACCACGCCTGCACAGCATCTTGCAACATTTCCAATAGATGTTCGTAGCTGTCCCCCCAAGTATGGCAACCGTTCAGCGCAGGGACAGAACCACACCAAACGCCATATTCTTGCGAAATAACTGCCTTTAAACAGGTTGAGATAGATTGGTTGAGATATTTTGATTTATTGGGCGATCGCATTGCAAATCAGAGAATAGGCGATCGCTTTCAATACTTGTTAAAATAAATTCATGAAATATGAGTGGGACGAAAACAAAGCAATCAAAAACTTGGCAAAGCATGGAGTTTCCTTCGCCGAAGCGAAAACCATCTTTGACGATCCGCTTTATGTTGATTTCTATGATCTAGACCACTCAGAAGACGAAGAACGTTACCTAATTGTCGGCGAATCAAATCGAGGACGATTATTAATCGTTTCCTATACAGAGAGAAGAGAATCAATTCGGATCATCAGTGCCAGAGAAGTTACAAAATCAGAGCGTGAAACATATGAAGAAGGATGAATTAGAATTAGACGACGACCTTAGACCCGAATATGACCTTAAAAGTCTGCGTGTCAGAAAACTAGGCTCAGGACGTAAGAGCTTTGGTTGCTCAACAGTGCGCTTAGAACCTGATGTCGCCGCAATATTTCCTAGCGCCGATGCAGTAAATGAAGCTCTAAGATTCTTGATTAGAGTTACACAACAAAACCAACCCACTAAGGTTCCAACATTATCTAACACTCAGGAAAATAATCTGTAGTGTGGTAGCGATATTTTAATTTATTGAGCGATCATCGCATTGCAGATTAGAGAATAGGCGATCGCAAGGCTATAATCCTACTCAATTACAAAACATTTTTCTTAAACTTTACTGCTCAGAATATCTCGTCTTAGAGCATTTTGAAAATTTTCTAAATGGGATGGATGTTGTGGGAGCCATGCATTGCCCGTTTCTGTATTCATTGGGGGTAGGACATCATAAATTGGCTCTTGCAAAAAGTAAGTTTCTTTTAATTGCACTAACCATGCAGCTTGCCCTCTATCTTCTACCCTTGATTGCAGATCGATTAAGCTGGTAGGCGCAATATCAAGATGTTGATCTAGTTCAAAATCTACATCCAAATTTTGACGATCGCAGGGAAAAATAGAAGCGATCGTGGCTAGTCCTTGGATCGCAAAAGCAGGAAAAGTGTCAGTATCAAAACCAAACTCATCCATGAGTTGCCTACACATATAGGCAGATTCGGGATTGTCGGGATAGCCAAGGGAATGAATCAACACTCTACTCCCGATAGAAGTCTTAATAAACTCAGGTGGATTGAAAACAACTAAGGTTGTGTAAACCCTCGCTAAGTAACAAACTGCTTCTTCGGGACATAGGGAAATCGCTACGGTTATCGCTGCTCGATCAAGCATGAGGGAAAAATGCTAGTACTTTTGATGTTTAAGTTGATCAGCATACAACGATTTTTGTGTTTGTGCTTTGCTGCAAATGACTTAATCTTGTTTATCGGATTTACTGCGCTTTGCACTCAAATCTGAACCAATAAATTTTTTAAAAGTGTTGCCTTGCAACACTTTTAAAAAATTTATTAGCTCGTTTAAACTTCAGCAAGAAAATCGTTGTATTGGCTGACTAGCTCTTTGACGGAAAGCTCAAAAAGTTGTTGCCCATGTTCAACAGTCGCTAGGGCAGGATTTGACCCCATACGACCATCGGGATAACGTTTGCGAAATTCTTCTGGACTGTAAATGCGGCTATCTTTATTGACATATTCGCTAAGAGAGACATTTTTGATCGAGTCAGGATAGAGATACATCGTGACAGCAACTTCACTGGGCGTAGCGTGATAGCCTTCTTGATTGCCATAAAGCTCTCTAACCAGTTTATACATGTCATTACTTGCCCACCAGTTACCAAGGCGACAACGCACATCAGGCAGCTCGTTATAAATCTCTGTGAAGGCAGTTTTGAGAACGGCAATATTGCCACCATGACCATTCAGAAAGAAGAATCGTTTAAATCCGTGCTTGGCAAGCGATCGCACGACATCATGAATTACTAAGGTAAGCGTGGAGGGTTTTAAGCTAATTGTGCCTGCAAAGCCTGTGTGATGCTCAGCCATGCCAAGGGTAAGGGTGGAAGTAACTAAAGCCTCGGCTTTTTCGCCAACGGAACGGGCGATCGCTTCAGCGCAAATAAAATCTGTGCCGATTAACCCTGAGGGGCCATGCTGCTCAGTGGAGCCGATGGGAATAATTACAGCCTGCGATCGCTGTAAATAAATCTCGACTTCTTGCCATGTGGATAGGTGTAACAGCATAGATTTTATCTTTTAGTTCTGAATCTAATTATTACAGCGCTTTGCGCTCAAACCAGAACCAAGAGATTTTTTGAAATTGTTGCTTCGCAACAATTTCAAAAAATCTCTTGTGGTTCTCTATAGGCATTACCTTTACCGCCTATGTTGTTTGGCTTCTAATCATTTGCTCAGCGGCGGCAGCGATGATCGGACGAGAGAAGAAATAGCCTTGACCATACTCACAGCCTAATTGCTTCAACATAGACATTTGCTCATGGGTTTCTACGCCTTCGGCAACTACATTCATATTTAGGGCATGGGCAAGAATGATAATTGTGCGGATAATTTCAAAATTCTGTCCACCAAGGCTCATCTGTTCGACAAAGGTTCGATCAATTTTGAGCGTATTGATGGGAAAACGATGTAAATAACTGAGAGAAGAATAACCCTGTCCAAAGTCATCAATGCTCAGTTGAATATTGCGGGCGCATAATTCTTCTAGTTTCGCGATCGTTTCTTCACCTTGATCCATCATTGAGCTCTCGGTGATTTCTAGTCGGATAGTACTGCCATCTATTCCTGTTGTTGCTAACACCCGATCTAGTTTTTCTAAAAGGTTTTTTTCGCGTATTTGCTGACAAGTAAGATTAATACTCATTTTTAGAGACTTGGCTTCTATAAATTGGCTTTGCCATATAGATAACTGCTTACAAGCTTGGTTTATCACCCAATCACCAATCCCAATAATTAAGCCTGTTTCTTCAGCGATGGGAATAAACTCACAGGGTGGTACTAATCCACGTTCAGGGTGATGCCACCGAATTAAGGCTTCAAATCCTGCGAGCTTATCTGATGTCAAAGATATAATTGGTTGATAATACAGCTCAAACTCCTGTCGCTCTAAAGCGTAATGGAGATCACTATCAAGTTGACTCGCCTTCAGGTTTTGTTCGTACATTTCCTTGTCAAAGAGAATGTATCTTCCCTTTCCAAGCGACTTAGCTCGATACATAGCAATATCAGCATCTCTGAGTAAATCAGTGCCATTCACATAGTCTCGATTGCTGATGACGATGCCAATACTAGCACTTGCAAAAATTGTTTGAGTTGGTAAATTAATCGGAAGTGAAAGCTTAGAAAGAACGCGATCGGCAATCATCAAGGCTTCGCTAACTTCTTGGATATCATCAATCAAAATCGTGAACTCGTCCCCTCCGAGACGGGCTACAGTATCACCAACCGATCGCAAACAACCACCTAAAAGCTTGGAGATCGCTTGCAAAAACTGATCGCCAATCATATGACCATGCATATCATTAACCATTTTAAAGCGATCTAGATCGATGAACATCACCGCAAACATATATTGGGAATGTCGGTTGCTATATTTAAGCGCTTGCTCGACACGATCCATAAACAGATTGCGATTTGGTAGTCCTGTAAGTGAGTCATGGAGAGCGTCATGGACTAATTGATCTTGCGCCCGTTTGTGATCAGTGATATCTCGAACAATCCCATCGATCCGTATAACTTTACCATCGCGATCATAAACAAGATATCGGCGATCGCTTACCCAGCGAACTTCTTGATCAGGGCGTAAGATTCGATATTCTTCGCTTACAGTCCCTGTTGTCATAATGCTAAGATTGGCAGCCTCAATGCGATCGCGATCTTCTACGTGAATTACTTTTAACCAGAATTCAGGATCTTCAAAGAAGTTAGAAATGGGATAACCATAGATTTTTTCAACCGCAGCATTAAAATAGATAAACTGTGTGGCTGTTGGATGCATTGACCAGACGACATCTTCAATAGATCCTAAAATACTGTCTATACGTTCTTCATTAACTTTCAATGTTTCTTCTATAATTTGACGCTCGATAATTTCTAACTGTAATTCTGCGTTGATTGCTTCTAACTGTTCGTTTTGTTGCTCTAGTTGTTGATTTAGTTGGCAAATTTTTAATTCAGCGACTTTCAGTGATAGTTGGTGTTTGATACGGATTAAGACTTCTTCGACTTGAAACGGTTTGGTAATGCGCCAATTCAAGGATGAAATGCAACGGGTTCTGATGAAGCAAAGAATACTTCGTAAGGAGTACGATAGTCAAGTGATTTTCTGGGTCTGTGATTGATCAAATTCACTGCCTTCTGAAAGTCCTCTTCTTTCACGATTTTAAAGTTTGTACTTTTGGGATAGAACTCTCTAATTAATCCATTGGTGTGTTCATTCAATCCACGTTCCCATGAATGATATGGATTCGCAAAGAAGGTCTCTAGTTTCAATCTTTCAGATAGCTTCTCATGCCCACAGAATTCTCTTCCATTATCAAAGGTCATTGTCTTTCGAGATGTTGATTCTATAGGCTCAAATAGATTGAATGTCACTCTGTTTATCTCATCCATCGTCTTGTTCTTAGCTAGTCCAGCAAGTAAATACTTCGATGCTTTATCAACATGCGTAACTACGATACCTGTGTGGTTGCACCCGATTACCGTATCACTTTCCCAATGTCCAATCTCTGTTTTTAAATCTGCAATCTTCGGTCGATTCTCTATCCCTACCCTATTGGGAATGCCACCTCGCTTCTGATGGCGACCTTTGCGCCTTCGTTGCTTTTGCTTCTGCCTCAGATATTGTTGATATATTCCCATCTCTTGATGGTTTGCATAGATCATCAGATAAATCGTCTCATAGCTGATTTTACCTAGCCCCTCCCTTTCCATTCTCCCTGCTAGTTGCTCTGGGCTGTGGTGTTGCTCTAACCGTTGTTTGACTTCGGCGATCGTCTCAGCACTGATGCTCTGAAATCTTACCTTTGCTTGTTTCCGTCTTGCTTTCATCAGGGCAACCGCAGTATCTGGCAAATAGCCAATCTGTCGCTCGTCTGTATTGCGCGATAACTCTCTTGAAATCGTACTTTTGTTTCGCTTCAAGCGACGACCTATCTCTGATACAGATAATTGCTCAATTACTCTTAGTTTATACAGTTCACTTCTTTCTGTGGTGGTAAGATGGACAAAGCTCATGAGGGTATCCTAATTATTGTGATTAATATCAGAATATCCTTATGAGTCCCTTTACGCAAAGATCTCTAGGTGTTGCATTTCATCCTTGAATTGGCGAATCTTCCATGCTTATAAAAGTAAAACCCTTCTAAGTTTTTTGCTTTAGAGAATTAGAACTAGATAGAATAATTATTAATAGTCTTGTAGTTAAAAATACTGATATTTAAGCATTTACACCTACAAAGTCAGCCACATATTTTCTCAATAATGTAATTTAAAGTCAAATTGGGTGGTCATACGCAAACGTCCAAAAATCTTTCTCAAATTGTCTTCTTTTCTGATTTAAGTTCTCATGGGGCATAACATAAACTGGAAAATACGCATCACTTGATGTATCAAGAAACAACATAAGGTGAACAGCACCTTTATTCTTACCTTCATGTAACCAAATCACAAGATTTTCTGTCATTATCTTATTCTAAATTAATTTTCTAAATGTTGTGTTTGAGATTGATCGCGTAACTGTCGAGCGTAGGTCAGACTATCCTTTATATCAGTACGATCTTCCCATATACCAATTAACCCAGAATTCAGCAATTGCCGCACAGTAAATTTTTTTTAGTCTCAGGCAAGGGAGAAATTAAAACTATCACTTCAACCTCTTGACCACGGACAACAGGCAGATCGCTTAGATGAATCTCATCATCTTTTTCAATAGTTTGTTGTAACTGAACTGCTTGCATAGCTTTATATTCGCTGCTTTTACATACATTCTAAACCAAATCTAGCAATCTATCTCCGCCAGAGTAATTTAGCCGATCGCCTTAGATACTGAGTTTTGCTAAACTAGAAATAACTTAAGCGTGAGTAAAGACACAATGACCACCTTAGAAATAGCGATCGCCAAAATAAAAAGCTTACCTGCCGAACAGCGCAACGAAGTGATTAGATTTATTGAGTTCTTAGAATTCAAAGTAAACAAACCTATTGATAGTCAAGAAAAGATAAAAGCTGAAGAGAAAGAGATCTCTTTTGCTGAAGCCGCCAAAGACTTTATCGGTTGTTTAGATAGCAATCTGGAAGACTTATCCTATAACCCCAAATACATGGAAGGATTTGGCAAATAATGCAAAAAAACGTCATTCTCGATACAGGGGTTTTGGTAGCATTCCTCATGCCTAGCGATAAACACCATCATTGGGCTGTGTCGTCATTGCAAGCGGCTAAATATCCCGTCTTGACCTGTGAGGCAGTTGTAACTGAAGCCTGTTTTTTATTACAAAGAATCCCATCAGGGCGAGAAAAAGTCTTGCAATTAGTCAAGCAAGGATATATTCAAATCCCTTTTTGTCTGAGTGACGAAATTGAACCAATCGAAACCCTAATGCAGCGTTATCAATCAGTACCAATGTCTCTAGCAGATGCTTGCCTAGTCAGGATGTCAGAAACTTATAACCAGACTTCAATTTTGACGTTGGACAGTGATTTTAGAATTTACAGAAAGAATCGCAATCAAGAAATTCCCGTAATCATGCCTGAGTTGGATAGATAATTGAGCGATCGCCTTGCCAAATCGTGATGATCGGCATAGGCGATCGCCTACAACTTATGGCTTCTGCTCAGGGAACATACACTTATCAGAGTCACAACCAGCAGGGCCCGCATCCATCAACTCACCCGAATCATAACGCAACAAACTTGCGTAAAAATCATCAGACTTGCGACGTACTAGCACCTCAGCACTGAGCTTCTCATAGGTAGCCTTATCGATTGGCTCAAAAGGCAACCGAGGGAAAGTTTGCAGGTCATCAAAACGCGCCAATAGCGCCGCCGAGATATAACCCTCATCATCACGAATCGCTTCGTAAATCTTCTTCCCTAAAGGCTCGATTTCATGCTCACGCAATTCTAAGGTTGCAGAAGTATTATGACGGGTGTAATGCTTCTGCACCTGCATATAGAAATCAAACTGCGCCATCACATCAAACTTGCTGATTTCCACCTTGTCAGCACCGTCAAGGTCAGCCCAAGACACGCTCACAGGAATTTCCACTAGCCATTCTGTACATCTCGGATCGAAGGGATCATTAAGCAATTGTCCATTCTCATCCTTATCCGATTGCGAAGGAATGATGCTATAGCCATAGTCCATGCAAGCCCGTGCCACAGGATCTTCCTTGCGGAAAGTAATCCGACGGATAAAGCGCTGCGCCTTCGGAGGATGCCACCCTGGGGAAGCACCAGTCAGCAAGGATTTTGTGCCTGCTGGCTGTGTTGTCGTGCAACGATTGGGGCGGCGTAAACCATGCGCGTCACAATATTCCCAAACCGTCTGATGCACAATCTCACGCCAGCGATTGAGATAATCAGCTTCCTTCTCTTTGAAGTCTAGCCCCTGCACAGTGTCAGGACGACCCGCCTCAAACCAGCGCAACCATTCCACACCAAAGGCATGAACGAAGAAGTCAAATAGTCCTGTGAAGGATACACCCACAATCGGATCGACATCACGGCTAAATTGATAGCGTTTCTCGATAAATTGATGATTAAGAAGTGATGCAACGGACAAAGCACCTGCTTTAAAAGCAGCTTCTTGTTCTTTTTCATCCTTAGGATTAATCAAGTTAAGATGCACTTCCGAGAGATTGCAATGGAAATCTGCTCCCAGAATCTCGCCGCAGTTGTGAGCAACAATACCATTAGCATCAAAGCGAGAAACTTGAGGCACTGTGCAATCATACACAGGTTCAACTCCATCAGCAGTAATACCTGTAATAGTCGCCGTAAATCTCTCACGATTCATTTTGCGCGAGTAGTTGCCCAATGATTCTTGTAAACGGGCTGCCTTCCGAGGATCTTGGAAGCCAATATTGGTCGCAAAGTGCTGCAAGTTATCATTAGCAATCACAAGCTCATGTTGTTCTTTACACATGTAAGGAGCAAGTTCGCGATCGCTATTTGGCAACATGCGTACACCCGCAGGGCGGCGTTGTTGGTATACAGAAGAAATAATTCCAACACGAGCCAACATTCTCTGCACAGCTTGCAAGGTTTCCAGATTACTTTGAGCAAGTCTGACACTAACACCCTTTTCTTGTGTCCCTTGAACACTTCCATCAGCATCAAAGAATCCGCGCAAAAATCCACAATAGAAAGCATAACTAGCTTTCTCGATCGCAGATGACAGCACTTTGTTTTGAGGCGAAAGCCCAAATCTTGCGGCAAGGGTGGCTAAACCAGACGAATTAATCACTTGATGCTGTAGCTGCTTGTGATAATGCCCTGTAGAGTTTTGCGACTCATAATTGGTGGCATATTCTAAGGTCTTGATTGCATAACTCGCCATTTCCTCCTTAGTCTCACCCCAGTAGCGCAGACAAGCTGCATCATTCCACTGAGTTTGATAGAGGCTACCATCACCAAGTAAATTGCCAACTAGCCAACCTTCTTCAAAACTTCCTTCACCTTCCCAAGATTGGATTTCGCGGTGGTCATGAAGCAAAATGCGATCGCCAATTTTGAGATCCTTAGTTTCCACCCATTCAGTATATTGAGCGTGCTGAGTTTGAGCAGTTACCTTGAGCAATTGGTGATTGTCTGTCAGTCTTAAAGAAAAACCTTCCTTGGTTTGGAGACTCACAACAGGCTTATTACCTGTCAAAAAGAAGCCATCAGCCGTTGTGCTAAATAGTTCTCCATTCACATAGACACCGACTTGCTGACCAATCAGATCGCTAATCTGTCTTGCGCCATGCTCAGTATGCACCCATGTATCAGCAGTTAGACAGGGATTCAGGGCATAACGCTGTAACCGATGCTCTAGCTCATGTTCAGAAACTTCAGGTTGATGCGATCGCAACCATTCTTTGCCTTCTCCTTTGACATAAGCAGCAAGGAAATCACGATTGAGTTCGGGAGTTGTGATCAAGTCAGCATTAGATCGTGCGATCGCTTCACCAGCCCATTGAATCGCACCTTCACCCGAATAATATTGCTTGCGAACTGCATCAACACATTCTTGTTCAGTTGGCTTGCGATGGAATACACGGGTATGATTTGCCATTCTCAAAGCATCACGCTCAGGATCGATACGCCAGTTACCTGCTTCATCCTGCTGCCAGAGATTATCTTTTGCGACAGAGCCAAGAGCATCTTCTGAAGAAAATTGCCTCATGCCGGCCGATCGCCTAATATTGCCTGCCACGATACAAACTGCGGCTTCATCGATGAGGATGCAGCACTCAACCGAGGTGAGTTGACGACCGATCGCTTTATTTAAAACATTGGCGCAGCGATCGTAAAGTGTCGGCAACTTGACAGGATTTGCCATGCCGCCGAAGCCCTTGAGTGCTTCGCCACTGGGGCGCACATCGCTGATATCAACAGTGACTTGGACAGGCTTAGCTGCGTCAAACTTTTCGTCGCTGCATAGCTCTAATAGCGATTGGTAGGACTTGACCCAACCTTGGCGACTATCACCGACATAGAACTTAACGGCATTGTTGGCATAGTCAAATTCGACCTCGGTATTGTGGCGGCGATCGCTAACAGGTGTCGCACCGATCGCACCGATCACACTTACTTGCAACTGGTTACGAATTACAGGCAATTGGCTAATGTACTGCGGCTCTAATACGCCACCCGTACCCGATCCCTGCATAGCGAGATCCATCATCAAGCCAAAAGAGCGCCAGTCGATCACATTGGTGCTGGTGCAGTTATAGGAGCCTGAGAAATTTTCGGGGCGATCGACCCATTCCGTACCGCCAACCCACAGCCAACGTCCAGAAGTGAGTGACTTGAGCTGTTTCTGCATTTTGTCGATCAGATCAGCTTGTTCTTTGGTCAGCTTACCGAGCGTTTTTAAACCTGTAAGTGTGCGATCGCATACTTCAGCCCAGCTTTCGCGCTTGTTATTATATTTACGGCTATATGTCCTGAAAAATACAGGATATGCGGCAGGAGCGCTGTCGGGGAATCTGACCTCTTTGGAGAGGAGGGTGAGTTCTTGCACCATAAAAAATGCTTTTGTTTTAACGATGAGTCAGATAATACCTTAACTCACATTTAGCGTCAAAAGCCAAATAAAAATTATTGATCACACTATTAGTAGGTTTTCTTTTTTGCTGTAGGGCTAACGCACCCTACTACTGGCTACTACTATGCTTCTGAGTTATAAGTCCCTCGAAACAAAATAAGAACCCAAAATCTTTGCGCCCGATGCGTGAGCACAAAAATTTTGCTTTTTATTTTTCACTGTAGACTTCTGCGACTTCCCAACCTTCGGTTAAGCCATTTTTTTGATATTTTTCACACCGAGCACAGTACAATTGCGCTGCTACATCTTGGGGATTGTGCTGCAAAATATGCTGAAAACATTGCTGAGCAAGGTCAAAATTTTGCTGATAATACAATACAATTGCTTCCTCAAAATTACTTCTAGTATCTTTTTTGAGTTGCTGCTGCGAGAGTGTATCGCTATCATAAATTTCAAAAACAGCTACCGCCTCTTTCTTTCCTTTGACCTTTACCCGATCTAGAAATCTATAGCCATACTGTTCCATATCATCTAATTGAAATAGTACCTGCTCACTAATTGCGATCGCAGTTCCATATTGCTTGGTTAATCCTTCCAAACGTGAAGCCAAATTCACAGCATCGGCAATCACAGTACCTTCCATTCGCTGAGCATCGCCGATTGTTCCTAGCATTAAGCTGCCTGTATGCAAGCCAATGCCAATCTTAATCGGTACTTCGCCCCTCTGTTGGCGTGACTCATTATAGAGAGCCACCTTCATTTGCATCGCGATCGCACTAAGTACAGCGTCATTGGGCGACTCTGGGAACAAAGCCATCACAGCATCGCCGATATACTTATCGATAAAGCCATTATGGGAATGAATCTCAGGGGTGACGATACTGAGATATTCGTTAATAAAGTTAAAGTTTTCCTGTGGCGACATCCCTTCCGAGAGACTGGTAAACGAGCGAATATCAGCGAAAAGTACAGTCATTTCCTGTTGCACTTGATCGCCTAGCTTCACATCGGTAATGCTCTCTTTGTTGAGAAAACGCAAGAACTCTTTAGGCACAAACCTTTCGTATGCTAAGTTCAGCTCCATAATTTCGCGAGTGAATTTGTAGCGTTCGGTCTGTGCTTTTTGCCGCTCAGTAATATCCTGAAAAGCTGCGATCGCATACAAAACATCACCATTCTCATTGCGGATGGGAGTACCCCAAACTTCAATGGGAATTGTGCGATCGCCTTGGCGAATTTCCATGTCGTCAATAGAGCTGATTTCTCCTTGCAAAGCCCTATAAATTGGTGAATCTGTATCAGGATAAAGTTGATCTGTATCTCTGACGTAAGCCTGATAAACTTCCGTGAGTTTGGTGGAAGCTAAACTATTGACCAGTCCCTGTCCGAGCAACTTCTCACCCAGAGAGTTGATGTAGTAGGGCTTACCCTCAGCATCGATCACGAATACGCCAACGGGCATTGCTTCGAGGAACTTTCTCAAACGTTGTTCACTGGTTTGCAAGGCTTCGATCGCTTGCTGTTGTAATTCTGCTTGGACAGCATCTGCATGTTCAGTAGTCGTATCGAGCAAAATTTCTAGGTCAGTTTTCTCTTGGGCTAATTCTTCCTGCTTAATATTTAGGTTGCGGTTTTCCGAAATCAAGCGAGACAGGTTTATATGGGTCTTGATCCTTGCTAAGAGTTCGTCTTTAGAGAATGGCTTGGTCAAATAATCACTGGCTCCAGCCTCAAATCCAGCGACAAGATCGGATGCTTGGTTTTTAGCCGTTAGCATCACGATTGGTAGTTCGCTTGGTAAAAATCTTTCTCGTAGTCTTTGGCTGACCTCGTATCCTGTCATATGTGGCATCATCACATCTAGCAAGACTAGATCAGGTCTAAACCCTTGTTCAACTAGTTCTAGAGCCTCAAGTCCGTTATTGGCTTGGGCGATCGCATAATTGGCTAGAGATAGATTGTTGACCAATACCTGCAAGTTCACTGGTTCATCATCTACGATCAAAATCTTAAGATTGCTATTATTACTATCTACTAAGGACTTAGCGATCGGCTTATGTAAGATTGGACGAGTGGGTGGCAGATTGCTGGGCTTATAAGGAATAATCTCAGCCTGAGCGAGATCATTAAGATTGCTGACAGTCCCACTATCAGCCCGACTGATAGGTTGGTGCTGCTCCTGAGCTACGGGTAATGTAAAGCTAAATCGCGATCCTTCACCAACGACTGAGGAAACAGTGATCTTGCCACCATGGAGTTCGACGAGTTGCTTTGTAACTGCCAATCCTAGTCCTGTGCCGCCATAGATTCTTGCTGTCGATCCATCGGCTTGCTCGAAAGATTCAAAAATGCGATCTAACTTATCTGAGGGAATACCGATGCCTGTGTCTGCGATCGCAATTTCAATTTGAGAATTGTGCAGAAAAGATTGTAGCCGAGATTTCAGCTCTCCTTCTCTTAATGAGGGAGGTGGAAGATGTCCAGCCACAATTTTTGCTGAAATTTCAATCGTTCCCATCTCCGTAAATTTAATCGCATTCCCAACTAAGTTATATAGAACCTGTTGTAATCGATTTTCATCAGCATCGACCAATGGCAAATCGGCACTGATGGCATTCACTAATTGTAGAGGCTTCTGTCCAACTAACGACTGGCACAACATCATTAGATCTGTCGGGAAACAAAAGCAAGGTATAGAAGCAACTTCACATTTATTTCTGTACTTCAATCCATAGGTAAATACAAAAGCTATAAGTTCAATAAATTGAACCATAGCCTAGGTTTGATATCGGTTATCATCAACCAAAGACGCGCATAAAAAAGATGATAAATATTGAAAAGATACTAAAACAAGATAGGCAAATACGAGCAACCACAGGATTAAACCAGCAAGCATTCGAGGCTTTGTTGCCAAGTTTTGAAGAAGCATATCAGGAAACCCTAGACCAGAAGAGACGATGGAGAGCAGCAGGAGGGGGTAGGAAAGCAACACTGAAAACCAGTGCAGACAAATTGTTTTTTATCTTGTTGTACTGCAAATGCTATCCCACCTTTGACTTAATGAGTGTTTTATTTGGCTTTGACCGATCCTGTGCCCACGATTGGGTACATCGACTAATGCCAATACTGGAAACTGCACTGGGCAAGAGACAAGCATTACCCGAAAGAAAGATCGATAGCATCGAAGAATTTCTGGCAAAGTTTGGCGAAGTCCAAGAAGTAATCATTGACGGAACCGAACGACCAGTGCAACGTCCAAAAGATGCAGAACGACAAAAAGAGCATTACTCAGGAAAAAAAACGGCATACAAGGAAACACACTACAGGTAGTACCCGTAAAAAGCGGATCATTTTACTGAGCAAAGCCAAAGCAGGAAAAGTCCATGATAAGAAGCAACTGGACGAAAATGACTGGGTAAGTAACATTCCTGATGCCATAGTGATTGAGGGAGATTTGGGATATCAGGGCTTACAGAAAGAGTTTGTAAATGTACGCTTACCCCACAAAAAGCCAAAAGGGCAAGAGTTGACTGAAGCACAGAAGCAGGAAAATCGAGAATTTAGCAGTCAACGAGTGAAATGTGAACATGCCCATGCAGGGATGAAACGATATAATTCCGTAACAGCAGTTTATCGCAATCGTATACCTGATTTTGATGACCGTCTCATGTTGAATGCGGCTGGCTTATGGAACTTCTATTTAGATACTGCTTAAAAATGGATTGAAAGCTAAAATCTACTCTGTGCTGTGCTTTTGTTTCCCAACAGATCTATTACAACACCAACAATTTCGCGAACAGCGGTTGGCTTAATTTGTAGGTCAATGTTGCGATGTTTTAGGCGTGAGAAATCGAGGATATCGTTGACTAATGTGGAGAGTCTTCGCCCCGAAGAAGCGATCATATTTAGATTGGACTTGGTGTTATCTGAAAGCGCTCCTGTCGCTCCATCAATCAGTGACTCAGTGAGTCCGATGATGCCATTGAGTGGAGTTCTCAGTTCATGGGAAGTATTAGCTAAGAATTCATCTTTGAGTTTATCTAGCTCCTCCAGTTTCGTGTTTTTTTCTTCGAGTTCCGTAAAAGAAGTCTGTAACTGTGCTGCCATGCTGTTAAAAGCACCAGCCAACACGCCCATTTCATCGGCACGGTTAAGTTCAACAGTTTTACTGAAGTCTCCTTCTGACAATGCGATCGCGGCTTCTTTCAATTTGAATATTGGACGTACAATCCATCTAGCTGTATAAAGTCCAATTATGATCGCTAGTCCTAAAGCTCCTAGACTAAGCAAAATTGTCGTGCGCGTATTTTCATGGATTTGCGCCATAAAGTCCGATTCTGGCACAACTACGACAACGAGCCAGTCTAGCCCATGACTATCTTGAGTAGGGACTACTTGCACATAATGCCATGCCCCATTGATTTGAAATTTCAGTTGTTGACTTTGGCTAATATCTTTGAAGTCACCAAAGCGATCGCGCAAATATTGAGCAGTTGCTTTAACGGTCGGCTGATCGCTATCCATAGCCTTGAGGCGTTCGATTTCGCGCTTTTCGCCTTCGCCTTTAACTCGAAATGGTTGTGCAATCGTCGAACTCACGACCAGATCTCCCGATCGCTCCATGATGAAACTTTGCCCCGATTGACTAATTTTGAGACTGCCGACAAATTCCGTAACATGGCGCATTGTGAGGTCAATCGCCAGAACTCCGCGCAACTCTCCAGTCGTTGCATAAATTGGTAGAACAGGCGTAATCCCCAACATCGTATTTTCGCGTGAAAAAAATGGGTAAATTGCACTCCAACTTGGTTTGCCAGCTTGGATAGCGGATTTGTACCAAGGGCGCAATTGCGGATCGTACTTGGCGCTTTTTAGCAATTTGTCGCGCTCACCGCGTTCATTGAGTGCGTACACTTCGCGCATGGGTGCTGTCGTGATATCGCGAATCTTAAGTTGAAATTTGTCATCTTCTTGCCGTTCGACACCGACAAATTCTCCTCTTGTATTACCAAAGTAAATATAAGCTTCCAGATCTCGGTTTCGGACAATTTGCCAAAAGTAACGCTGTAGAGCGGAGAAATTATCTAAGTCAATGTTGCCACTCTTGATGCCTGCATAGGTAACTTCTAAAATTTGATGCGATTTATCTAAGTAACCCAGAATATGTTGCTGAATGCGAGTGCTAATTTGGCTATTAACTTGATTGGCTAAGTCATTAACCGCTTTTTCGCCATTTTTGAATGATAGATAACCAACAATTCCTACAGTCCCAAAAATTTGTAGAACAAACGGCGCAATCAAAACTAGGCGTAGTGGTAATCGCCCAGAGATTTTAGAGATCAGGTCTGGTAAAGCTTTCAACGGGTTAACTCAAACAACTTAGCGATTGCAGTTAGCAGGAATTTACCATATCACCGATCTATCTGGCACAGGCAAATTTACGCAACATTTTGAAAAAGCAGGGAATATAGTACTTACAGCGCTTTGCGCTCAAACCCAAACCAAGAAAAATCTTGAAAACGTTGCTTTGCAACGTTTTCAAGATTTTTCTTGTGGTTCGTTTGATCGTTAATTGCTGTAAGTAGATACGCTTAATTAATTACATCCTCAAACCCGAAAGGTTTCTCCACTACGGGGAGCAACCTTTCGGATTTGAATGTTTTGCACAGGTACTTATACCAACAAGCCACAATATAAATTTTGAAAGCGTTGCAAAGCAACGCTTTCAAAATTTATATTGTGGTGTTTCTAGCGCCAAAGGCGCTGGAAACACCACAATTGGTTTCATACCCATCAATTGAGGTGCTAAGCCTCAATAATGACACGGACATTGCCGCGTTTTTTATTAACACGACAAGCAGTAGTATCTCCAGAACGCTCAAACTCTAAATCTAATAATGTTTGTCCAATCCGCAAATTCTGAATTGATAGGCGATTAATAGAATTAAGTAAACAGGGATCAAGAATCCTAAGTTGATTATTAGGCGCATCGGGGACAAAATTGACCATGACCGCGATTAATTGGAAAATGCTTCCCGTTGCCCAAGCTTGCGGTGAACAGGCGACAGGATATTGGACGGGAAGACTAAAGCCATCATGCTCGTAGCCACACAATAACTCAGGCGGGCGGTGATAGGGCTGAGCAATCGTCATATCGATTAATCCTTGCGCGATTCTTAAGGATTGTTTGACGAGACTATGCGATCGCATACCAATGGCAATCAAACTATTATCATGAGGCCAAACTGAACCAATGTGATATCCCATAGGATTGTAAGCAGGAGAAAGGTTGCTTAGAGTCCGAATACCCCAGCCATTGAACATATCAGGAGCATTTAAACGGGCTGCTACACTGAGCGCTTTTTCGTAATCAAAAATGCCTAAATTCAAGCAATGACCAGCATTAGAAGCAATACCATCAACTTGCTTGCCTACACCGTCTAGGGCAAGAGCGCAATAATCTTGATCGGGCATCCAAAAATCTTGATTGAACCGCCGTTTTAAATCTTGGGCTTGCGATCTCCAAAGTTCGGCAAGATCAAATAACTTTCTTTTTTCAGCTAATTCACTCATTCGGATTTTTGCTGCATAAACATAGCCCTGCACTTCACATAAAGCGATCGCCCCCTCTGCTATTTCTCCTTTACTATTGACAATGCAATTTTCGGAGTCTTTCCAACCTTGATTGAGCAAACCATTTTCTGAGGAACGATGATAACGGAGATATCCAGTTTCTTGGCAGTTGCGATCAATCCACGCCATCGCCGAGAGCGCATTCGACCATAGCTGATCTAACGTTGGCTGATCAGCAGTCCAAGCATAATATTCGGCATAGAGCATTAACCAAAGAGGTGTAGCATCGACAGTTCCATAGTAAGGAGTATGGGGGACTTCGTGACAACGCGCCATCTCTCCAAGCCTGATTTCATGGAGGATTTTCCCTTTTTGCTCATCTTGCCATTCGTTATCAACTTTTCCTTGAAAGTGAGCTAAGAGTGAGAGCGTATCACGGGCAATCGTGGGATCTAAAACCAAAGTTTGCGAGGCTGAAATGAGCGAATCTCTCCCAAATAAAGTCGAAAACCAAGGCACTCCTGCTGAAAGAAAGTTATACTTTTCCGATGTTTGTCGGAGCAAATAAATATCCTGCATAGCGCGATCAATTACACGATTTAGAGATTTATTATCAGTTTGAATTTTAGTAATTTGCTCAGTCCAGAGTTTCTCTTCTAATAATTCCTCTGTTTTTGCCTGTGCAAAGGTTTCAGGAACACTAACAATTGAGGTCGGACAATTATTCGTAAATAAATGAATCCGATATCCGATCGTTCTCGATTCATGGGCTGCTAAATCTAAACGCCAGATGGCGGTATAGCCTTGAATCTCTTGGGGCTGAAAAGAATCAAATTGAATTCGTGATTCCATCAAAGAACCATCTAGTCCTTCATAGGCAAGCACAATTTCTTTAGGCAATATTTCCACAGATTTCTGATCTTGATTCGGTAGATAGCGGAGAAAATTGCCCCTTTTGGTAGTCCTAAAAAGGAAAGGACGCACACGGAGGTAAAGAATCGTTGTAATGATGAATAAAATTCCAAATGGCTCCAATGTGATTTTCCAATTTCTTAGAAAAAGATAAGGTCTTTCTAACTAGTCTTGATACTCGTTGACGTAACGTACAGTTGAATCTCTCAATATAGTTGGTCTTTCCCGTTTCTTTCCCGACAGCCCTATGACGTTTGCTGGGCAGGACAACTGGATAAGACGAATAGAAGTCAGTATAAATAACCGCACATTGGCGATAGACGCTAGGCAACGATTCCCATAACTTCTGAGCTGATTCACCAGTGCGATCGCCTATATAACAACCGACAATTTCACGAGTCTCGGCATCAATGGCAAGCCATACCCACTGTTTATTGCCTTTGTCGTCCACAAAAGACCACAATTCATCCATCTGTATGGTCAAACGGCGTTTTGGTTTTGGTTCTACCTCCACCTGCTGAGGAACGTTTTCATATTTATGATTGACGTAACTTTGCAACCATCTCTCTGACACCTTGAGGACTCTGGCAATTCCAGCTAGTGGGATTTTTTCTAGTAGTAGTTTCTCAAGAAGGTCATAAGTGTCTTGGGTACGCTCTGAAACTCTCTGCCACTGTGGATTTTCTACAAATTGACGACCACAGTCCCGACATTTATAATTTTGTTTTCCATGTCGTGTACTGCCGTTTTTTACAACGGATACGGACTGGCAGGATGGACAGGATGGCCTTGCTTCTGACATTACTTTACTTTGTATCAACTATCTGGATATTTTCCTACATCCTTTCCTTTTTAGGACTACCCCCCTTTTTTCTCGCTTAGCTCCTCTCACTTCAAATAAATCCAGAAAATCCGCATCCAAGCTTAAACTGAGTGTAAAGCTAACGGGATGCGTATTGTAGTTGGTTACTTGTGTCTGCTCAAAAAAACCACCTTTAATCACAATTTCTCGATGAATATCAATAGTTTCCGCTTTAATCTGACCACCCTTTTCATCATCAATTTCGGGATTTGCGGATAAAACTGTCATCGCAAAGCCTTTACGCGCAGTGCTGCTAAATGAAATAGGCGATCGCCCGTTAATTTGTAGCTCCAAACGACTCAGAAACCTTGTGTCACGACAAAACAAGCCCATGCTATCTTCGATCCCACCAAGGCGACAGCTAAGGTCAGAGATATTCCCCAAGGTATCGGTAATCAGAAATAAATCATCATCTTTTAAGGTCAAGGTGGAAATAGGATGTTCCCCAATTACACAACTCCATGGGGCGATCGCAGCGTGATCAAGAGGAATATATCTCCTTCCCCCGACTTCAATGGTAATAGGTTCAATTATGGCTATTTGTTCAGTATCGGGCATTACTTGTTAGTCCTAAAAAGAAAAGGGTTTATAAGGCAGGGATATGCGGCGCTTCGTGCCGTATATCCCTGCCTGTTTAACTCACAGCAATTGCCAATCAAACGAGCCACAAGATGAATCTTGAAAGCGTTGCAAAGCAACGCTTTCAAGATTCATCTTCGTTTGGGTTTGAGAGCAAAACGCTGTAGCTGGATTTATAAAAAAATCAAGCGGATCTAGTGATGCTTGGCATTTTGTAATTCCAAGCTTGTTCATGCATAATTGATCTCGCTAACACATGACGATAGAGCTCACTCAACTGGATAGCCACGCCTGTCCAACTAAATCGCTGATTAACATTAGCTGATGCTTGCTTCCGCATTTTCCTAACCCATAGATCATCAAAGAGAATTCGTTGAATACCCTCAGCAAAAGCTTCTACATCCTTCGGCTCAACTAAGAGTCCTGTTTCTTCAGGAATAATTGTAAACTTCAAGCCACCAACATTAGATGCAACTACAGGTACACCACATGCCATCGCCTCAATCGCTACTAATCCAAAAGGTTCATAATGGCTAGGAATCACACAAACATCAGCCGCAGTATAGTAAAGCGGTAAAACATCATGCC
Organism: Pseudanabaena sp. Salubria-1; assembly: GCA_023336205.1. Taxonomy (GTDB): domain Bacteria; phylum Cyanobacteriota; class Cyanobacteriia; order Pseudanabaenales; family Pseudanabaenaceae; genus Pseudanabaena. Next base: position 72,996 of record JALQCR010000013.1, read on the forward strand.
CAATCCTACCGACAAAAATCGTAGAATCCTTAAGTCCTAGTTCATTTACAATATTTTCGATCCTGCCTCTTTCTGCTCCATCAGGCATATTTGCTGAACTGCCACCAACAATCATTAACTGAGATCTTGCACCATTCAAGAAAAGGGGTTGCAGAAAGAGCAGAAATGTGAAAAAAAGGGCGTAGTAGTAAATTAAATAACGAGCATGGAAAGCATCGTTAAGCACGCCCAAGGGCTAGTGTATAGTCTTCTGTGTTTGATGCCAAGTGTGTATCAAACAGCAAGTCTCAATGCAATACTAGGACTATTTCTCGAAGCACAAAGGCATCCTTATCCAGAACATACACAGATAAAATCAGCGAGTGCACTCAGCCGATTTCTCAATCACTATAACTGGTCAACGAGAGCAGTAATTCGGTCAACACGGCAGGCTATTTTGGGACAAATCGCCAAGCATCGCCCATCGAAACAAGTGCCATTAAAGATACTGATAGACTTGACTACCCTAGAAAAAAGCGGCAAGTTTTTACATTTGAGCAATCCCACCCAAAACGAACCAGACCCATGGGTGAGAATACTAAACGGAAAGCGAGGACTACATCTGGTTGTACTGTATCTGGTCTATGGAGAGTGGCGCGTACCATGGAGTTTTAGAGTATGGCGCGGCAAAGGATACCCCAGTCCCTCTGACTTAGCTTGTAAGTTATTGGGGACAGTACCCAAGCAACTAACCCAAGGCAAGACTGTGATTGTCCTTGCTGATACTGAGTTTAGTACGGTGAAGTTTTTCAATACTGTCCGCGCCAAGACTTGGCGCATCGTTGTCGGTGTACGCAACAATCGTAAACTTCAAGATGGCCGTACAGTCAAACAACTTTATCGTCATGGCAAACGTGGACAACAAATTTTGCTAGAAGGGCTAACTCAGCCTTTGACGATCTCTTGGTTTTGGCTCAAAAGAGCTGATAGTAAACGGGAGTTACGCTTTGTTGTCTCTTCTCATCCTTATTCTGGTGCTTATCTGGTGATGTTAGGTCGTAAGCGTTGGGCGATTGAGGGATTCTTCAAAACCATCAAACATCGCTTTGGTTTGCATTGTTTTGGGCAATCTACAAAACTTGGTGTTTATCGTTGGCTTATCCTCTCTCTGCTTGCTTATCTTTTGGCCCATTGGATTGATCAATGGTCGAGTCCTCCTGTCTTGGACTGGAAAGCTACCTGTGATTTGACACTTTCCGTTTTATTTCCTTCTGTCCTTTGGTTGAAACTTCTTAGGTATCTCCAAATTAGTGCCGATATTGCTGCTCGTCATGGGTTTGAAATTATTCTCAAACCCATTCCTACTTAACTCTTTCAGGAATGGTGCAAGATCTCAGTTAACTTAATATTTTTGAGATCCCGTTCCTTTAGTAATGCAAATGCTCTCACTAAAGTCTCAATCCCCTTCCTTTCATCAAATCTACCGACATAGAGAATAACTTTTTCTCGACTATCTAATTTCAATTTAGTGCGAGCTTGAGTCTTCGATGTTAGGCGAAAGTTAGTCGTATCAGTTCCACAGGGAATAACTTCAATTTGACCGCGAGTCGAAACAAGCGATCGTAAAGTCTCTTGCTCTTGTGGACTAGTTGCCACAACGCAATTAGCACGTTCTAATATCTCTCGTTCAATCCTCAATCGAGTGTTCGCAACTTGAGGAATCTCCACTAGGGATTGATATTTTACGGCTCCCAATGAATGATAAGTATGCACCAATTGGATGCCGCTAGTTTTTTGCAACTCTAATCCAGCCCAAGCCGATAGCCAGTAATTAGTGTGAATTAAAGGATAATTTAATCCTTGAGTTCTTTGGAATGCTTGAAATGAATCCACAAACTCTGGCATATGTTCAAACAATCGATCTCTAGGGATATAAGTTTCCGCACCTGCTTTGAGTCGGATCGTTCGACAATGGGCTGAATGCTGCACAATATCATCATCACTTGCCTTGACTTTGCGCGTAAACATATCTACATGCCAACCCAATGCGGCAAGAGTTTCGCCCACATGGCGTACATATACATTTTGTCCACCTGCCTCCTCTAAGCCGATCTCTGCGGCAGGATCAGCATGATCGGAAATCAGCGCGATCGCTTGTCTATTCAAACTCAACATAATATTTTTTCTCCTTTTGTATAGTGGTTTACGGTTTGCCGTAGGCAAACCGTAAACCCTTACTCTGTTGGTCTTGTTCGTTGCTTACGAACCCTTTAGAGAATTAGTGGCGCGAAGCGCAATCAATTCTCTAAAGGGTTTGCATTACCAAATCGCGCTTTTGCCCATTTCGAGAATATTTCTCTCCCAAAATTTTTTGATATACCGCTTCATAGCCATCTGCCATTCGTTTCACAGTAAAATTCATAAGGACATGATCTCGACAAGCACGCCGACTTAACTGTGCAGCAAGCGCGATCGCATCTACACATTCGGTCACAGTCTGGCAGAGAAATCCGCTTACTCCATGAGCAATTACCTCAGGAGCCGATCCTAAACTCATGGCAATTACAGGGGTTCCTGTGACCATTGATTCAATCATCACAAGCCCAAAGGGTTCTTGCCATGTAATTGGGAACAGCGTAGCTACGGCTCCACCCATGAGCACACTTTTTTGGTGGTGATTAGCCTCACCTAGGAACTCAATTTGACTATTGTCAATATGGGGAAGAATTTTAGTCTCAAAATATTCCAAATCTATAGCATCAACTTTTCCAGCCATTTTAAGGTGCCATCCCGACCATTTAGCAATTTCAATCGCTAAATGCGCTCCCTTTTCAGGCGACATTCTCCCTAAAAAAGCTAGATACGATGGTTGTTCTGGCTGGGGATAAAAGCTATAAGTATTAGGAGCAATACCGTTATAAACAGTAGATACATAGTTTAATCCTAAATTAGTATCCCTCTGGGAATTAGAAATACTAATAAAAAGGTTGATTCCGCACATGGCTAAATAGCTTCTTATTATCAGGCGTGAAAATGCCGTGCAGAGTATGAACTGTGGGCGTTTTCACTAAATTTGTGTAGGGTAATGCTACGCAACCAACATGGGAATGGATAATATCAAACTTATCAGCGTTCTCATAAACGCGACTCATATTCAACATGTCATAGATATTTGGGTCTTTAACACTGGTATCCAAACGTAGGGCTCTCGGATGTACGGATTCTAATTTGGCTGAGGTATTAGAATCTCCAGATGCATATAGAGTGACATCATGACCACGTTTGACTAACTCTTCGGTGAGTAAACTTACTACTAGCTCAGTGCCACCATAGGCGGGGGGAGGAACTTGTTCCCATAGTGGGGAAACTTGGGCAATTCTCATTATGCTTCTCCTATCTATAACCTTTAGGCATAGGCGATTATCACGGCTGTGTCTAAAGGTAGTTATCTTACTTAAGGAGACTATAACTGAGCGATGTTTGAGATAATGTATATCTAAAATCCCTGCAATGTTTGAGTTGTATAGTAATGTATTGAAACTTGATAGAAGCTATAATATCCCGTGCAATGAGCTGATTATTATAGCCATTGATAATGAGCGATCGCTTCTAAAATTCCTTGGGCATAACTTCCATCAGTGAAATACATATGATCTTGTCCACGCAATTTTTCTAATTCAGAAATTTTCTTGGTTTGGGTATGAGCGCAAAGCGCTGTAGTAAATTTGGTGACAGCTATGTGTAGCGATATTTTTTAAGCATGTTAAAAAACTGAGTGGGTTTGGGTAACATCCTGCAAGTAACACACAAAGCAACCACATACTCAAAAAGTTGCCAAAGACGATGAGACCTAGTTAGGGTCAAGATGAGGATAAATCATGAAAGCAGTGCGATTAAATCTTGAAGATAGACAAGCTTGGCAGAAATTACAGCATGTTCTGACTAGTCTTGCTTCCGATTATATGGATCTAGTAGCTGCTGAGCAAACTGAATTCAAGTTTGAGCAGCAAGTTCTATCCATTGCTTTTACCCTGATTGCTTCTGATGCCGATCGCGATCGCCTCAATGAATTTACACAAAGTATTGATCGATATTTCAATCGCCTACAGTTAATTGGGGTGCGGCGCATTGAATGGGAATTTTATGTAATTGGGCAAGCAACGCCATTCTTAGCACAGGGTCGAGACATTCGACTAATCGATGCACCAGCGCCTTTGCCTCAAAATGCTCTTGCTCGTAATGTGGCTAGACGAACTCCTGCTCGTAATGCCAACGAGAGTTCTCTTTCTAAAGGGAAATCGAAGGTTGGTAATCTAGTACGACGTTTTCGTGGCTGGTTGGTTGATCCCAAGACTATTCAGGCAGCCCGTACCGTTAGCCGCATTACGATTCGTGATCCCAGAGGTGCTTTAGATGCAGTGCGCATTAATGCGATCGCGAAGTTTAATGACACAATCCAATGGGTTGATACTTTCCCTTGGGAAACTTGGACAAAGGAAAAAGCACAGCAAATCAAACGTCGCCACCAACGCAATTTGGTGCGCTCAATAATTGAAGATGTTCTAATTGTTGGGGTGATGGTCATTGCAGCCCTGTGGCTGATCGAGTCTTTATCTGGCCCGTCATTCAACTTGGCTCTTTTGCCTAAGCAACATCATGACACCAACATGACTAGCGCCCAATACCGTTGTGGTAATCCTGCTGTAAATCTCAAAAACTATGTCTGCTTGAATCGGGGAATGCGCTACGACCAAGTGGCAAGTATTTTAGGAACTGAAGGAAAGCCGTTAGGTATTGATCGCAAGTTTGGGGAACGGGCAGTGATAGTTAGTTGGACAAGTTCTGACATAAGTATGAATGCTACTTTTGTCAACGATCAACTAGTCTCAAGAGCATATCGACAACTGACCGCAAGCAAATAAATTGTAAAAAAGGCTCGCTTTGCGAGCCTTTTTTATTTGGCAAGGGAGAGACAGAGCTTTGCGCCGCCATCCTCTTTTGGTTAGCTATAAAAATCGTTTTTTTGAAAGCCAACCTTAGGTGAGCTTTTAAAAAACCGATTTTTGTGTTTCCAGCGACTTTGGCACTGGAAACACAAAAATCGATTTCATAATGAGAATTGATATCTTTTGGGTTTTGGCTTGTATAGCAATGAAAGAGATAGCTAGGACAAATCAAAACCCCAAATAAAAGTGGCGGCGCGGAGCGCCGCCACTTTTATTTGGGATTAAGCAAACCTTTTATTGCTATAAAAAACAAAATCGGTTTGATAATATAAATTGCCACTTTTTTGTATAACCAACAGGAAGTTAGTCTTGAAACGATCGCAAAAAATCTTTGGCTGGTTGAGCATATGCATAATGCTCACAAGCATCATAGCTGTACAGTCTGCGATCTCAGCTAAGCCTAGCGATAAACGTGCCGCCGAAGAATATCGCCAAATGGGACTAGCCTATCGCCGACAAGAAAATTTTGATCAGGCGATCGCGGCTTTGCAAAAATCAGTTGCGCTCGACCCCAATAATCTTGATGGGCGGATTATCCTCGGTTGGACACAGCATCTCTCTAAAAAACATGATGATGCGGCTAAGTCCCTGTGGGAAGCAATTTATTTATCGCCAACATCACTGCAAGCCTTTAATGCGATCGGCATTGTTTACTTAGTGCGTGGCGATTTACCTCAATCTGTAGTTCTACATAGTTGGGCAGCCCTGCTTAAGGCAGATAATGAAATTGCCCATTACAATCTCAGTCTGGCTTATCAACGCTTACAACAATATGATCTAGCGATCGCCTATGCTCAGAAAGCGATCGAACTCGAACCAAATAATCCACATCCCTTTGTCGCTAATGCGATCGCGCAATGGACATCAGGTGATCAGGCTAGCGCCAAAAAAACTTTTCGTGAGGCGATCGGTGTTGATCCTCGATATCGTAACCCTGAATTTTTAAATTTTCTCAATGAAGCAGGCTTTAGCAATGATCAAATTCAAACAGCTAAACAAGTTTTAGGAAGCTCATAGCTTGCACTATCCCAATCCTAAAGTTATACAAAAAACAAAATGGCGTAGCCATTTTGTTTTTTGTATAACTTTACTGGGTTTGGTTTTTAATTAACAAAAGTGTGGCAATACTTTCGTGAATTGGGATAAATGAGATAGCTAGAACAAATCAAAACCCCAAATAAAAGTGGCGGCGCGCAGCGCCGCCACTTTTATTTGGGATTAAGCAAACCTTTTATTGCTATATCCGAGATTCCCAGCGCTAAGAGTGCTGGAAATCTTAAATAATGGGAATTCTTGGCGTTGTGCCGCCTCTCTGCTTACTGAAGTTTAAATTTCCTAAGATTAGCAAATATAGCTGTAAATTCTCGAAAATATGACTCTACTGTCCAGTGTTGGTATTATCTATATAAAACCATATAAAATATGTGATTATTGCGATCGCACTTGTAATAGGGTTGGGTAAGCTATCATTACTTATCTAGTTTAGAATCTTTTAGAATCTGAAAGATCATGTTTGGGTAGAGCAGCACAGAGGATAGATCGTGGAAAACCCAAGAACATTTCGTATAGATCGCGGCATCGGTCAATATGACTTTAATGATTACTACGCTGTCTTGGGCTTACCATTGACAGCAGAATCTTCTCTTGTGCGTAGGCGATATCTTCTAATTGCCAAATGCCTTCATCCTGATATTCATGGGCGATCAAATTCAGAGAAGGAAGTAGCTACTCAATATCTATCCAAGTTAGTTAATCCTGCTTACAATGTGCTTTCTCAAGAAAGAGAGCGAACAGAATATTCAGCAATTCTAAAACTGCTGGGAAAACGCTTAATGAAGCGCAATCAAAAATTTGTGCCTCTTGCCGACATGGCTCAACAATATTTACTTTCATCAAAAGACTTTAACTATGAACAAACTGTTCATGAAATAGCCAAAGTCCAGTACCAAGATCTTGGTCAAGCCTTAGAAAAAATTGCTTTATTAAGTGAACTGAATTTAATACATATTCTGCTGCAAGAGGGTTACAAACCTTTGCCAAGTTCACCGAGCGTAAGTTCTTCTGCTTATACATCCGCCAATTCAAGGATGAAATGCAACACCTAGAGATCTTTGCGTAAAGGGACTCATAAGGATATTCTGATATTAATCACAATAATTAGGATACCCTCATGAGCTTTGTCCATCTTACCACCACAGAAAGAAGTGAACTGTATAAACTAAGAGTAATTGAGCAATTATCTGTATCAGAGATAGGTCGTCGCTTGAAGCGAAACAAAAGTACGATTTCAAGAGAGTTATCGCGCAATACAGACGAGCGACAGATTGGCTATTTGCCAGATACTGCGGTTGCCCTGATGAAAGCAAGACGGAAACAAGCAAAGGTAAGATTTCAGAGCATCAGTGCTGAGACGATCGCCGAAGTCAAACAACGGTTAGAGCAACACCACAGCCCAGAGCAACTAGCAGGGAGAATGGAAAGGGAGGGGCTAGGTAAAATCAGCTATGAGACGATTTATCTGATGATCTATGCAAACCATCAAGAGATGGGAATATATCAACAATATCTGAGGCAGAAGCAAAAGCAACGAAGGCGCAAAGGTCGCCATCAGAAGCGAGGTGGCATTCCCAATAGGGTAGGGATAGAGAATCGACCGAAGATTGCAGATTTAAAAACAGAGATTGGACATTGGGAAAGTGATACGGTAATCGGGTGCAACCACACAGGTATCGTAGTTACGCATGTTGATAAAGCATCGAAGTATTTACTTGCTGGACTAGCTAAGAACAAGACGATGGATGAGATAAACAGAGTGACATTCAATCTATTTGAGCCTATAGAATCAACATCTCGAAAGACAATGACCTTTGATAATGGAAGAGAATTCTGTGGGCATGAGAAGCTATCTGAAAGATTGAAACTAGAGACCTTCTTTGCGAATCCATATCATTCATGGGAACGTGGATTGAATGAACACACCAATGGATTAATTAGAGAGTTCTATCCCAAAAGTACAAACTTTAAAATCGTGAAAGAAGAGGACTTTCAGAAGGCAGTGAATTTGATCAATCACAGACCCAGAAAATCACTTGACTATCGTACTCCTTACGAAGTATTCTTTGCTTCATCAGAACCCGTTGCATTTCATCCTTGAATTGGCGATCTTCTGTAAAACCTGCTAGTGACGACACCAGAATTCAAACTGGTAATACAGGAGTTAATAGAGCTAGCTCATCTACTAATACGGGTGTTAATAACACAGGGGTTAATAGAGCAGGATCATCTTATTCCAGCGCAGGCAGCAGCTACCAAATGCGAAGTGAGTCTCAAGCACCATTGCGCAACAACAGTAATGCAGCTAATACTTCGGCAAAAAATACAAATCAAGCTAGTAATACAAACCAAGCTAATAGTTCAAACCAAGCTAGCAATAAAAGCAATGCTACTAATGGTTCACTTAATCAATATATTCGACAGGCTGAAAACTACATCAATCAAAAATTATGGGCTTCAGCTCTAAAAGAATTGCGTAGTGCCATCCAACTTGATTGCAACAATAGTAAATGCCATGCTTTGTTGGGATTTGTCTACATGAATCAGAAATTATCTGGCATGGCAAAGGTGAGTTTTCTGCAAGCACTGAAACTAAATCCTGATGAACCTATAGCCAAGCAGTATATTGATCAAGTAAGTGGCACAAATTCTGGTGGCACTGGTGAGCAAAAAAACGATCCTAAAGCTAAGAATGACAAAAAGGGTGGATTTTTTGGTTGGTTAGGTGGCGGTTAATGCTCTAAGCCCCCCCCCCCCCCCCCCCCCCCCCCCGGGGGGGGGGGCGCCCCCCCCCCCCCCCCCCCCCCCCCCCCCCCCCCCCCCCCCCCCCCCCCCCCCCTCTCATCTTTTGGGCTTTATACTGATGGCGACTATAAATATGGAAAATTTATCGCAAGCTGAAATTAAATTAGCAATTCAACAAAAAGCGATCGCTCTCGGTTTTAGTAAAGTTGGGATTGCCAAAGCTGATTCTGGAGTCGAGGCAGAGCGTTTGCGAGAATGGCTAGCACTGGGATATCAAGCAGATATGGCTTGGATGACAAATCCTAAGCGGCAAGATATTACGCAGGTGATGGAAGGAGTAAAGTCGGTAATTTGTGTGGCTTTAAATTACTACACCCCGCACCAACATTCAGGCAATCGCAATGTGGGCAAGATTTCCCGATATGGTTGGGGACGAGACTATCACAAGGTTTTGACCAAGAAGCTCAAAGCTTTGGCAACTTGGTTAAATGCTCAAGGGGAGAATATTCAAACTCGTTATTATGTGGATACTGGTCCGATCGCGGAAAAGGCTTTTGCTCAGAGAGCAGGAATCGGCTGGATTGGCAAACATAGCAATGTAATTACGCGGGACTATGGTTCTTGGTTGTTTTTGGGTGAAGTGCTGACTAATTTAGAATTAGAGCCTGATACACCACATACCGATCATTGTGGTACTTGTACACGTTGCCTTGATGCTTGTCCGACGGGAGCGATCGCGCAGCCCTTTGTTGTCGATGCTAATCGCTGTATTGCTTTTCACACGATTGAAAATAAAGACGAGCAGATTCCTGATGCGATCGCGACTAATTTACAAAACTGGGTAGCTGGTTGTGATATTTGCCAAGATGTCTGCCCTTGGAATCAACGTTTTGCCCAAGAGACGTTAGAATCTGATTTTCAACCTTTTTCCTACAATATTGATCCTCCGTTGGAGGATCTAGCTAATATGACTGAGCAAGAGTGGGATCAAAATTTTACAGGCTCAGCTCTCAGACGGATTAAACGCGATCGCTGGCAACGCAATGCGAAAACAGTAAGTGATAATTTATAGTGCGGCAAAGAATGACTATAAATTAAGGTAGGTTTGCTAAGCCATTTAGCTTGTGTAGATTTATTCTAGAAAACAGCTTAAATTAGAATAATTCCCAAACATCAATTTGAGTAATTAAACCATCTTGGCTGATCTAAAGATTGTTCGACATATTAAAGACGGTGCTGAGCGTTGGAATGCTTGGCGCGAAAAAACTCAGCCCGAGGCGATCGACTTGCAAAAAGCCGACTTGTCTGGGCTAAAGTTAGTCGGTGCAAATCTCTCACAAGTAAACTTCACTAAAGCCAACTTTAGTAAGGCTGATTTAACTCAAGCAGATCTATCGGGAGCAAATTTAAGTGAAGCTGCTTTTGTAAATTCCAACTTGAAAGGAGCCAATTTAAGTGGCGCAATTTTATCTCTTGTCAATTTCAGTCAAGCAAATCTTCAAGATGTCAATCTGACTGGCACGGATCTGCGATCGCTAGACCTGAAAGACATCAATCTTGGAATCGCCAATCTCTGTGGCGCAGACTTGCGCGGCGTAAATCTAAGTGGGGAAAGTTTCAAAGGTGCAAATCTTAGTGGCGCAAATCTCAGTGGCGCAAATCTGCAAAATACTGATTTTAGTGGCGCGAATTTAAGCAATGCGAACTTAAGTAGAGCCACGCTAAATCGAGCCAAATTACGGGGTACTTTATTAACCCGTGCTAATTTATGTGGGGCTTCGCTCGATTTTGCCGATATCAGCATGGCTGGATGTCTGATGACAAATTTTAGCGAGGCAATTTTAAATAATGCCATTTTGAATAACGCAAACTTAGGCGGCGCGATTTTAAGTGGAGCACAACTGGTCGGGGCATCTCTATGTAATACATTTTTGAACGATGCTTCAATGAGTCTTGCGAACTTGACTAAAGCGAATCTCAGTGAAGCCGATCTCAGTCAAGCCTATATGTATAAAGCAATTTTGTCACAGTCAACCTGCATCGAAACTAAATTTCGTCATGCCGAGATGCAGGAAGTTGATTTGAGTAGAGCCATTCTCAAACAGGCTAATTTTGCGATCGCAAATCTGCAAAAGGCTTACTTTGGTGGTGCAGATTTGAGTGGCACGAACTTAACTGGAACTAATTTAGAGAATGCGAATCTGGCTAATGCCAATTTAACTGGTGCAGTACTTGAGAGTACTATTTTGACTGATGCAAATATCCAAGGTGCGATCGGGCTGTCTCAATAATCCTAACATTTATAAATGGAGGCGGTGCGAAGCACCGCCTCCATTTATAAATGTTAGGATTCAGTGGCAAGTCATTTTTTGAAATTCTGTAAGGATTAGCATGGGAAGCATTGCATATTTGGATTGTCCGACAGGAATCGCGGGTGATATGTGTCTAGGTGCGCTGGTGAGTGCAGGCGTACCTTTAGAATATTTACAAGATATTGTTCATAAATTAGGGCTCGATCGTGAAGTTAAGTTATGGACAGAATCCGTTCATCGTGGAGGTATCGAAGCTACAAAAATGCATGTTGAATTATTAAACTATAACGGCGAAGAGCCACCCACCGTTTCGATTAAACAATCTCATTCTCATACTGATCATGATCATTCCCATAGCCATGCGGAACATAGCCATGAAGAACATACTCACGAACATTCTCATAAAGAGCATTCCCATCCAATTCATCGCCACCTACCTGATATTGAGAAGATCATTCGTAACGCTAAGTTGCCAAAACAAATTGAAGCTTGGAGTTTAGCAACATTTAAAGAACTAGCGATCGCAGAGGGAGCAGTACATGGAATAGACCCAGAGGCAGTACATTTTCATGAAGTAGGAGCAATTGATGCGATCGTGGATATTGTCGGCACTTGTGCAGGATTTGCTTGGCTGGAAGTTGACAAAATCTATTGCTCGGCTTTACCTGCGGGCGGTGGCTATGTTGATTGTGATCATGGCAAGATGCCAGTGCCAGCTCCTGCCACATTGAAATTGTGGGAAAAGCATGGGGTGACGATATTTGATAATGGGATTAGGAAAGAATTAGTAACACCCACAGGAGCTGCGATCGCAGTTACACTCTGTGAAAAGTTTGGCGAAGTTCCTTTAATGAAAATCAAAAAAGTCGGTCTGGGTGCAGGTACGCAGGATTTAGAAATTCCCAACGCTTTGCGTTTGTGGATTGGTAAGAGCAAAAAAAAACTCTTGGAATAAAGAAACATCGGGCAATGCCCGATGTTTCTTTATTCCAAGGTTTTCAAAGTATAGAAATGATCGCAGTTTTAGAAACGCAAGTGGATGATATGACTGCTCAAGCGATCGCCTATACGATGGAGCAGTTATTGCAGAATGGCGCGTTAGACGTTTATACCCAAGCGATCTGCATGAAAAAATCGCGCAATGGGATTTTAATTACAGTTATTTGCCCCTGCGATCGCCAAAATATTTGTGAACAAATTCTTTTTCGGGAAACTAGTACTCTTGGTATTAGATATCGCTTGCAAGAGCGTAAAGTTCTCTATCGGGAAATCCACGAAGTAGAAACAGAATTTGGCAAAGCAAGAGTTAAGATTGCATGGCGCAATGGATTTTGTACAATTCAGCCAGAATATGAGGACTGTGCAAAGTTGGCGCGATCGCAAAATATTCCATTAACACAAGTGCAAGAAATAGTTAAGGTAGCTGGAGAGAAATTTGTAGAAACAAATAAACCAAGAACTCAAGTTCTTGGCTAAAAGCTCAAGTCCACTGAAGTGGACTGTGGAAATATTCTTTAGTCGGTTTCAACCGACTTTAGCTCTTAGCCAGCACTTGAGTGCTGGGCTTGATGAATTAATGAGATGCAGATTTATCACCTGAAGTCAGTAGCAACTTCAATTTAAGATCAATTAAATTAATATTCGCTAAACCAATCTGGACATCGCCTTCCAAAACAATGCCTGTACTAATTAAGCGATCGAGTAGTTCCAAAATCGATGACTCACTTGATGATTTATCAGGATAATATGCACCACGCTTAGGTAGAAGTTTACCAAATTCACCCAAGTCCAGATTAAGATCTTCAGGATCGATATCGAGAACTTCGCAAAGATTAAAAATCTGTTGTTCTAAAGCTTGCAAGCTATCAGCGGCTTTCTCGATTTCAGACTCAGTTAATTTTTCGGCATCCATCCGCCGAATCACTTGAGCTTCCATTAACTGTCGCAACAATTCCACCAACGTGAGGATCAATGGAGCAAGTCCAGATTTTTTTGGTTTGACTATTAAACTATCAGTACTATCAGTCATTTAGGAATTCCACAGATTTCTTAGCTTAGTTTACATCGGAAACCGAAGTAGCAGGTTGCGGTGCTTCGCACCGCAACCTGCTACTTTAGATTTCTTAGCTTAGTTTACATCGGAAACCGAAGTAGCAGGTTGCGGTGCTTCGCACCGCAACCTGCTACTTTTAGATCTTGCCATGGGAAATTGTCCAAGTTTGATCTGCCATCGAGTCAAGCTCGTCAGGATCATGGGTAACGACAAGGATCGTCCAATTTTTTTTGAGTTCTTGCAAGATACCGAGAATTTGCTTACGCATTGACCAATCTAAGCCTGCGGTTGGCTCATCTAGTAGCAACAAGCTGGGCTGACGAATTAACTGCACAGCAAGAGCTAACCGCCGCTGCTGACCACCACTTAGCGACTGAGGGGAATTGCTGGGGTTGAGATGGCTTAAGCCTACAGAACTTAATGCCCCTTGTATGCGATCGCCATCTAGATCAATATGCCCTAATCTTAATTCTTCTAAAATCGTACTCCCGCAAAAATGACGCTCAGGAAATTGGAACACTAAGCCGCATATTTGTTGTAAGTGATCGGGCATTAGTTCTTGAGATTTCCAATAAATGCTGCCGCTATTCCATTCGACAAATCCTGCCAAAATTTCTAGTAATGTACTTTTGCCAGAGCCACTTGGCCCAACCATCAATCCCAATTGCCGATCTTGTAACTCAAAGGATATGTTGTTGAGAATCGCTTCTGGGGTGGCGGGAGGGTGATAGCAAAGATTGCGGATCGAGAGCATAAAATTTTTGAAGGTTAGAATGGCAAAGCTAAGCTTTGCCATTCTAACCTTCAATGCAAACTCAAAGAAATATTGGCGGCGCGTCGCGCCGCCAATATTTTTAAGCGCTAACTAGATAATTTTGCTAGTTCTTGGCAGGCAATTTGATATTGCCCCTCAATTTTTGCTAGGAGTTCGGGCAAGCCTTGAATGTCTCCTCGCTTGCTCTTTAGCTCAACTTCGAGGCAGAGCTTGCCCAAGGCTTTAGCTCCCAAAATATTACTACTGCCTTTTAGAGTATGAGCATTAAAGCCAGCCTCTTGGAGATTGTTATTTGCGATCGCGCGTCGAAGATTTTGCAATAGGATTGGTGCTTCTTCGATCGTGAATAATTTGATCATCCGTCCCATTAGATTGGGATTAATTTGCTCAAGATTCCTAATTGCGGCTGGATCAATTACTGAAGAAATAGCTTCTTGTGATGCTGGATCTGTGCTCTCGTGATTAAATTGAGAACCCGCAGCCCATTTCTCAAGCGTGCGGTGTAGTGAATCCATCATAATCGGCTTGCTGATGTAATCATCCATGCCAGCCCGTAAACACATTTCGCGATCGCCTTGCATCGCACTAGCTGTCATCGCAATAATCGTCGGACGTTCATAACCTGCTTGGAGTTCATCCCAATGATTAACCAAATAGGTAGCCGTTTCTAGCCCATCCATTTCGGGCATCTGCACATCTAGTAAGAGCAAGTCATATTGATTAACCTGTAGAGCTTCTAGCACTGCCAAGCCATTATCGACAACATCGGGCTGATATCCCATTTTAATCAGCATCGCCATGGCTAGCTCTTGATTGATTAAGTTGTCCTCAGCAATTAAAATTTTCAACGGGATGCGATCGCCTAGCCGAATATTACCAGTGACATTCTTATTCATTGCATCTTGCAACGTATAACTTGGCTGCTCCTTAGCGATTTGGGTCATCACCGTAAATGAAAAGGTAGAACCCTGCTTAGCCTTACTATCGACTTGGATTTTGCCGCCCATAGTTTCGACCAAATTTTTGCAGATTACTAGCCCCAGTCCAGTACCGCCGTACTTGCGGGAGGTGGAAGCCGTTGCTTGGGAAAAAGGCTGAAAGAGCCGATGCATTTGTTCTTTACTAATGCCAATACCTGTATCAGTGACCGAAAACAACAACTGAAAAGGGCGATCGGCTGTGGGAACTTGATCAGAAGCTAATCGCACCCCAATTCGCACTGAACCTGAATCCGTAAATTTAAGCGCATTTGAAACCAAATTCAATAAAATTTGCCGCAGTCTTGTCACATCACCAATGATAAATGGTGGCACTTGGGGCTGCATCAAAACTTCAAACCTGAGACTTTTTTCTTTGGCTTTAGGTAACTGCACATCATAGATATCGCGCACTAGGGCTTTTACATCCAGAGGCGCATTTTCTAATTCCAATTTACCCGATTCAATTTTGGAAAAGTCCAAAATATCATTGATTACTGAAAGCAGCATTTCTCCGCTGACTTGGATCGTGCGGACAAATTTATTCTGCTCGGCGTTAAGTTCAGTGCCTGCTAGGAGTTGGGTCATGCCGAGAACCCCATTAATCGGTGTACGAATTTCATGACTCATCATCGCCAGAAATGCTGCTTTGGTACTGACTGCTCCCTCTGCTTCCTCTTTAGCTTTACGTAGATCTTTCATTAATTGCATCTGTCGCCGATCTGTGTGTTTTTTGGTAGTAATATCGCGAAAACACCAAATCAAGCCAAAAAACTTATTTTGCTCAGAGCTGACGGGGCTTGTGTAGTAATCAAATATGCGATCTCTATAAACAATTTCACCACGTCTAACCAGATCAGGTGCATCGTAGGTAGTCTCTAACAGATTTATTAAAGCGGTGGGAAGATCAGGTTTAGTTAGAAATGCCCCTAATGGCGATCCGTTATAAAACTCATTCTCAATGTCATCATTAATAAATAAGTCATGGGGAATATTCCACATTTCGCAAAAACGACGATTAAGACTGACGATCCGCCCCTGTTCATCGACGGCAAAAATTCCATCGATCGCAGCCTCTTTTTGAGCATGGAGTAATAAGTTCGTCCGCTGGAGATCTTTGACCATCTCAACTTGGTCAAGGGCTAATTGTGAAAGTTCTTGTGTCTTTTGAGTCAGTTGTAGTTGCTGTTGCCGCAATGTCAAATGTGCTTGTACGCGAGCAAATAGCTCGGCAAGTTGCAGGGGCTTGACGACGATGTAGTCTGCGCCACCAAGTTCAAAAGCTTGAAGCTTTGCTTGGGTGTCGTCATGGCTACTCGTAAATATAACTGGGATATTTTCAGCGATCGCATTGGCTGTAAGAATACAATAAAGTTCATTGTCACTTACTTGTGACATGAATATATTCAACAGGATCAAGTCTGGGGGATGGGATTGCACAGTTAGCAAAGCCTCACTACAATCTCCAGTAGCTTTGACGATATAGCCATATTCTTTCAGTGCTGATGCTAGCTCATGGCGAATATCTGGCTGATCGTCAACTACAAGTATTGTTGCTTGAAAAACATTGATCGCTTTTGCTTGCACGACTTGATCACCTTTTGATCACTTTAGTAGAAAGCTTACAGTGCTTTGTGCTGAAGTAAAAGCCATATTTTTATAAAAAGAACTGCTTAGCGGTTCCTTTTATAAAAATATGGCAAGAATAGGCGGCGCGAAGCACCGCCTATTCTTATACCAAAACACAAAATGGCGTAGCCATTTTGTGTTTTTAAAACCCTTACATGGTTTGGTTTTTAATTCACAAAAGTGTAGCCACACTTTTGTGAATTGGTATTACTGCATAATATTAACGACCGCCGACGGTAATCGCGTCTACTTTGATGTGGGGCTGTCCGACAGTGACATAGACACTGCCACTAATAGAGCCACAGAAACCAGCTGCAAGTTCGAGATCGCGAGAACTCATCGAGATTTCTTGCATAATTTCTTTGGCATCGCCGATCAGCGTTGCACCCTTGAGCGGTTTAGTAATTTTGCCATTTTCAATGAGATAAGCTTCGTCAACGGCAAAGTTAAATTGACCAGTAGGCAAGACACTGCCACCGCCCATCTTTTTGCAATAGATACCTTTATCGACTGAGGCAAAAAGATCATCTAAAGAAAAATCACCTGCATCGATATAGGTATTTCGCATCCGACTAGCTGCTGCATAGGCATAGCTTTGGCGACGACCGCTACCTGTGCGCGGATGTCCTGTGCGTAACTCACCAGCGCGATCGCTAATAAAGTTTTTCAAAATGCCATTCTCAATTAAGAGTGTGCGCTGTGTGGGCATTCCTTCATCATCCATATCGATGGTTCCAAAGGCTTCTTCAGAGCGTCCTTCATCCCAAGCCGTGAGATTTTCATGGGCGATCTTTTGACCTTTCATTTCGGCAAAGGGTGTAGTTTTAGCTTCGATGCCCGTAGTTTCTAGCAAATGTCCACAAGCCTCATGGAAGATCACACCACCAAACTGGTTTGCCATGATGATCGGATAGGAGCCAGATTCGACATAATCGGCATAGAGCATTTTCCCTGCGGCTTCAATAATTTCATCGACGACGGGTTCGTAGTTCCAATTGCGGAGATAGCTGGGGTCGCTTGTGCCGCCAACGCGCTTACCAATGGATGAACGATTTGCACCATCAGCACAGAGTAAGTTAGAACCAATTGACTGGGTGAGGCGAATATCTCTGGCAAATGTGCCATCACTTGCCGCAACTAAGATCTCCTGCCAATCGCGGAAATATCCAGATCGCCTTGATTGGATATGCTTGCCCTTTTTGGCAAGCATCTGATTTGTACCAAGAAGAATGTCGCCCATTTCGCGCATGGGGCTACATTGGGCGATCCATGATTCTTTGTTCTTTTTGGTAGCATAGTCACGAAAGAGTTCCAAATGAATCGATGGAATAATTGAGTTTTGAGAGGGAAGTTGTAATCCTAAAATGGAAAGGGCGCGTTCGAGGGCAGATTTTAAGCCTAGGAAAGTTAAATCATTAGTACTGACGTAACAATCAGCTTTGCCTTTGAAGGCGCGAATCCCTGCGCCTGTGGATAAACGTGGCGAGATGCTGGTAATTGTGTCGTCTTCAGCGAGACAGCTAATGTAATTATTTCGCTCTAGGAAAAATTCCACAAAATCGGCTCCTGCGGCGCGACCGAGCCCCAACAAGATCGAGAGAGGGGCTTCCCATGTTTCGTCAAAGCGATCTCTAACGAGAGAATATTGCAGATTTGGTAGCTCTTTGGTCTGGAGCAGGTTACTGATCATAGTGGCTAGCAATTTGTTGATTAGTTCTTCTGCAAGTGTAACAAATCAATAAACATAAAAAAGTCGGTCTTGCCATCAAGTGCGTTCTAATACCAAAACACAAAATGGCTATGCCATTTTGTGCTTTTAAAACCCTTATAGGGTTTGGTTTTTAATTCACGAAAGAGTGGCAACACTTTCGTGAATTGGTATAAGAGCTAAAAACCGTAGAAACGGATGATTTTGTCCAGTCATCTTTAGATGACTGGACAAAATCATTTAAGAATTGTCTAGCTCCCCCCAGCCCCCCCTTGCAAAGCTTCCGCATACACACATCTCAGTTTGTCCAAACAAGGGAATTACCCCGCCTTAACCCTCCTCTCTGCAAGGGAATGGTTAGGCTGGGGTAAATTTAAAATAATAAATCACCTAAGTTTGCAGATAAATTCTCTCAACTTCTAACGCAGGGAGAGGCTTGTTAAATAAGTAGCCTTGCCCATATTTACAACCAACATTTTGCAACCATTCGAGCTGAGCCTTTGTTTCAATCCCCTCGGCAATAACCGCTAAACCAAGTTGATTACTAAGAGCAATGATAGTATCTACGACATGGTAGTTACGATTTTCAGTTTGAATTTGACTCACAAAAGATCGATCAATTTTGAGATTATCCACAGGAAAGCGATGGAGATAACCGAGAGAAGAATAGCCAGTTCCAAAATCATCAATGCTGATTTGAATATGACGCGATCGCAATTCTTTAGTAATAGCGATCGCAGTTTCGGCGCTATCCATAATTGCACTTTCAGTAATTTCTAATTTGATATTGGCAGGATTAACTTTAGTTTCGGCGAGAATGCGATCAATATCAGCAAGGAGAGTCGCGCAAGAAAATTGCCGCACCGAGAGATTCACACTCATGGTTAGCTCTGTCCAGCCTTGCTGTTGCCATATATAAAGCTGCTCACAAGCCTGTTTAAATACCAGCATCCCCACAGGTACGATTAAGCCAGTTGTTTCCATAGAAGGAATAAATTCAGCGGGGGAAACCATACCTCGCTCAGCATTACGCCAACGCACTAATGCTTCAAATCCTACTAGTTTTTGGTCTTGCAACTCAATAATCGGTTGATAATAGAGAATAAACTCTTGCTGCTCTAGCGCCCGCTGAAGATCATTTTCTAAAATCAAGCGATTGAACATCGTAAGATGCATTTGACGATCAAAGATTTGATGACTATCTTTACCACGCAGTTTGGCTTGATACATTGCTGTATCTGCATCTTGCAAGAGTTCATCAGCTTTGCGATCGCTATTTTTCCCTAGGGCAATTCCCATACAGACCGTAATAAAGATTTCACAATTTGCGACTACGAAGGGTTTTGTAAAACTTTGAAGAATCTTTTGAAGAAATGGCTCTATCGAACTTTCTTCATCAATCTGATGAAGCAAAAAACAAAATTCATCGCCACCCATCCGCGCCAATAAATCATTGGGGCTGAGGTGCTGCTGTAGACGTTGGGCGATCGCAATTAGTAATTGATTGCCCACAGCATGACCAAAGGAACCATTCACCAATTTGAATTGATCGCAATCTATATAAACTAAAGCGAGGGATGATTCTCCTGCTTGTAAGTTCTCTTTTAATTCTTGAATTAAGAATGCTCGACTCGGCAACTTAGTGAGAGCATCCTCTAAAAGCATATTTTGCAATTGGGCAGTACGCTTTTGCACCATTGCTTCTAGTTGGGTATTAAAGATTGCTAATTGTTGATATTGCTGGTGAATGCGGATCATTGAGCGCACCCTTGCAGTTAGCTCTAAACGATTGACGGGTTTACTAATAAAGTCGTCAGCGCCAGCAAATAAGCATTGGGCAAGATCCTTTTTGGTGGTTAAGGCTGTAACTACAATAATTGGTACAGCACTCCATTTTGGCATCGCTTTAATCCGCCGACAGACCTCAATGCCGTCCATATCTGGCATCATTACATCCAGCAAAATTAGATCGGGTTGAAAGGCTTCTAGATAGGCGATCGCATCTTTACCACTAGCCGCATAATGTAAATGATAGTCTTGATTTTCCTGCTCAAAGTCTTCACTGGTACTTAGGAGCGTTTCAATTACATCAAAATTATCAGGTTCATCGTCAACGACCAGGATTGAAGGTTTGTTCATAGGAATTAATTAAGGACTAATTAAAGATTATTATATAGAGGATTGAGAATCAGATTAATTTGAGTCTAATTAGAGACTAAAAATTTCTGAATAAGTTGTGTTAATTGCCTCAGCTTAACAGGTTTACTTAAATAGTCATTAGCTCCTGCGGCAAGACAATGCTCTACATCTTTGTCCATGGCTAAAGCTGTGATGGCAATTATTGGAACATGATCGAGGCTAGGAATTTTGCGAATCTGTTTGGTAGCTTCTATACCATCCATCACAGGCATTTGAATATCCATCAAAATTAAATCAGGTTTTGATACTTGTGCTAAGGCGAGCGCTTCTTGTCCATTTTGGGCTACCACAATTTTATAGCCTTTAGCCGTTAAGTAGCTAGAAATTGTCATGGTGTTAAGTTCATTGTCTTCTACTAGCAAAATTGTATAGGAACGGCTTTGTGTGTTCTGGTTGCATTCAGAAGCGGTTTCAGTCTGATTGATGACGGATGGCAATACTTTAGTAGATGCTGTATAGGGAAGCGCAATTGTAAAGCAGCTACCGACACCTATTTCACTCGTTAACATGACTATACCACCATGCATTTCCACTATGCGTTTCACTAGCGCTAACCCCAATCCTGTACCCTGATATTGACGATTAAGAGCACTATCGATTTGAATAAAAGGCTGAAACAGCTTACTAATATTTTCTGGAGAAATACCGATACCTGTATCGATCACCGAGAAGTAAAGATAGCTCGATTCTGCTAATTCTGGTTTGGTGCTAACGATCGCAGAAGGTTGATTAGAAGAGGCTTGATTACCCAAAGAAGGGGGATGGTTACCACTAACTTCTAAGGTAATGCGTCCACCATCTGGAGTAAATTTGACAGCATTATTAAGCAAGTTGATCAAGACTTGGCGAATACGTCTTTCATCGACATTTAATTCCGAAAGATTGGGTACGATTTTTGTTTCTAACTGGATACTTTTTTTGAGGGCTTGCTGCTTAACAAAAGGAAGACAGGATTGACAGAGAAATTCGACAGGGACATTGGAGTATTCTAGATCAATTTGTCCAGATTCGATTTTAGCGACATCGAGAATGTCATTAATGAGTTCCAATAGATGCGAGCCACTACGTTCAATAGTTTGCAGAGCCTTGATTTGAGAACTAGTAACTTTACCAAAAATCTGCTCTTGCATTCCCTCAGTCATCCCCAGAATCGCATTAAGTGGGGTGCGGAGTTCATGGCTCATATTAGCTAAGAATTCATCTTTTAATCGGGTAGCACGCGCAAGTTCTTCATTGGACATTGCTAGCTTTTGATTAATTTCGGTAAGGTGTTGCTGCGTTTTTTGCCGATCGCGAAGTTCTTGTTGCAACTTTTCAAATAAATCAGCTTGTTGAATGGCGATCGCTAACTGATTCGTAATTTGTTGGAGTAAATTAATTTCCCATGTTTGCCAATGGCGCGGGCGATCGCATTGATGCACGATCAGCAATCCCCAAAGAGCCCCATTTTGAACAATCGGCACAACGAGTTTGGCTCTGACCTGTATTTCAGCAAGAAACTCGGCTAGACAGGGTAGTACCTCATTCGGCTGAGCTTCGCGATCGGTGAGGGCAAATATTCGACCTTCAATATAGCGATCATAATTAACTTGAGGAAAAATCTCTTCAGGAAAAGGAATATCTAAAATAGCCTGCCATTGCGGTAAAACGGATTCAGAAATAGCAGCGCCTGTTCCGTCAGGAAAGACTCGATAGACTAGCACCCGATCTGATTTTAAAACCTGATGAACTTGTTGCACGGTGGCTTGCAGGATTTCAGGTAAATTCAAGGTTAAGCGAATTCGTTGAGTAATTGCTGCAAGTAATTTCTCCTGATCAACCTGTTGGCGAATCAATTCCTCTGCTTGCTTGCGATCGCTAATATCCACGACCACAAAGACACATTCGTTCTCTGAGAGTAGCGCCAGTCCAACGAGAACATGAACGGAATGCCCATCCTTGTGATAATAGATTTTTTCCCAAGGCGCAATCACCCGACTAAGTCCTAGATGCTGGATGGCATGACGATCGATTGGCAGATATTCGGGAGGAGTAATATTTTCCCAGCTAATTTGCTTGGCGTTCAGATCTTCTCTCGTATAGCCAAGCATTTCCAAGAAGCGATCATTAGCATCGATAATCTGACCGTTCAAGTCAGTAAACATCATCCCCACGATGTCTGATTCAAATACACGCCGAAATCGAGTTTCACTTTTCTGTAGAGCTAGTTCCGCCTGTTTGCGTTCAGTTTGATCGCGGACAATGATCAACGCCTCGTCATCGCTAATCGGCACAATCCGTACCTCTTCAAAAACAAAGCGATCTCCTCGATATAACTGATGTTCATAAACCTGTAATTCCCCCGTAGCGATCGATTTTTCGAGCATCTTTAATTGTTGCTGTAATAGCTCAGGTGACAATACTTCAGAGAGATGCTGCTGAATTGGCAAGAAATTTTGGTCGGGGTCTTTAGAATTGATATATTCCAAGCATTTACCATTGCGCGACACCCGCAACAATAAATCAGGGATAGCCTCGATCATCGCGCGTACGTGGGATTCACTGCTGCGAAGAGCTTTAGTCCTTTCTTGGACTTTAATTTCTAAGGATTGATTGAGTTCGATGAGTTCTGCTTCTACTTTTTTGCGCTCAATTAATTCTTCCTGTAGCTGTTGATAGGTGATGACTTGTTGATTTTCTAACAACTCATTGCGATGTTCCAACAAAGATATCTTTTCTGCCTCTAGGCGTATCACCTTTTGCTCTAGAACCTCTGCTAAATTGTAAATCTCGATCGGATTAAGCGCTTGTAGTAAGCTCGTCTGGGTGATGATTCCCAAGATTTCTCCCTCTTCACCAACTACAGCGATGCGGCTGATGAAGCGCTGCTCCATGATTTGATGTACCATCCACAGCGAATCCTCTGGCTTGACCGCAAAGATCGGACTGCTCATCATTGCTTCCGCCGTCCAACTTTCTAGGTTTAAGCCTAAGGCTTGAAACTGCACAATATCGCGCTCAGTCAAAATCCCCACAGGTACTTGCAAACATTTATCTTGTTTTAATCTAGTTTCGACAATGATCACGGAGCTAATGTGGTATTGAGCCATCAGTTTAGCGATCGCTAGCATTGAATCTTCGGGTGCGGCACTGATCACTTCACGAGTCATCACTTCATTCACAAGCCTTAGTCGCAGCAGATCGATCGGTCGAGAGGTTTGACGTAAACTTTCATAGGTCACAAGTCCCACAAGGCGATCGCTATCATCCACGATTGGCAAATGACGGATATAATGCTGCTGAATAAGATTAATCGCAAAAAACAAATCTGTAAAAGCAGACTCTCGCAGAGTGATTACAGGATGAGCCATGACTTCTGTTACTGCAACGTCTAGGGGTAGTTGCTCGGCGCTTAGACGTACTACATCTCTCTCGGTGACGATGCCTACTAACTGCTCATTATCTACAACCAATACACAACTTGATCGTACTTCGATCTCCAATTGAGCCGATTGATTATCTAAGGTTTTAGCTGCATCACATTGCGATCGCACCCCGCTCATTTGCGCGATCGCCTCCGAAACCTTAGTTTCAGGCGCAACAACAATAGGATTACGAATAATCGCTGATGTTAGTTCTACTTGAGCAGGGGAATTAAACATAAATTTATGAGGATCTGTTCTCAACCATAATGGAATTAGGATCGGAGCGGCAGAGAAATATTTACGGTTGTTTGCTGTTGATAAATGCTATTAATCGCAAAAATCCCCCCAGCTAATTCAACAATCTTTTTGACAATTCTTAATCCTAAACCAATGCCTTGCTGTTCATAGGTTTTACGCTCAAATTGCACAAAAGCATCAATGCGATCGACTTGTTCTTTGGTCATACCTCGCCCTAGATCATGCACTGACAAATTAAACATATTGTCCACCACTTGGCTATTTATTGTAATTCTCGTCCCTGACGAGGAGAACTTTACAGCATTATCAACTAATTCATGGAGAATCGTCAAAAGATACCGATCCGATAGGGCAATCTCTGCGTCCTCAAGTTCAAAGATAAGGTCGTTATCACTACGTTTAAGCTTGTGCACATAGGATCTCAGCGTAGATGCAACTACGGTACTAGAAAATTTAGTATGCGCAGTTTTAAAAGATTGTTGACGACTTGGAGATGTCTCTAACTCTAAGTAAAGCAGAAATTTTTTGGTTAAATTTTCTAGTCTCTGTGCTGAATCATCAACCCAGCCTAACATTTCTCGGATTTCGTTAATATCCATGTTCTCAATATCTTCTTGTAGCAAAGAAATTGTGCCCATAATGCCATTTAGAGGAGTATTTAGCTCATGGGACATTCTCGAAGACAAAGTGCCCCGTAGTTCATTGAGAGTACTTTCGAGGATATTAATCGTATTTGATTGGATCTGCGAGAGGGCTTGAATATTATCGTACTGTTGCTTGATTCTCAGCATTGAATGCACTCGCGCTCGCATTTCAACACTATTAATTGGTTTACTAATAAAATCATCTGCTCCAGCATTTAGACAATTAGCTAGATCGGACTTAGAATTTAATGCTGTCACCATAATGATGGGTACAATTTGCCATTCAGGATTCGCTTTAATCCGCCTACAGACCTCTATGCCATCCATCTCTGGCATCATCACATCCATCAAAATCAGATCGGGCTGAAATGCTTCAAGGCTAGCGATCGCACTTTTCCCATTGGCTGCGTAATGTAATTGATAATTCTGTTCGCTCAAGAGCGTCTCAATCACATCAAAGTTATCGGGTTCATCATCAACAACTAAAATAGAAAATGTATTTGTCATTATTTTACTCTGATCAACCTTAATCCATAAACCATATTTTTTAATCTTTTTCCTCAAGAGATGAGTATAGTCGGCGCTAAGCGCCGACTATACTATGAAGAATTTTTATCCAGATAATCCTCTAAATAAGCAATAACCAAAGGATAACTTTGATCAAGCTCTAGTACTAGGCGATCGCAACCATCTAATTGCTGATTACGTCCTGCAACCTCTAATTTAAAAAGAGTCTCAGCAAATGATCTAGCACCAATCATTCTACTACTACCCTTTAAAGTATGAGCAACATATTCTATTTGTGAAGCGTCTTGATCTAATACAGCTTGTTGAAGCTTATTTAGTAAGCTGGGACATTCTTCATTTAAGAATAGATTAATCATCCGTTTAGGCAGATCAAGAGAAACTTTCTCAATCTCTCTAAGCGCATGACTATCAAAGTCTGTACTGATTTCATCTTTAGATGATTGTATTTCAATTTCTAGCGAACTATTCCCCCAACGCTCAATTATTCTTTGTAAAGTATCAAAAGATACTGGCTTACTAATATAGTCGTCCATCCCTGCATCTAAACACATTTCGCGATCGCCTTGCATGGCGCTAGCAGTCATGGCAATCAAGGTCGGGCGCGAAGGACTAGTTGATAGTTTTGACCATTCCTGCACAATATAGGTAGCAGTTTCTAATCCATTTAGGCGTGGCATTTGGACATCTAAGAACACAATATCAAAAGCACTACTTTTCAGCGCATCAATTGCCTCTAGACCGTCATTGACAATCATTGGTGCATAACCCATTTTACTGAACATCGCCAAAACCATTTCTTGGTTGATCAAATTATCCTCCGCAACCAAAATATTGAGCGGTAATTGCGTTGCAAGCGCAATACTAGGTGGCTGAGCTTGACGCAACATACTTCTCCTTTCATAGGGAGTCATCACATGAGGTCGTTCATCTGTAACTGAGACTGGCAAAGTAAAAGAGAAGGTAGACCCTTCGCCTAGAGAGCTTTCTGCCCATATATGTCCTCTCATCATCTGCACTAGTTTTTGACAAATCGCTAACCCCAATCCTGTGCCGCCATACTGACGAGCAGTAGCGATCGATGCTTGAGTAAAGGGCTGAAATAGCTTTTGGATCTGTTCAGGCGAAAGACCAATTCCTGAGTCTTTTACCTCAAAAAGTAGTGTTAGCTCCTTCTCAGACTGGGTTTGTGGCGATATGTATGGTGATACGGACAGGCGAACTGCTCCTGCGTGAGTGAATTTGACAGCATTGTTTGCTAGATTTAGCAAAATTTGACGCAGTCTGATCGGATCACCCAGAATATATGTAGGTGTATTTGCATCAATCTGATAATGCAACT
This sequence comes from Pseudanabaena sp. Salubria-1, assembly GCA_023336205.1. Lineage (GTDB taxonomy): Bacteria > Cyanobacteriota > Cyanobacteriia > Pseudanabaenales > Pseudanabaenaceae > Pseudanabaena. Next base: position 99,605 of record JALQCR010000013.1, read on the forward strand.
CAATTCCTCTTGCATCAGCTTGCTGACTCAGGAGCGCACAGGTATCCGCAATCATTCCATGCAAATCAATCGGTAGATTTTCAAATAAAAGTTTTTGGGATTCAAGTTTGGAGAAATCGAGGATGTCATTAATTACAGTTAAAAGTATTTCGCCACTAGTTTGAATGGATTGGACAAACTTATTTTGTTCTGGATCTAGGGAAGTAGTTGCTAATAACTCAGTCATTCCTAGAACTCCATTGATGGGAGTGCGGATTTCATGGCTCATCATTGCTAAAAAATCCGACTTAACTCGTAAAGCCGACTCGGCAACTTCTTTGGATTTTTGGAGATTGATTTCGTAATTTTTGCGATCGGTTATGTCACGAAACCTCCAGACAAATCCCCAAAACCGACCATTAGGGGAAGTCACTGAACTACTAAAATATTCATAGGTGAGTTCATTGATCACCAACTCACCATGAGTAACTTGCTCTGGCTCGTCATAGGTTTCTTCTAAGATTTGAGTAATCGCTGGAGGAAAACTTGCTGTTTGCAGTAACTGTAACTCCTGTGGCTTAGTAGTAGTCGCAATAACTTTGATATCGCATATTTCACACATTTTTTGGTTATATGCGACTAATCGGCCCTGTTCATCTACAGCAATAATGCCCTCTAGACTAGCCTCAATTTGAGCATGAATCAGCGCATTAGCCCGTTCTAACCGATCATGCTGCTCTTTAATACGTAACATGGAGCTTACTCGCGCTCGAAACTCCAGAGAGTTTAAGGGCTTACTGATAAAGTCGTCGGCTCCTGCATTCAGGCATCTTGCCAAGTCTTCTTTAGAATTAAGAGCCGTAACCATAATAATTGGCACGGCTTGCCACTTTGGTAAAGCTTTAATGTTTTTGCAAACCTCAATGCCATCCATAACTGGCATCATGACATCTAGCAAAATTAGATCAGGCTGAAATGTATCGAGATAGGCGATCGCATCTTTGCCACTAGCAGCATAGTGCAACTGGTAATCTTGATTGTTCAAGATAGTTTCGATTACATCAAAATTATCAGCTTCGTCGTCAATAATTAAAACAGATGCTAGATTCATCGCCTATCTTCTTAAATCGCTAAAAATTGATGGATAGTATTCACAGGCTGATTTAGCTTAACAGGTTTCGCGATATATTCATGCGCTCCTGCGGCGATACAGCGATCATGATCGCCAGTAATTGCTCAAGCCTTCAGTGCAATAATCAGAACGTCAACTTCAGATTTAAAGCCTCGGTGAATGGAAATTAGAATACAACCATTACCGACAAATCAAATACTCTTTGATCATATCGATCGTTTCTTGGGGATGGCTCATATGCGGACAATGCCCCGTTGCTTTCATTAATCTTAGATTGCTCTGGGCTAGATGACGGTGCATATATTCTCCCACTGAGGTTGGGGCGATCGCATCCTCAGCACATTGCAAGATTAATGACGGTAAGGTTACTTTGGCGAGGTCTTGTCGATTATCGGAGTAAAAGGTAGTTCTAGCAAAGTCGCTAGCAACTAAAGGATCAGTAGAGCAGAAGCTGGTTTCTAGTTCTTGAGTTAGCTCAGGGCGATCGCTATTTTTCATCACCATGGGCGCTAAAAAGCTTGCCCAGCCAATGTAATTTTTTTCCATAACATCAAGTAAGCCTTCAATGTCTTTGCGCTCAAAGCCACCAAAATAATTAGGTAGATCGTTGATGTAGCAAGGAGATGGAGCGATTAGAATTAATTTCTCAAACAAGTCTGGGGCTTGAATCGATGCCAAAAGGCCAATGATGCTACTGACTGAATGCCCAACAAAATTCACTTTGCTTAGCTCTAGGGCTTGACAAATATCGATAATATCCTGCACATAACCCTGCAAATCTCCGTAACGCTCGGTGCTGTATGCTCCTAAATCGGATTTGCCTGAACCCACATAGTCAAACAAAATAATTTTGTAATCAGCCGCGAAAGCAGGGACGACAAACCGCCACATATTTTGATCGCACCCAAATCCATGAGCAAGTAGCATTGGCTGGGAGCCTTGCCCGATTACGCTCACATTGTTCCGTTTTAGAATATTTTCTACCATGATTCCTAAATTCCAAATTTCAAGTTTATCAAATAGCAATTAGAGCGTGACGGTAGCCCTTAAGTAGGAAGACCAGAAATCTTGTTCCCTCCCCTTTGCAAGGCTACCGTGTACACACAAGTCATACAGCAAATACCGATCAAACCCGCCACAAGTCTAATAAGCTAAAAGTATTATCAAGGAAAGATTACATATGGCAGCATATTCGCTAGATTTACGAAAAAAGATATTAAGTGCTTGGGAAAACAAAGAAAATACGCAGAGAGGCATAGCTAAACGATTTAAAGTAAGCTTGTCATTTGTTCGAGATTTTTTGCGTCGGTATCGAGAAACAAATGAAATAGCAGCAAAACCCCAAGGAGGAGATCGGCGGTCGAAAATCAAAGGCAAAGATGAAGAATTAGTAAAGACAATTGTTGAAGCGCAAAATGACATATATCTCAGAGAGATCAAAGAAAAACTACATGAAACAAAGACAATAGAAGTGAGCGTATCAGGATTGAGTCGTACGCTTAAGCGCTTAGAATTAGGGCGTAAAAAAAAACTTTAGTAGCCAGCGAACAAGCGACAGAAAGAGTGAAAAAATTGCGTTATGAGTTTCGTCGTTGGCTAGATACGATAGATGTCAAAAACCTTGTATTCATTGACGAGACAGGGCTAAATCTAGCGATGACGAGGCTTTATGGTAGATGTCAAGGAGGATGTAGGGTATATGATGACCGTCCAGGTAACAAAGGTAGAAACATCACTTTAATTGGAGCCATGAGTGATGAAGGGTTGATTGCTGCGATGACTTTTGCTGGTAGTCTCAACACCGCCAGTTTTTTGGTTTTCATTGAGAAAATACTATTGCCTCGGTTATGGGTTGGGGCAATTGTCGCTATGGATAATTTGCCTGTACATTACGCTGCAATGGCTAAAACCCTAATTGAATCCGTTGGTGCTCAGGTTAAGTTCATCCCTCCCTATTCTCCTGATTTATCGCCAATCGAGTTATGTTGGTCAAAATTAAAAGAGATTATTCGCTCGGCTAAAGCTCGCACAATTTCGGCTCTTGACGACGCAATTACTATGGCTATTAATTCTATTACTGATGAAGATGCTCTTAATTGGTTTCATCATTGTGGGCTCTGCTTCGACCCTTTTAGTTAGCTCCTTTTGTGGCGGGTTTGATCGGTATTTGCTGTAAAACCCAGTCAAGTCAACAATTAATCGCCCCCTAGCCCCCAATTCTGAGGGAAAAAGAAAATAAAATTCTTTCAAAGTCCCCCAGAATTGGGGGATTTAGGGGGCTTAGATACATTTCTAACGATGACAGAGAGACTTGTGTGTACACGGTAGTTGCAAGGGGAGGAGGTGGGTGGGGTAATTTCCTTAGTTAAATTAAGACTTTTTGAATCATTGTAACTAGTTCTTTTAATTTTATGGGTTTAGTCAAATACTCATTTGCACCTGCGGCGAGACAACGATCGCGATCATTTGCCATCGCAAGAGCCGTTAGAGCAATAATCGGAACTTTGACTAGACTCGTAATTTGCCGAATTTGTTTAGTAGCTTCTAGTCCATCCATTAATGGCATTTGCACATCCATCAAGATCAAATCAGGTCTGGCTGACAAGGCGATCGCGATCGCTTCCTCTCCATTTTTGGCTAACACAATACGGTAGCCTTTTGCTGATAGATAACTAGAAATCGTCATGATATTGGCTTCATTGTCCTCAGCGATCAAGATCAAGGGAAGTTGTGATTTGCCTGTGGTTGGAGTATCTAGTTGAGAGATTGTAGCTGTTTGATCTCTGTCAAACATTTCAGAAGAGCACCCAACATTGGAACTATAGGGTAGCTCTATGAAGAAACGGCTGCCTATACCCAATTCGCTAGTTAAGCCCACTTTACCGCCATGAAGTTCCACCATTTGCTTGACCAGAGAAAGCCCCAAGCCTGTGCCTTCATATTGGCGATTTAAGGCGCTGTCAATTTGGACAAAAGGCTTAAATAATTTCTGGATGTTTTCTGCGGCGATGCCAATACCCGTATCAATCACCTCAATTTTTAAGTATTCCTTTGCTTCTTCTTTGTTTTCTTCTGGGAAAGAAGTAATCGACCGAATACGGCTAACCTCTAGGGTAATATTTCCTTCCGCTGGTGTAAATTTGACCGCATTGCTAAGAAGATTAATTAAAGCCTGTCGAATGCGTCGCTCATCCACCAGCAGATCTGGCAAATTAGTCTGAATTTTAGTGTGAATCTGAATTCGTTTTTGCATAGCCTGTTGTCTAATAAACGTCAGACTAGATTGACACAGATGATTGACTGAAGTGAGCGCACAGTCAAGTTCAATTTGTCCAGCGGCGATTTTGGAAAGATCAAGAATGTCATTGATTAGCTCCAATAGGTGAGAGCCACTAGACTCAATAGCTTGCAAGGCTTTTAGTTGCCGATCGCTAATCTTACCGAATACTTGCTCTTGTAAGCCTTCAGTCATCCCCAAAATTGCATTGAGCGGAGTACGAAGTTCGTGACTCATGTTAGCCAAAAATTCATCCTTAAGTCTTGTGGCGCGGGCTAATTCTTGATTTGTTCTTTGCAGTTGGGCTTCTGCTTGTTTGCGATCGCTAATATCTCGAATAAAAAAGACTACTTCATCATTGCCACAGGGAGCAACCCGAATCTCTTCATAACGGCATTGATCGCCAACGTTAGTTTGCTGCTCATAAATTTGGACACTCTGTGTAACGAGCGCTTGTTGAAGGGCTGCATATTTGCGCTCTGCGTAAATTGCTGAAGTAGGTATAGGAAAAGCATCATAAAAATTTTTTCCAATTAGTTGATGGGGATCGACGAGGTATCGACCTTGAGGTGGAACCATAAAATCCAAATATTTTCCTTCGCTATCAACCCGAAACACTAAATCAGGCAAAGCCCTGAGAGTAGCTCTGGCTCGTTCTTCACTGCGTCGTAGAGCTTCTTGCATGGCATAGCGATCGCTAATATCCATCACAATTCCTAACAATCGGATTACCTGTCCCAGAGAATTCCAGATCGGCTCTGTTTTGATAAAAATGTAACCAATCGAGCCATCAGCACAGACAATTTCTGCATCAAGGGTAAAGGATTCTCGATATCTAATTGCTCTTTCATTTAGTAGTTTTAAGCGTTCTTGCTCTTGGGGAGCCAAAAATTGGATAAATTCTTCATGGGTTAATGTAGTGCTATCAGGGTCTAGGGAGAGAATAGTAAAAATCTCCTCTGACCAAGTAACTTTCTGGGTAACTACATCCAGTTCCCAACTACCAAGATGGGCAATTTGTTGCGCTTCTCGCAGGCGGGCTTCACTCTGCCGCAAAGCCTCGGTGCGTTGTTCTACCCGATCTTCCAATTCTCGGTTTAACTGCTCTAGGTTTTGGGTGGCTTGTTCCCGTTCGATCGCAATTTTGACGATATTTGCAGCAAGACTGATCGCCTCTAGCTCCCGTGGCTGGGGGATATGAATATCGTGATGATAAACGGCAAAGGTGGCTAGCACCGAACCATCACTGGCGATCGCAGGAAAAGACCAGCACGATCGCAAATTATGAGCCAAGGCTAATTCCTTAAAATTCTGCCAAAGTGGATCGGTGGTAATATCGGTAACAATCACAGGTTCTTTGCGAAAAGCGGCTGTGCCACAGGAACCCACACCCTCGCCAATTACTAGCCCTTCGATGGCTTGATTATATGCATCGGGCAAATTAGGCGCAGCGCCAAGATGCAATATGCCATCGCAATCGCAAAGCAAAATAGAACAGACTCCTCCTTCAATTTGTTCTTCTGTTGCACGAACTAGCACATCTAGAATATCTGCCAAAGGTTCTCCTTTGGCAATTCGCTCCAAAATCAAATTTTGCATCTCTACTCGCAGTTCTGCTTGTTTGCGAGTAGAGATATCTAGATGCGTAACTGTCATCCGCAATGGGTTGTTCTTGGCATCCCACTCAACTACTTTACCCTTGCTCAACACCCAAATCCAAGCGCCAGATTTATGGAGCATTCGCAGCTCACATTCGTAGCTCTGGATTTCTTTGCGAAGGTATTTCTCTAAAACTAAATTGACTTTCTGAAAATCATCTGGATGGGTATGCTGTTGCCAAGTTTCAAAACAGATCGGTGCTAACTCTTCAAAGCTATAACCAATGATTTCAGTCCAACGATCATTGATCGTTACCGCTCCTGTCTGAACATTCCAATCCCATAGCCCAATACCAGAACCTTCAATGGCGAGTTGCAACCGTTCTTGAGCGCTATCTAGCTCCTGTTTTGAACGTTGACGTTCTAGTCGGATCTGAGCTTCTCGAATTTCTCGGCGCACAGCTTCGGCTAAACGAGTTAAGATCCCTTTCATTAGGTAGTCATGAGCACCTGCTTTCATCAGTTCTACCGCTGAAGTCTCACCAATCAAGCCAGAGACAACTATAAAAGGAAGATCAGGAAAGTCTTGTTTAACGATTTGCAGCGCTCTAGATGCATCGAACTTAGGTAAATGGTAATCAGAAATGATCACATCCCAAGTTTGCTTAGCTAGAGCCTTCTGAAGGTCTTCAGCCGTCTCCACCCTTTCCCAGACAACCGTGAATCCTCCACGACGTAGTTCGCGCATCACTAACAGTGCATCGTCCTCTGAATCCTCTATACTCAAGACCTTTAGGCTGTCAATCATGTCTTACAAACCTCCTGGATCTGTTTCATTAATGACAGCCCAGTACAGCCCCAACTGACGCACAGCCTCCGTGAACTTTTCGATTTCCACAGGTTTTCGTACATAGCTATTCGCTCCCAAGTTATAACTATCGATGATGTCGCACTCTTCGCTAGAGGATGTAAGTACAACCACAGGTAATAAATGTGTACGTGCATTAGCTCGAATCTGTCGTAATACTTCTAGCCCGTCCACCTTGGGAAGCTTGAGATCTAGTAAGACTACACTTGGCAATGGATTAGCATTTAATACCATTAACAATGCTTCCTCACCATTCCGAGCGACGAGAATTTCATTGACGACATTACCCCGACGTAAGGCGCGAATTGTTAATCTTTCATCGTCAGGGTTATCTTCAATCAGTATAATTGGTCGTAAAGTCATGATTTAAGATTCTCCTCCGATTGGCAAATTAGTCACCGAACTGGGCATGGTATCGGGGATGGTGAAATAAATGGTCGCACCCTGCTCGATCGCTCCCTCGGCCCAAACTCGTCCACCATGTCGATGAATAGCTCTCTGCACAGTGGCGAGTCCGATGCCAGTTCCCGCAAATTCATTGGTGTTATGAAGTCGTTGAAAAACTCCAAACAGCATGTCGGCATAGTTCATATCAAATCCTGCTCCATCATCGCGCACAAAATAGGTAATTTGAGCATTTTGGTTACTATCGGGAGAGATTAAGCCAAATTCAATCCTCGCCGTTGCATGATTACTAGTAAATTTCCAAGCATTTTGCACTAAATTGCCGATCACCATCTGAATTAGAGTACTATCCGCTGAAACAAATACATTCGGAGCTATCACAAACTTAACTTGTCTCTCTGGCTCTGCTGCTTGCAGTTCATTTAACTGTTCGGCAACTAGTGTACTGAGATCGACTTTGCTATATCGCATCTCAGATCTAGACACACGGGATAGACGCAGTAGGTCGTCAATCAACATTCCCATGCGTTTAATGTTCCGACGAATGCGATCGAAGTAATCCTTACCCTCATCATCGAATTTGTCTCCATAATCTTCGATAAGAGCTTGGCTAAAGCCGTCAATCGCACGTAAAGGCGCTCGCAAATCATGGGAAACCGAGTAAGCAAAGGCTTCTAGTTCACGGTTAGAGGCAGTTAACTGCGTGGTGGTGTGGATAAGGGTTGCTTCAGCTTTTTTGCGATCGCTAATATCTAGAGCAGTGCCAATTAGTTGAATGACATGATTAGAATCATCGAAAATCGGTTCTCCCCTAGCTTGGATATATCTGATCGAGCCATCTTGATGGAAGAATCGGAATTCAATATCAAAGGGTTGTCCAGTAGCAATAGCAGTTTGTACGGCTTGCTGATGATGGTCGCAATCATCAGGATGTAATAATTCATGAAGTTCATCTAAATTGGGAGGGGCTATAGTCCTATCACGCCCAAAAATATGAAACAACTCATCTGACCAAATGACTTGTTCAGGATCGAGGATAAATTCCCAACTTCCTAGCCTACCAATTCGTTGAGCAGTCTTTAAATGGATATCACTTTTGCGTAAGCGATTCTCGGCTTGTTTTTGTTTAGTAATATCGATATGGCAACCGATCATTCGCAGTGGTTTACCTTCTTGATCCCATTCGATCACTTTACCAGAACAGTTGACCCAGACCGTAGAGCCGTCTTTGTGACGATACCTCACTTCATTGTAAAATGGAACTTTACCGTGGCTCTGGACATGCCGATCAAAGCAATCAAAAACCATTGGTAAATCTTCATCAAAAATTAGATGTTGCCATGTCTCAAGAGAATTGGGCAACTCATCATCCTCGTAGCCAAACATTTGCTTAAAGCCTTTACTGAGATATTCCTCGTTAGTTTGCAGATCCCAATCCCAATAGCCTGCGAGGACAATATCAAGAATATTTTCTAAGAATTTTAATTCTTGGCGAACTTGCTCAGCAAGCAATTGCTCTGCTGCTGCTTTTTTGCGATCGCTAATATCCGTATGCGTTCCCAACATCCGCAAGGGATTACCCGACTCATCCCAAGCTACAATTCTACCAAGAGAGAGAATCCATTTCCATTCGCCCGTTTGTGTAAGTTGGCGAAATTCCACTTTGTATTCTGAAGAAAGCCCTGCCACGTAGTCTTGATAAACCTTCGTAACATGCGCACAATCATCTGGATGCAGACGTTCTATCCATCTAGCATTATTTTCTTGAAAAGTGGCAGGATTATAGCCTAGCATCGTAGCATATTCGAGACTGACGATCGCTTCCCCAGTTTGCAAATTAAGATCGTAAAGTCCTTGATTCGCAGCTCTAAGAGCTAGACGCAACCGTTCTTCACTCTCATATAACTGCTGTTCATCTTGAGCGCGTTGTTGAGCATTAGCTATGGTTTGAGCCATTACTTGCAATAACCTAATGATTTCCTCATCCCAATTTATGCGCTCACTGAAGGATGCAAATCCCAACGATCCTGTGACAACTGACTTTTGAATTAGGGGAACCATTAATATGGACACTAAGTTGAACTGTTGCCAATTTGCTTGGTCTAGCATTGCTTCGCTGGGCAAATCGACAACTCTAGATATATTGACAACTTCACGCTGTAGCAATTTGACGTTAGCCCAAGGGAATACGGATAAGGGTACATTCTGCACTTGTTCGATTTGTCGAGGGTATTTGGGCTTAGTCCATTCATGGGTCATACTCCCCGTGCCCTCTGGGAGAGGCGATTCATCCTGCTCTCTTATCAGAAACTTGATCAGATAGCTAGTGTCAGAGTTGGTCGCTTCGCCTATCAGTTGGAGAGAGCGATCAATTTCCTCATCTAGACAGTCGGGACTAATATCGATAAATCGACTGGTAATTTCGGCAATGAGCTGATTCAAGTCTCGCTGAAATTTTAGGGCTTGTTCGGTAGCTTTTAGCGAAACAAATCTTTGTTCACTCTTTTTTAACTCTGCATCGTAGGATTTTTTGAAAAGCTGAGATGAGGAATGTATCTCTTGCCAGAGGCTTTCGATAGTGACAAGTCCCATTAGCCGATCGCTATCATCCAAGATCGGCAAATGGCGAATATGTTTCTGTTGCATCATCTCTATCAATGAGGTTAAATCCACACATTCAGTTTCCTGAATTGCGATCACAGGCGAAGTCATTACCGCTTGCATGGTCAGAGTTTCTAGCGATCGCTGCTGGGCAATAAGACTCACCACATCACTTTCTGTGAGAATACCAAGGACTTTTTCCCCTTCAACAACCAACACACAGCTTGCTCGAATCTTTGCGAACATACCACTATCACGACTCTCGCTCATCAGGGCAATCGCCTCTATGACTGAAGCTTCAGCCTTAACGACTAGTGGGTTATGGACTATTGCTGACCCCAGATCATCCACACAGAAGATGTTTACATCAGTAGACATAAAAATTGCGCAATTAAAAAAACACGCAAAAGTCATAAATTACCTCTTATTTTACCCCCTTTACCCTTATTCAAACGAAAAAACAAAGAATTATTTTTTATTATTTACATAATTTCAAAAGGCTTTGAATCGTAGTTACTAGTTGCTTTAGTTTCAAAGGCTTACTTACATATTCATTGGCTCCTGCCGCAAGACAACGATCGCGATCGCCTGACATAGCTAATGCTGTCATCGCAATAATTGGGATATTAACCAAGTTAGGATCAAGACGAATTTGTCTAGTCGCCTCTATGCCATCCATCGTAGGCATTTGAATATCCATCAAAATTATGTCAGGTTGATGAGCTTTGGCGATCGCGATCGCCTCCTGACCATTCTTTGCTAACAAAACGCGATAGTGCTTAGCTTCTAGATAGCTCACAGTGGTAATGATATTAGCTTCGTTGTCTTCTACTAGCAAAATGAGCGGGGATTGAATATTATTCTCATTAGTGACTGGAACATCCAATAATAAAGTGGTCTTAGGTCGGTTACTGACGACTATTTCAGAAGCACTATCATGGGGTAGATCGACTGTAAAACAGCTCCCCACACCTAATTCACTAGTTAGCCCCACTCGACCACCATGCAGTTCGACAATGCGCTTCACGAGTGCAAGCCCTAGTCCTGTTCCTTCATATTGCCGATTTAAAGCACTATCAATCTGGATAAAGGGCTGAAATAATTTTTTGATATTTTCTGGTGAAATGCCGATACCCGTATCGCTCACAGAAATTCGTAAGTATTGCTGTGAAGGGCGATCGCCCGTAGCTAAATTAGAAGACAACTCAGAAGGCAACTGCGTAACCTCTAGATTAACTCGTCCTCCTTTTGGTGTGAACTTGACTGCATTGTTCAGCAGATTAATCAAAACTTGACGCATACGACGTTCATCAACCAGCAGGCTAGGGAGATTTAGTGGAATTTGGATATTATGCTGAATACCTTTTTGCAAAGCTTGTTGTTTGATAAATGACATGCTCGATTGGCAGAGAAGATTAATTGATGTATGTGTACAATCCAATTCGATCTGTCCTGCTTCAATTTTTGCCAAATCGAGGATATCGTTGATCAACTCTAATAGGTGAGAGCCACTACGTTCAACAGTCTTTAATGCTTGAAGCTGCCGCGCGTTAAGATTGCCATATACCTGCTCCTGTAAGCCTTCGGTCATACCCAAGATCGCATTAAGAGGCGTGCGAAGTTCGTGGCTCATATTGGCAAGAAATTCATCCTTAAGTCTTGTCGAGCGGAGCAGCTCTTCATTGGTCTGTTGGAGATCTGCTGTGCGTTTTTTGACTTTGTTTTCTAGAGATTGATTGAGTTGGAGTAGTTGTAGCTCAGCTTGCTTACGCGCAGTGATATCGCGACAAATAGCAAATTGGACAGTTTCGCCAGCCCAATCCACACTACTAGCACTAATTTCCACAGTACAGAGCGAACCATCTTTCCGACGATGAGAAGTTTCAAACTTCACCCTTTTATCTTGACTAAACTCCTCTACTCCTCTGTTAAGCTCTTCTTTTGTCCATCTAGCATCAATATCATAGATGCTCAATCTCATTACTTCATCGATCTGATAACCTAACATGTCTGCAAAGCTCTGGTTAACCTCGATCACCTTGCCTTGGAGGTCTAAAACAAACAAGCCATCAAGCGAAGTGTTGAAAAGCATCTTACTACGACGCAATTCTCTTGCCAGAGATGCTTCGGCACGTTTGCGATCGCTAATATCCCGAATCATAAACAGGGCTTCATCTTCGCCGCTCTTTACAACTCTAACTTCTTCATCTATCAATTGATCCGCTACTCTAACTTGTTGCTCATATACTTGTAGTTCTCCCGTTTCTATAGCTTTCCGTAAATAGTAAAACTGACGTTCAACAATAGCTTCAGGTAACACATCTGCCATCGATTGACCAGCGCGATCAATCTTGAGAGTAGCGATCGCAAAATCACGATTTTGCGTGACAAATTCCCGATAAATTCCATCAGCCCCAACTCGAAACATCAGATCGGGAATTGCCGAGAGCATTGCTCTGCTATGGGATTCACTACTTGCCAGTGCTAATTCAGCCTGTTTGCGATCGCTAATGTCGCGAATCATAAATAGAACTTCATCTTCATTAATTTTGATCACTCTAACTTCCTCATCATAGAAGCGATCGCCATCTTGAATTTTTTGCTCATAGAATTGCAATTCACCAGTTTGCAAGGTTTTTTGTAGATAACTAATATGTCTTTCCGCGATATCTGCGGGTAATATTTCCAGCATCGATCTCCCAGTGAGATTGACATTTTGCAACGCCATCGCGAAATCCTTCGGCTGAGTGATAAACTCCCGATAGACCAAGTCTCTGCCAACCCGAAACATTAATTCAGGAATCATCAATAAGATAGCTCTGCTTTTGGCTTCAATGGCAGCTAAGGCTATTTCAGCTTGTTGGCGATCGCGCTGGGCAAAATGCTGTTCGCTAATATCTCGTACCACCAATAAAACTTCATCTTCACTATAAGGAACAATTCGCACCTCCTCGATTTGGTCTTTTCCATCAATACAAAGAGTTTGTTCGTATATCTGAATAGCATTAGTTTGTAACGTAAGTTGAATATATTCCATCCGTTGTTGGGCTACATCAGGAGGGAGCATCTCAGACATGTGGGCTCCCAAGAGATCAGCCGAAACTCCCAACATAGGAAAGTTAGGGCTGGCAATAAATTCTGAATAAAAGCCGTCCTGAGTCATGCGGATGATCATATCTGGCAGAGCACTAAGTATGGCGTGTTGATGGGCTTCACTCTTGAGTAATCTAGCTTCTGATTGCTGACGCTCAACTAGTTGATCTTGCAATTTTTGGTTAGCTTGAGCTTGCTCAATGGAGATCGCATGGCTAATATACCGAATAAACAAAGCCGCGATCGCGACTGACATGAGAAAACTAGTGATACTTATTTGTAGGCGAAGTACTTTAGCTTGACTAAGTTCATTGTCAGCTTCTCTTTCATGTTTATAGATAGTTTGGACAAAGGGCGCTAGGCGATCGGGAAACTCAATAAACCGTAGAAAATTTTTACTCTTAAAAAAATTAACTAGATGGGATTCCGCTTCTGCGAGAGTTTTCGGTGATGCAGTCAGTTGATCTAATCGCGCAATCAGGGCTTGAGATTCTTGCTTAAATTCCCTCAAAAAAACTTCATGTTCTTTTAGTAAGGGTTCTAGCCCTTCGAGCTTGGATAACTTCCCTGAAGCACTATGAGTTTCCAAAAGGGTTAAGGTTGTTTGAATGGATTCTAGAAATTTGGCACTCTCACGCCGAAAATCTTGTGGATCTTTTAAATAGGAAGATAATTGTTTGGCAGGACGATTATATAAAATATCTAATTGAATGACATCTAGCGATTGATGCTCTTGCGATATAGTTTGGTTCTTTTGTAATATTTCTTGATGATAAAAATTTCCCAGCAGCAAACCAGTAGCAGTACCTAATGAGGTAATACATAGGGCGATCGCATATCCATAAACTATTTTGTTGCTTAAAAACATTGGGTATAAAAGTTTATGATTAAAGCTGCTGGGTAATTTTAACCAACTGCTTAAGTTTAGCTGGTTTCATCAAATAGTCGTTAGCCGTTCTAAAAGTAAAAAATACAAAAAGATAAAGGTATTGCTTCGCAATACCTTTATCTTTTTGTATTTTTTACTTTTAGAACGGGTTCGACGGGGCTCGAACCCGCAACTTCCGCCGTGACAGGGCGGTGCTCTAACCAATTGAACTACGAACCCAAATTTTTGCTCTTAAATTTAATTTAAAGGATTGCTAATAACAAGGTGACTTGCAGCTCGTTTTTTGCGTTTCTTTATTTAAGCGCTCCTCATTATGTAGATTTACAAGATGTTTGTCAATACTCTAAGCATATTTTTTTGAAAATTTTTTAATAAAAACCAAAAAATAATTTTGTTCAGTCATTAAACTCAGGCATAGAGTTGCGTCTCTCTTCACCGCAACTCTATGCCTGAGTTTTGATTTTGACCGAGAAAGGCGATCGCTATACTACCTTCCCAGCCAAGAATTACTGTCCATCCATTCTCATTATGAAAGGGTTTGCTGCGCCTTCGGCGCAGCAAACCCTTTCCAACCAAGAATTAATGATGCGGGGCAAAGCCCCGCATCATTAATTCTTGGTTGGAAAGGTAGTACTACCTCAAAATGTCGTAAAAAAACAGAAAAAGTCGTTGCAATTATGACCGTCCGTGATATCCTGTCACCCATTATTTGCCAGCTCAATTTGTCCAATAGGATTTAATTGGTGTAGAGGACTCCCATGAATTGCTTTAAAAGCGAAAACATCAAAATTGCGATCGCCACAACGCTTTTGACGCAGATTGTCAGTATCGCCATACCAACAACAGTGCCATCCGTCATGCCATCAGCGATCGCCTTGCCAGGTCAAACACCCGATCAAGTCATTGATTGGATTAGAACTAATCCAGCATTGCGCCCAGAAGCTGGCGAGCGTCTGCTTGTGCGCAAAAGTGACACACCATCAAGACGATTTCAATTTCAAGCCAGCGTAGTGCTACCAGGGATTGCCGCCATACAGAAGAGCGAGGCAAATCTCATTAGAAGTGAGCAGATTAGAATTTTTGACATCATTAATGGGGTGACACGCTCTCGGCTAGAAGAGTCACTGCGCTCTATTTATGGGCCAGATATTATGCGCGACTATGCGACGGCTAAGCGGGTTTATGCCTATCCAACAGTCGCCATGTTGCAGCGATCGCAAGCTAAAAATGCTTCGCCAATTCTCAGAGCCTTGCAAGGGGAATTACGTCAAGGCAAGAAGTACGGCTACTGGGTGGAGTTATTACAAAATGGCAAAGGTAGCGCTAATTCTGGACAAATTACGGTGTTTGAGCTGGACAGTCTCCCAAAACTTGAGCAAGAGTTAAGCAACCGCTAGAATCAAAAAAAGCCTCGCTTTGCGAGGCTTTTTTTGATTCTAGCCCTGCACTCAAGTGCGGGCTAAAAGCTCAAACCCGTTGAAACGGGTTGATTAGAAGTATTCTCAAGTCTGCTTAAGCAGACTTGAGCTTTTAGCCAAGAACTTGAGTTCTTGGTTTCTTTAACAAAAAAGCCTCGCAAAGCGAGGCTTTTTTGTTAAAGAAACCAACCGTAACTGTGTAAACCTTTACCGAGAAGATTTACACCGAGATAACAAGTCCAGACTACTAATAGCCCCACACTAGCCAAAATCGCAGGTTTGCGTCCTTGCCAGCCTTTAGTAATGCGTGTATGCAAATAAGCCGCAAAGACTAACCATGTAATCAAAGACCATGTTTCCTTCGGGTCCCAACTCCAGTAAGAACCCCATGCTTCGTTTGCCCATACTCCACCTGCAATGATCCCAATCGTCAGCAGAGGAAAACCTAATCCGATCGCTCGATAACTGAGATTATCTAAAGTCTCACCAATAGTAAGACGACGCAAAGATAGCGGTTTAGTTTGGGTAGCGATCGCATCAGCGGTCAGCGTCATACTATTCGCTGATTGTAAATTACCCGACTTCAAAATACCGCCCATACTCTCAACTGCAAAAGCGGCAAATGTCTCAGAGCTAGGATTATCAGTGTTATTCCCATCGGCAACGCTACGGAAGTTTGTGCCAAAGGAACTACCCTGTAACACCACATCTTGACCACGGGTAACAATCAAAAAGGCGATCGCTAAAATGCTACCTGTCATCAAAGCCGCATAACTAAGCAGCATGACGCTAACATGCATCATTAACCAATTTGACTTTAGTGCAGGGACAAGGGGCTCAGAGACTTGCATCCCCGACGGCAGAGCTAGAGCAGCAAAAGCGGTGATTCCCATTGCGAGAGGTGAAGTAAAAGCCCCAACTAGACGCTTGGCGGTGTCATTAGCGCTTTTGTTGCCGATGCGATTAACTACGATATGCATGGTGGTAATACCCCATGCTAAGAAAAATAACGATTCGTAAAGATTGCTCAGTGGGAAATAGCCTGCATCAATCCAACGCGCTCCCAGTAATGTAGCAATACAGAGATTAGCGATCGCCATGCCTGCGTTACCAAGCGATCGCAAATATGGCAAGTTAGGGAATGCGACATGTACCCAAAAAATAAGCATGGTCGCAAAGAGGACGGCAAATGATGAGTTGTCCAGTAAGTTCTGAAGCGCGACGAGTTGCATTCAGGCAATTCTCCAGCAATTTTGAAAAGTTTGTATGATTTGATTTTTAAAAGTGCATATCCTATGCGTTTTTATTGTAAGCGATGTTGCTAAGCCTTACCATTTGTCACTTAGATAAAACCCAAGAGAGAGTTGCGGCGCAAAGCGCCGCAACTCTCTCTTGGGTTTTGTCCTAACATTGATGCGCCAATTCAAGGATGAAATGCAACGGGTTCTGATGAAGCAAAGAATACTTCGTAAGGAGTACGATAGTCAAGTGATTTTCTGGGTCTGTGATTGATCAAATTCACTGCCTTCTGAAAGTCCTCTTCTTTCACGATTTTAAAGTTTGTACTTTTGGGATAGAACTCTCTAATTAATCCATTGGTGTGTTCATTCAATCCACGTTCCCATGAATGATATGGATTCGCAAAGAAGGTCTCTAGTTTCAATCTTTCAGATAGCTTCTCATGCCCACAGAATTCTCTTCCATTATCAAAGGTCATTGTCTTTCGAGATGTTGATTCTATAGGCTCAAATAGATTGAATGTCACTCTGTTTATCTCATCCATCGTCTTGTTCTTAGCTAGTCCAGCAAGTAAATACTTCGATGCTTTATCAACATGCGTAACTACGATACCTGTGTGGTTGCACCCGATTACCGTATCACTTTCCCAATGTCCAATCTCTGTTTTTAAATCTGCAATCTTCGGTCGATTCTCTATCCCTACCCTATTGGGAATGCCACCTCGCTTCTGATGGCGACCTTTGCGCCTTCGTTGCTTTTGCTTCTGCCTCAGATATTGTTGATATATTCCCATCTCTTGATGGTTTGCATAGATCATCAGATAAATCGTCTCATAGCTGATTTTACCTAGCCCCTCCTTTCCATTCTCCTGCTAGTTGCTCTGGGCTGTGGTGTTGCTCTAACCGTTGTTTGACTTCGGCGATCGTCTCAGCACTGATGCTCTGAAATCTTACCTTTGCTTGTTTCCGTCTTGCTTTCATCAGGGCAACCGCAGTATCTGGCAAATAGCCAATCTGTCGCTCGTCTGTATTGCGCGATAACTCTCTTGAAATCGTACTTTTGTTTCGCTTCAAGCGACGACCTATCTCTGATACAGATAATTGCTCAATTACTCTTAGTTTATACAGTTCACTTCTTTCTGTGGTGGTAAGATGGACAAAGCTCATGAGGGTATCCTAATTATTGTGATTAATATCAGAATATCCTTATGAGTCCCTTTACGCAAAGATCTCTAGGTGTTGCATTTCATCCTTGAATTGGCGATGGCTATAGCTATTAAGAGTCAAAGCTTTTTGATATGGAAGAGTATTTACAAGTTACTGAAGTTATCGATTGGCAGCATCCCGAAATTATCAAATGCTCCAAAAAAATCGCATCGGGACACAAGACTCCAGACGAGATCGCTAAAGCTTGCTTTGAATGGGTGCGAGACAATATCTTCCACAGTTTTGACTTTCAAATGAATCCTGTGACCTGTCGAGCGTCAGATGTTCTACAACACAAAACAGGCTACTGCTTCGCGAAGAGCCATTTACTAGCAGCCTTACTACGTGCAAACCAGATTCCAGCAGGATTTTGTTATCAGCGATTGAGCATTGATGATCGAGGTGCACCCTACAGTCTGCATGGGTTCAATGCCATCTACTTGCCCGAAATTGGTTGGTATCGAGTTGATGCTAGAGGTAATAAAGAAGGAGTCAACGCTCAATTTACCCCGCCAATTGAAAAGTTAGCTTACAAAACTCAATTACCAGAAGAAGCAGATTTTCAACTAATTTTTGCTGCACCTCTACAGATAGTTATAGAGGCGTTACAAGCTCAAACTACATGGGATGATATGCTGCATAACTTGCCAGATATTTCACTAGATTCCGCCAAGAATCATGGTTTATTATGACTTTAAATTACCGATCACTGCCTTCAAAATTACCCAATCCTGATGCTCAAGGTGTAATCGTCGCACTGCATGGCTGGGGCGCGAATTGTGATGATCTGATCTCGCTTGCACCCATGGTCGGACTCGCCAATTATCAATGGATTTGTCCTGAAGCTCCCTTTAACCATCCGATGCCCAATGGCAAGATGTGGTATGACCTGCAAAGTCTCGACATTGAGGGCTTAGCAAAAAGCTGTGAACTACTCAGTCAGTTTCTTGAAGATCTACCAGCAATGACGGGCATCCCTTTAGAGAAAACATTTTTGTTAGGGTTTTCACAGGGTGGGGCAATGACCTTGGACGTTGGTTTGGTATTTCCCTTGGCAGGGTTGATAGCTCTGAGCGGCTACTTGCATATTACTGAAGAAGAATTGCAAGAACTTTCAGATCGATCATTCCCGCCTATTTTGATTGCTCATGGTACAGAGGATACAGTGGTTCCCATTGGTGTAGCTCGCAATACAAGAGAGGTCTTTGAGCGCTTGGGCGTAACCGTGGAATATGAGGAATATGAGATGTCCCATGAAATTCGTCCTGAAACTTGCGATCGCATCCAAGAATTTATCTTGCAACACCAAAATAAGCTTTGATAAAAGTCAGCCGTTGGCTGACTTTTATCAAAGCTTATTTTTATAATTAGAATTGCTACTTTTTTTGTTAATTACTAGTCAATTTTTGAGCTGACAGTGTATTGTTAAGATCTAAATAAATACTATATAAGGAGATATTGTATGAATCTTTCAGACGGTCAAGTTTTTACCGCTTTGTTAGTCTCGCTTTTCCCCGCAGTAATGGCAGCCCTATTAGGTTCTGCTCTTTCCAATTCCTAGTCATCATATCTATTTTTACAGCCTAGAGGTTGCGAATGGTTGCCAAACGAGACTTATCTCCACGTTTTTCTCCACAAGTACAAAAACAGACCCCGCGATCGCAGAGTCAGTACGGGAGAAATCATGTCGTGAGTATGCATTCACGCAGCAGCCATTCTACCTCTGGCGCAAGCCTCGCACCCTCTAATATCGCTGGCAACTACAGTGAAGCTGTTGCTCAGAATGTCCATCGCAAAAAAGAACAGTATTATCGAGCAAAAGCAACTGAGTCAATTATAGTAATTGCCGTTAATGTTGCTCTTTCTATTGCTGCGATCGCGGCGATCACCAAATTACTCCCATATCAATCTTCACAAAAAGATCGTCTCGATGAGCTTACAACAGAGGTAAACTCGACCGAGCAACGGGTAAATGGGTTGCGCGAAAAATTACCACAAGCTTTAAACTCTGGGAAGTCTCAGGAACTATCTTTGAGAAATCAGGGCTGGATCAAAAATAATCAAGTGACGATTAAGCTCCTTGATCCGTCTGAAGTTGTCTCACCAAATACTGATAGCGATGGCGTAATGCCGACCACAACCACCGCCCAAAAGTATAACAATCGCCAAAATCCATAAATAGAAATCGGCGCTAAGCGCCGATTTCTATTTATGGCGTTCTAACTCAATCAGACGGATTGCTAATAAAATTTCAGCTAACATTCTTTGCCAAGCATAATACCAACCTGCCCAACCATCCAAAATCCCACCTTTAAGAATCAGGCAGTAAAGCAAAATCACAATTGGCGCAATCACCTTTTGTTTGCGAAGGCGATCGCCAAAGCTTAATTCACTTTTTGGTGTAGCCAGTAATTTCTGGGTAGTCCTAAAAAGGAAAGGACGCACACGGAGGTAAAGAATCGTTGTAATGATGAATAAAATTCCAAATGGCTCCAATGTGATTTTCCAATTTCTTAGAAAAAGATAAGGTCTTTCTAACTAGTCTTGATACTCGTTGACGTAACGTACAGTTGAATCTCTCAATATAGTTGGTCTTTCCCGTTTCTTTCCCGACAGCCCTATGACGTTTGCTGGGCAGGACAACTGGATAAGACGAATAGAAGTCAGTATAAATAACCGCACATTGGCGATAGACGCTAGGCAACGATTCCCATAACTTCTGAGCTGATTCACCAGTGCGATCGCCTATATAACAACCGACAATTTCACGAGTCTCGGCATCAATGGCAAGCCATACCCACTGTTTATTGCCTTTGTCGTCCACAAAAGACCACAATTCATCCATCTGTATGGTCAAACGGCGTTTTGGTTTTGGTTCTACCTCCACCTGCTGAGGAACGTTTTCATATTTATGATTGACGTAACTTTGCAACCATCTCTCTGAGACCTTGAGGACTCTGGCAATTCCAGCTAGTGGGATTTTTTCTAGTAGTAGTTTCTCAAGAAGGTCATAAGTGTCTTGGGTACGCTCTGAAACTCTCTGCCACTGTGGATTTTCTACAAATTGACGACCACAGTCCCGACATTTATAATTTTGTTTTCCATGTCGTGTACTGCCGTTTTTTACAACGGATACGGACTGGCAGGATGGACAGGATGGCCTTGCTTCTGACATTACTTTACTTTGTATCAACTATCTGGATATTTTCCTACATCCTTTCCTTTTTAGGACTACCAATTTCTGAGCTTCAATTAATAAGTAACGATCTTGTGCCCAAAGCCAACGACTTAATGATTTGCGATCGTCATGATTAATATAAGATTGAAGATTGCCAGACTTCCCATTCACTTGGAGCAGTTGTGTATGTCCATCATTGATGTAAATAGATTTGTTTTTTCTAAATAGAACTTGACGAGGTGGCAACAAAGCAGCTCTCAGTGGTTTCCCAAATATACAATATCGAAATCGGGCAAAATATCCATCCAGTAATTCAGATTTTCCATCTTCCATTTTTGACTGAATTTCTTTAATTAATTCTTCCGACAATATATAATCAGCGTCAAGCGCAAGTACCCATTCAGAACTGATATATTTCAATCCATAGTTCCATTGCTCTGTATGCGTATCAAAGTCTCGTTGCCAGACTTCTACTTGTGGATGACTAGTCAAAATCTCCAGAGTCTCATCATCGCTAAAACTATCAATTACAACAATTTTTTTTGCCCAAGTTAATCGCTCTAATGTACGTCCAATATTTGGAGATTCATTATAAGTGAGAATTAATGGAGTAATTTGTTCTAGCATCTTTAAGGCACTACGATTTAATAGTTTTTGTGGCGCGGCAAAACCGCGCCACAAAAACTATTAAAATCTAATTTTCCATTTTTAACCAGCTAAATAGAGCTTCAACTGTTAGTTCCAAAGAAATGATTTCTAAACTGGGTAAGCGATCGCTATTTGTCATTAATACAGGTTGTTGATTTGGCTGAAATGTCAAAATACTGCGATCGCCAGGATCGATAAACCAGCCTAATTTACTGCCATTTTGAAGACTGTGTAAAATCTTGCCGATAACTTGGCTTGCATTTTGATCAGGTGAGAGAACCTCAATAATCCAGTCTGGCGCAATATTAAAGTTGTCAGGAATTTCTCCATCTGCCAAAAATGGAATATTTTGCCACTCAAACACTGCAATATCTGGAACAATTGAACGACCATCAAAAGTACATCTTAGCTCTGGGAAAGCATAGGCAATTTTTTTGGCTTTTGTTAGTTGATTAACAACATTGCAGATTTCGTATTGTAAAAAACTATGTTTACCTTTTGGCATAATTTTTTGAGTAATTCTATTGTTGATATATTCGCTAGCAGGTTCAGTCTCTGGCAATTGCAGAAACGCATCTAAGGTTAGAGTTTTAACAGGTGTTGCGATCATAATATTTAGTTGTTTTAGAATATTTTTAGGCTAAAGCAATAAACTCATTGACGATTGCTTGATAAATTGTAACAAGTTGAGCACTGATAGATTGCCAACTATAGTTTTCAGCAATAATTTGTTGAGTTTTTAGTCTACTGAATAGATCGTTGTCAAAATTTTGAAAGAAATTTTCTAATGCTGTCACGATCGCATTAATCTCTAATTTAGTGACATAGCCGATCGCTTGTTCTTTTACCATAGGTGCGATCGCAACTCCATCAGTAATTAGCACTGGCATACCAGCTGCGAGAGCCTCAATCGCAGCGATACCAAAGTTCTCGGAATGAGAAGTGAGCGTAAAAAGATCCGAGCCTTGGAGATAGAGATTTTTGATTTCGCCTTCTACAAAGCCCACTAGATGAGCGCGATCGCTAAAGCTATGAGTTACTAATAAATCTTGAATCTGTTGTACATAATCAGGTTCACCACTACCTGCGATTACTAAAGCAAAATTATATTCTTTTAATTTACCCAGAGACTCGATTAGATATTCCAATCCTTTTTTGGGATGGATACGGGACATAAAAAGAAGAATAGGGCAGAGATCAGGAATTTGTAGAAGTTCGTGTAGTTGAGATTGAGCATCGGGAATTAGAGTCGGGATCTGCACTCCCAAAGGCAAAATAAAACTAGAAATATTTAACTTTAATAGATTGAATTCTTCTTGTTCTTGCTGCGTTGTGAAATGGAGCGATTGACTATGCAATAAATTGGAACGTTCAATCACATTCAGATATATCTGCTTGCGGAGCTTACTTTGCTGCAACGACCATTTGCATAGCAGTCCATGGGGCGTATTTATATAGGGAACTTTCTGAATACGGGCGATCGCCATCGCTACCGTTGAAGCATAGGAAAAGATTGCATGTACATGGACTAGATCGTATTCATTGATATGTTGCCATAGCCAAGTTGTCAGCGATCGAGAAAAGGCAAACTCACGTATAGCATTGATATTTGGTGAAAATCTGGGAAAGAAACGAATCGGTATATTTCTATATTCTGCAAGCTGATCAGTCAACTTGTATAGAGGCACATCTAGCAAGTCTTTGCCATTATCGTTAGTGGTGGCAATTTCTGCATCGATACCTTGCGATCGCAAAGCACCTACTATTTCAATCACAGCTTGGCTTGTCCCTCCGCGCACTGAAGCTACCGAAGGAATAATATGAAGGACATTCAATCTACTACACTAGGTTGAATTGTGATAAGACCTCGCATTCCTGCTTCTGTATGACCAGCGATCGCGCAATGTAATTCGTAAGTACCAGACTTAATCGGGATAAAAGTCCATGCAGCATTTGTATTCGGACGTAATTCTAATTCGCGAATATTGCCTTTAACTTCCACATTGCCTGCCACCACATTTTGTGTCCAGACCGCATCAGCAAAATCTTTACTAGTAAAATAATGCTTCATCCCACTGGTGTTACTTAGCAATAACTCGCCAATTCAAGGATGAAATGCAACGGGTTCTGATGAAGCAAAGAATACTTCGTAAGGAGTACGATAGTCAAGTGATTTTCTGGGTCTGTGATTGATCAAATTCACTGCCTTCTGAAAGTCCTCTTCTTTCACGATTTTAAAGTTTGTACTTTTGGGATAGAACTCTCTAATTAATCCATTGGTGTGTTCATTCAATCCACGTTCCCATGAATGATATGGATTCGCAAAGAAGGTCTCTAGTTTCAATCTTTCAGATAGCTTCTCATGCCCACAGAATTCTCTTCCATTATCAAAGGTCATTGTCTTTCGAGATGTTGATTCTATAGGCTCAAATAGATTGAATGTCACTCTGTTTATCTCATCCATCGTCTTGTTCTTAGCTAGTCCAGCAAGTAAATACTTCGATGCTTTATCAACATGCGTAACTACGATACCTGTGTGGTTGCACCCGATTACCGTATCACTTTCCCAATGTCCAATCTCTGTTTTTAAATCTGCAATCTTCGGTCGATTCTCTATCCCTACCCTATTGGGAATGCCACCTCGCTTCTGATGGCGACCTTTGCGCCTTCGTTGCTTTTGCTTCTGCCTCAGATATTGTTGATATATTCCCATCTCTTGATGGTTTGCATAGATCATCAGATAAATCGTCTCATAGCTGATTTTACCTAGCCCCTCCCTTTCCATTCTCCCTGCTAGTTGCTCTGGGCTGTGGTGTTGCTCTAACCGTTGTTTGACTTCGGCGATCGTCTCAGCACTGATGCTCTGAAATCTTACCTTTGCTTGTTTCCGTCTTGCTTTCATCAGGGCAACCGCAGTATCTGGCAAATAGCCAATCTGTCGCTCGTCTGTATTGCGCGATAACTCTCTTGAAATCGTACTTTTGTTTCGCTTCAAGCGACGACCTATCTCTGATACAGATAATTGCTCAATTACTCTTAGTTTATACAGTTCACTTCTTTCTGTGGTGGTAAGATGGACAAAGCTCATGAGGGTATCCTAATTATTGTGATTAATATCAGAATATCCTTATGAGTCCCTTTACGCAAAGATCTCTAGGTGTTGCATTTCATCCTTGAATTGGCGACTTATAACGTTTACCAGATTCAAAGGTGAAGCGATCGGGGAAGAATTTTAGCTCGTTGGCATTGTTACTCAGACTAACTTTAACTTCGATCGCAGTTTGTTTTGTGAAATCTACTGCTGCTAATTTGACTGGTGCGGCGATCGCCAAATTGGGACTAACCACCAAAAAGCAAATTGCAAATATCCAAATACTCAAAACTTGGCTAAAAATTTTGAAGGTGTGACGCATATATACCTCTCTCAAAAAACTAACAGAAGGATGCTGCAAGAACCAATTTTTTGTGGCGCGGCGAAGCCGCGCCACAAAAATTAAGCCATGACCATGCCGCCATCGACATTAAATACTTGTCCAGTAATGTACGCCGCCGCAGGATCAGCCGCCAAAAATCTGACCATTCCTGCAATGTCTTCAGGCTGACCATAGCGCCCAAGCGGAATAAATTTGAGAATCTCTTCGGTATTCTTGAGATCTGCGGTCATATCTGTGGCAATAAATCCAGGCGCAACTGCATTTACCGTAATGCCACGACTTGCCATTTCCTTCGCAACAGTTTTAGTAAAGCCAATTACTCCAGCCTTAGCTGCGCTGTAATTTCCTTGACCGGGGTTGCCCATTTGTCCCGCAACGGAAGCAATATTAATAATGCGCCCCGATTTTTGCTTGAGCATGACTTTTGATACGGCCCGAGTGGTTAGAAATACGCCTGTCAGGTTGAGGTCGATTACTGCTTGCCAATCTTCTAGCTTCATTCGTAGCAACAGCGTATCGCGAGTAATGCCAGCATTGTTGACCAAAACATCTACACGTCCCCATGTGTCGATCGCGGATTTGAGCAAGCTCTCCACCTGCGCTTCGTGAGATACATCAGCATGGAAGGCGATCGCTTCGCCACCTTTGCTTTTAATTTCAGCAACAACTTCTTCCGCCGCACTAGCAGAACTAGCATAGTTCACGACAACTTTTGCACTTTCAGTCGCAAGTGCAACTGCGATCGCCCGTCCAATGCCTCTAGATGCACCTGTGACAATCGCCACCTGACCTTCTAAAAATCCCATGCTTATATTCAAAACTCCATAATCTATTTCATAATTCTGGTCGCGCACAAGCGACCAGAATCACAGTTTAACGATTTGAGTGTCACTTAACACATAAAAACAGGCTGTGCCAAGCACAGCCTGTTTTTATGTAATTCCTTGCAAGGCTTGGATTGCCTGCTGAGTGCGCTTAATCCATTCGGCATCACGATTTTCTTCGTATAACTTCAGGGCTTCTTGATAAGAGCGAATCGCATTGCTGACTTCACCCTTCATCGTATACAAAGCTCCTAGTCCAAAATGAGCCTTAGCAAAAGTTGGATTTAAAGATAGTGCTTTGAAATAAGCTGATTGAGCTTCGCCGAGTCGTCCGCGATCGGCGTAGGCAAGCCCCAAACTGGTATAGTCCACCCATAAATCTTCTTTACCGATCGCAATAGTTTTTTGGAAAGCATCGATCGCCTCATCACTATTACCCTGAGCACGTAATAAATTGCCGAGATTGCTATAGGCAACGGCATTCTTGGTGTCAATCGCAACCGCCTGACGAAACGCAGTAATTGCCTCAGAGTTACGGTTTTGATCTGACAAAACCCGCCCAAGATTGTTGTAAGCCGCCGCATATCTAGGATTAATCGCGATCGATTTCTCATAGGCTGCGATCGCCCCTTCGAGATCGCCTTGCCGACGCAGAGCAAGCCCTAAACCATTGAAAGTACTAGCAACCCTCGGATTGATTTCTGTACTACGCTTAAAGGCTTCCGTAGCTTCAGGAATATTTCCCTCGCGCAACAGAGCGCTACCTAGAGCCGCATAGATATCGGCATTACGGGGATCTTGTTCGGATGCTTTGCGGAAAGTCGCGATCGCCTTTTGCCGATCATCGAGTTGGTTGTATGCCAAGCCAAGATTGTAATAAACATTCGGAAAATTCGGATCAATTGTAGTTACCCGTTTATAAGCCTCAATGGAGCCTGCATAGTCGCGTTCTTCATAAAGCGAAATTCCTAGCGCAAAATGGGCTACTGCATACTGCGGAGCAAGCTCTATCGCCTTGCGATAAGATGAGATCGCCTCTTGACGATTGCCTTGACGGCGCAGCACTGTACCTAAGCCATTATGGGCAAGAGCATATTTAGGATCAAACTCAATCGCCTTACGGAAAGATGCGATCGCTCCTTGAATATTATTTTTGCGTTCATGAGCTAAGCCCAAATTGTAATAAACAGGAGCAAGATTTGTGTCAGCTTTGCTAAGCTGCACAAACTGGTTGTAAGCATCAATCGCCCCATTAGCATCACCTTTTTGATAAAGGGCTATCCCCAAACCGTAATAGGCAGGCGTATAGCTTTTATCGATTAAAATCGCTTGGCGGTGAGCTTCGATTGCACCTTGGATATCCCCCTTTTGGCGCAACGTTACACCCAAACCATAGTAAGCAGGCACTAACTCTGGACTCTCTGCGATCGCTTGGCGATATAGAGCAAGGGCGCGATCAAGTTGATTTTGCTCTCTAAGAGAGTTAGCGCGTTCAACCAACTTGATTGGTGTATTGGCTAGTGGATCACTCTGAGAAATTTTTGGAGTAATCTCATTGGTCGCAGTCGATGAAGTTTGAGCTAAGGCGATCGGGTCAAGAGCAGGAGCGAGACTGCATATTAGCGGAAGAAATCCTACTAGCGCGATCTTCGTAATTGCGGTTTTGATCATAGTTAATATTGCTTTTAGCTTGTTTCTGCCATCAAAAGTTATGGGTTAGTAAAGCAGAAATGAGAATGAGCAGTAGGTTTATAAATTAGAAGAACAAATTAGAAGAGCTGAGTCTTGATCCATCACACCACACCAATGACTTTAGCAAGGAAACCCATCAAATTGTAGATTTCAATTATTTATCGTATTTGCTTGGTCACTTTAATATGATGAGTCGAACGGCGTAAATCTAAAAAACGAACCAATAAATTTTTAAAAGTGTTGCAATGCAACACTTTTAAAAATTTATTGGTTCGTTTTTATTTGTCTACCCACACAATTGTTCTTGCTTCTACACCATTACTTTTGAGGACACTGGCGATCGCACCACTGACATCTCGATCCAATCCTAAATTCCACATTGTCTGAAAATCTTGGTAAGACAAAACATAAGTTTGGCTATTAGTGTCTGTATAAGTAATTTGTTGGCTTTGGGGATCGGCTCCTGTCACTACAATCCAGTGTAGATAAGGAATCGAGCCAATATAGGGTATCGATAAACCACCGACACGCACCAAGGCGATCGCAGGTTTACCCGATCTCACTAAATTAATTAGCCGATTAAAACTAGTTTGTGGGGATTTCTTGACGCGATCGCCTTCCCATCGCTGCATGACCTGTTGTAATGTCTGCGGCGGCGTGCCAGTTCGCACCTCAATCCATTGATTATCCAAAGGATTACGGAATTTTTGTGGTAAAAATAGTTTTTTGTCAGTCGCGGCTCGAACTGTTGCATAGTTAACATCATGACCGTAGTAACGTAATATCCGCGCAGCCGAATTTGGTCCACAACTCCAACTATCATTCTGAGCGCCCGTATCAGGCAGTTGAATTGATGCAGACGAGCCAGTAGCAACTAAATTCTGAGATTTTTTTGCTGCCGCATGGGGACGATTGAGCGTGGTAACTGCTGATATTGCTGGCGTGACTGTTACCGCGATCGCGATAGTTGCGATCACAAGTGTAGAATTTTTTAAAAAACCCATAAAACCTCGCATGGACTTTTCGGTATTTTTACAGCAGTTTTTAAATGGCTTGTCGATTGGCAGTGTCTACGCCATCTTTGCCCTTGGTTACACATTAGTATTCTCGATTTTAGGAATCATTAACTTTGCTCACGGTGCTGTGTTTACGCTCGGAGCATATTTTACTTATGTCCTCTGTGGCGGTGCATTTGGATTTAATGGCATACTTGCCAACTTATCCTTACCTAAAGAACTGCATTTACCCTTTTTTGTTGCCATTTTCATCAGCAGTATTCTCGCTGGATGTGTAAGTATCCTGATCGAGCGGATTGCCTTCCGCCCACTACGCGATCGCAAAGCCGATCCATTACTCACCTTAGTTTCTAGTTTGGGCGTAGCTGTAGTCATCGTCAACACAATCCAATATTTTGTGGGAGCCGAGAGTTATAACTTCCCCGCTAATATTTATGGAAGCCTACCTCCAGCGATAAATTTCGGCACTATCGACAAACCAATTAACATTCGTACCGTCCAAATAGTCATTTTTGGTGTGTCAGGTATCATTTTAGCAATTCTCACCTATGGGATTAACTTCACCAAGCTAGGCAAAGCGATGAAAGCCGTAGCTGAAGATGCTACCACCGCCAGTCTTTTGGGCATAAATACCGATTTTTTCATTCTGCTTACCTTTTTCGTGTCAGGCTTCTTGGGCGGACTAGCAGGAACTCTAGTTGGCTCCAGTGTCAGTATTTCTGGTCCCTATTTTGGCATCGGCTTTGGCTTAAAAGGGCTAGCGGTAATCGTCCTAGGGGGACTGGGCAATATTCCTGGAGCCGTCGTTGGGGGGATTATCTTAGGACTCGCGGAGTCTTTTGTACCATCCGATCAGTCAGCATACAAAGATGCTGTAGCTTTTGCTTTACTATTTATCGTCCTACTTGTCCGACCACAAGGACTCCTCGGCAAAACCTTCGTCCAAAAAGTCTAGAAAAAAAGCGGCGCTTCGCGCCGCTTTTTTTCTAAGTAGCTAGGCATGACCAAATATAAAACCCCAAAATCTGTACCGCCCGCGTAGCGGGCAGTACAGATTTTGGCTCTGGGTTTTTAATTATGCTGAGGTAATTAGCAAGAAATATTTTTTTCTTTTGAGTTTCATTTACTTTTATGTATTAACTAAAACTCCGTGAGAAGATAATTAGAGTATGTATTCTGCATCACAGACATAAATTATTTTTAGATAATTTCCAAGCATCAAGCAAGTTATTAAGCAAAAGCCTATATAGAGGGTTTGGTTATGTTGCAATCACTTTATTATTCCATCAGCGCTATTCAAGACGAAGCAAGACATTTACTCGAAAGTGGAAGACTTACGCGCAGTCAACCCA
Source organism: Pseudanabaena sp. Salubria-1 (assembly GCA_023336205.1). Taxonomy (GTDB): domain Bacteria; phylum Cyanobacteriota; class Cyanobacteriia; order Pseudanabaenales; family Pseudanabaenaceae; genus Pseudanabaena. Next base: position 129,453 of record JALQCR010000013.1, read on the forward strand.
TTCATACTCTTTGCCGCTTCTTTCGCGATCGCGAATGGTGTCAAATCGAACAAGAATTAGAAAATAATCAATATCTATTACGCGATCGCATTTGTGATTTAGTCAGTCGTGAATGTTGGCAGAGTGATTAAGTTATTACAAAATTGGAAAACAAATCTTCCACTTATTTTGTGGTGAATTGACGAAATACTAGTCTTTAACTGCACAAAAGTTATACAATCTGACAAGGTTTAGCCTTATTGCTAACCGTGTAAGCATCAATGGAGGTAATTCAAACCATTGGCGAGTCAGCAAGCGCAAAAACTGAGTCAAGGCATTAGCCTAATCAACCGCCTCAAAAAATTTGTTGACCAATCTGCTAATATGCTGAACTTAGATGAAGATGTGGCAATAGATAGGGGCATGACTCAAATTATTAAGTCGGCGGTAATGGTAATTGGTGGTGGAGAGGATAAAGTCCAAGACCGCAAAATTCTCAAAGCCTTTGTAGAAAGTTCTGGTGGCTCCCAAGCTCGCATTGCTATAATTCCATGCGCCTCAAGAGAACCTGATATTATTGGGAGAATTTATCATGATATCTTCACTGAACTTGGTGCAAGTGTAGTTGAAGTATTAGATATACGCGAACGTCCTCATGATGACTATCCCGAAGCCGAGGCTCTAGTAGATCGGTTTACAGGCATTTTTATGACTGGCGGCGACCAGTTGCGTTTATGTGGCTTGATTGCTGATACTCCCTTTGCAATCACGATCGCCAAGCGCATAGATCAACATCGGATAGTTTTAGCTGGCACAAGTGCTGGAGCTGCGGCTATGGGCTATCACATGATTTCTGGAGGCAGTAGTGGCGAGTCACCTCATAAGGAGCTTGTGAATATGAGTACTGGCTTGAATATCTTGCCTGAAATTATTGTCGATCAGCACTTTCATAATCGCAATCGCATGGCTCGTCTGATGACTGCGATCGCGGCGCATCCTGACAAAATTGGCATCGGTATCGATGAAGATACCGTGGCAATTTTTGAGCCAAACAACACTATGCGCGTTCTGGGACGTGGCACTGTCACCGTAGTCGATCCTGGTGAGGTTTCCTACAGCAATCAACTATGGGTTAGTGGTGCAGCACCCTTAACCATCCACAATTTGCGAGTGCATATTCTTGCCGCTGGCTGCAAGTATCACATGCTCAAGCGTATTCCTATTAGTCCATCAGTATAAAAAAAGGCTCGCAATGCGAGCCTTTTTTTATTTAGTCCAATCCCCTGCCTCTGGGGTATCAACAATTGATTTAAGCCCTTCTAGAGTTGAAGGCAGCGATCGCGGATCCATAAACATCACTTTGCTACTGCCACTGGAGCCAATCGTCGTACCCATCGAAATATAGTTCTGAGCTAACAAAAATTGCAACGCCTCATTTGCTTGAGGATTGCCTTTCATAGACTGTAATAACACTTGCATAGCCTGAGATGTCCCTTGAGCTTTTAACACCTGCTCCTGACGTTCTGCTTCAGCACGCAAAATGCGTGATTGTTTCTGCCCCTCTGCTTCTAAAATGGCAGATTTTTGTGAAGCCTCAGCATTAAGTAACTGCGACTCAGCCAAGCCCTTCGCTTGATTAACGGCAGCTTCGCGCTCACCTTCAGAATTAAGAATTGCTGCCCTTTTTCTGCGCTCCGCTGTCATTTGCATTTCCATAGCTTCCTGCACAGCTTTTGCAGGTAAGATGTCCCGCAACTCGACCCTTGTTACCTTCACGCCCCAAGGATCTGTGGCATCATCTAAATCCCGTAACAGAACCTCATTGATTTTGTTTCTTGCCGTGAAAGTTTCATCAAGCTCTAAACTACCTAGTTCGGCACGAATCTGAGTCAAGACGATATTTGCCATCGCTTGACGCAAATTTTCTACACGATAAAAGGCTTTTTCCATGTCAACTACACGCCAGTAGACTACTGCATCGGCGGTAATCGACACGTTATCGCGAGTAATACATTGTTGTGGTGGAATATCTAAAACCTGCTCTTTAATCGACCCTTTGTAGCTGACGGTATCAATAAAGGGCAAGATAAAGTGGGGGCCAGCAGGTAGTTTACGTTTGTATTTCCCGAAGGAAGCAACCAGTGCTTCTTCACCTTGGTTAACTATTTTAAAAGACGAACTACCAAGACCAAAGAAGACACCCGCACCGATCGCAAAGCTAAAAAATAAGTCCATAATGTTTTTCCATCGTTGCTTGAACTCACGTTAATAATAGCGCGATCGCTCTGAGATCTAGGTTAAGTAAAGGCAAAAGAAAGAAATCTGTGAATGTCCAGATCCCCACTTCCCAGATCCCCGACTTTTTCTTTGTTAGCAAAGATAACTTTTGCTTGTCACAAAAAAAGTCGGGGATCTTTATGATTGTCTATGCACCGAAAACTTTGCTCACGGTTTCGACAATTTTGGCGATCGTGGGAATGTTGTCGATAATGCGTTTTAAGGCTCTGATGTCTTAGATCGTGAGATTGGCTGTTTAGTCGATTGCCCCTTTAATGCAATTTGATTGAGCGCTTTTAAATGTTCAACAGCATCAGCTTTTTCTTCATCATTGAGGTTACTATCAATCACGATCAACTCCTCTAGCTGATATAAAAGCCGTTTAATTCCAGATTTATTAGCATTAAGAGAATCAGCCTCTGATGATAATACTTGAGCAGCAATTTCGCGGACAAGCCGTTTAATTCCAGATTTATTAGCATTAAGAGAATCAGCCTCTGATGATAATACTTGAGCAGCAATTTCGCGGACAAGCCGTTTAATTCCAGATTTATTAGCATTAAGAGAATCAGCCTCTGATGATAATACTTGAGCAGCAATTTCGCGGACAACTTTCAGAACTGCAATCTTCTTATCAACAGGGACTTCGTCTGTTTTTTGACGCAGATCAACCGACTGATTATCATTCAACATTCGCACTGCAATTATTTTGTAAGATTTGCTTTTACCAGATTTATTTTCTGCCTTCTGCTGATACCGAAGCTGCCTATGCTTTGTTAACATTTTTCGCTCATTTAGAAAATCATCAGAATCTGCACCCATTAACTTTGTAACTCGATTTTGTTCACGCCAAGCGACAAAAGCAATACCTAAAATAAAAATTATGGTTATGGCAAAACTAGACGGATTACCGACTGTAAGCAAGAGCATGAAAATAAAGCCAACAAATACAGTAGCCGTTTGCCAAACTAAAGAACTAATTCCATTTTTAGCTTCTTCATAGAGACTTATTTTCTTACGGTTTATCGGAACCATGCCCATTACCTCTTTTTAATTCGAGTAAATCAGCCCAAAACCGTCCGATTATTCGACCAGCCAATACAATCCACAGGCAAAAATCTGCTGTAATTATTATAAAACAAGCATAACGCGATACCCCCAATGCGTTTTCTTGTAGACATACGTCAAAACTGGCAAAATCTTTACCAATAATGATGTGACCAACCAAGCTGGGAAGCTTTAACAACACACCAAGCGCGATCGCATCTTGGATTGAAAGATAAACAGTTCTCCACAAAGATCCCATCAAGCCTTGCCCTAGAAGATCCAAGGGTTCCCAAATATTCAGTAATAGTCGCTCTGTGCGCTTGCCAGTCTTTGTTGTTAGCCCTGAAAGATTTGGATCTTGCTGAGAGGGCTGGGTCATATGGGTTGTTTTTCACAAAAAGTTGACTGCCTTAATATTACGATGCAGCGATCGCCCCCGCAAATTTTACCCAGCAAAGTTTTTCGCCGTAGAGGTCATAGCCAATCGCCTTTGGTGTTGAGAAGCTCTAGAGAATCGACATCATCAAGTTTGGTGGTGTGGTCGTAGTTCCAACCTTCTAAACAAACGCCTGTCATTTGTGCGCCCGTAAAATCTGTCCCAATAACTTGGGCTTCGGTAAAGTTTACCGATTCAAGATTAGCATTACAGAAACTTGCTTCGTTGAGGATTGCACGTTTGAAGTTGACTTCTTTTAAATAAACTCCATCAAGGTTTGCACCGTACAGATTTAAGCCTTCGTAGGATTGGGCTTGGTTGGGGTTGCCTGTGACTAATAATTCTCGTACTTCGAGATTAGAAAGAATTGATGTTCCTAAACGCGATCGGTCTAGCTCTTTTGCTTGCTTCCAAATGGTGCGAGTCAAGTTTGTCCTCTGCTTGCGAGAATTGCGAAAATCGCTACTTTTGAGATACGCCTTTGTAAAGTTAGCTTTAGTTAAATCTGCCCCCTGAAAACTCGTACCGCCGATACTGGCAAATCCAACAATAAACTTCAGTAATTCATCGAACTTAGGATCGCCTTTTAAAGCTCTCCCAGCAGTATAAACGCTGAGTAACGCTGTCACCACTGCCCCAAAACCAGCCCCAATCAATGCAAAATCAAATGACCCAGCCCCTGACCATGACACTGCAAATGCTCCGACAAATCCTCCTTGAAATAATCCTAAAAATAACCCTAACCACGCTATAAATGATCCTGCTTCTGACAATGCTAAAGCAACTGAAAATACCACTACTGCCAGTGCTACTACTGCCCCAGCGAATAATACTACCAAGGGATCTGAACCTGACAATGCATAGGCAAATGCTACTAGTGCCAACGTCCATGTCATTGTACCGAAAGCCTTCACCGTAAATCCCTGACGAACAATAGCAAAGAAGATGATGATGAGAGTAATGATCATTGCTATGCCAGTGGCGATCCTAGAGCTTGGAATATAGCGAGGGGCAAAAAAAATGGTTACCCATGCACCAGTATAAGCAACAAAAATTCCTGCCAATTCCGACAGAAAGAAGGAAATAACTAACTGAAAGGCAACCCATCGCTTCTGTACGCCAGTCTCAGCCTTAGAGAAATTTGCCCCGATCAAAGTCGCACCTGTAAAATTTGCGCCCCGCAGATCGGTGTCACTAAAGTCTGCTCCTGAGAGGTCTTGCCCCTTAAAAGACCTACCCCGCAAATTTTGACCAGCAAAGGTTTTCGCCGTAGAGGTCATAGCAGCTATTCCCAGATTTTTAGATTGATTTTACGATGATTCTCCAAAATTGTCCGTAATAGTTGTTAAGTAACTAAGCCAAAAATATCTAAAAAAGCAGAGATTGAGATCTCCGACTTTTTGTGTGACAAACAAAAGTAATCTGCTGATTGCAAAGAAAAAGTCGGAGATCTGGGCGTTTGCAGTTTTCTTCCTTATGGCTCGATTCCCAATGCAGCTAAGCGATCGCGTAATTTTTGAGCCTCTAGTTCAGCAAGTCTAACCCGTTCTTCCGCAGATTCTGCTCGTTGCTGGGCATCAGCGGCAAGCTGAGTTTGTACTTGCAAAGCTGTAAATAGCTCACTGGGAATCAACAACTTTTCACCGTTATCTTGCCGATAGAAATTAATCAGAGAACCTTCGATTTCGAGACGCAATCCTAAAACTTGACTCAATCCATCAGCGATCGCCCCATAAACCAACGCATCTTCTTCCTTTTCTGGCAGATTAGCTTGACGACGATAGCCGCGTAATTTTTCGGGAATCCATTCACCTTTAGGCTCGAAAAGCCAATATTCTAAAACCCCAATACTTTCATAAAGCTCCCGCTTTTTCAATTGGTCATGAGCTTGGGTGCTTTCTGAAGTCATCTCAAAAATTATGCTGGGTATTTTGCCTGTTTCCCAAATTTTGTAATTGTCATAGGGCTGTTGCGGAATATCAAAAATCACCATCACATCAGGCGCAACTCGCAATCTGGAAAAACTCTGCGCGTAATATAAAAATTGATCGGCAAGGACAACAGGCGATCGCTCAGAAAAATTTTCTGCTAAATAATTGCGTAAAACGGCAACGGTTGCAATGATTGCATCAGCATGAACAGAAGTCTCTGCCAAGGGTTCACCATCCTCAGACGGATAAAATATTTCTTTCTGGATTTCTTGAACTTGTTGAATAGACTCAAGATCGGGAGCAATAATTGGTGTCATAGCTCAAGCAATGCGATCGCACTGATAGCAAGGGACTTTTAAAGATATTTTTTAATTATAGCGATCGCCGCAAATATAGCTAGGATGCGGTGCTCCGCGCCACCTCCTACTTGTTGGTTTTTAATTATAGCGATCGCGATCAACGCCGCAAATATACTTAGTCACGATGCGATCGCTGAAAATGCTAACGTATTAAGAGAAATTTACAATTCTTCAAGCCTTGTTTTTAATGGCTAATTCCTGATGGCTAAATGTGTAATTAATCGCCGAGCCGAATTTTCTGCTAGTCATCGCTACTGGCTACCCGAAATTCCAGACGAGGAAAATCAAGCCAAATTTGGCTTATGTACAAACTTTCCACCCCACGGTCATAACTACGTTTTGTATGTTGGGATGCAAGGCGAAATTGACAACACTGGCATGGTACTTAACCTCTCAGATGTCAAACACACGATCGCCCGTGAAGTTACGACTCAATTAAATTTTTCCTATCTCAACCAAGCATGGGAAGAGTTTCAGCAAACTCTCCCTACCACTGAAAATATTGCCCGTGTGATCTGGCAGCGTTTAGCGCCGCACCTACCACTGGTAAATATCCGCTTATACGAACATCCTGAACTCTGGGCTGATTATCAAGGTAATGACATGCAAGCAAATTTAACGATTAGCACTCACTTTTCTGCGGCTCATCGTCTCGCTTTAGATACCCTCTCTCTCGAAGAAAACACAGAAATTTATGGCAAATGCGCTCGTGTACATGGTCATGGGCATAATTACCATTTAGATGTCTCTATTTCTGGCGAAATCGATCCGCGCACTGGCATGATTGCCGATCTAAGTGATTTTCAAAAAGCTTTAGATCAATATGTACTTGATCCAATGGATCACACATTCCTAAACAAAGATATTCCTTACTTTGCGGAAGTTGTACCAACTGCTGAAAATATTGCAGTCTATATTCAAAAGGTACTGACACAACCAATTCGTGAAATCGGCGCAAAATTGCACAGCATTAAGTTGATTGAAAGCCCGAATAACTCCTGTGAAGTTTATGGTGAATATCAACTTTCTGAGATTGAACATTCTTTAGAAGAAGCTTTAGCAAAATCAGCCTAGTCACCAGATGAGCGATGCTTTGCATCGCTCATACCAAAATAAACAGTTAAAGAATATTCCATCATGTCTGACGTAGATGTTTCGGCAATAGAAAGCGAACCTGAAGAAGAAATCATTATCGATCGCCTTGAGTTGGATAAGGTAATCACAAGGCTCACTAATACCCTCGAAGATGGTATCAAAAATGGAATTAAGCGCGGATTGCTTCATTTGCCAGCAAGCGATCGCCATTTGTTACTCGTCGCGTCTGACATGGTGCAGAAATCAAAAAAATTTCCTAATTACAAATTGACCTTTTATCACAAAGGCATGGGCGAAGGCACAAACACCTGTGCTGTCACCTTTACAGAATTATAGGTAAGCACCCAGTAAGGGAATGATTACGAAGCTGAAGCCAACCGCACAGGATGCAGTTCTCGGAGGTCAAGTACCACCGCCGCTTGGTGCTGTAGTGTTAGGTGGCTTGGAAGGGGTAAAACGCAGATTAAGTAGCCCTGCGATCGCATCGAGAATGGCTGCCCTGAGAGAAGCCCTCAACTATGGCGCAACAGGTTTGGACTTAGTTGTACAGGGTCTAGAAGATGAATCACTCAAAGTACAGCGCACGGCTCTGTTATTGCTGTGGCGCAGACCTGAATCACATATTCGTGAGGCTTTAGCTAACTATAGTCAATATCATCTATTTGATATTGTTGATACTTTGCAAGGTCATGCCGAGGCGATCGCTACACTTGCTTTGTCAGCCAATGGCAGAATTTTATATAGCGCTGGTGCAGACTTCACGATCAAGGTTTGGGACTTAGGAAAAGATCGAACTCAACATAAGCAGATTGGCACAATTCGCGGACACAATCATATTGTTACGTCCATTGCCCTCAGTGCGAATGGTCGCATACTAGTCAGTGGTAGTCGTGATAAAACGATCAAACTCTGGGATGCGCGATCGGGAAAGGAACTGCTGACATTGACAGGACATATCGGCTATGTCAACTCAGTGGCAATTACGCCCGATGGCAAAACTTTAGTTACAGGCAGTCAAGACACTACGATTAAACTTTGGGATATCAGAACGGGGACAGAAATTCGTACCCTAAGAGGTCACACTAGTTTGGTGGATTCCGTTGCTCTTAGTCCTGATGGCAAAGCGATCGCCAGTTGCAGTTGGGATACCACGATTCGAGTATGGGATTTAATTTCGGGCAAACAACTCTGGGAATTTATCGGACATTCGGCGCGAGTTCTCTCCTTTGCGATTAGTCCTGATGGACGCACTCTCGTTAGTGGCAGTCTCGACACTCGCATCAAGGTCTGGGATTTGCAAACAGGTAAAGCGATTCGCACCCTAGAAGGGCATTGGGGCTGGGTAAAGTCGCTGGTTATTAGTCGTGATGGTAAAACTTTAATCAGTGCCAGTTATAAAGAAATCCGCGTGTGGAATTTAGAAACAGGTGAACCAATTCAAGTCCTTAATGGACATATCAATCTGATCAATGCGATCGCCCTCAGTCAAGACGAACAGACTCTAGTTAGCGGCGGCGAAGACTGCAATATTCATGTATGGAGCGTTCCCTTAACATAATCTTTAGGCAAGGTCTGAATTGCGTATGTAAGTAGGCAAATGTTAAGTTGTATGTTACCTAACTAATTACATTGTGTAAGTAGTTAGGTAATTCAGATCGGAATTTATGAGCGCTTTCGTCCAAAGATATATAGGGTATATAGGGTTAGACGTACCAAAGGCGAAGTTAACACAACCCAGAGCAGGATTATTTCAATTGGAGTTGTATTGTGCGTTGGGAAAATGGGCTTAGATGATTGGACAGACTCAACAGAACAAATTTTTTTTGTTTGGCTATGTTGAGGAAATACTTGAATTTCAAAACGTTCTGAAACGTAGCGGATCTCCCAGCCTGTTTGGGCAACATCAAAGAGATGTTTCATCGATAGCTTTGGTTTCGATTTTTTGTTCATGAATTTAATCACTTAATTTAGTGGTCAAACTCATTCTTCTTGTCATTTCCCAAGTGCCATCAATAGTTGAGATTTTAGCGATCGCTTAGCTGATGTTGCCTTTCAAGAACTCAAATGCCTTAAATAAATCGCTTTCTGCTAGTTCGTTTATCTCAGGTTCCTTTTCAAAGTGGTAGGACACCCAGCGAACATTTTTACTTTTTATACTTGTATAAAAATATACTGCGTCTGAATCTTCAACAAATTTTATGAATGGTAGTAACTCAACAGGCTGGGTTTGGTTTGAATGAACCAAGTAAAGTTTTTTCTTGTCAAGAGCAATCAGTGACCTGATTTCAACCTCCCTAAATGGCGATTTAGCCCCAACAAGTTCTTTGACGGTGAAAGTAAAAACGCCTTCTTCAAACTCACCTTGTTTAGCCGAAATAACTTTTGCGTCTTCAAAGCCATCCGCAATATATTTTCTCAACTCGTTTAAATTTTGCTCAAGAAAAGCAACTCTTTTCTTACTTTCTTCTTCACCAGTAATTCCTCCATGCCCCTTCCAATCATTGCGACGTTCACGAACTTTATTAAGAATATGTCCTATGTCTCTGCTAGTAAGCATATTTAAAAAAGCTGGATCTGGATTTCCATAAATTTGTTTACAAAAGTCTTGTGTATCTTTATCTGCGTTAAGATACGCTCTTGTCTCCTTTGAAAGGCTTGAAGTTAGATTATTCCAATGACCAAATGTTGCTCTCAGATACCAGTCCTTAAAATTTTCGTCTTTATTGATCCATTTATGACATTCTTGAGCATAAAAATCTTGGTTTTTGACTAATGCACTCAGCATTATCATTGAGAAAAATTCTGACAATGCTTCAAAAAAATGAAAAAGATGTTCAATTTTTTTTCCATTGTCTTTTGTAGCGTGGTAACGCCATAAAATGGAAGAAAGCGGAAAAGGTAAGGTTTCAATCCAATCTTCAAGCTTGTCTTCTGTATTAATATTTTTGATTTCTTTAGAGATTGACTTATAATTTTTGGGGTGTTTCCATAGAGATTGTTTTAATTCTTCTAAATGAGAAGAAAATTTGTCAATTTTTTTGTTGATCTCAGCTATTTCAGATTGCATTTCTATATTTGGCAAGTACAAAGGACAATTAAGTACTTGATAAGAGTTTGAGATTTCCTTAACTACAGTACGCTGTCTTAGTGTTTGACCAGTATAACTATTCAAATAGTTTGCAACATAAATAGAATTTGCTTTTGATTCATCAAGCTGAATTTGATATCCAGAATCTGACTCCACATCTGTTTCTGATGGATTAGCAACTATATGGCTTTTAAAGTCTGACAAATAAATTGAATTCGGTAGATATTCAAATTGATTCTTTTGTTTCTTTTCTAGTTTGTTAATAGACAGTATTATTTCACCTAAATCAACTACTGGATTTCCAATGCGCTTAGATAATCTTTGTATCTCATCTTCTAAAATTAAATCTTGAACCGAAATAAATTTTTTGATATCAACAAAACATCCCAGTTGAATTTCTTTGCCTTTTTTCCAATTAGCATAGTTATCAAATATAGCTTTATTAAATTTTTCTTCGCTTGATATCTCAGCAACAAAAGTATTTTCTCTTAATTGCTTAGTGAGCACAACAATAATTGCATTAACGCCAGAATACGGTCGAAATATTCCACTTGGGGTAGCAAAAACTGCATCTACAAACAACCCAAGCTTGCTTAAAATTTCTTTATTTTTGTCAATAAATAGGAGGGCTGGAGATGTTAGAAAAACCCCCTTTCCTGTTTCATTTAAAAGTAATGATGATTGAATTATTGTGGCAAAGCCAATATCGGTAGGTAGGGAAACTCCATCAATCTCTATTCTTTCTTTTCGTCTCACACCGAATGGTGTAAAAGAAGTAACTAAATCAAATTTTGCTTTAACATTTTGTATCTCTTTTGAAACATCACCTAAATGAATTTGGGATTTTTGATTTAAAAAAAATGTATTAATAATTTCAAGTACTGACTCATTTAAGCAATAAGCTGTTGTCTGTCCAAAATCAAAAAAGTTGCAAGGCGATGAAGGTGTAATCCAAGGATCTAGATGTGATTTAGGATTGACAGATTTTGCAATTTCGTTAATGAAATTAAAAACATAAAGCGGCGGCACAAAACTTTCATTGTCGCCTGAAAAAAGTTGAATAGCTTTTTCATCATCTAAAATACTATCAAGAGACTCCATTCCCTTTGTGGCTGCGATTAGTTCCAGCATTTTGCCATCACGCATTCGGAAATTACTTGTTGCTCTTAGCTTGTCAAGCTTTTCCCAAATCTTTTGTTTGATTTCTGATTCGTTAATCATTTTTCAGCCTACCTAATTTATTTAGTTACTGCGTAATCGTTGAATCTGACGATCGCTTTGTTGCGCCCATGTAATGTTTTTTTGCTGATTAAAAAATGCTTGCGCTTGGATAAAAGATTGAATCGCCTCTTGCTTCTGTCCAGCCCTTACCTGCGCCACCCCAAGCGTATAAAAAGCCTCCGCATAGTCTTTACGGAATTGCAAAGCATTACGCAATTGCCCGATCGCCTTTTCGGTCTGACCTTGAATTAATAAAGCCGCCCCCAAATTGTAATAAGCCTCTGCATATTCAGGATTTAGTTGTAGCGCCTTGGCATAGTAGGCGATCGCCTTTGGGAGATCACCCTGAGCTTGAATTAATAGCCCTAAGTTATAGATAGTTTCAGGTGCTTGAGGGTTGAGCTTGAGAGCTTGATTGAGATTGGCGATCGCCTTATTAATGTCCTTTTTTTCTTTAAAGGCTAGACCAAGGTTGTAATAGGCTACAGAGAGCTTTGGATCAAGACGGACGGCTTTTTGTAAATTGGAAATAGCTTGAGTAGGATCGCCCGACTGCAATTGAGCCGCACCTAAATTACTGAAAGCCATCGCAAACTTAGGATCGAGTCTCGTAGCGCGTTGAAAAGAATGAATTGCATCCTTGAGCTTACCTACCTGTGCATAAGCTAGCCCCAGATTGTAATGGGCAGCCGTAAGTTCAGGATTTTTCTTGATTGCCGCCCGAAAAATCACCACCGCCCCTTCTAAATTCCCCAAACGCACATAAGCATTACCACGCTCCAAAAGCTGTTCGGCAGTTTCATTAGGTGGGACATCAACCTGTTGCTGGAACTGTACTTTTTGGGGTGGTGTTGCACGCAGTTGGGCGATCGCCACATCTGCATAACTAACACCAAACACTAAGTAGATAGGCACAATTAAAAAACCAAAACCTGTTCTGCCCGCGTAGCGGGCAGAACAGGTTTTGGTTCTGTTTTTTAATTGTGCCGAAGTAGTTAAGACCGACGCGACAACTCCCAAAACTGGTTTCATAATCTTTTCTGGTCTGAATTCTTGATAAAGAATGTTAAATTGAGAAAGCTAAATTTGAGTAAAAAACTAGCGATCGCTACCAAGCCCTAAGCTTCATACAGCGATTTGCGCTCAAGCCCAAACCAAGAAATTTTTTGAAAGGGTTGCAAAGCAACCCTTTCAAAAAATTTCTTGTAGTTTGTTTAATCGGTAATTGCTGTAAGTAAGCTTCACAAATACAAGTCCTGTAAACATGATTCTCGTTATCGACAATTACGACAGCTTTACCTATAACCTTGTACAGTACCTTGGGGAATTATTGCCTGAATTCCCTACATTAGGCGAAATTATAGTTAAGCGAAATGACGAAATAAGCATCGAAGAAGTAAAGCAACTTCACCCCGCAGGAGTCGTAATTTCCCCAGGGCCCGGTCGTCCCGAAGAAGCGGGCGTATCCCTAGATATTATTCGGGAAATGGACGCAAACACTCCGATATTAGGCGTATGTCTCGGACATCAGAGTATGGGTTTGATGTATGGCGGCAAAGTTGTGTCTGCACCTTACTTAATGCATGGCAAGACCTCACAAATTTATCATACGGGAGTCGGTATTTTGGCAGGATTAGCCAATCCATTTACCGCAACTCGATATCATAGTCTGGTGATTGACCGCCACAATTGCCCAGATGTACTTGAAGTTACAGCATGGACTGAAGATGACATAATCATGGGAGTCCGACACAAGCAATATCCTCACGTTCAAGGTGTACAATTCCATCCTGAAAGCATCTTGACTGAAGCAGGCAAAGACTTGCTGAGAAACTTCCTCAAAGGATTAAGCGTCACAGTCTAATACCTAAGTATCGTGGTGGGGGCTTCCTCACGCAACCCAAAAAATACTCAATTAACTAAACAACATGCGCCGCAGACAAATTCTTCGACTCGCCCAAGGTGGACTAATCTCAGCATTTACCGCAGGAATCATTGCTGACGCAGCCAACTCGCAGACTAATTCAACCCTAAGACTTCAATGGTTAGGACATCTTTCATTTTTTATCTCAGGGGATAATGTCAGTTTTCTAACACATCCTTTCCGTCCTGCGGGTTGTACAGCTAAATTAACCTCTCCTACGGCAAAGTCTGACTATATTTTGATTAGCTCACGATTATTAGATGAAGGATATTTAGAAAATCTCCCCAAGGATACGCGAGTTTTGTCTGAGCCAGGTTCTTACAATCTTAAGGGGATTAATCTTCAAGGCATTACGATGGATCACGATCGCATTGGTGGTCGTAGATTTGGTCGGAATGTGGCATGGCGCTGGAAACAATCGGGTATTTTTATCTTGCATTTAGGTGGAGCCGCTGCACCAATCACAGCTTCTCAAAGAATTTTGATGGGTCGTCCCGATGTTTTGATCTTGCCCATTGGCGGTAATCCTCAAGGCACTGATCCAATGCAACTAAAAGCTTATTCCCCAGTCGAAGCAAGGGCGATCGTCCAAGAACTTAACCCACGCATTGTCATCCCCACTTATTACCGTACTGACAAATCCAGTAATTCTTGCCAGTTGGCATCCGTAGATGAGTTCCTCGCCCTTATGCCCCCCGATACGGTGCGTAAACTCGAAGGCTCAACGCTAGAGCTTAATGCTAGTAGTCTCCCGCAAACTACGGTAGTGCGCGTTCTCAAATCATAATCCAAATCATAAAAAAGGAGACTTGCTAAGCAAGTCTCCTTTTTTTTATGGCGATACTCTCACGATAGTTCCTACGGTCACTTGGCTAAATAATTCGCGGACATCTTCGTTATACATACGGATACAGCCATGAGAGGCTGCTTGCCCCACCGAAGCTCGGTTAGGAGTGCCATGAAAACCAGACCACTCTTTACCATTTGTCCAAAAGCCAATCCAGCGATCGCCTAGCGGATTTTCAGGATCTTTGCTAGGGATTACGTCACCCGTAAAAGGATTTTGCCAAGCAGGATACTCGATAGTCTCTAAAACTCGATGATTACCCATTGGTGTACTCCAACCCGCCTTACCTACAGCGATCGGATATGTTTTTAAAGGGATTTCCCCATGAAAGGCGGTAACTTTGCGCTTGCTGATGCTAACTTCAAGACGAGTGATTTGCATCAGTTCGCGATCCCAGAGTTGTCGATTAGGGTTAATCGTATAGAGCGAGCCTAGTGCTGGTAATTTCTTTTGATAAGCAAGAGCTTGATAGATCAAAACCGCTAGTTCACTTTTAGTAATCGGTGTAGTAGGCGCAAGAATCCTTGGGTCGGGATAGTTAGTGACTAAACCTTGTTGGGTAAGTGTAGCGATCGCAGGAATAGCATAGTCAGGGACCTTCAAAGCATCACGATACATTGATAGCAAATAGGTTTGCGGTGTTTTGTGAGCTTTGCTATTCAGACCAAGCTGACTTGAGATGGCTACTAATACTTCAGCTTTGGTGGCAAGATCATTGAGTCTTGATGTAATTCTTGGCGCATTCCGATTGGCAAAGGCGATCTCTAGCAAGTTCGCAAGTTCAGCGCGGGTAATGGGGCGATCGGGCTGAAATTGACTAGTTGAATCAGGATTAACTAAAGCAGCATTCAAAGATGGCTGTAACAATAACCCTTCAACAAACAATCGCGACCAGTGATTTTGTAAATCTATGAATAAAAGGCGCTTGGGATTCGATGAATTACTTTTAGTCTCTAGATTTTTCGCCCAAGTAATATCATTTTGAAGATTCCCACTGAGTGAAATAAAAGCAAATATATTGGCAGCGATAACAACGCGCACAAAAGAAGATAAAAGACTTTGCGATCGCATCCCCATAATTTTCAATTGCTATTGCGTTTAGATTTGACTTAATTATCCAAAGTAGCTATGAAGTCTAACATATTGCACCTCTTTTGGCTCTTCTGGGTTCATGGGGATAAGCACAGCTAATAGTAATCAGAATCCTCTCGGAGCAACAGTTACAGCCCTACCATGTCGCCAATAATTGTATCGATACTGTACCATTTACCCCTCAAACCCAGATGAGCCCCTCTTTTGTTGATTGAACGTAAGCAACAAACTCAGATTAAGCATTATAGCTGTCGCCATTCTTGTTAGGACATAAAACCCAAATAGTGAGAGGCGGCGCTTCGCTCCGCCTCTCACTATTTGGGTTTTAATTTGGCTTGGTAAAAGTGGCTAAGACTATAAATGTGACAAACTACATGCAACCCATCACGATCAGTATGACTAAAGTAAAAAATGTACTTCGCGCATCCTTTATTTCTTGAGAGGACAACTTGTAAGTAGACACGCTTAATTAATTACACACCCAAACCCGTAAGGTTGCTCGCCACAGGGGAGCAACCTTACGGGTTTGGGTAATTTATTCTGCACAGATACTTATCATCCCAATTCACAGAAGTGTTGCGACACTTTTATGAATTGAAACCCAAACCCAATAAGGACTTTGGTATAAGTCCTGAGTAAGTAGACACGCTTAATTACACACCCTAACCCATAAGGTTGCGCCCCTGCGGGGCGCAACCTTATGGGTTAGGAATTTATTCTACACAGATACTTATTACATAAATTTTCGACTAGAAGAGCCATGACAAACTTTTAAAAGCGTTGCTTAGCAACACTTTTAAAAGTTTGTCATGATTCTGGGTTGAGTATAAAGCGATATAGTCGCGGGGTGAAATCCGAATAGAGACAACGGTTAGCTTTTATGACATATCAGTACAATATGATGAGAGTAAACCGTAAAGATAAACTATGATCCCCACCGTAATTGAACAGTCTGGTCGTGGCGAAAGAGCCTTTGACATTTTTTCGCGTCTACTGCGGGAGCGGATCGTATTTTTAGGGCAACAAGTTGACGACAGTATTTCTAATATCATCGTTGCTCAGTTGCTTTTTCTCGAAGCCGATGATCCCGAAAAAGATATTTTCTTGTATATCAATTCCCCTGGTGGTTCTGTAACCGCAGGTATGGCAATTTACGATACGATGCAACACATTCGCCCTGATGTTTCCACAATTTGTGTGGGCTTAGCGGCAAGTATGGGGGCTTTTTTGCTCACGGGTGGCGCTAAGGGTAAAAGACTATCTTTGCCCCATACACGCATTATGATTCATCAACCTCTCGGCGGCGCACAGGGTCAAGCTACCGATATCGAAATCCAAGCCAAGGAAATCCTATATCACAAGAATCGCCTGAATGAGCTGATGGCTTTTCATACTGGTCAGCCTATTGAGCGCATTGCAGAGGATACCGATCGCGATTTCTTCATGGCTCCTGATGAGGCAAAAAATTACGGCTTAATCGATGAAGTTGTAGCCCAACGTCCGAAATTTGAAGTTGCTACTTAGTATTGTAAAAAATGGCTCAAAGACTTGAGCCATTTTTTGTTTTTAGTATTTAATTTTGAGTAAATATGCTTGAAACAAACTCTTTGAAATCCCTTAAACAAGAAGCTGAAGTAAATTCTTGTGATGATCAGGTGTGGCTGCGTCTAGCAAGAGCCTGTTATCAGCAAGCAAATTGGGAAGAGGCGATCGCAGCTTATGATCGAGCTATTGATATGCGACATCAGTACTCAGCAGAGAATTATGACCCTAGCAATATCTTAGTCACATCCTCCCCAAATATTTCTAATAGTAATGAAGATAGTTCTAATTCATTAGATGAAGCATTTACGGCTCAATCGTCTAAATGATGCTAAGGTAACATAAGATACAAAACAACAAATATGCAGCCAATTCTAACCGAACTTTTAAATCTGCCAGGAATCGAAGTAGAAAACTACACAAAAGTAGCAGATCGATTAATTTTAGAGGTTGAAGCGAAAACGACAAAAGCAAAGTGTCCAAGATGCGGAGAAGAAAGTAATCATCTGCATCAAAATCGCTGGTATTTTGCAAGAGATTTAAGCATTAGTGGACAGGAAGTACTATTAAAAGTAAACCGTCGTCAATTCAAGTGTAAAAAATGTGAAAAGCCGTTCAGTGAAGAACTAGAATTTATAGGAAAGAGACGAAAACAAACTAACAGATTTGCAGAGATGATAGTGCAGCAAGTATTGCATAGCGATATGCATAATGTAGGGAAGCAAAATGACTTAACAGATGAGGAAGTGTGGTCGATGATAAAATACATTAGCGAAAAAAAACTTAGAATAGATTTAAAGCCATTAAAACGACTTGGGATTGATGAAATAGCATTACGAAAAGGACAAGGGGACTACATAGTAGTATTGGTAGATTTAGACAGAAAAATACCGATAGGATTTGTGCGATCACGGAAACAAGAAGAAATAAGGAAAGAGCTTGAGGGGTGGGGAAAAGAGGTGTTAGAGCAAATTATTGAGGTAAGTATGGATCTAAGTGGAAATTATAAAGGACTGATCAACAAACTAATACCAAAAGCAGAGGTAGTAGCCGACCGATTCCATGTAACAAAGATAGTTCCTGAGGAACTAAAAACAGCACGAAATGACCTGCAAAAAGCAAATAAAGAAAACAAAAATGTAAACGAGAAAAAGAAAATCGAAGAAGCACTTAAGCAGAGTAAGTATGCATTACTAAAGAACGAAAAAGATTTAACAGAGAAGCAAAAAATAAAATTAGAAGAAATTCGAGAAGTGGTACCATTGCTAGGGAAAATGCATCAGCAAAAAGAAGAGTTTAGAAGAGTCTTTGAAGATGCTAAAAATTGGGGAGATGGCGCATCAAAATTACTCGACTGGATGGAGACAGCAAAGGAGACGTATAAGGATAGTGTTGGCACAATTTGTCGATGGTTTGGAGAAGTTACTAATTACTTTGAGAACCGCACTACTAATGGCGTTGTTGAGGGTATCAATAATAAGTTAAAGCTAATTAAACGATCTGGGTATGGCTTCAGGAATTTTGATAATTTTAAGTTGCGATCTCTAATTTGTTGGCATTTAGATATTGGTCGAGCATAGTTTGAACGATAGAGCCGCATTTACTTACTTTCAAGAAACCTTAGAAATAGAATCCGAATACGCAGTATTCTATCTTCATTATGGGTATTTCCTGCGCGATCAATTACAGATTAATGCAGCCGAATTGGCATTTCACAAATGTCTAGAGATTAATCCAGAATTGGCTGAATCCTTTCTAGAGTTAGGCAACATTGAATATAACCGATGTAACTATGCGGCATCTGTACAATATTTTCAAAATGCGCTTGTTCATAAACCCGAATATGCCGAAGCTTATTGCAATATTGGTAATTGTCTAGCATTACAAGGTCAGTTTGAAGAAGCAATTACCTGTTATGAACAAGCCTATGCCATAAATCCCAACTTGCCCGAACTTTCTCAGAAGTTGAACAAAATCTATAACAGGTTCGTACCACGTTGGCATTTCCCAATGATGAATGATACTTACCGCAATGATTGCTATGAAAAGACCTTACAAAAACTAGTCAAGCCTGATTCCATAGTTTTAGATATTGGTTCTGGCTCTGGATTACTAGCCCTTATGGCTGCAAAAGCTGGTGCAAAGCAAGTATATACCTGTGAAAAGGTTAATGTGATCGCTAATATCGCCAGACAAATTGTGGAGGCTAATGGCTATAGTCAACAGATTACTACGTTTAATAAACTATCTAATGATTTAAAAGTCGGTGAAGATTTAGCCGAACCAGCCGATATCTTAGTCAGCGAAATTTTTGATGTGGGACTCTTAGCAGAGTATGCAGTCCCTTCTATTCGTCACGCCCGTGAGCACTTACTGAAACCCAGTGCCAAGATTATTCCTAAGGCAGCAACTGTATATGCAGCTTTGGTTGATAGTCAGGATGTATTTCATACGGATCGTGTGAATATGGTGTCTGGTTTTGATCTAAGTTTGTTTAATACTTTTGCCAAAAAAGAAGATTACTTGCAATTATTTTTGCGTAACTTCAAGCATAAAATCCTCTGTCAGCCTTTTGAAGTCTTCGAGTTTGACTTCTGTGGGGCTAATATCGTGCCTGAAAATCGCAAGATAGCTGTACAGATTACGCAAAATGGAAATTGCCATGCGATCGCTTTCTGGTTCCGTTTATGGCTAGATGATGAGATTTATCTGGATACCAGCCCCTTGAGTCAAGATACTTGCTGGATGCAGGCTGTACATATTGTCGATCCGCCTAACGTTGTTCATGCTGGGCAGGAAGTAGTAGTATTAGCCAGCCACGATACCACCTACATTGATTTAAAGTTGGATGAGTAGAAAAGTGTTGTCACACTTTCGTGAATTGGTATATAGCACTTTTCAAGCAAGCGAGTTACAAAGGTTAGTTTCCCCGCCAAAGGCGGGGAAACTAACCCGTACTTCACTAGATTGGTAAATGCTATAAAGGCTTTCTAATATGTAATGTGTGAGGAGACATATTTATGAAATTGTTTGGGACAGATGGTATTCGTGGGCATGTTGGGAGTTTTTTAACAGCCCCACTTGCCTTAGAGGTTGGGATTAGTGCAGGAAAAATTTTAAAAGAGCGGATTGAGCTTGATCGATCTAATAGAGCCAATGTAATTGCGATCGGGCAAGATTCTCGGACATCGGGCGATATGCTCTCGTCAGCTATTTCTGCTGGTTTGACTGCTGCTGGTTGGGATGTTTGGCATATTGGGCTATGTCCTACGCCTGCGGTCGCCTACTTGACGGCTAATTCTCCTGAAATCTTTGGCGGTGTAATGATTTCCGCGAGCCATAATCCACCTGAAGATAACGGTATTAAATTCTTTGGTGATAATGGTGCAAAACTCTGTGGGGAGACGCAACAAGCGATCGAAAAACTTTTAGAATCGCGCCTCCATGCTGATCTGGTCAACTCATCAACAGATTGGGGTAAATATCACGAAAAATCACACTTAATTGCTGATTACCAAGAGTCTTTGCAATCCTCGATCGCTACAGATTTAAGCGGTTTAAAAGTAGTTTTGGATCTTGCGTGGGGTTCCGCGACCCGTGTATCGCTAGAAGTATTTCGCAACTTGGGTGCAGAAGTAATTTGCTTGCACCAAGAGCCCGATGGCGATCGCATTAATGTCAACTGCGGCTCCACTCATCTTGAACCATTACGGGCAGCGGTGAAGGAACATCAAGCAGATATAGGCTTTGCCTTTGATGGTGATGCTGATCGAGTCTTAGCTGTTGATAGCAATGGTCGAGTGGTTGATGGAGATTACATCCTTTACCTGTGGGGACAGGAGCTAATGGAAAATAATCAACTACCCGACAGTGCGATCGTTACAACTGTGATGGCAAATCTAGGATTTGAACGCGCATGGCAAAAACTAGGCGGTAATTTTGTGCGTACGGCTGTTGGCGATCAATATGTCCATGCCGAAATGGTGCGATCGGGCGCAATGCTCGGTGGTGAGCAGTCAGGGCATGTTCTATGCCGTCACTATGCGGTGAGTGGTGATGGGCTATTGGCAGCATTACATCTAGCCGCCCTTGCTAAGCAAAAAGCTCCTTTATCAGAATTGATGGATCAAAGTTTTCATCCTTATCCACAGTTGCTCAAAAATGTGCGTGTCGAAGATCGCGAACTGCGACGCAATTGGCAGACCTGTGATGCATTAGTACAGGCAATCGCTTTAGCCGAACAGGATTTAGGCGATCGAGGTCGGATTTTGGTTCGGGCTTCGGGGACGGAGCCATTGATGCGGGTAATGGTGGAAGCAGAAACCCTTGATTTGGCTCAACATTGGACTAATAGTTTGACAGGATTAATTGAGAAACAATTTGTCAATAACTAAAAAAAGAGGCGGTGCAAAGCATCGCCTCTTTTTTTAGTTATGCTAATACTAAATCAAGAAATGGCGTAGCTATTTCTTGATTAAAAAAAACTTACTGGGTTTGGATTTCAATTCACAAAAATGTTGTCACACTTTTGTGAATTGAACTGTATGAATCAGCCAGCTTGCATGGTCAAAATATGGATAATCTCGATGAAACCAAATTCAACGAAGCAATTCTGAGATTGTTCTATGATTTGCCCTTTATTGGCATGGCGATTACTTCGCCTGAGACTATGCGTTGGGTAAGATTTAACGATCGCCTCTGCGAAATTTTAGGTTACTCGCGAGACGAATTACCTCAAATCACTTGGATGGAAATAACTCATCCTGACGATCTCGAACTTGATGTTGCCGAATTTGAAAGAGTAATGCGGGGAGAGGCAGAAGGCTATGTGATGGATAAGCGATTTATCCATAAAGATGGCAGCGTCATTTATGCTTCCATTGATGTCAAATGTGTCCGCAAAGAAGATCGCACCATTGATTTTTTTATCACAACTGTGCAAGATATTAGCGATCGCAAGCGTGCTGAAGCTAGACAAAAACAAACCGAACAAGCACTAGCCGAAAGTGAAGAGCGCTATCGACAAGTTATGCAAGCTCAAGCTGAAACTGCTCTCCAGAGACTAAATGAAGAACTAGAAATAAGAATTGAGCAACGAACTGCTGATTTACAACAGAGTGAAGCCCGTAGCCTAGCTATTATCAATGCTCTTCCAGATCTGATACTACTTTTAAAGCCTGATGGTACTTGTATCCAGTGTATTATCCCTTCCACCGATGACAAGTCCAAATACATCCCTATCCAACATCATATTTCTGAAGTTTTATCCCCTGAGGATCTGCAAGCTCAGTTGAGAATATATGAAATTGCGATCGCTACAGGTGAAGTCCAAATCTATGAACATCAATTAACGAAGTCGGGCAAAACTGTCTATGAAGAGGTGCGCATTGCGCCTTATTGTAAAGATGAGCTACTAGTAATTGTTCGAGACATTACCGATCGTAAAAAAACTGAGCAACATCTTCAAAATGCCACCGATCGCTTGACACTAGCGCTGAAATCAGCCGCGATCGGCATTTGGGAATGGGATATTACTCACAATAGTCTTGTCTGGGATGAGCGCACCGAAGAGCTTTATGGGCTTAAACCAGACGAATTCCCTGAAGCCTTTAATTTTTGGGTCAGTCGAGTACATCCTAGCGATCGCGAATTTGCTGCGAGCGAAGTCCATCTGGCTATAAACGGCGAAAAAGATTATGAACCTGAATTTCGGATCGTGCTACCTGATGGAAGAATTAGATGTCTTAAAGCCTATGGTCTAGTACAGCGAGATAATGAGAATGAACCGCAGCGGCTGATCGGCATTAATTTTGATATAACCGATCGCAAATTAGCCGAAGAACATTTATTAAAGAGTGATACTCATCTCAAAACTGCCCAGCGTATTGGCAAACTAGGCAGTTGGGAATTTGAAGTAAATACTGGCAAACTAACTTGGTCAGATGAAGTCTTTCGGATTTACGGATTGGAACCTAGCGCCAATCCACCAGACTATGAGCAATTACGGCTATTCATTCACCCAGAGGATTGGCAAAATTTTGATCAGACAGTCCAAGCTGCCATGAGCCTAGAGCAATCCTACGATCTTGAACATCGCATAATTCAGCCCAATGGCACATTGATCTATGTGATGGCGAGGGGAGAAATGATTTATAACGTCTCAGGTCAGTTGACTCATATCATTGGCACTGCAATTGATATTACCGATCGCAAACTCGCCGAAGCCCAAATTTTGCACACAGCAAATCAGTTAGCCAATACCAATCGTGAATTGGAATCCTTTAGTTACTCTGTTTCCCATGATTTGCGTGCACCATTGCGTCATATGAATGGCTTTGTGAATGCTTTACACCAACGGCTAAAAGCCCATGAAGCTTTGCAAGATCCTAAAGTGACTCACTATTTGCAGGTGATTGAGAAGAGTAGCCAAAAGATGGGACATCTAATTGATGGACTGCTTATGCTCTCCCGTTTCGGGCGCAGACCACTAGAATCTAAACAGATCTCAATTCGAGATTTGGTCGATGAGGCGATCGAAATTATTCGCACCGATCCTCACCACAACCATCTAGTCGAATTTGCGATCGGCGATTTGCCAACTACAGTTGGAGATCACACACTTTTACAACAAGTTTTTCTTAACTTGATAGGCAATGCTGTCAAATTTAGCCGAAACCATCCCCAACCCTATGTCGAAATTGATAGTTTGCAAGACCAAACCATTAGAATTAGAGATAATGGCGTAGGCTTTCAAATGGAATATGCAGACAAACTCTTTGGCGCTTTTCAAAGATTGCATAATGACAGTGAGTTTGAAGGTACTGGTATTGGCTTAGCGATCGTTCAACGGATAGTTCAGCGTCACGGAGGCTCGATTTGGGCAGAGGGATATCCTGATCAAGGTGCAACTTTCTTTATCAAACTTTAGAACGGCGCTTTGCGCCGCCTAGTTCCAGCAATTCATTCAGTCTAAACATATGGAACCCACCCAAATCCTGCTTATTGAAGATGATCCGAATGATGTTGAGTTAATCCAAATTGCTTTGGACAGCTATAACTTTGTCAATAAAATAGATGTCGTATCAGATGGAGAGCAGGCGATTCATTACCTATTTGGTCGAGATGGCAAACCACCAACTCAGCCACTCCCACGCTTAATACTTTTAGACTTAAAACTACCCAAAATAGATGGTATTCAAGTATTAGAGATGATTCGCAGCTCTCCTCGAACTCGCAATCTTGTGGTTGTCGTCATGACTTCTTCGGCTGAAAATCGAGATTTAAAAGCTTGTTATGACTTAGGTGTTAATAGTTATATTGTTAAGCCTTTAGACTTTCAGCAGTTTGTAGAGATGTCGCAACAGGTCGGTTTTTACTGGATGATGTTGAATCAGTTACCTGCTATTGATTAATTACTCCCTTCCCAGTGAATGGTAAGTGGTGCGCGGATTTACCGTGCACCACTTACCATTCATTTTAATAATGCCTATTTTTTGTACTTGTCACTCACCTTTATACCAAATTAAGAAATGGCTACGCCATTTCTTAATTTAAAAACTCTTATAGGGTTTTAAAAGCACAAAGCTTTGGTGTTAAGGGAGACTGGGGGGATTTAGACAATTCTTAAATGGTTTCTTAGTATAAAAAGTGGCAGTAATTCTCATTAAAAAAACGATGTTTATAGTGAAAATTGCTGATAAAGTGGCGATCGCTATAGTTTATGTATTTTTTTTAGATATACTCTAGTAAATAGAGTGCACCTTAGTGGTGCAGAAAAGCCTTAAAAGCGTTGACGCACATAGAATCTCATAATGAGACAGGAGATAGGGAAGGGGCAAAACATGAGATACTCAAGTTCCTCAACAAAAGTTCTCATGCAAATACCCCACCTCTATCTTCAACTACAACAACAAATGCGTCAATGGATTAAGCCAAAAGACAAACGACATCTGCAAGGATTTGCTGAGGCAGTAGCCGCAATATTACAATCAGGAAGTGCAAGTCTGAGTCATTGGTTGCCCTATTTGAGCCATCGGGACTGCAAAGCAAGGAGCCAAATGGAAAGACTAAACTACTTTGTGCATAATCCGCACATCAGCGCTGAAACATTCTATAACCCATTGCTGAAGCACTTTCTGCAAGCATTTGCAGGAGCATCGTTAGAACTGGTTCTAGATACGAGTATGCTGTGGGATAAATTTTGTTTAATAGAAGTATGCTTGATTTGGGGAGGACGGTCGATTGGCTTGGCGCAAGTAGTGCTGGAACATCGCAGTGCCACAGTTGGCTTTGAGGATTATCGTCCAGTATTAGAACAAGTACTCACCCTATTGCCACCGCAAAGCACGGTGACCTTACTTGCCGACCGAGGTTTTGAACATGGGGAATTAATCCGTTGGTTAAACCGAAATCAATGGTCTTGGGCAATTCGAGCAAAGACCGATCTGCAAGTGACTCTAGCCAAAGGTTCAACCAAGAGTGTGGAACAACTGATACCACCCTCAGAGCAAGCTTATCTATTCCCTAATGTTACGGTGCTGGGTGATATTAATTGTCACTTAGCTACGGCAAATCTAGCAATGGCTAACGGTTCATGGGCTGTCCTTACTGCTATTTCCCCATCATTACAGACCTTTGCTCTTTATGGCAGACGTTTCGGTGGGATTGAACCTCATTTTAAGGATTACAAGTCTGCGGCTTTTGATATTGTTAGCTCTCATCTCCGCGATGCTCAGGCTCTCACTTGTTTATTTATGCTTCTTGCCACAGCTTCCTTGATTGCTTTGATTCTCGGTATCATGTTGGTGCGTTTGGGGCAAAGGGCTTGGATTGATTGGCATGACCACAGAGGCTTGAGTTTTCTGCAACTCGGTCTCCGTCATCTTCACAGTCTTCTTTACCAACAGAAACCACTTCCTCAATTAGAGGCTTTTCCTAAAAGTAACCCTCCTCCTGCCTGTGCTTCTATTGCCAAACGAGAAATGTTAGATTTTCGTATTGAATTTTCTCGTGTTACCACTGTCTCAGGATGAGACTCGCCTAAGTTTTCTGCACCACTAAGGTGCACTAACGCCCCAAGTGATTAATTTCAGACAGATGGGAATAACTGTAAGCAAAAACTCGAAATCTATATCTGTGCATCTGTAAACCATGAGAAACTTGATATCAGAGTTAAGAGAACCTGAAAATCTTGAGAAGCAGCGATCTCTGCATATTTTGATTATTGAAGATGTTGATGCCGATGTAGAGCTGACACTATTAGCTCTAGAATCAGCAGGCTTAGATTTTACCTATGACATTACGGCTACAGCGATCGGATGCCAAAAACACTTACAAGATGATATTTACGATGTAGTTTTGTCAGACTATCGTCTTCCTAGTTTTAATGGTTTGCAGGCTTTTAACTTTCTAAAACAATCAGGGCAAGATATTCCGTTTATTTTAATTACGGGCAGCTTAGGGGAGGAATCCGCAGTTGAATGTATCAAAGCAGGGATGACCGATTATGTATTAAAGGATCGATTATTTCGGTTACCTAGCGTTTTACAACGGGCTCTGCAAGAGTTTGAATTACGCCAGAAACAGAAAAACGCGATCGCGCAAATCGAGCAGCAGGCATGGCGAGAGACAATTATTAATCGTATTGTCCATTCAATGCGAGAGACTTTAGTATTAGAGGAAGTTTTACAAACAACTGCAAATTTGTTACACGAAGAGCTACAAGTTAGTTATTGTTTGATTCTTCAACCTGATTGTGACAAGATTCTGCGAGTCAGTTATGTCAATAATATAACTATAGAGCATGAGTATCATAAGAAAATAATTGGTGCACCTTGTGGCTTTTATGATTTCTATCACAATGATTTAGTGCAGGGGCAGCAGATTGTTATTCATCAACTTGATGATGCTCTCTCTCAAACTGTAAAATTTGTTGCTGAGGGATATGGCATTCACTCACTAGTCATAACACCACTCATTTATCAGCAAGTATATTGGGGTGGGATTAGTCTATATCAGTGCGATCGCGATCGCACATGGTCTGAGAATGAACTATCGCTAGTTAAGGCGATCTCTGATCAATGTGCGATCGCGATCCATCAGTCAGATCTCTATCAAAATGCTCAATCAGAGCTATTAGAGCGTAAAAAGATGGAGGCTCAACTGCGTCATGATGCTCTGCATGACTCTTTAACAGGCTTACCAAACCGTGCTTTATTTCTAGATCGACTCAAACATGCTTTACAGCTATCTAATCGGCGATTATATCTAAATCCAACCGATCTTCCAGAGCTGTTCGCGGTTCTCTTTTTGGATTTAGATCGATTTAAGATCATCAACGATAGTCTTGGTCATTTAGCAGGTGATCAGTTATTAAAAATCGTGGCAAAACGTCTGGTCGGCTGTATACGTGGTGGCGATACGGTTGCAAGGCTAGGTGGAGATGAATTTGTGATGCTCCTTGAAGAAATCGAACATCTTAATGATGTAATTGAGGTCGTGCACAGAATTAAAGATTCATTGCAAGTGCCAGTCATACTTGATGGCAATGAAATATTTATTAGCACAAGTATTGGCATTGCTCTAAACTCTGCGGATTATACTCAACCAGACCAGTTGTTAAGGGATGCTGATACCGCTATGTATCGAGCCAAGGAACAAGGACGCGATCGCTATGAGATATTTAATTCTGCAATGCATACAGAAGCGATCAAGAAACTACGGATAGAAAATGAGTTGCGTCGAGCTATTGAGCGGAACGAATTGCGAGTACATTACCAGCCAATTGTTTGCTTGCAATCTCGCCAAATATTGGGATTTGAAGCTCTTGTCCGTTGGCAACATCCTGAACAAGGCTTGCTATATCCTAAAGACTTTATTGCCATAGCGGAAGATGCTGGACTAATTGTGGCAATTGATTTTTGGGTATTGCTGGAGGCTTGCACTCGTCTACGCGCATGGCAAGAGCAGTTCCCGATCGCGATGAATCTAACTATGAATGTTAATTTATCTGCGAAACAATTTACTAAGCCTAACTTGACTAGCGAAATTGAGAATATTCTTAAACAAGCCAATCTCAATAATCATAATTTGAAGATAGAGATTACTGAAAGTATATTAATCGAAAAGACTTCTTTAGCAGCACAAATTTTAGGCGAATTAAGTGAACTGAGATCTTGCACCATTCCTGAAAGAGTTAAGTAGGAATGGGTTTGAGAATAATTTCAAACCCATGACGAGCAGCAATATCGGCACTAATTTGGAGATACCTAAGAAGTTTCAACCAAAGGACAGAAGGAAATAAAACGGAAAGTGTCAAATCACAGGTAGCTTTCCAGTCCAAGACAGGAGGACTCGACCATTGATCAATCCAATGGGCCAAAAGATAAGCAAGCAGAGAGAGGATAAGCCAACGATAAACACCAAGTTTTGTAGATTGCCCAAAACAATGCAAACCAAAGCGATGTTTGATGGTTTTGAAGAATCCCTCAATCGCCCAACGCTTACGACCTAACATCACCAGATAAGCACCAGAATAAGGATGAGAAGAGACAACAAAGCGTAACTCCCGTTTACTATCAGCTCTTTTGAGCCAAAACCAAGAGATCGTCAAAGGCTGAGTTAGCCCTTCTAGCAAAATTTGTTGTCCACGTTTGCCATGACGATAAAGTTGTTTGACTGTACGGCCATCTTGAAGTTTACGATTGTTGCGTACACCGACAACGATGCGCCAAGTCTTGGCGCGGACAGTATTGAAAAACTTCACCGTACTAAACTCAGTATCAGCAAGGACAATCACAGTCTTGCCTTGGGTTAGTTGCTTGGGTACTGTCCCCAATAACTTACAAGCTAAGTCAGAGGGACTGGGGTATCCTTTGCCGCGCCATACTCTAAAACTCCATGGTACGCGCCACTCTCCATAGACCAGATACAGTACAACCAGATGTAGTCCTCGCTTTCCGTTTAGTATTCTCACCCATGGGTCTGGTTCGTTTTGGGTGGGATTGCTCAAATGTAAAAACTTGCCGCTTTTTTCTAGGGTAGTCAAGTCTATCAGTATCTTTAATGGCACTTGTTTCGATGGGCGATGCTTGGCGATTTGTCCCAAAATAGCCTGCCGTGTTGACCGAATTACTGCTCTCGTTGACCAGTTATAGTGATTGAGAAATCGGCTGAGTGCACTCGCTGATTTTATCTGTGTATGTTCTGGATAAGGATGCCTTTGTGCTTCGAGAAATAGTCCTAGTATTGCATTGAGACTTGCTGTTTGATACACACTTGGCATCAAACACAGAAGACTATACACTAGCCCTTGGGCGTGCTTAACGATGCTTTCCATGCTCGTTATTTAATTTACTACTACGCCCTTTTTTTCACATTTCTGCTCTTTCTGCAACCCCTTTTCTTGAATGGTGCAAGATCTCAGTGAACGTAATATTCAAACTTGCATTGATGATTTTGGTACAGGATATTCTTCGTTAAGCTATTTGCATCGATTTCCAATTCATACCCTCAAGATCGATCAATCATTTATCAACCGACTCGACCATAATCTAGAAGATGGTGAAATCGTGAAAGCGATTATTGTTTTGGGAATAAATTTGGGTTTAAATGTAGTTGCGGAAGGGGTGGAAACTGCTGAGCAGTTAGATCGACTAAAAAATTATAATTGTCAAGCAGGGCAGGGATATTATCTATTTAAGCCGTTAGAAGCTGAGGCGATCGCGACATTACTGACAGCTATCTCAATATAGAAGGGGCTCAAATCTCCCCTTCTATATTGAGGCTGATTGGCGGCGCTCCGCGCCGCCAATCAATTCTTGGATTTTGATTTGTTCTAAATTGCTTTAATTATCTAAAAAGCGATCGCCTGTTCTAATGTACTAACATTCACGAGAGCCAGACCTGGAGCTGATTTTCTAACGAGTCCAGTCAAAACTTTGCCTGAACCAACTTCGATCGCTTT
This sequence comes from Pseudanabaena sp. Salubria-1, assembly GCA_023336205.1. Classification (GTDB taxonomy): domain Bacteria; phylum Cyanobacteriota; class Cyanobacteriia; order Pseudanabaenales; family Pseudanabaenaceae; genus Pseudanabaena. Next base: position 159,255 of record JALQCR010000013.1, read on the forward strand.
CTCATAGCCTTGAGCTGCTAAATACAGGCAGATTTCGCGCCAACGAACTGGAGAAGTCATTTGTTGAGCAAGATGCTCGCGGATAACTTGTCCTGATGTTGTAGCGTCATCTAGCGCTACATTAGAGATAACAGGCATCTCCGCATCATTAAAGATTGTTTTTTCCAGAGTGACAGCAAATTGTGTTGCTGCTTCTGTCATAAGTGGTGAATGAAAAGCTCCACTCACTTTCAAAGGAATTGCTTTTCTAGACTTGACTTGTTCACAGATCGACTTGATTGCGGCTTCCGTACCTGAAATTACTACTTGATCGTTGCTATTATCATTAGCCAAAATAACATCTGCGGTTTGGGCGATCGCTTCTTCTAGTTGAAGCCGATCAAATCCAAGTAAAGCAGTCATCGCGCCACCACTTGCTTCAGACATCAAGAGCGATCGTTGCTTCACTAGTTCTAAGCCTGTGGCAAAATCGACAACGCCAGCACAATAAAGGGCACTATATTCACCCAAGCTATGACCTGTCACCGCATCAGGCTTTGCACCTTTAGCCTTTAATACATCAGAAAGGATGGCTGAAACCACATACAGGCAAGGCTGGGTAAACTCGGTTTTGGCTAGTTCTACGGCATCAGTTTGTGATTTATCTAAAATCGACCAACCTAGAATTTTCTCCGCCTTGTCAAACTTATCCTTGCCCACTTCGGCAAGATCTAAGCCCATACCTACAGCCTGAGAGCCTTGCCCAGGAAACATCCATACATTTTTGGTCATTATTTATAAAATGTTATTTAATTAACTTTATATTTTTTAAAGTTTACAGCGCTTTGGACTGCAAACAAAAGCAAAAAACTAGTCCCAAAGGCATACAAATCAAGCTTTTATAGCTATTAACCCCAAAAAGAGAGTTGGGGGGGGGGGGGGGGGGGGGGGGGGGGGGGGGGGGGGGGGGGGGGGGGTGTTTTTTTTTTTTTTTTTGGGGGGGAACCACACACCCCCCCCCCCCCCCCCCCCCCCCCCCCCCCCCCCCCCCCAACTCTCTTTTTGGGGTTTTGATAGGCTTAATTAATTACAAATCAAGCCCCGTAAAATTGCGCCCCGCAGGGGAGCAACTTTACGGGTTTTGGTAATTTATTTTGTACAAGTACTTATAAAACTAATTAATAATATATTTCTGCCATTCGTCATGATTTCCTGATCTCAGGTATTTTGTTACCTCGAAATGTAAACCACTGTGGGGACGGCGTGGTTGCTTTTTTAATGGCATCGAAGCTTCTTTCGGTGTGCGGTTGCCCTTTTTAACGTTACAGCGCACACAGGCAGTAATAATATTGTCCCAACTATCACCACCTCCACGCGATCGCGGCAACACATGATCAAGCGTCAGATCATCGCCCGTATGCCCACAGTACTGACAGGAATGAGCATCACGGTGCAGGATATTACGACGGGTAAGCGGAATTTCTTTGTAGGGAATGCTGATATATTGCAGCATTCGGATCACGGTGGGCAATGGCATTCCAGGATAGATCATCTTGCCATTATGTTCTACTTGCTCAGCCTTGCCTTTTATGACCAACACAATAGCTCGCTGCCAATTTGTGATGTTCAGCGGCTCATAGGATGCATTTAGTACAAGGACTTTTGCCATTTACTATCAAGCGAACTTATCAGATGCTAACACAGCTAGCCAAAATCAGCTAGATGGTTCTGTGCGGGATAAAAACGATTTTAGATTTTTCAGCGTCGCTGACTCCGAAAAATCTAAAATTGTTTTTGATGCAAGTTTGCTAACGGCGGACTTTCATCAAAAACGATTTTTAAAGCGAGAATTGGTATTACAGCAGTAGTGCGTTGAAGATGTAACCGATGCTGATAATGCCGACCGTCATTAGTCCAATAAACACAGCTAAGAGCTGAGGTTTTAAAACTTTTTTGAGAATAACCATTTCAGGAAGAGAAAGCGCGGTAACTGCCATTGTGAAAGCTAATACTGTACCCATTGGCATTCCTTTATTAACTAAAGCTTCCGTAATTGGCATCACCCCCGCAATATTTGCATAGAGTGGTACTCCTAAAACTACCGCAAGTGGGACAGCTAGAGGATTATGCACACCTGCATATTTGACAATAAAATCGGTCGGTACATAACCATGAATCCCCGCCCCGATCGCAATGCCAAGTACCACATAAAGCCAAACCGATCGCACAATTTCACTAGATTGAAATCTGCCCTGCTCAAATCTTTGATTCCAAGTCAGGGCAAGTTCGAGGCTATCTTCATCTTCGAGCGCTATACCTTGACGGGATCTTTGCAGTTCCCATACAAAGGGTTCTACCCATCTTTCCAGTTTGAGCAGTCCGATGATATATCCTGATGCGATCGCTAAGCCCACACCAAAACCGATATAGATCAGCGTCACTTTAAGTCCAAACAATCCCCACAAAAGGATTATAGCGACTTCATTGACCATTGGTGCTGCCATCAGATATGAGAAAGTCACGCCTAAAGGAACACCTGCTTCTAAAAATCCAATAAACAAGGGAACCGCCGAGCAAGAACAGAATGGGGTGACAATTCCTACCATTGCCGCCAAAACGTTCCCAGCAAACGTCCGCTTTCCTTCTAGCAAAAAACGAACTCTCTCTGGTTCTAGAAAGCTCTGAAATGTACCAACAATAAAGCTAATCACAATCAGCAATGTTAAAACTTTTGGCACATCGTAAAAGAAAAAATGCAGACTTGATCCTAAATGTGATGAGATTTCTAGCCCCAAAAATTTTGTGACAATCTGAGTAGCCAACCAATCAAAGGGATAAAACGGATCGAACATGGCATTATTCCCTTAGCGCTGCAATAGCGGTTGAATTTGCTCTGTACTGATTACTTGACCTTTGCTGACAATCTTGCCATTGATCGCCATTGCGGGAGTAGACATCACCCCACGCATAGCAATTTCCACAGGATCGGTAATATGCAGAACTTCCGCCGTGAGTTTCAGATTTGCCACAGCTTGTTTGGCATTTGATTCTAACTGTTGGCACTTTTTACAACCCGTACCCAAAATTTCAATTTTGACCATATCCATGACGCGCTCCCTAATATATCGATATATATCAATATATTAATTATAGAAGCAATAAATATATAAACCTGATTTCGTTACAATTCCTACACATGACTTTCTAGCTTTTTGCATTAAATTAGAGTCAATTAGATTTGTAGGCGATCGCCTACTTATAGATAAAATCGCATAGACTAGACCTACTAGGATTAAGTTAAAAACTAACTCTATGTCAAAAATTAGAGTGCCAAAGCCTTTTTCTGATCTCGTGAATGAGTTTAAGAATAAGAAAGAGCCTGATGTCGATCATGAGTTTGAAGAGAAGAAAGTTGTACCATCTCTCAGCAAATATGGTGCAACCGATCGTAAAGGTCGATATTTACATTGGGATGAATTTAAATGGCGAGTGGAAAGAGGAGATGACGAACTAGTTGCATGGGTAGCGACTAAAATCAATAGAAAAGCAAGAGCAAAGTACCTCCAACAGTTACAGGCTGACAAAGAATCTTGCTTTAGTTACAGCATCCCTGACTCGCTCCATGCAAGGTTATACTCAATTGACAAAATGATTGCTAAAGGTCAAGAGAGCAGAGATGGCAATAACTTCATCTCGTCAAGTGACAAGCAACATTATTTTGTGAAAAGCTTAATGCTAGAAGAAGCCATCACTTCATCCCAGTTAGAAGGAGCTTCAACTACTCGCGAAGTTGCACAGGAGATGCTCAAAAAGAGTCTTGCTCCTAAAGATAAATCTCAACAGATGATTTTCAATAACTACCAGTTAATGAAAAAAGCGATTGAGAGAAGAGATGAAGAGCTATCAATAGAATTTATATTGGAGTTACATAGTATAGCAACCTATAAAGCCATTGATAATGCTGCCATATCAGGACAATTAAGACAAGACAATAATATTATTGTGACTGATTTATATGGTGAGAATGTATTTTATCCACCTGAATCGCAGACTATCCAATCTAGGCTCAAGCATCTATGTAACTTTGCAAATCAAGACCATAGTCAAGGTTCAGAATTTATTCACCCAATCATTAAAGCGATCATTTTACATTTTATGATTGCCTATATACATCCTTTTGGTGATGGTAATGGTAGAACTGCAAGAGCTATTTTTTATTGGAGTATTCTTAGGTCAGATGATTATTG
>JALQCR010000097.1 GCA_023336205.1 Pseudanabaena sp. Salubria-1
CCCCCCCCCAAAAAAAAAAAAAAAAACAACACCACCCCCCCCCCCCCCCCCCCCCCCCCCCCCCCCCCCCCCCCCCCCCCCCCCCCCCCCCCCCCCCCCAACCCTCCAAATCTTACAACTCATTTAGGATCGCTATAGCAATGCTCGAAATAGTTACGAGAAAACAAATTTCAGCAATTTTCATTATGAAACCAATTGAGGAGTTTCCCTCGTCTGCGGCAGAGGAAAACCTCAAATTACAGTTTATAAAAGCCAGTCTAGAGCTAGATTTCATAAACTGTAATTTTTAAAATCAGAATTGTCACTCTTTTTCATAATTGCTTCATTTCATTATTTAAATTATGCTATATTTTAAATAATGAAACGATTATGAAAAGTAATCATGGAGTCTAAACTCAGTCTTATTCAAAGTTTGATGTCCTTTAAATGCTATCAAGCTATTCTTGCTACTCTTGTGTTTGCGGTTAGCCTGAGTGGGTGTAGCTTTCCGACGACCTCACCACAAACTAGTAACATCCCAAATTCCCCAAGTACATCAGAACGCAAAGACAAAAAAGTTATTCTGACAACGTTTACTGTGCTTGCAGACATGACACAAAACGTCGCAGGTGATAAAGCGAACGTGGAGTCAATTACGAAGGTGGGCGCTGAGATTCATGGCTATGAGCCTACGCCCAGCGACCTCCGTCGCGGTCAATCAGCCGATCTAATTCTTGACAATGGCATGAACTTGGAACGCTGGGCCGAGCGCTTTTATAATAGTTTTCCTAAAGTCGATCGCCTAACTTTGAGCGAAGGCATTCAACCCATCAACATCGCCGAAGACTCCTATCAAGGTAAACCTAATCCTCATGCTTGGATGTCGCCTCAAAACGCCTTGATCTATGTCGAAAATATACGCAAAGCTCTGAGCAAAGCCGATCCTGTCAATGCCGCAACCTATGCCGCAAACGCAAAAGCCTATAGTCAGCAAATCCAAGCGATCGATACCAAGCTCAAACAAACTATTTCGACAATTCCTCCAGATCAGCGCTACATCGTCAGTTGTGAAGGCGCATTCTCCTATCTTGCCCGTGATTATGGATTAAAGGAAGTTTATATTTGGCCAGTAAATGCCGAACAGCAAGCCACTCCTAAGCAAGTAGAAAAAGTAATTGAAACAGTAAAAGCAAAAAAGATCCCAACCGTATTTTGCGAAAGTACAGTCAGTGATAAAGCCATGCAACAAGTAGTAAAAGAAACTGGAGCAAAGTATGGAGGTGTCTTTTATGTGGATTCCCTATCTCCTCCCGATGGACTTACCCCGACCTACCTCAAGCTCTTGGAATACAACGTTAATACATTAATCAAAGGCTTGCAAAAGTAATAAATAGATTTCTTGTTCTGTAGGGTGCGTTAGCAATAGCGTAACGCACCTAATAATCGCAAATGTGCGTTACGCTCGCTAACGCACCCTACGAGCTAAATCAAGATCAATGGAGAAAAATTATGAATACATTTAGCATCGATATTGAGAATGTAACAGTTGCCTATCATGGCAAAGTTGCCTTACATAGTGCATCACTCCAACTCAAAGCAGGTACAATCTGCGGCTTAGTCGGCATGAATGGCGCAGGTAAGTCCACGCTATTTAAAGCGGTGATGGGCTTTGTCAAACCTGTAAGCGGAAGAGTATTAATTAACGGGTTACCAATTCGCCTTGTCCAAAAAAATAATCTAGTCGCCTATGTACCTCAAACAGAAGAAGTAGATTGGAACTTCCCTGTGAGTGTCCATGATGTAGTGATGATGGGACGATATGGCTACATGAACTTCCTGCGCATTCCGAGTGTTCAAGATAAACAAGCCGTGCGTGATAGCTTGGAGCGAGTCGAAATGTGGGAAATGCGCGATCGCCAAATCGGTGAGCTATCAGGCGGTCAAAAGAAACGCACATTCTTTGCTAGAGCTTTGGCACAACAAGCTAGGGTTTTGTTGCTAGATGAACCCTTTGCGGGGGTTGATGTCAAGACTGAGAAGCTGATGATTAACCTGCTAATGGAACTCCGTGACGCAGGATATACGATTTTAATTTCCACCCATGACTTAGATTCGATCACCACATTTTGCGATCAAGTAGTTCTCATAAATCGCACAATTCTCGCCTATGGCGAGACTTCAGAAGTATTTACCGAAGAGAATCTTTCTCGCACCTTTGGCGGTTCAGTTATCGATTTATCGCGTTCAAAAATAATTACAAACCCAATGTTGTGGGGGTGGGGGGGGCGGGCCCCCCCCACAAAAGGGTTTTTTTTTTGGGTATTTATTATG
>JALQCR010000098.1 GCA_023336205.1 Pseudanabaena sp. Salubria-1
GATCACGTAGTAAATGGACAAAAAACAACGTTAAGACTGAAAAGCTTTGTCAGTATAGATTGTAGGCATTAAAGCTATTAATTTAACGCTACCTTAGAGGACGTAAGCCATGTCTAGCAGCATTGCCAGCAATATCAAAGAAATACTTTCCATAGGGATTAATATGCTCGTATCGAGCAGGAGAAAGATGAGAAATATCATCATCAAGTACTGGATAGCCCTCTAAGCGCATTTCCTCAAGCACCTTAGCAATATAGATAGTATTCCAAGCCACGACTGCATTGGTAACCAAAGTTAGACAACCAGACTGATCGCTTAAATCATCCTGCTGACGTTTACGAATCTGTCCCTGATGAGCAAAGAACAAAAAACGACGCAGAGAATGTAAAGCCTCACCCTTATTCAACTGAGAATGAATAGAACGACGATACTCTTCACTGTTGAGGTAACGCAGAATAAAGATCGTCTTTACTAACTTTCCATACTCTTGCACCGCTTGTAACAAGTTATTCTGCTGCGGAAAGGATTGTAACTTGCCCACAAATAGCGAAGCTGTAACCCAACCGAGCTTTAGAGAACCAACCACTCGTAAAATATCATCCCAGCGCTCGATAATCAGACTCTGATTGATATTACTACCCTTGAGAAGGACATCCAAGTTTGCATAAGAAGTATCCTTGTTAAGTCGATAAAGAGACTTCTTCCCCACATCACGAATACGTGGCGAAAAGCGCAGACCTAGAACGTCAAACAAAGCAAACATCACATCTGTATATCCCGCCGTATCGGTCGTGTGTTCCAAAATATTCAGTTCAGTCTCATTATCTAAAATCCCGTCGAGTAGGTAAGTAGCATCACGCATCGTCGAAGGAATTACCTTGTCACCATATTGAGAAAATTGATCGGAAGTCCAAGTGTAAAAAGTTAGACCTCTGCCATAGCCAAAATAACGTGGTAGAGCTACAGCTTGAGAATTTTTGACCGATACTGGAAACCTTTGCCCATCGGAAGAGGAGAGAATACCACCACCCCAGATTTTACTCAGAGATTGCTGACATTGAAAATCGACAATGGCATTGATCGCTAGTCTTAAGGTCTCCTCCCGTAAATACCAATTGGTATGCCAAATCAAACTTTCATAGGATAAATCAGCAACATGCGCCATCGCCTTTAAGCCCAAATTACAGGCTTGAGCTATAATCGCCGCATACAGATAGGTTTTCGTTTCATTAGACCGAGAGGAACTGCCTCCTGCATGGATGAGAAATTGGCTAAAACCTGTTAACTGATCGACTTCGATTAATAGGTCAGTCAAATCCACATGGGGTAATCGTTTAGATACTAAATTCTCCAGTTCTTGCTTAGTAGCTGGAACCGTTTCCGCGTCGAGATGAGAAACAATCAATTCATCATCTTCAATTCGGATAAAGTTATTGTCTTTGATCGTTTCATTAAGTCTTACCAGTTCTGCATCCAAAAGACCTGAAAGCTCCTTTAATCGCTCAGCGCCATCTTCTTTTACTTGTAGAAGTAGAGACACTTTAGAGCGAAGAGTCTGCCACTGCTCTTTGGGAATGAGATAAGTTTCAGGATTCGCATAGCGACGACTGCCCTCTAACCAAACATTTCCAGAGCGCATAGCAATTCGGAGCGACCATAGTACAGACAACTCATAGTAACGTCGGCTGATATGCCCTAACCCATCTAAAACATAGGGTTTCCATTTACTGGTAACAAATTCTAAGGGCGTGTCATCTGGCACTTTACGTTTACCATCAGCATCCAGTTGACGTAAGAAAGCAATGGCATTTAAGAGCGGATCGGGGTCAGAATTTGAGCAAAAGGTAAGTGCCTTAAGAAAAGTAGGTGCAAATTGGCGGATGTAAGCATAGCGCTCGCCCAGGAAATCGTAGCATTCATCCTGAGACGGACGCGTTAATCGTCCACAATCCTCAACGATTACTTGTAAATCGTCGAGAGAGATGCTTTCAAAGATCCTATGGCGGAGGTCAGTATCCTTGATCTCGTCATTGAGGATGATGTTGCCTATTGTTTGTAAAGCAATCACTTTCTCGTTGATTGCTTTCGCCTCTTGGAGTCGAAATGTCTCTAAATCACGTTTAGCACGACCATAAGTATCAGAAAGACATCGAAGGAATAAGTCCATTGCCTCATCGATGATCTCAACTAAAATTTGACAAACAAAAG
>JALQCR010000099.1 GCA_023336205.1 Pseudanabaena sp. Salubria-1
TTTGTCAGTTGTTAACTTTCGTTCCGCTTCCGTTAATTTACGGAAAAGCAGAATATCGGCTACAACCGCCGTATTGGAGAATCGTTTGAAAGCAATATCGGGCAGCCGTATTGCGGTGACTAATTCTAACTTCTCGGCTAGATGTCTTCTAAAACTTGTGCCAAGCGAGTCAAGGGTAAAACAACTGGAAATCAGACACAGCAAACCATTCTCGCGCACTAAATCGGTACATTTAGCAAAAAAATAGTTATGCACGCTCAGATTCAGGTGGGCATATCGAGAATCAAACAGCTTGTAATTGCCAAAAGGGACATTACCGATCGCTAGGTCAAAGCTGCTATCTGATAGGCTGACTTTCTCAAAACCTTGAGCATAAATCTGAGCTTCTGGATAAAGCAATCTAGCGATTTGGGCAAAGGTGGGATCTAGCTCTACGCCTACCCATTGCGATTTGATTCTCATATTCTGAGGCTGACAACCCATAAAGGATAGGGTGTTGCAAGCAGGTTCAATGATCGATCCACCTGTAAATCCGATCGCAGCGAGTAAATCCCACATGGCGCTGATGACTTCAAAGCTGGTTTGGTATGCGGTAGCAGTGGCTGATTTGGCGGCTTGAATTTCGGCGGTTGTGAGCAGTTGGCAAAGTTTTTCATAGCATCGGTACTGCCATGTGTTTCCTTGATGGTTCGCTCCCACCCAGATATCGGTGAGGGTTCCCCATCCCGATGCTTTAGCTAGTTCTATTTGCTGGTCAGGTTCGCCAATTTGGATGGATTTCGATAGAGCGATCGCCTCTACTGTTGCTTCTGCTTTTATGCGTAAAGAACTATTAAAATGTTCTTCAATTTCTTGGGTAATTTCAAACATAATTTTCGCAACCAAATTTTTTCTTTAGCAATGGCGCTAGCCATAAAAAACAAGTTGCATGGCGCTAGCGCTATGCAACTTGCTTTTATTTTCCACTGCTAGACCAGCAATGGATAGCCCGTCGATTTGGATCGGGGATTGCACAATGTGGATGCTTGCAATCAAATGTCACTACTTCTCCGCCTGTAAGAGTAATCCATTGTTCTTTTTCTTCAGAATCTGGTGAATAAGTTCCGCTTCTTTCTCTCATACCAAAAGAGCATTTGCCTAAATTGATTGTGCCAGCCAGAGCTTTTGCATAGGATGCGTCTCTATGCCAATTAATTCCGCTTGCTTGATCTCCCGAGTAGGTAACAAGAATAAAGTCAACCTTGAAAGGCATTATTAGTTCGCAAAACTTTGTTATTCTGGCATCTTGATATGCTTTTTTTGCTGTCTTTAAAGTATCTTGAGTAGCGAATAATTGCGGCTCTACTCCAATCCACTGAATCTTTCGATTTCTCGCATAGTTGCTTTTATCTTCTTTCATCGGAATTGTTTTCAAATGTGTAAGAATTTGAGAAATGATGTTGGGAGACAAATTTTTGATTATTTTCATGGGAATCGCTATGTAATATCGCGAACCTTTGACGCGATAGCGTGATTTGAGAAAAATTTTGTTTTAAAAATTTTATCTTTTGGTTTTCAATACAAAAAAAAGACAAGACTTTAGCTGTCCTGCCTTTTTTTTTGTATTGGTTCAAAAATCCTCTAGTTAGCTTTACCTTTGGTTTTTAGCCAATCACTTAGGTCAGCGATCGTCTCTAAGTCAAATAATGCTTCAGCTAGATTTTCTAGTTGTTTTGCGGATAGTTTATTTACCTTGCCCCGCAAACTTGGGCTAATCTGTCCAAACTTGCGATTGAGCAGCCGCAGTAGCATCGTAGCTTGCCCCTTTATCAGTCCGCGCTGCTCACCTAGCTGTAACCCACGTTGCTCACCGCGCTGCTCACCACGCTGTTCGCCTTCTTCTCTTGCCTCTTGATATACACGAGTCTGCTTTAAATCGCTGTATGTAAACATTGCCTCAATCTCCTGACGAGTTAATTTGGGAAATTTATATACCAATACCGTCTCTATTAATTCTAATACCTGCTCTTGAATTTCGGGATCATTTTCCTGCTCAATTTTATCGCCCAATCGTCTAGCCATAGTTACGGCTTGACTTTCAGTAGACAAGATTAGCTGAATAATATT
>JALQCR010000001.1 GCA_023336205.1 Pseudanabaena sp. Salubria-1
CAACAACCACACCGCGGGGCGCCCCCCCCCCCCCCCCCCCCTCACACTATTTGGGTTTTATGTCCTAACAAGAATGGCGACAGCTATATATTAGGAGGTTGAAGACGCAAAGCATCTCTAACTTATGGGGTTAAGTGAAGTCAATATTGTCGTAAAGATCGGCTATTTGGATTTGCACATCTGCAAACCTTAGAGAAATCGTCACGGTCGGATCATCATATTCTGAGAATAACCATTGATTGACCGCAGTTTTGATATGATGCTCCACATGAACACGATACTGATCAATTAATAAATATTCCTGAAAAGTATTAATAGTTCGGTAATAGGCAAATTTTTCACTGCGATCATAGTTTTGGGTGGATTTAGATAACACTTCCGCAATGAAGCAAGGATTGGTAATTGTATCTTTACGACCATCCTGCATTTCCAAAGGTTTAGGCGCAATCATGACATCAGGGTAGGTATGTATCTTGATGTCAGGAATCCAAAGTCGCTGATCTACATGAAATACCCTAAAGCCTTGTGCTTTTAGCAATGGTTTCAGCAATAAGTATAAATTACCAGAAATGTCATTGTGATTGGGTGTTCCACCAGTCATTGGAATAATTTCTCCATTGCGGTATTCGTTGCGAATGTCTGAAGCTATTTCTAGCTCTAGGTATTCGTCAACGGTGTAAGTTTTCTTGGCAAGTTGAGTAACCATGATGTTTTACCTGCGATCGCGTCCCGATGAAATTTGTTTAAAATATGGCTTGGTAGATGTGAGGCATTCTTGCAATTCAGGCGATCGCTCTGTGCTTACATTACCTTCACGCTTATAGACTGATCCCTCACGCACAAAGCGTCCAACTAATTTACCAAAGGTAATCTGATCTCTTTTGAAAGCATATTGCTGAATGGCAAGATTTTTTACGCCTTGCAATGTATAAACTTCATAATCAAGCCCTGTTTGATAGCGAGGAATTTTGAGATTGAGAGAGGCAATCATTGCACCATTGGGTGAGGAACCACTATAACAATAGCGATCGCTTTCACTTGGGGGATTAGCCTGTTTAAAAATACTGATATAGCGGGAACCACCACCCCAATAAATTCCTTCTTCGAGAGCTTGGGCGGAGTTAGCTGCAATAAAGTTAGAACTAAAACTAAGGGCGATCGCTGCTATGCCATACAAAACTTTTTTCATGTTTTTTATCTAAAGCGCTATTCAAAACGGCTGTAGTTGTCGGGCATCAGTTCTAAGTCAGCACTAGTCCACAAAAGTTTTTCTTCTGACGACGCTTCAGTAGCAAGGGAATTATTAGCAGTTTCAGGTGTAGCAATGATCGCTTGAGTCATGATGGATTCCTACGATGAGCGATATCGTAATAGTATAGCAATTCGTCAGAATCACAGATTAGACGGATTATGGGATTGCACAGATTTTAACTTTTCGTAATCCATAGACTCATCCGCAGCACATAGCGCTGTAAAATCTGCTAATCTGCGAAATCCTTCAATCCATATAATCCGTGATCATGATTAGTTTAGTAACGGGCGCAACTCGCTCAGGCAAAAGTGAATGGGCAGAGATTCTAGCAATGCGATCGCAAAAAAATATAATTTATATCGCCACAGCAACTCGTTATCCCGATGATGCGGAATGGGAAGCTCGTTTACAGAAACATAGCGATCGCCGTCCTGAGAATTGGCAAACTTTAGAAGTTCCCATTGCTTTAGCAAAAAGTATTTTAGAGATTAAAGGTGATACTTATGTTCTGGTGGATTCCCTTGGTACTTGGTTAGCAAATCTTTTGGAAGAGGATGAACTGGCTTGGAGCAAAATAGAAGTAGAACTCTTACAAGCAATTCAAGCTTGTACTGTCGATATCACTTTTGTCGCGGAAGAGGTGGGCTGGGGACTCGTACCAGAATATAAGTTAGGGAGAATATTTCGCGATCGCCTTGGTGGTCTGAGTCGCAAGATTGGTGCGATCGCGGATGTAGTTTATCTAGTCACAGGTGGACATGCCCTTAATCTCACCCAAATTGGCGAAAGACTGCCCTGACTTTACTCTACTTGTGCAGAATCATCATCACTTGGGGAAACTAAAGGCGATCGCTACTACTATGAGTCGTGAGTTATGGGCGATCGCGTCAACAATCCGTTTCGTAAAGATGAACATCAATCTCTACAACTAGCGATCACCTCAATCCTATCCCATCAAACACAATAAATATAATTATCGTTTAATTTGCTTCGGGAAATCAGGAACTAACAAAGATTGCTCTAATTCCCCTTGCTCATTATAAAATCTTATTGTACCTTTCTCATTACATAGCCATACCTCAAGGGCTTGGGCTTCAAAATACAACTTTTTTTTGAATTCCATTTCACCCAAAGTATTCCCAATAGATTTAACTTCTATACAAATTTCTGGAGCAATAGATGCTGACACTTCATCCTGAATTTTGTCAAATCTTTCCGCAGAACACCAGACAACATCAGCAACTTTAACGCCGTCTGTTGTGTCGATCGCACATTCTGGCATCACTTCCCCATTACTCAAGGAAGACTCCAATAAACGTTGGAGTCTTCCTTGGTGAAAAGAATGTTTGATTTTGACTGGACTCATTATGATTTGCCCCCACTTATTTAATTCAATTTTGAAGGGTAAATCTTGTAGCAGTTTATTCTCACAAACTTCTTTCCATTCCATAATCAATTACCTAAAGCAATCAATATAATAATAACTCACTTGTCAATACTAGGCTTGATCGCGATCGCCTCAACCTAACCTTAAAAACCCCAGATCGCTAGTATTGTAAGCCCTGATTTATAGGCGATCGCCTCAAAAATCTATCTTCTAAAGGCGAGTACTTTAGGAATGTGGATATCATATCAACCTCACCCAATTAGGTGAAAAACTGACCTAGCGATCGCTATAAAAGCCCAAAAGCTATTGCCATTCAATCTTTCATCTATTTGCCTGTATTTTCAAGCAGCTTGACAATCAACTATAATTAGACATATTATTAAAAAGTAAGCACTTACTTATTCATGGCTCGACCTCCAAAAATTACTAATGAAGAAATTCTGACTGCGGCGCGACAAGTCTTTTTAGAAGAAGGATTTGGTGCATCGACATTGGCGATCGCGGAAAAAGCGGGTATTTCGGAAGCATCGATCTTTAAACGATTTGGGACTAAAGAAGGCTTGTTTATAGAAGCGATGGGTGTTTTTGAAACTCCACAATGGGTTAAAAAATTATCCAATCAGCAGCCGACTGCCGACATTAAGTCAGAACTCACCGAAATCTGCAAGCAAATGCTCGCTCTTTATCAGGTGATTTTGCCCAGAGTGTTTATGGTGATGAGTCGCGGAAATATACCTATTCCGCCACCTGCACCCCCGCCACCAATAAGGGATAGCCAGTTATTAGGAGCTTTTTTGGAGAGGGCGATCGCGAAGGGCTATTTGCGATCGTGCGATGCGATGACTATTGCTTACATGATTACTGGCTCAATCACTAACTATGTTGTGATTGGCAATATTGCTAGTAAGATGCCGTTCCCTGTTTCATTCTTCCAACCAAAACAGATTGAGCCATCGATTTTCATTCACAATCTGATTGAAACTCTATGGTTTGGTATAGCACCTGAAGATTAGAACCATTTAAAAAGAATTGTTTTCTGCGGTTAAAACTTCCAAGAGATCCCCCCTCAATCCCCCTTATAAAGGGGGAAGAAGATAATTCTCCTATAAGGGGGCTGATGCTCGAAAACTTAGACAGATTGGCGTAAGGCTTCATTCAAGACAAAACATAAGTTCTGAACCACCTTGTACGTAAAAGGATTAAATCGATGTCTAAACTTCCTCAATTGGTATCTAGTGTTTTTCTGACTACAGCTATTTCCGCCACCTCTTTGGTGAGCTTTGCTACGGCGCAAACTAAGACTCTGAGTGGTAACTGGACTATGTCTTTTGGCGGTAGATCGGCAAAAATGAAGATTGTGCAAAATGGGGATAATCTCAGTGGCACTATCGCGGGACCAATGGGAGAGATGCCTCTCAAGGGTAAAATCTCCAAGAATCGTCAAGTTAGTTTTGGTGTTGACACTCCTATGGGAAGCTCGGCTGAGTTTGAAGGTGTTCTTGATGGAACCTCTATGAAAGGCACTGCAAATGTTCCAAGAATTGGTAAAACCAATTGGACGGCAACTAGATAAATCAAGAGTGAAATTACTCTTTTTTTGATGAATTAATAAGTAAGTGCTTACATTTAAATTAATCTGTTTTGGTGATTTTGGAAGAAGGTTATGTCGTTAGACATTGAGGCTACATCTGTCCCAGTGATGCAAAAGCTTGAGGAGAAGGCTAAGAAAAGTCCCGATCCTAAACCAGAGAAAAAAATAGGATGGCGCTGGAGTTGGTTGAAATTTGGGTTGCCAATGATCCTACTAATATTAGGATCTGGTGGATTCGGACAACAAATTTTGACTTCCATCAATTCTGAATCGGCTAACAAATCTCAAGCTGATTTGCTTACTCAATCCGTCGAACGCAAAACTATCCCGATCGCAATTACGGCTAATGGCACGATCAATGCCGATCGCTCGATTAATCTCAGTCCAAAATCAGCAGGCATTATCAAATCTTTGCTAGTCAAAGAAGGCGATCGCGTGCAGCAGGGTCAACTGATTGCGGTAATGGATGATTCGGGGTTGAGAGGACAGGCACTCCAAATGGAAGCTCAAGTTGCGCAACAGGAAGCAGCCCTGCAAAGGCTAATTGCTGGTAATCGTCCTGAAGATATTGCCAAAGTTCAGTTTCAGCTAAATAGCGCTCAATCTGAATTGAGCCAAGCCGAAGCAGATCTCAGCAGCAATAAATCGCTGTATGACTCAGGCGCAATTTCTCGCCAAACCTATCAAAAATCGGTTACAGCTCGTGATACTGCTCAATCAAATGTTTTGCAAGCACAGCAATCCTTAACACTTGCCCAAGCAGGTTCTCGTCAAGAGGATATTTCTGAAGCAAGGGCGAGAGTGGAATCGGCGCTGGGTAGCTTGCAAACTATCCAAACACAAATGGAAGATACGCAGATTGTGGCTCCCTTTGATGGAATTGCAATCAAAAAATATGCCGATATTGGTGCTTTTGTAAGTCCATCAATTTCTGGTAGTGGCGCTTCAGCTTCTTCGTCCTCGATCATTACATTGGCAAGCGATCGCTTACAGGTCGTAGTAAATCTTTCTGAGTCCCAAATCGCCAAGATCAAGCTGGGTCAGGCGGTAAAAATTAAGGTAGATGCATTTCCTAATGAGCAATTTAATGGCAAAGTCGAGCAGATTGCTCCTCAAGCAACGGTTTCTCAAAATGTCACTAGTTTTGAGGTGCGCGTGGGTATTACATCAGCCGAAGCGACTAAATTGTGATCGGGGATGAATGTTGAAGCTCAGTTTGTGGTTGGGAATTTGGAGAATGCTCTATTAGTCCCAAATGCAGCGGTGGTTAAGCAGGCTGATGGAACTGGTGTTTATGTCTTGGGTAGCGATCGCAAACCTATTTTTCAGACTATCCAAACGGGAACTACTTCAGGTGGTTTTACGGAAGTGAAGTCTGGACTCAAAGGTAATGAACAAGTTCTAATTAGTCCTCCACCCAAACAAGGAACTGGCTCAGGCGGACTGTTTCCTAGACCGCCATCATAAGAAACTTCAATCATTCTATTTAAAAACTAATGCTGTATGGAACTCAGACAATGAATCTCTTGCTGATAGCGTGTCAGGGCAACCACGGGGGGATTGCCCCTACCAAAATAATTTAAATTCTGTAGGGGCTGTGCCCCTGTGCCAGCCCTAGGCTTTCGCTATTGCAAGAATTTCTTTCACGGAATAAATCAAGGTAATTAAAAGGTAATCAAGATGTATCCAAGTCTTTCTCTATTAGCTCAGTACAGTCTACTTCCCATTACCATTTCTGCTCTCATAATTGGTAATGGGGCGAGTTCAGGGAAATGTTACGCACAAACTCCTCCTAGTGAGAGTTCGCAAAATACATCCAAGGATGAAGCAACCAAAAAGGCTGAACCTCCATCTGCCAAAAGCTATATCGGGCTTGGGGGAACCATTGGTCTTAGTGGTAATAACACTGCCCTAGGAACAGGTGGGCTGGCAATCCTCTCTAGGAATGTTTTAAACGATCTATTGTCAATTCACAGTAATAATGTGGTATTTGGTACTGCTATCCCCTCAGCATCTAATGCATTGACTCTCAATTTCCCGATCAGAGACAGTACAACCCAAGAAATCGTCGTTTCTCCTTTTCTCGGTGCTGGAATTCAGCTTCGTAATATTGATGGACTTTATATTTCGCCTTTAGCAGTCGGTGGGGTAGATATTCCACTTAACAAGTCTTTGACTGGGACGATTCGATTAGAAGCGGCTTTTCCTAACACTGGCAACACTGATATGGGAGTTTCTATTGGGATTGGCTATAACTTCTAAGTCAACGCATTCATTGATGTTCATTCATATACTTTTAATTTTTTTGAGGTAATTACCATGTTTTACACAACTCTCAAGGGCTTGATGTTAAGTAGTTTGATGGCGGTTTCTAGTTTAGGATTTAGCGCGATCGCAGATGCTCAAAATTCAGTCAAGCAAAACTCAGTATGTCCATCAAATGGTGATGTTGCGATTAAATCACAAATCAGTCCATTACAGGGCGATGCGATCGACCTTGGCAACTTTTCGGGGATTCAGGTTGTGGTTTTAGCCTCAATGGGTTCGATGGAAACAGCACAAGAGACGGCAAAAATCATCGATTTGGAATTTCAATACAACAAGAAGTTTCGACAGGTGGTAGTGATGGATATGAGAGCGATGAGCGGAATGAGAGGAATGCTGCAAGGGGAAATGGGCAAGCGGAAGCCTCAGACCTCAGCAAAAACCACCTTCAGTCCCGATTTTGATGGCAAATCTATTCAACCAATCATCCAAGCCTCGGAGCGACTCTTCTCGAAGGTAAGCTTAAACGAACAAGCTTTACTGTTGATTTTAAACGGCAAAGGTCAGGTTCTATCCGCCTACAACAAACTTGAAGGCTCAGATCTGCCAATTCGTCAATGCCTCCGCGAAAAATTTAAGTTAGCGAGGAGATAATCCCATGAATCTACGCCCTCATAAGATTTCATACTTGGAAGTTGCAGAGATGGCGATCGCAGCCCTCTGGGGCAACAAACTGCGTAGCGGCTTGACTATGTTGGGCGTAATTATCGGGATTTCTTCGGTAATTGGCATTTCTTCCATCGGACAAGGCGTGCAGAAATCTACCGAAGAATCCATTCGCGGTTTAGGAACTGATGTTTTGCAAGTAATGGCGGGAGCCGTCCAAAGTGGCGGCGTTAGTCAGGGCATGGGATCTGTGACGACGCTGACATGGGAAGATGCTCAAGCGATCGCTACTCAAGCACCATCAGCAACTATTGTCTCGGCATATTTACAGCGCAATACACAAGTGGTCTTTGGCGATAAAAATACTTCCACAACCGTATATGGAACTGATTTAAGCTATCCCAATGCCCGCAATACTTTTCCTGTAGAAGGTCGGTATTTTAACAATGAGGAGTTAGAGTCCTCTGCCTCGGTCGCCATCATTGCGCCCACAGTCAGGAAAAATATATTTCCCAACAATGTCAATCCCATTGGTCAAAAAATTAGAATTCAAGGTGAGATTTATGATGTGATTGGAGTAATGGAAGTCAAAGGCTCTCAGGGTCCCCAAGATCGTGATGATGCGGTCTACATTCCTCTAACCTCTATGTCAGCCCGTATCATCGGGAATAACTCCTTGATGGGAATTTCCGTTACTGGCATCTATATCAAAGGGCAAGATGAATCAAAATTAGAAACTATCAAGTTTCAAGTTGCAAATATCTTACGACTACGGCATAACATCGATGTTCCTGAAAATGATGATTTTCGGATTACCAATCAAGCTGATATTCTCAAAACCTTCAACACGATCTTGAGCCTGTTTACGCTGATGATGGTAGCGATCGCAGGGATCTCTCTCATCGTCGGCGGCATCGGCATCGCCAATATTATGCTAGTTTCCGTAGTCGAGCGTACTCGCGAAATCGGCGTGCGGAAAGCTTTAGGCGCAACTGACAATGCGATTCTCAGTCAATTTCTGATTGAGTCGGTAGTTGTTTCCATCGTCGGTGGCTCCATTGGCATTGCGATCGGTGTTGGCATTACCTTTGCCGCAGCCACTGCCTTTAAGTTTCCCTTTATCGTTTCCACCAGTTCCGTATTGATAGGATTCGGTTTGTCAACTACTGTCGGTTTGGTTGCGGGTGTCATTCCTGCCAGAAATGCTGCCAAACTCGATCCCATTACAGCTCTGCGAAGTGAATAGGAGCGAATCATGATCACAATGGAAAATATTACTAAAAGCTATCGACTAGCTGAGGCTGATGTCCCGATTCTCAAAGGAATTGATCTGCATATCGACTCAGGCGAATATGTCTCGATTATGGGCGCGTCTGGTTCGGGCAAATCCACGCTGATGAATATCATTGGCTGCCTCGATCGCCCTTCTGATGGAGTATATTATTTGGAAGATCAGAACCTCACAGCCTTAGATAAAAATGAGTTAGCTGAGATCTTGCACCATTCAAGAAAAGGGGTTGCAGAAAGAGCAGAAATGTGAAAAAAAGGGCGTAGTAGTAAATTAAATAACGAGCATGGAAAGCATCGTTAAGCACGCCCAAGGGCTAGTGTATAGTCTTCTGTGTTTGATGCCAAGTGTGTATCAAACAGCAAGTCTCAATGCAATACTAGGACTATTTCTCGAAGCACAAAGGCATCCTTATCCAGAACATACACAGATAAAATCAGCGAGTGCACTCAGCCGATTTCTCAATCACTATAACTGGTCAACGAGAGCAGTAATTCGGTCAACACGGCAGGCTATTTTGGGACAAATCGCCAAGCATCGCCCATCGAAACAAGTGCCATTAAAGATACTGATAGACTTGACTACCCTAGAAAAAAGCGGCAAGTTTTTACATTTGAGCAATCCCACCCAAAACGAACCAGACCCATGGGTGAGAATACTAAACGGAAAGCGAGGACTACATCTGGTTGTACTGTATCTGGTCTATGGAGAGTGGCGCGTACCATGGAGTTTTAGAGTATGGCGCGGCAAAGGATACCCCAGTCCCTCTGACTTAGCTTGTAAGTTATTGGGGACAGTACCCAAGCAACTAACCCAAGGCAAGACTGTGATTGTCCTTGCTGATACTGAGTTTAGTACGGTGAAGTTTTTCAATACTGTCCGCGCCAAGACTTGGCGCATCGTTGTCGGTGTACGCAACAATCGTAAACTTCAAGATGGCCGTACAGTCAAACAACTTTATCGTCATGGCAAACGTGGACAACAAATTTTGCTAGAAGGGCTAACTCAGCCTTTGACGATCTCTTGGTTTTGGCTCAAAAGAGCTGATAGTAAACGGGAGTTACGCTTTGTTGTCTCTTCTCATCCTTATTCTGGTGCTTATCTGGTGATGTTAGGTCGTAAGCGTTGGGCGATTGAGGGATTCTTCAAAACCATCAAACATCGCTTTGGTTTGCATTGTTTTGGGCAATCTACAAAACTTGGTGTTTATCGTTGGCTTATCCTCTCTCTGCTTGCTTATCTTTTGGCCCATTGGATTGATCAATGGTCGAGTCCTCCTGTCTTGGACTGGAAAGCTACCTGTGATTTGACACTTTCCGTTTTATTTCCTTCTGTCCTTTGGTTGAAACTTCTTAGGTATCTCCAAATTAGTGCCGATATTGCTGCTCGTCATGGGTTTGAAATTATTCTCAAACCCATTCCTACTTAACTCTTTCAGGAATGGTGCAAGATCTCAGTTAGCCTATATCCGCAATCAACGCATTGGCTTTGTGTTTCAGCAGTTCAATCTCTTGCCTAAAGCAACAGCCCTAGAGAATGTGATGTTGCCAATGGTCTATGCAGGTGTCTCCAAATCTGAGCGGCGATCACGTGCTGAAGAAGCTCTAGTAAAAGTGGGTTTAGGAGATCGCTTATCCAATCGCCCCAATCAACTCTCTGGCGGACAACAACAACGAGTTGCGATCGCTCGTGCGTTGGTCAATCAACCTGCGTTACTTCTAGCTGATGAGCCGACGGGTGCGCTAGATTCCCATACTTCGCAGGAGGTCATGAATTTATTTGGCATTCTCAATAGCCAAGACATCACGATTGTCATCGTCACCCACGAGCCAGATATCGCTGCTCAAACCAATCGCAAGATTTTCGTACAAGATGGATTGATTGTGGGCTAATGGTTTGCTGAAGGCGATCGCAATTGCTATGAGTCATAATTTCTACGCGATCGCATCAGCAATCTATCTCCTCAAGGCGATCGCTATAACTATGAGTCGTGATTTTTAGGCGATCGCATATGAAGAATATATCCTAAAGGTTGGCTAATAGAGATTGCTCTTTAATTTTCAACTGATGCCTTAAGTTGACTAAGATATGTATCAACAAGCTTGTCTGTCAGATTAAAGGCTCTTGATATTACTCGAAAAATTGGGTTAGGGATTTTAACAGTTTCAGTGATTTGAACTATGGTTCCCTTGGGAGACTCAGTAAATATGCCAACCCATGACCCACTAAATCCTTGATTAGAAACAAATTCAATCTCAAATCGATGTGGTGGCTCTTTGCGCCGAACTTTGAACTCGATTAATACTCCGTCAATTGTTTCTTCTGTCCATGAGTCCCTATTGGGTTGTACCTTAACCGTCTTAACATCCTTCCGCCAAGAGGTTTGTTTCTCCACGTCAGTAACAGTTTGAAAAACTATAGCTGGTGATGCCTTTAGTTCCGCAGTTCTCGAAGCAGTTACTTCAATCGGCAGTAAAAATCCAATCACCAAAATACAGGCTCCTAATCCCGCTAGGCTACCTATACCAATTAGTAAATATTTCATATATTCCCTAGGCTTTATTTCATGAAAATCTTCCTCAAACTCTAAGGTAAATAGTATTCTATGATCTTGACCGATAGTGCTTTTTTTACTCAGCCCTCACAATCAAGAAGGCTGTAATCTAATCCAGAGTTCGGTTCGCATCTCGTCAGGAAGTGTCTTTCTAGGATCGTCCAAATAGTACTCAACAACAGGTTCATCACATAGTTCATAATTAGTTCTTGGAACCCAACCCCCAATTAAAGATAGGTACGTATCCAAAATGTTTGCGTATGCACCTATATGAGTAGCAACAGCATATTTGCCCGCAGGAATGTAATCGGTAGAAATCCCCATTGATTCATTATCTTTGCCTTCGTATTCAATACAAGCATCAAATCGTAAATATTCTGCTGGAGTGATCTCAGGATCGTCGAAGCAAAGCCCAAAAACTCTAGCCTTTGTCAAATCAATGCCTTGAGATTCCGCCCAACTAATCAGCCGTGGAAATATTTTGCCACTCTCATCGTATGAGCCAGTATGACGAATTTTAGTGATCGCAATAGAATCAATGACGCGGATTTCGATTTGATCGGGTGGAGCGATCGAAGCAGGGGTAGAGATGGGCATTTGTCCGCGAAATTCTGAAGGTGAAACACCAAAATATTGACGAAATGCTCTTGTAAAACCTTCATGGGAATCGTATCCAGCATCAAGGGCGATTTCTATCACTTTTTGTTCAGTGGTACGTAATCGACGGGCAGAACGTTCTAATTTTAATCGCCTAACATACTCAAGGATAGATTCACCTGTAATTCCCCTAAATATTCTATGGAAGTGGTGGGGAGAAAGATTTGCAAGCTTAGATAATTCAAGAGGTATGAGTCTATCGCTCAGATGTTTTTCAATATATGATTGTACCCGTTGTACCCTTCTTAGATATTCAACCTTTGTTGTCTCTTTCATGACGATTATGATAAATCCTATACTCTGGAAGATGTAGAAAGAAAAATTAAATCTAAATTAGCATTGCACAAAAAAGCGTATTCCAAAATGCATTCAATGCGATCGCATCAACAATTTATCTTCTCAAAGCGATCGCTATTACTGTGAGTCGTGATTTTTAGGCGATCGCATTAACAATCCATCTGCTAAAGGTTTGCTACATTGCGATCGCTAATTCTTGAATTGTCCCTAAGTTTAATAAAATCCTGTACTTAAGATTAGGTCTGTAGTTGTGATTTAAGTCAAAACAAGATGAAACTCAGAGCTGATTTTTATCTTGTGTTAGATATTCGCTTAACCACTTAATCACGGCATCTGCATTTTCATTAGGAGGGAAAACGGGGTAGAAAACTTTTTCGATATTGCCATCTTTAGCTATCAATGTAATTCTTTTGTATAACTCCATGTATTGAACTTTAAATGTTGGTATGTTAAGCGTTGATTTAAGTAGTAGTTTAGAGTCGCTGATCAACTCGAATGGGAGATGTAAACGCTCTTTAGCCTCCAATTGATAATCTGTCTCCTGTACGCTGATTCCAAACACCGATGTATTTAGAGCCTGAAGTTCTGAATAGTGATCCCTAAAACCACATGATTGCGGTGTACATCCTCTTGCTCCTGCAATCTCATTCCAACCACATGGAAGTGGTGTATCTGGCTTTCCAGTCATAGGATAAATATAAAGCACAACGATGCCAGCCAATTTCCCAATATTAATTAATTCGTTATTAGTAGCACGAAGAGTTAACTCAGGTAATCTGGTATGAACTAAATGATCTGCTTCCCCATCATCTTCAGGAATTGGGATATTTTCTGGAATTTCTGCCAAATTCATTATTGCTTTCTCTCCATATATCTAACAGAGACTTTTAAAACAATTTTAGTTTAACTGAGATCTTGCACCATTCAAGAAAAGGGGTTGCAGAAAGAGCAGAAATGTGAAAAAAAGGGCGTAGTAGTAAATTAAATAACGAGCATGGAAAGCATCGTTAAGCACGCCCAAGGGCTAGTGTATAGTCTTCTGTGTTTGATGCCAAGTGTGTATCAAACAGCAAGTCTCAATGCAATACTAGGACTATTTCTCGAAGCACAAAGGCATCCTTATCCAGAACATACACAGATAAAATCAGCGAGTGCACTCAGCCGATT
Source organism: Pseudanabaena sp. Salubria-1 (assembly GCA_023336205.1). Classification (GTDB taxonomy): domain Bacteria; phylum Cyanobacteriota; class Cyanobacteriia; order Pseudanabaenales; family Pseudanabaenaceae; genus Pseudanabaena. The sequence continues at coordinate 13,125 of JALQCR010000001.1, forward strand.
TCTCAATCACTATAACTGGTCAACGAGAGCAGTAATTCGGTCAACACGGCAGGCTATTTTGGGACAAATCGCCAAGCATCGCCCATCGAAACAAGTGCCATTAAAGATACTGATAGACTTGACTACCCTAGAAAAAAGCGGCAAGTTTTTACATTTGAGCAATCCCACCCAAAACGAACCAGACCCATGGGTGAGAATACTAAACGGAAAGCGAGGACTACATCTGGTTGTACTGTATCTGGTCTATGGAGAGTGGCGCGTACCATGGAGTTTTAGAGTATGGCGCGGCAAAGGATACCCCAGTCCCTCTGACTTAGCTTGTAAGTTATTGGGGACAGTACCCAAGCAACTAACCCAAGGCAAGACTGTGATTGTCCTTGCTGATACTGAGTTTAGTACGGTGAAGTTTTTCAATACTGTCCGCGCCAAGACTTGGCGCATCGTTGTCGGTGTACGCAACAATCGTAAACTTCAAGATGGCCGTACAGTCAAACAACTTTATCGTCATGGCAAACGTGGACAACAAATTTTGCTAGAAGGGCTAACTCAGCCTTTGACGATCTCTTGGTTTTGGCTCAAAAGAGCTGATAGTAAACGGGAGTTACGCTTTGTTGTCTCTTCTCATCCTTATTCTGGTGCTTATCTGGTGATGTTAGGTCGTAAGCGTTGGGCGATTGAGGGATTCTTCAAAACCATCAAACATCGCTTTGGTTTGCATTGTTTTGGGCAATCTACAAAACTTGGTGTTTATCGTTGGCTTATCCTCTCTCTGCTTGCTTATCTTTTGGCCCATTGGATTGATCAATGGTCGAGTCCTCCTGTCTTGGACTGGAAAGCTACCTGTGATTTGACACTTTCCGTTTTATTTCCTTCTGTCCTTTGGTTGAAACTTCTTAGGTATCTCCAAATTAGTGCCGATATTGCTGCTCGTCATGGGTTTGAAATTATTCTCAAACCCATTCCTACTTAACTCTTTCAGGAATGGTGCAAGATCTCAGTTAATCTAGATTTTTACGAAAAATCAGTACAGATTTCAATATAGCTAAAACGGGATCGCCTCAACAATCTATCTTCTAAAGGCGATCGCTATTATTGTTAGTTGTGATTTATGGGGCGATCGCTTCAATAATCTACTGCTTCGATTGGGGAATGAGGAATGAGGGGAATGAGGTTTAGGATAATTGGTTTGATTCAGTCTCTGGTGTGAGATTGAGGTTGCGATAGATTTGCTCAATGGGAAAGCTTAAATTAATGCTTTTGAGTTCCACGGTGTCGCCTGCTTGATAGTTAATAATTAACCAATCACTTTCGTTTTTGTGATACAAATCCATTTCGATGCTGGTGGAACTCACTAATAAATAATCCTGTAAGACTGGATTTTTGCGGTACAGTCTAAATTTGCCGCTACGATCGTAGGTTTCAGTGCTAGGTGAAAGAACTTCAATGATGAGGCAAGGGTATGTAATGTATTGGTCTGTAGTTTTATCGCGATCGTCGCAGGTGACGCTAACATCTGGATAGGTGTAGTTATTTGTGCCAACAATTTTAACTTTCAGGTCTGAGTTACCTGTTATGCAGTTACTAGCGTCTAAATGAGTATCAACCATAGTCGCAAATCGAATTGCAATGCGGCTATGATTAACGCTGCCGCCGCTCATGGCGTAAACTTGACCGTTAATCAGTTCGTGTTTTTCTAGTTGCTTTTCTTCCCAAGCAAAGTATTCTTCTGGGGTAAGTTTGGGAAAGTTTCCTTTAACTGCGATCATGGGAAATCACTCTTTGGTTAGTTTTGGTACTATTTTAACGAACAATTAAAGCAATCTCAGGTGCGATCGCCTCAATTATCTATCTGCCAAGATTTTGCATTATTGTGATCGCTATTACCATGAGTCGTAATTTCAAGGCGATCGCACCAACAATCTATCTCTTAAAGGAGATCGCTATTCCTGTGAGTCGAGGTTTTTAGGCGATTACTATTGCATCCAAGAATAAACGGGGAGTCAATATTTGAGTGCCATGATAGTACTTAACCCAAGTTGCTACCTATCAAAAACCGTCTCAAAACAAGTTGAAAACAGCCTCGCTAAGTGCTAAATAACGCTATTTTTATATAAAAACCTAGCATTTTTTGTTTTAACTTTAGTTTTGGATGAATAGGTAGCAACTTGGGTTACTTAATAGAAAGTAAATGATTGTCCAAAGAAATAAGGTAATCAGCTTTTGTTTCAAAAACTGCCGCCAAAAATTTATTGTCATCTGGATCAATTTCATCTAATCTAGTAGCCTCATAAGCTCCAGAGATATGCAGAGCGATTTCACCGATTACGCTAACTGAGATCTTGCACCATTCCTGAAAGAGTTAAGTAGGAATGGGTTTGAGAATAATTTCAAACCCATGACGAGCAGCAATATCGGCACTAATTTGGAGATACCTAAGAAGTTTCAACCAAAGGACAGAAGGAAATAAAACGGAAAGTGTCAAATCACAGGTAGCTTTCCAGTCCAAGACAGGAGGACTCGACCATTGATCAATCCAATGGGCCAAAAGATAAGCAAGCAGAGAGAGGATAAGCCAACGATAAACACCAAGTTTTGTAGATTGCCCAAAACAATGCAAACCAAAGCGATGTTTGATGGTTTTGAAGAATCCCTCAATCGCCCAACGCTTACGACCTAACATCACCAGATAAGCACCAGAATAAGGATGAGAAGAGACAACAAAGCGTAACTCCCGTTTACTATCAGCTCTTTTGAGCCAAAACCAAGAGATCGTCAAAGGCTGAGTTAGCCCTTCTAGCAAAATTTGTTGTCCACGTTTGCCATGACGATAAAGTTGTTTGACTGTACGGCCATCTTGAAGTTTACGATTGTTGCGTACACCGACAACGATGCGCCAAGTCTTGGCGCGGACAGTATTGAAAAACTTCACCGTACTAAACTCAGTATCAGCAAGGACAATCACAGTCTTGCCTTGGGTTAGTTGCTTGGGTACTGTCCCCAATAACTTACAAGCTAAGTCAGAGGGACTGGGGTATCCTTTGCCGCGCCATACTCTAAAACTCCATGGTACGCGCCACTCTCCATAGACCAGATACAGTACAACCAGATGTAGTCCTCGCTTTCCGTTTAGTATTCTCACCCATGGGTCTGGTTCGTTTTGGGTGGGATTGCTCAAATGTAAAAACTTGCCGCTTTTTTCTAGGGTAGTCAAGTCTATCAGTATCTTTAATGGCACTTGTTTCGATGGGCGATGCTTGGCGATTTGTCCCAAAATAGCCTGCCGTGTTGACCGAATTACTGCTCTCGTTGACCAGTTATAGTGATTGAGAAATCGGCTGAGTGCACTCGCTGATTTTATCTGTGTATGTTCTGGATAAGGATGCCTTTGTGCTTCGAGAAATAGTCCTAGTATTGCATTGAGACTTGCTGTTTGATACACACTTGGCATCAAACACAGAAGACTATACACTAGCCCTTGGGCGTGCTTAACGATGCTTTCCATGCTCGTTATTTAATTTACTACTACGCCCTTTTTTTCACATTTCTGCTCTTTCTGCAACCCCTTTTCTTGAATGGTGCAAGATCTCAGCTAACTAATTCCTCAATAGTTTCTTCAGGCACTCCGAGCTGTAATAGTTTTAAGACGAGTTCTTGAAGTAGCTGAGGAGCCATAACCAGAGTAAACTTGCCTTGTTGCCAAGCTTGTAAAACTAGATATGGTGAGCTTATTTGAGATTTAGATAGGAGAGCAGAAACAAATACAGATGTATCAATAACAACTTTTAACATTTTGGTTACAAATTCTGCTCAGTTGTTGCAACACTTTCAGAAATTCTATTGCGAATAGATGCAAATTCTGCCCAAATTTCTGATGCCGATCGCTTTGGCTTGGATAGCGCAGTATTTAATCCCTTTTGAATAATCGATTCCGCCTTGCTTAACTGCCCAACATCGTGAGTCAATGGGGTATCTAAAGAATACAAAAAACTAAGCACCTTCTCCAGATAAGACTCAGGGATGCGATCAAGTTCTTGAATAATTTGCTCTTTAATAGTCATAGCTATAGGCTGTATCACTAAAAACATTCTACATCAAAGACACTACTTCAATTTTTGGAAAGTAGGAGATGTTAGCGGTGGTGCGATTGTGGCGATCGCTAGTACTTTGAGTCGAGGTTTTTAGGCGATCGCTATTATTGTGAGTTGTGATTTCTAGGCGATCGCAAGAACAATCTATCTCTTAAACACGATCGCCTAAAACTTGTTATGTGGTTAGCGAAGCTTTAATTGATTCGCTAAGGGGAGTAGTTGGGCGACCTATTAATTGACTCAAGGTTTTGCTGTCGTCAAACAATCCTCCTTTTGAGGCTCCCGTATCCGATTCCGCTAGCATCACGGCAATTGGCTGAGGTAAACCAGCATTTTGTAACGCACGGCTATAGTCGTCTTGACTTAGGTTCTGATACTGAACAGTCTTACCAGACTGCCTACTAAGTTCAGCCGCAAACTCGCTCAAAGTATATGCCTCATCGCCTGCCAATTCATACACCTTGTCAGTGCGATCGCTCGTCAATAAAACAGCAGCAGCAGCGGCATAATCTGCACGAGTCGCTGAGGCAATTTTACCTTCACCCGCACAGCCAAGTAAAACACCATATTCAAGGGCTGCCGCAATACCCGCAGTATAATTTTCTGTATACCAGCCATGACGCAAGATAACATGGGGCAACCCAGACTCTTGGAGGAGAATTTCCGTCTGCTGATGTTCGGCAGCCAATGGCAGAGGGCTACTGTCGGCGTGCAGGAGGCTGGTATAAGCTAGCAATTTTACATCGACATTTTTACAAGCGTCAATCACGTTTGCATGTTGAGGAACGCGGCTACCGACTTCACTGCCAGAAATTAGCAACACTTTTTCGGCATCTGCAAAAGCCGCCTCCAGAGTATCGGGGCGATCGTAATCAATCTGCCGAACTTGTACCCCCAAGCTGGCAAAATCCGCGACCTTTTGTGGACTACGGACTGCGGCTACCAATTCATTAGCAGGAACTGACTTTAAAAGTTCTTTCAGGATCAATTGCCCTAACATTCCTGATGCGCCTGTAATAACAATCATCGTTTGACCTCTTTGCTGTTTGTTTTGATGGCATGTGCAAGTTCAATATAGTGCTATATACTAACTTTTGGTAAGTACATACAAAAAGGTAAGTATATGAATTCTCCCAGTAATAGTCAAAATACTTTGACAGAACGTCTTGAGAAAGGCGATCTTTTTGCTCAACCCTGCCCTTCACGGGGAATCCTCAAGCATGTTTGCAGTCAGTGGGGTGTACTCTGTCTGATGTCCCTTCGCCAAGGCACGCATCGATTTAGTGAGTTGAGACGAAAAATCGGGGGCGTTAGTGAGAAAATGCTCGCGCAAAGCTTGCAAACGTTAGCAGAAGATGGTTTTGTCCTGCGAGTGTCTCACCCTGTTGTGCCACCCTTTGTCGAGTACAGCCTCACGCCTATGGGAGAAGAAGTTGCCGAGCATGTTGCCACCTTGTCTGACTGGATTGAGGTAAATCTACCAAGGGTGCTGAACGCCAGAGATAGTCTATAGCAAGGGTTTTAAAATGTAACCGAAGTTAGTTCAAGTTTAAATGGATAAATTTTGGTTGTTAGGAATGCGATCGCACTTATAGATTGTTAAAGTAATTGACTATGCTCTCTTCAGCTTTAATGACAGGTAAAAATAACTGGTACTCCCATCCTTCTCCAGCAGGCTGATCCTTTTTAGCAATGTAGTCTTGCCTTGGACCGCCTTTTTCCTCACCTGCATAACTTTCCACAGCATGAAAGACAAAGATTCTAGCGCAAGCATAGCCGAGTAAGTATACGCATAACACACCAAATAGGACAGGGAGCAATTTGTTTTTCTTTTGCATAATCATCGAGTAAGTTGTAAAAATAGCGATCCTAAACTAGCAAATCTCTGCTAGTTATCTTGATCTACTGTAAAGACGGCAGAGTATTTCTGAAAAGTTCCCAATTTGCATCGAACAAGCGATCTCATCAACATCCATCCCCTAAAGCCGAGCGCTACTCCCATGAGTCGTGGTTTCTAGGCGATCGCTCTTGTCCTAGCATGTATTGTATATTTAGACATTAGTGACTAGATCAAATGCCTAAATCTCTAAACTTTATGTATATAAGGATTTAATCGTGATTACAAATGCTAGTAGCCTTACTCTTAGTACTCTCCGACAAACCTTTGGCTTGAGACTAGACTCTAGCGATCGTTTTTTTGATGAATGGTTAAATAATGCATCACCTCTAACCGAAGCGGAACTACAAGGACTAGATCGCCTCACTCGCAACTATACCTATCTCAGTCAAGAAGAGCCACCCCTCGAAGAAATTGTTAAACTTGTAGTAGTGTCGCCACTACTAGATTTAGCAGGTTTCTATCAATTTCCTTTTTTGGTAAAAGCAGAAGTAAGTTCCAATATCGAAGTTGCGGACGAAGTTAATGCTATGGCGGTTCAAGGTCGAATTGATATTTTGGTAATCCAAGATAGTTTTTGGATTTTGGTAATCGAATCAAAACCTGCAAGACTGGACGTTACGGCGGGTATTCCCCAAGCACTTACTTATTTGTTGAGCGCTCCCAAATTACAGTCAAGTTGCTATGGAATGGTTACAAATGGAAGAGAAGTATTGTTTTTGAAATGCGATCGCCATCAAAATGCTCCTCAATATACGCGATCGCCTACTTATCGTTTGCTCGAAAATATTACAGAGCGTGTTCAGGTTTTGCAGGGACTTAAACAAATTGGGGTTTATATTGGCGATTTAAAGAGTTAGGCGATCGCATAAATAATCTGTCTCCACAAAGGCGATCTCTAGAAATTTTTATATTTTTTGATGTCACGATAAAAGTTTTCATGAACTCCAAGGGAGATTAAAGTTCTCGTTTTTTCATCCCATTGATACGCAAGGAGATTTTCTCGATCAACCATTCTAAATTTATAAACCCAGACATCGGTTAAATCACCCTTTTTTTGTTCCCCAATTTCGGGATTTTTGATAATTTCTCTTACCGCATTATCAAGATCTTTGATTTGATTTTTCTTTAACTTTTTCTTGATTTTTGAAAATAAGGGCGTTTGAAAAACTTGAATCTCACCCATCGGATTTATTCACTAAACTCATAGGGTGTTAATTCTGAATTCTTAGCTTGCTCACGACTAATCAATATTGCTTGAACAAAGCCAAATGAAAGCTCTGGATTGTCTTCAAGGATTTTGCCCATTGCCGCCCAATATTCAATTTGACCCGCAACTGAGCGATGCATCGCTTTAGATCGACTTTTTGCCTCTTGGGCTAAATGATCAGAAATTCTGATTGCGATAGACATGGTAAAACCTCAATCAAGCTTGTTGCAATGTACATCAAATTGTTGCATATTGCAACCGAGTCTCTAGGCTCTGATTGTCTGATGCCTTGTGAAATATTGTCATGAGTGTTGATGATTAACGGCGATCGCACTATCTTCAAATTAGTGCGAATAGCAACAAAAAAAATTTGCGTTACATTTCATTGTGCGATTCGTTTAGCGTGAATCAGGGTAAAAATCCATAAATAAACGCTAGAGTCAAGTCTCCCAAGACTAACTTAACTATCTTAATGATGAGGGTGCAAGTCCCCCACCTTAAACTCAAAGCGCCAATTCAAGGATGAAATGCAACACCTAGAGATCTTTGCGTAAAGGGACTCATAAGGATATTCTGATATTAATCACAATAATTAGGATACCCTCATGAGCTTTGTCCATCTTACCACCACAGAAAGAAGTGAACTGTATAAACTAAGAGTAATTGAGCAATTATCTGTATCAGAGATAGGTCGTCGCTTGAAGCGAAACAAAAGTACGATTTCAAGAGAGTTATCGCGCAATACAGACGAGCGACAGATTGGCTATTTGCCAGATACTGCGGTTGCCCTGATGAAAGCAAGACGGAAACAAGCAAAGGTAAGATTTCAGAGCATCAGTGCTGAGACGATCGCCGAAGTCAAACAACGGTTAGAGCAACACCACAGCCCAGAGCAACTAGCAGGGAGAATGGAAAGGGAGGGGCTAGGTAAAATCAGCTATGAGACGATTTATCTGATGATCTATGCAAACCATCAAGAGATGGGAATATATCAACAATATCTGAGGCAGAAGCAAAAGCAACGAAGGCGCAAAGGTCGCCATCAGAAGCGAGGTGGCATTCCCAATAGGGTAGGGATAGAGAATCGACCGAAGATTGCAGATTTAAAAACAGAGATTGGACATTGGGAAAGTGATACGGTAATCGGGTGCAACCACACAGGTATCGTAGTTACGCATGTTGATAAAGCATCGAAGTATTTACTTGCTGGACTAGCTAAGAACAAGACGATGGATGAGATAAACAGAGTGACATTCAATCTATTTGAGCCTATAGAATCAACATCTCGAAAGACAATGACCTTTGATAATGGAAGAGAATTCTGTGGGCATGAGAAGCTATCTGAAAGATTGAAACTAGAGACCTTCTTTGCGAATCCATATCATTCATGGGAACGTGGATTGAATGAACACACCAATGGATTAATTAGAGAGTTCTATCCCAAAAGTACAAACTTTAAAATCGTGAAAGAAGAGGACTTTCAGAAGGCAGTGAATTTGATCAATCACAGACCCAGAAAATCACTTGACTATCGTACTCCTTACGAAGTATTCTTTGCTTCATCAGAACCCGTTGCATTTCATCCTTGAATTGGCGAAGCAACTTATGTAATGGCAGACGCAACACTAAGAAAACTTAGAGTCTGACCACACCAGAGATTAGTATCCCGCCGTAATAATGAAGCAAACGGTAAGAGTAAGGGGTTCTGGTAGTTGAATTGGCTACATCTAAAGGGACAATCAATCGAAAAGATGGAACGAATAAAAACGAATCTAAGGTCTGAGGACGGTCGAACCCTTGGTAAACCAGACGAGAGGTGCAAATCCGTAGATTCGGGTAGGATGTGGCGTAATTGCTGCAAGATATAAAGAAAACACAACTTAGAGTAGATTATGGTTAGACACGGTATTAACACTAGTGAACTATGGAAAAAGCTACCTTGGAAGAAATTCCAAAAGACTTTATTCCGACTACAAAGACGAGTGTTCAAAGCAGTTCAAATAGGAGACAAGCGTAAAGCTCGGACACTTCAGAAACTGATTCTAAAATCTCAGGCGGCTAGATTACTAGCAATTCGACAAGTAACACAGTTAAACGCTGGGAAGAAAACGGCTGGAATAGATGGCAAAGCGTCCCTCAACTTTGAAGAACGCCTCGCCTTATCAGACCTAATAAGTCAGAACTATTCTAACTGGAAACACCAAGGACTAAGAGAAATTCCAATTCCTAAAAAGGACGGAACGACTCGAATACTAAAAGTGCCTACAATAGCAGATAGAGCTTGGCAATGCCTAGCAAAATACGCTCTCGAACCAGCACACGAAGCAACCTTTCATGCTAGAAGCTATGGATTTAGAACAGGACGTTCGGCACATGATGCTCAAAAAGTCCTATTCAACAACCTAAGAAGCATGAGTAATGGCATAAACAAACGAGTAATCGAACTTGATATTGAAAAATGCTTCGATAGGATTAACCACTCTGCAATCATGGACAATCTTATTGCCCCAAAAGGGCTAAAGCTTGGTATTTTTAGATGCCTAAAAGCTGGAACAAAGATAGGATTTCCCGACCAAGGAACACCGCAAGGTGGAGTGGTAAGTCCACTGTTAGCCAACATTGCACTAAATGGAATCGAAAGTATCCATAAGTCGAAAGACAAAACAGGGAAAATATCAGAACCATCAATCCGCTACGCGGATGACATGGTAATAATACTAAAACCGAACGAAGATGCAATGGCAATACTTGAAAAGATTAGTGAATTTTTAGCCCAAAAAGGTATGAACGTCAGTGAAAAGAAAACCAAGATAACCGCTACGACAGATGGATTTGACTTCCTTGGTTGGCATTTCAAAGTGCAAAACAACGGAAAGTTTCGATGTGTCCCGTCCGTGGACAACTTCAAAGCTTTTCGTAAGAAGGTAAAATTCATTGTTAATAACTTGAACTATGGAGCCAAAGTCAAGGCTGAGAAATTAGCCCCTCTGGTTAGAGGTTGGAGAGAGTACCATAAATACTGCAAGATGGATGGCTCAAGGAATTCACTTTGGCATATCAATCACAGAGCATGGAAGGTATTTAACAAGGAAGCAAATTTAGATAAGCTCTCAGTTACAAAACTTATTAAAAAAGCTTTTCCAGTGGTTCCTTACTCCGAAAATAGATACAACAATGTCACTGGAACTAAATCTCCCTATGACGGAGATTTAGTTTATTGGAGCGAACGTAACAGCAAGCTCTATAACAGTACGACCTCTAAAGCCCTAAAACGGCAAAACCATTCATGTAACTTCTGCGGACTCAATTTCATCGGAGAAGAAAAAGTGCATTTACATCATCTAGATGGAAATCACGATAACTGGACAACAAAAAATCTTGTAGCAATACATCATTCCTGTCACCAGTATCTGCACATGAGCATGGGGTAATTCCCTCTTATATCTGGGAGCCGTGTGCAGTGAAAGTTGCAAGCACGGATCTGTAGGAGAGAGGCTTGGGGTAATACCCAACCTCGACTCTAACAACGCACCCTACAAGATCTGCGATCGCTGGATTATTCAGTTATATGGCGGACAATTAAATCGGGATGGTGATAGTGTAAATATTTCACAGCCATCTTTAGTTATTCCAACACAATGCGAGAAATGTGCAGTCAACTTCTTGTCTTTAGTAACTATGCTCCATGAATCTTTAAGGGTCAATGTTTCTTTTGATCCAAGATTAATTATTGGACTTAATGTAAAAATCATTCCTTCTTCTAAGATTCCATTTAAATTATGATTAAACTTTAATATATCATCATCTACCCTTATATTTTTTATACCATGACTCGTTAAGGAATAGCCATATCGGTCAACACATTTATTGATTGTGTCGATAATAGTGTCAACTTCTTGTCCTGGATGAATAGTATTGATAGCTAACTCTAAGGAATCATAAGCTCTCTCACATAAATCCTTAGCGAATTTTGGTACTCTTTTACCTACATAGTACATTCGACTACTACTTCCATAAAACCCGTCGAAATAGATAGAAATGTCAACATTAATAATATCACCCTCTTTTAAAATATCTTGAGCAGTGGGAACTCCACGTACGGCTGAATTTATCGATGTGAAAATGTTTTTTGGATAACCTTTAAGAGATAAATAAGCGGATTCGGCATTTTCTTTAATTGTCAAGTGATGGCAAATTTCATCTAAGTAATCTGTACTTTTACCAGCACGGACATGCTCTGTTATCTCATCCAATATTCTTGCTGAAACACTACATGCCGATTTTATTGAAAGGACCTCATCTTTAGTGTATTTATCTATTGAAGACATTTTATATCCTTCTCTATTTTTATCGATCAGTTAATTCAATTAGTTAATTCTCGGTAGCGATGATAAATGCTTACTTTGAATAGATATGTTTTCAGGGTATTTTATGTTTTGGAGAATATGTATATTTCCCAAGATCTGTTATGGATAGCGACCTATAGGTTGGGTTATGGAACACAAATCAACTAGGAAAAATAATAACGTTATTATGGATTATTATGTGCCTATTCAAGTCTGAACGATGCTCTTGTAGCACAATCATAAATGTGTTCTGGCTAATTGTCAAGTCACTACGATCGATCACGATCGATCACTTTCTCTGATGAAGCGCGCTCATTTTGTATTTGGTGAGGTGAAGGGGAAAGTGGCGATCACCCTAGTCAAACTACCAAACAATCCTAACTAAATCCACAGCGCAAATATTCTGATCGCTATTACTGTGAGTCATGATTTCTAGGCGATCTTTTGTAAGTTACTCATCATCATTATCCAAAAGCTGTTTTAAAGAATCAAAACTTTGTTGAGAACTATGGCGAACGCGGTGAATTTTAACACTTCTAGCATTTTCATCGTCTACGATGCTAAATAAAATACGATATTTCTTCTCATATAAAAGTTGACGTATTTCTATATCCAAATACTCACTTTCCAATGCTAAAGGACAACGACTAGGAAAGCTTTCCAGTTTGAGCATTATTTCATAACAACCCCTAACCCAACGGTAGGATTTTTCAGGAGCATTGACCTTGAGCCACAAAAAGATCTGTTCTATGTCATGAATTGCCGTAGGAGATATCTCAATTCGGTAGGTCATATTTCTTTTGAAGATCTTCAAAAGCTTTATGAATGGAAACCCCTTTACCTTGCTCAAATTCCCCTAAACTTTGGCGAATACCTGCAAGAGTTTCGAGAAGTTCCAACCGATTAAGTAGTTTCTCATAACTTTCTGCATCCTGAAGTACAGCAGCAGCTTTACCATTAATAGTGATTACAATTGGTGTTTTATCCGTTTCAAACTGATGAAGCAATTCAGGAGCTTCCTTTTGAAATTCATTCAGAGGACGGCTATGAGAGAGGTTAAGCATGATGTTCACATATTTCGAGTGTTGTCAACAATCTAGTAAAATATTATTTTTCATTAATTATAACGCCACATCAATCCCCAACTCATTACCCCCCCCCGAATCAGGCGATCGCACCAACAACCTATCTCATAAAGGCGATCGCTATTACTATGAGTCATAATTTCTAGGCGATCGCATTGACAATCTATCTTCTAAAAGTGATCGCTATTACTGTGAGCCGTGATCTAGGCGATCGCAGTAACAGTCTATTTTCTCACTGCGATCACTATTCTTGTGAGTCGTTATTCTTAGGTGATCGCTGACTCCAAGATATTTATGAACATAATGCATTCCTAACAATCTATCGGCTGAGTAGAAGAGTTTGTAGAGGAGTAAGCTGTTTCGTATTTGTTTTTTGTCTCAAAGCCTTGCCACAGGGGGGGGCTGGCACTCAAAAGCCCCAATTTAAATGTAAAACTGCTTACTTAAGCAGTTCCTTCCTCATCACTGCAAAACTAACTTCTTCATACTCAGTTAATTTAAAATCTTTTTGTATTCCCGTGAAAGACAATTTTAGTTGATTTACAGCACTAATTAAAGCAAACTGTCGTCTCATTGGAGCTAATATCGGACACCAAGCAATGAGAATTAGTTTTGAAGTTTTTCGAGGAGGCTTCTCCTCCGTTTCATATTCAAAATCCCAAATAACAAACGCAACATCAGTCTTGGGAAGTTCGGATGCAATGGAATCAAAGTTATAGTTTCTATCACCTGAGCCTCGAAATTCAAGTGTAGAACTATCAGGACTCAATCCGAACAAAATATAAGAATAATATCTTTCAATCTTTACTTTCTTGAATAAATCTATATTTTCATCACTAATCGTTAAACCAGCCATTGACAACCCCCTATTTTAACAATTTTTTGTCTAGCTATTGATTATCTAATAAAATATCCAGCAGTTTCAAATTCAAAAAGCAGCAAAGTATACAGATATAAGGAACCAGATAAAGGTAGAGCTTAAAACATAGCAAAAATGATAATCCTATCCAGTTAATGCCACCAACGATCTTAGTTTTTAGTGTTTTTTTAGATTTCCTGCAAGAGGGGATAGAGAAAATAAAAGACCCAAGAAGCGAAAGCAATGGGACAAAATTTAAAATCAGCGATGCGATGCTGTCGGCTTTCTCGATGTTTTTTATGCAGTGTCAATCATTTTTAGAGTATCAAAGACAATTGCAGAGTCGAAGTGGAAAAAATAACGTTCAAAGTATATTTGGAGTGGAGAAAATACCCTCTGACCAGCAAATACGCAATATCCTCGACCTAATTAGCGCCAAGAGTCTGAACGCTGTATTTGAGAAAGTGTATAAATTTCTGCAAATGGGAAAGCACCTGAAACGATATGAAAGATTGGATAGGAATTTACTGATTTGTTTAGATGGAACGGAGTACCATAGCTCATCGAAAATATCCTGCGAATGTTGTAGTACCCGTAATCATCGCAGTGGCAAAATAACATACTCACACACAGCAATTTTGCCCGTAATCGCTGCACCAGGTTGCGAACAGGTGATTTCTCTACCACCCGAATTCGTCACTCCGCAAGATGGACATGAGAAACAAGATTGTGAAACAGCCGCAGCGAAACGCTGGATTAGTAAACATGGGCATCTTTTTGAAGGACAGGCGATTACGTTATTAGGGGATGATCTCTATAGCCGTCAACCGATGTGTCAGAATTGTTTAGAGGCAAATATGAACTTCATTTTCACCTGCTTACCATCCAGTCATCCTAGTTTATATCAGTGGTTAGATTACATTGAAAAAAATGGTGAAGTGCAGAATTTGACGACTAAACACCGCAAGGGGAAATCTATAGAAATATATAGTTATCGATTTGTGAATCAGATACCTTTAAGAGAACAAGAACCCTCTCTGTTAGTGAACTGGTGTGAACTGACTGTTCGCAATAGTGTTGATAATTCTGAAGTCTACCGTAATGCTTTTGTGACTAATCATGCTGTTAATATTGACAATGTGGCGGTCGTAGTTGAAACGGGTAGATGTCGTTGGAAAACCGAAAATGAGAACCACAATGTGTTGAAAACCAAGGGCTACAACTTGGAACATAACTTTGGTCATGGACAAAAACATTTGTCATCGACACTTCTATCTCTTAATTTGTTAGCTTTTCTATTTCACACGATTTTACATTTAATAGATTCCAGTTATCAAGAGATTCGTCGTAAGCGTGGCACTCGTAGAGGATTCTTTCAAGATATTCTCTCTCTTACCAAGTACTTTTTATTTAAGAGTTGGCAACATTTAATCGACTTTATGCTTGATGAAGCCCCCGTCTTTGCAGATTCCTGTTAATTTTTAGACTCTTGGTTTTGTATATCTTGCTACTTTTTGAATTTGGAATTGCTGTAAAATATCATAAAATGTATTGTGATCGCCAATACTATGATTCGTGATTTAGGTGATCGTCCCAACAATCAATCTCTCAAAGCCGATCGCTATTACCATGAGTCTTGATTTTTAGGCAATAGATCGCATCCTGATAGCGGCGTGGGATATAGTGAAGTTCAGGAGAGTGGAGATTACAGATTCTATATTATGGGTGATCGCATAACTTCGGATTCATCGCAAGCATGGCAGTTAGGGCAAGACACAATTCTTCAGCTACTAACCGAGCTTGACCAATCATCTCAATCTCAACGTGATTGGGACTGGATGTGGCGAGAACATGCAAGTCTCGGTCCCATCTGTTTAAAGATCTTTGTGGACAGAACATCTGCTGAGCTAAAAGAGTGGTTTGCAGATATCATCACCACACGCATACCGCAAAACAATTTCTATCCATGCTTGTACAGCAATCAATCTGAGATCGCTCAAGAACTAAGAATTCATTTTGAGGATTTAGCAATCACGGAACTATCCGCAAGTGAATTTTATCAATGTGTTGAGGTTTTGCAAACTCAGCGTCAAGGGCGATTGCCTCAAGTATACTGCCCTGATAAAGATTATAGCTATGTGGCTAAATCAAGTGATATCCGCACTGGGTGGATATTTTTGTGCGATGGTCTGTTTTCCTTGGATCGTAGCTACCACACACCCAAGTTCGATCAGCAATCAATCGATGCAATGCTTTTGACGGCTATTATGGCGGGAGAGTTGGGAGAGATTTCTTGGGATCTATTTGATAGTGATTATATTTACTTTGAAGCCACAGGAGAAGGGTTGGAGTCTCTGAGAAACTATCTTGACCCTAATTCCGATCCCGATCGCCTGCGGCAAGAATTCTCTCGACTGCTGTTTCGTCATGATGTCGAGGCATCATCAGCAAATAATGTTCAGGAAGCTGCCGCACTAATTAACCAGCATTTTCAAGTTCCCCTGACTGAATTAGATGCGATCGCGAATTTAGAAGCTTGGCTTCGCACAACCGCGATTTCCCAACTGCCGCGCTATATTACCGTCGAACTGTCCAGAAGACTGGGAAGCACCTATAGGCAAGACCCAGACTATTCGCGCATTATTTCCGCGAATTCTCGTATTCTATGGCGATGGTCGTTTAGTGGATAATGTTCCTCTACCAATCACTACCTGCACCACCACCATCACTACTACCGCCACCAAAATCACCACTAAAATCATTAGAAGAACTTCCATAATCGCTACTATAGGAACTGTCATAGCTACTAGAATCATTACTGGAACTACTATAGCTAGAATCGCTAGAACTATAATTGCTGGAATCACTGGTAGCCATAATTGCGGGTTCGCGTTGATCGTAAGCAAAGACACAGCCACAAAAATGACAGCTATAGACCGTTTGCTTTACTAGGCGCGTAGAGGTAACTTTTTCTTTTTGTTGGCGATCGCTTTTTTTGCTGTTTTTGTTATTCTTAGGTAATGCGATCGCTCTCTCGACAGTTTGCTCAGAAACATCAACCGCATAGGATTTACAATGGGCGCAGACACTGGCGCTACTATCAATACGTTGAACTAGATAAACCTGTTCCCTTGTTATTGGTAAAGCAACTTCCGCTTCTCTCCATCCCCGAAATTCTAATTTCCCCAGCGATCGCGCCGAAATTTCCTTTGGAGTTAGTACAGTTTCAATCTCTTGATCCGTAAGTTCTTGCGGGGTCTTGCCTGTGCGATCGCTACGATAATCCCGTTGACGCTTGAAACTTAAATAAGGATTGATCAAAATAGCCCAAGCAAATGCAGCTATAGTCATGACCAGCAGCATAACGATGATTCCATTCCCACTCCAAGCTGTCGTCATGAGAAAGCCAAAAAAGCCACTCAAAAACGCAAGCAATCCTGCTACCAACAGCGATAGCGCCACTGAGAGCCAAGGCAAATCACGGGAAATAATCCGACTAACCAGAAGTCCCCAAAGCCACCCCACACTGCCAGCCATTCCGAAGACAAACAAAATCATGCGATCGCTTTGCCAAAATTCTGCTTCAGGATGTATCAAGACAAATTGCCAAAATCCATACATCAATCCAATTCCCAATATCCATCCACCTGCCAAGATATTGATGGCTAAGCTAGGAATTTTCTCGTCAGTGCGATCGCTTTTGAGTGGGTAAACTTTAGCAAGTAAAGCAGGAAATGAATAGGAAGATAGTAGTTGAGAAGATGAAAACGCATCGGTATTAAATCCTTGCGTGGGGATGGGTACTTAGCTTCATCACTTGCACCGTACTGAAAAGCGCCCAACCTGCTCCACCGATCGCAATCAGCCAAGGAATCCACAGGAAGAGCATCGGCATCCAGTCTGGGAAAATCGTACTAGGGAGTCGCGATTCTAAGCGTTGAGCGATCGCATTTACGCCCTGAACAATTCCCGTAGCATATTGCTCCTGCTGAAATGAAGGCACAATCGCTTGCTGAATCAAATCGCCAACTTCGCGATCTGGTAAGACCTCACCCAATCCTTTACCAGTAATAATTTCAATACGCCGATCGCTTCTGCTGACTAATAGCAACACTCCATTATTAGTCTTTTTCTTGCCAATGCCCAAGGCATTAAATAACTTTAAGGCAAATGCACGAGGAGATTGCTCGGTTTCGATTTTTGGGATGGTGGCGATCGCTAATTCAGCGCTGGTTCTGCCAACTAATTTGTTAATGCGAAGGTTCAACTTCAATTCTGTTTGCCAATCCAACAAATCAGCGCGATCGTAAATCCACTGCTGTTTCCCCTCCTTTTGTTGTGGATTAACCCAATCATCTATCGATTGAGCGATCGCGAACGGTTGAACCAGCAGTATGACTGCCAAAACTGTGCCAATTAATAAGCATAAATTTTGATAGAGGCTTTTGGGAAATGACATAGTATTTGCTAGCTTGTTGGTGACAACTTTCGATAGGGATTGCCGCTCAGACGGACATAGACGATTGCATTGATAGCGATCGCCAGATTTCGCCGCCACTTTTGTTTTGGGTTTTGAAATGATTTACATTTTTTCTAGCGTTGCAGGGCAAATGAGGGTAGTCCTAAAAAGGAAAGGATGTAGGAAAATATCCAGATAGTTGATACAAAGTAAAGTAATGTCAGAAGCAAGGCCATCCTGTCCATCCTGCCAGTCCGTATCCGTTGTAAAAAACGGCAGTACACGACATGGAAAACAAAATTATAAATGTCGGGACTGTGGTCGTCAATTTGTAGAAAATCCACAGTGGCAGAGAGTTTCAGAGCGTACCCAAGACACTTATGACCTTCTTGAGAAACTACTACTAGAAAAAATCCCACTAGCTGGAATTGCCAGAGTCCTCAAGGTGTCAGAGAGATGGTTGCAAAGTTACGTCAATCATAAATATGAAAACGTTCCTCAGCAGGTGGAGGTAGAACCAAAACCAAAACGCCGTTTGACCATACAGATGGATGAATTGTGGTCTTTTGTGGACGACAAAGGCAATAAACAGTGGGTATGGCTTGCCATTGATGCCGAGACTCGTGAAATTGTCGGTTGTTATATAGGCGATCGCACTGGTGAATCAGCTCAGAAGTTATGGGAATCGTTGCCTAGCGTCTATCGCCAATGTGCGGTTATTTATACTGACTTCTATTCGTCTTATCCAGTTGTCCTGCCCAGCAAACGTCATAGGGCTGTCGGGAAAGAAACGGGAAAGACCAACTATATTGAGAGATTCAACTGTACGTTACGTCAACGAGTATCAAGACTAGTTAGAAAGACCTTATCTTTTTCTAAGAAATTGGAAAATCACATTGGAGCCATTTGGAATTTTATTCATCATTACAACGATTCTTTACCTCCGTGTGCGTCCTTTCCTTTTTAGGACTACCCAAATGAGATAGGCGCTTTGCTTTTTTGAGTTTTAGAAGCGAGATTATTTTGGGAATAGCAATGGCAACACATCCACTTTACGGCTGAGGACTTTCTCACTGGTGAGGAAATCAAAGAAATATTGAAAATATTTAACATCTTCAGGAGAAAACTCGTCAAACATTCTGTAATCTGGCAGAGGCACACGGCTTGTCAGAGCAGGATTGATTTTAGTATAACGCTGCAAATATTTACGCGATAGAATTGGATTGCGACGAACTTCCATCACTCCCATGCGATAGGCCGTAATAAATTTTTGCGCGATCGCAGGATATTCTTGGAGAAACTTAGTACTGATTGCTGCTGAGCCTCCAAACCAAGGCGCTAAAGGATCGCCAAGAATGTACTTAGAAACAACTCCTGCTTCAAGTGTGCGCGTTTTGCCTTCACTTCGTCCCACAGTGCCAATTGGTTCCAAGGTATAAGCGCCATCTACTTCTCCTGATTCGAGCGCAGCAATATGCTTGTCAAACGACAAAGGCACTATTTGGGCATTAGGATAGCCATTTTTTGCCAAAATCGCCTTGGCTAAAGCAATATTTTGAGGACCCAATCCTGAACAAACTTTTTTCCCGTTGAGTTCACTAATCTGCTTGATTTCACTGTTTTTGGTAACGACAAACTGTTCAAGGACAAACTTCGTATTGCTGCTATTGGAACAAATTATCTTGAAAAATCCTGGGGATTTATCCTCACCGATCGCTAAATTCCCAGAAGAAACTCCATTACCCGCAGCCTGAATCTTGCCTTTAATGATTCCTTCGACAACTTCTTGAGGATTAGCAAAGGCGATCGCCTCTACATCTAATCCCATTTTTGTGAAATAACCTTTTTCTAAAGCTAAGTAGAGAGGTAAGGCTGGAGTTACGGCTGGATAGCCAATGACTATTTTTGGGCTTTTACCTTGAGCGTTGCTAGTCAATGCGTTGGTAAAAATTGCTCCAGTAGTTCCTCCTACTAGTTGCAAAAAATTCCGTCTACGAATTCTCATAGAGTTTTACCTAAATTTAGGATCTGATTCTTTACTTAGTAACACGAGTACGATCGCTATTTCTGAATCAGACGTTACAAACAAGACACAGCAATTAATTTGGTGATTTTCTCTCTTTATAATCCATTGCCGATCGCAAAAAATGCTGACCAGTAGAAAGGATGATTGTATTTCGGTGATTTGATCAGAGCAACTTGCGCTCTATGTAAAGCCTCTGTGGATGAGAGATCGCCTTTTTTGAGTTCGCCATAAAATGCTTCCATTAGGACTTGTGTACCCTCGTCATTCACTTTCCAGAGAGAGGCGATCGCATTTTTTGCTCCTGCTTTCTGAATTTGATAACCAAAACCTAAAATTTCTACACCATTGCCAAGTGTACTTGTTCCAGTCTCACAAGCACTCAGTACGATCAAATCTATATTCGGAATTTGCCAGTCGGTGATTTCATTGAGCTTGATTTTGTCGCCGTTGCCGAAAATGATGAAGGAGTTGTCTGGTGTACCAGTATTGAATTGGGCATGGGTAGCTAGGTGAAGAATATTATGATCTTGGAATTTTGATTCAATGGCTTTACGACTAAATTGATCTTCGATGAGGGTGACTGAGTTTTGGAATGAATTTGCGATCGCTTGAACTTCTATAAGCGTCGCTGGCAAAGCATTTTGTCCAAACTTTCTCTCGCCTTTTTTACCGCCAAATGCTCCTGCGAGGATGTTGGGTTGAGTTTTTAGATTTGGCGCAAAGTCGAAGAGGCTGTAGGCGATCAGGTTATTAATGCGGTATTTCTCTGCAAGCCATTGTTTGCCGTCATAGAATGCGGCTAGGGGAATATAGCGCAAGATGCCATCGGGTGCGTAGAGGATTGTGGTGGTTTTGGCTTGGATGAGTTCGGCTTCGATGGGTTTAATCAGTAGTTTGTAGAGTTCAGCAGCAGGTTCTTTGTGGTCTTCAGAGCCGCTATCACGAAGCCCTTTCACGAAGTCATTAATTAGTTCTTCTAGGTTTTCTTTGGAGATTTTGACGGTGCGGCTGATGGGGATGGTGTTGGGTGTGAAGAGTATGATTTCGAGTCTGTCGCCTAAAATTAAGGGATAAAGTAAAGCTGTTCCTTGAGGGATTTTTTGGAGATATTCTGGAACTTTGTTGATTTCAGATTTGGGAAGTTGTTGGATTTTGTTAGCAAGTTGGCTGTTAATTTCAGGACTATTCTCAAAGCTAATAGCTCCAAGCTTATCGCTAATCGCTTTCTCTGGTTCTAACAGTCGGACACCTTGCGCCGATCTGTCACTGCCTTTGATGTTTTTGAAGTAGTCTTCGAGTTCTTGGACTTTAAGAAGATCGAGAACTTGCAATGCTTCCATGATGCGTCCTTGATTGAGTAGTAAGCTAGCCAAGCTTTTATAGCTGCTAGAAACAGTTTCCACATAAGATCTTTGTTCTTCTTTGTTTAGTTTACGAATATCTTTGCGAATGGATTCTGTAACGTTAATTGATTGCTTGTAAAAGAGAATTGCGAGGTCGGATTGATTTTGCTTGGTAAATAAAGCACCTATGTTATTGAACGAAATCCCTTCACTCGCTCGATCTTTGATTTCTCTTGCGATCACTAAGCTTTGCCGATAGTAGTCAATCGCTTTGTCATATTTACCAAGATCTTGGTAAACAATGCCTAAAATACTTAGTGACTGTCCTTCACCTTGCCGATCTTTGAGTTCTTTTGCGATCAACAAACTTTGCAGTTGATACTCAATCGCTTTGTCATATTTGCCGAGATCGCGATATATAGTACCCAAAGCAGCTAGAGATCTGCCTTCACCTTGCCGATCGTTGAATTTTTGGGAAATCGCTAAGCTTTGTAGTTGATACTCAATTGCTTTGTCATATTCACCGCGATTTCGGTAAATAGTACTCAAGTTCCCTAGTGCTTTTCCTTCATCCTCTCGATTTTTAAGATTCCTTGAAATATCTAAGCTTTGCTTTTGATACTTAATCGCTTCGTCGTATTTGCCAAGTTTAATGTATGCGATACCAAGATTCGCTAGTGATGCTGCTTCACCCTCTCGACTTTTGAGTTCTCTTGCGATCGCCAAACTTTGCAATGCATACTCAATGGCTTTGTCATATTTGGCAAGAAATTGGTGCGCGACACCTAAATTGCCTAATGCAGTTTTTTCAACTTGACGATTTTTGAGTTCTCTTGCGATCTCTAAGCTTTGCAGTTGGTAATCAATCGCTTTTTCATAATTGCCGAGATAGAAGTGAGCAATTCCTAGATTGCTTAACGTTTTGCTTTCACTCTGACGATCTCTGATTTTTCTTTCAATTTCCAAGCTTTGTAGTTGATACTCAATAACTTTTTCATAATTGCCGAGATATCTGTAAACGCGGTCTATATTATCTAATGAAAGCTTACGATCTTGATATTCTGTTGTAATTTCCAGACTTTGCTTAAAGTAATTAATTGCTTCGTTATATTTTCCGAGAGATCCGTAAGCAGCCCCAAGATTATTTAATGTAACTACTTGCCTTTCAACATCTCTGAATTGTCTTGCAATTTCCAAACGCTTTACAGCAAATACCGATCAAACCCGCCACAAAAGGAGCTAACTAAAAGGGTCGAAGCAGAGCCCACAATGATGAAACCAATTAAGAGCATCTTCATCAGTAATAGAATTAATAGCCATAGTAATTGCGTCGTCAAGAGCCGAAATTGTGCGAGCTTTAGCCGAGCGAATAATCTCTTTTAATTTTGACCAACATAACTCGATTGGCGATAAATCAGGAGAATAGGGAGGGATGAACTTAACCTGAGCACCAACGGATTCAATTAGGGTTTTAGCCATTGCAGCGTAATGTACAGGCAAATTATCCATAGCGACAATTGCCCCAACCCATAACCGAGGCAATAGTATTTTCTCAATGAAAACCAAAAAACTGGCGGTGTTGAGACTACCAGCAAAAGTCATCGCAGCAATCAACCCTTCATCACTCATGGCTCCAATTAAAGTGATGTTTCTACCTTTGTTACCTGGACGGTCATCATATACCCTACATCCTCCTTGACATCTACCATAAAGCCTCGTCATCGCTAGATTTAGCCCTGTCTCGTCAATGAATACAAGGTTTTTGACATCTATCGTATCTAGCCAACGACGAAACTCATAACGCAATTTTTTCACTCTTTCTGTCGCTTGTTCGCTGGCTACTAAAGTTTTTTTTTACGCCCTAATTCTAAGCGCTTAAGCGTACGACTCAATCCTGATACGCTCACTTCTATTGTCTTTGTTTCATGTAGTTTTTCTTTGATCTCTCTGAGATATATGTCATTTTGCGCTTCAACAATTGTCTTTACTAATTCTTCATCTTTGCCTTTGATTTTCGACCGCCGATCTCCTCCTTGGGGTTTTGCTGCTATTTCATTTGTTTCTCGATACCGACGCAAAAAATCTCGAACAAATGACAAGCTTACTTTAAATCGTTTAGCTATGCCTCTCTGCGTATTTTCTTTGTTTTCCCAAGCACTTAATATCTTTTTTCGTAAATCTAGCGAATATGCTGCCATATGTAATCTTTCCTTGATAATACTTTTAGCTTATTAGACTTGTGGCGGGTTTGATCGGTATTTGCTGTAAATAAGAATCAATAGCTTTGTCATATTTGCCAAGAGAGTCGTATGCTGCTCCTAAATTACCTAGAATTGATCCTTCTCGAAGATGATCTTTTAGTTCTCTTTCGATCTCTAGATGTAGCAGATGGTAATCAATAGATTTGTCATATTTGCCAAAATTTCTATAAGCAATACCCAGATTCCCAAGTACATTGCCCTCACCGCGACGGTCTTTGATTTCTCGCATGATCGCTAAGCTTTGAAGATAGAACTCGATTGCTTTGTCATATTTGCCGAGAGCATTGTATGCGTTTCCAAGATTTCCGAGCGCATTTCCCTCGCCTTGACGGTCTTTGATTCCCTGATAGATTGTCAATGCTTGCTGCCATGACTGAAATGCTGCCTCAAACTTGCTAATTTGATATTGCTTAATTCCTTGTTGCAATAGTCGAGATGCTTCTGATTTTAGGTCTTGAGTTGTTTGCGCTTGGACGCTCTCACTCATCACTATCTGCACTTGACCACAAGCCAAAAAAGTCAACACCGCAATCCCAACAAACTTATTCATCGCCGACATCCTCACAGTTACATCAAAACCCGCAGTCGCCTACCAGCTAGCATAAAGCGATATTCCCCAAAACAGCTATTCGTTACAAAAAACATAACCAAATATTCACCTATTCCCCTATTCCCCGTAGTCCAAATCCCCGACTTTTTCTGCACATTCACCAATTAGTTGTGCTAGTCACAAAAAAAGTTGGGGATCTATCTCTGCAAGGAAGAAACACAAAATCTCTTAGGGGCGAAGCATTACCACCCCCATTTACGCATTCACCACAACCTCCAAACGGTAATTCTGCGACCAAACCTCACAACGCAGCCACAATTTATCGGCGAGAGCAAAGAGGGTTGAGCATTTTTCGCGATCAAGATTTTTGCGAAGAGTTTAAAAATCGTCGCGCGAATGCTTGACCCTCTATAAATTTTTTCCTTTTGCCTTTCTACTTTTTACTTGTCAACCATGCATCCAAATCAGCAACCTTCTCAAAATCCAACACCGCCTCCGCCAACTCCTCCAACTGTTCAGCCGACAATTTCTCTAGCCGTTTCAAAGTCTTCAGCGTCACCTTACCAAACTTCCGCGTTAATAGTCGAGCCACCACCTTCCTAAGCCCCAAGACTTGACCGCGCTGCGTCCCGATCTTTTCACCCTCAAGCTTACCCTCAAGCTTACCTTCAAGCTTGCCCTCAAGCTTGCCCTCAAGCTTTGCATCCCGATATACCCTTGTTTTTTGAGATCACCTAACGTAAACATCGCCTCAACCTCCTCTCGACTCATTTGGGGAAACTTGTAAAGCAAAACTGTCTCAATAAATTCTACCACCCTTTCTCGATCGCCTTGCTCCACTTGTCCAGCTAACCTTTGAGCTAAAGCTACCGTTACTCTCTTCGGCGCAACAATTAACCTCACAAGCCCCAAAGTCAATGACTCATTTTCTGGCAACTCATCCAGATAGATCTGTACAATATGTCCACCTGCAAATATTGTCCTAAATTGTTTCGGAATTTCTGGCTCAATACTCCGCTTTGCAAAAATAGCGACGGCTTGCCAATCATGCTTTGGCTTGTACTGACTCAGATATAGAAATATTTCGCCAATAAATTCCCAATAAAATTCGGCGCGTTTTTGAAATTGTACCTCCACAAACCAGATGTTTTTATCCAACGCTTCAGGCATGAAAATGCCATCAAAGCGAAAGGCTTTCTCCTTGATTTCCACGGAAGTAAAGCGATATCCTGATGCTGTTTCGGGTGGTAATCCCACCAATTCAAACAACAAGCTATCAAAGGTTTGAAATAGCTGAAAGAAGATAGTGTCAGTACGCATCAGTTTATATTATCTAATTGCGATCGCTTGTAGCAAAATACTGGCTATAATCCATTCCCGATCGCAAAAAATGCTGACCAATAATTTGGATGATTAAACTCCTTAGAACGAATTAGCGAAACCTGCGCTCTGCGTAAAGCTTCTGTAACACTGATATCTCCTGTCTGCAACTCTTTATAAAAAGCTGCCATCAGCGCCTGTGTCCCTGCATCATCGATCTTCCAGAGAGACGCGATCGCATTTTTTGCACCTGCTTTCTGGACTTGATAGCCAAAGCCTAAGATTTCTACACCATTATCTAATGTGCCAGTACCAGTCTGACAAGCACTAAGTACAATTAGCTCTACATTAGGGATTTGCCAATCCGTAATCTCATTCAAACTAATTCTATCTCCATTGCCGAAAATAATAAATGATTTCTCAGGCGCACCAATATTAAATTCTGCATGGGTAGCTAGATGAAGAATATTATAATTTTTGAATTGGGATTCAATAGCTTGACGACTAAACTGCTCCTCTTGAAGTGTAGTTGAGTTTTGGAAAGAATTTGCGATCGCAGCCACTTCTTTAAGCGTAGCTGGCAATGCTGTCTGACCGAACTTCCGCTCTCCGCCTTTGCCGCCAAAAGCGCCAGCGAGAATACTCGGCGAGGCTTTTGGCTTAGCCACAAAATCACTGAGGCTATAGGAAATTAGATTGCTCATGCGATATTTCTCAATTAGCCATTGTTTCCCATCATAGAAAGCCGCAAGGGGGACATAACGCAATTGTCCATCGGGCGCATAAAGGATTGTTTGCGTTTTCGCTTGGATTAGGTCTTTTTCGATGGGTTTAATCATCAAATTATATAGTTCTTGAGCAGGTTCTCGAAAGTCTTCTGACCCTGCATCTAGCAACCCAGATTTGAACTCAGCGATTAGCTCCAGTAGTTTAGCTCTAGAGACTTTAACAGTTCGGTTGATGGGGAAGCTGTTAGCCGAAAACAAAATTAATTCTAGGCGATCGCTAAAAATCAACGGATAGATTAAAACAACTCCTTGGGGAAGCTTTTGGAGGTGGTCAGGAGCCTTATTAATCTCTGACTGCGGGAGTTTTTGAAGTTGACTGGAAAGTAGGCGATTAATTTCAGAGATTTTCTCAAGGTTGCTAGTTGACAACTGACTAATCACAGCTCTTTCTGGAGCTAAAAGTCTCACCCCTTCAGCTGTGCGCTCATTCCCTTTCACATTCTTGAGATAGTCTTCCAACTCCTGAATCTTAAGTAAATCAATAACTTGCAATGCTTCCATTACACGCCCTTGCTGTAGCAGTAAATCGACAAGATGGCGATAGGTAATATCTACGGTCAATGTATATGTATTTTGTTCATCCTTGCTCAGTCCTCTAATATCTTTACGGATGGATTCAGTGACATTGACTGATTGTTTGTAGAAAATAATCGCGGATTCAACTTGATTCTGTTGTCTCAGTAAAGAGCCTATGTTATTGAGAATTCCTCTCTCTACTTCACGATTACCGATTTTTTGAGAGAGGGTCAAGGCTTGTTGATAAGAATCAAGAGCTTTTTGAGGTTGTTTGACATTGCTGTAAGCGACTCCTAAAAAGTTAAGGGAATTGCCTACTTCTTTTTGATTGCCAATTTGTTTGGCAAGGCTCAAGGCTTTTTCAAAGAAGCTGATGCTTTCTTGATGCTGACCAATATCGTTGTATATCAGTCCCAAATTGTTGGTTGCAACTCCTTCTCCTTCACGATTGCCAATTTGTTGGGCGATTTTTAGAGATTGCTGATAGAAGTCAGCAGCTTTTTGATACTGTCCTAAACTTCGATAGGCTAAACCGAGATTACTAAAAGTAGTTCCTTCACCATTACGATCGCCAATATTTTTCAAAATTGCTAAGGCAGGCTGAAGAAAGTCGATCGCTCTTTGGTATTGACCTAAATTGATATATACCAACCCCAAGTTGCCTAGTACATTTGCTTCGCTGTTGCGATCGCCGATTTGTTTTAAGACAGCCAAGGACTGCTGATAGAAGTTAATTGTTTTGTGATATTGACCTAGATAGTAATAGTTGCCGCCAAGATTGCCTAATAGTGAACCTTCACTATTGCGATCGCCAATTTCTTTAGCAATGCTCAAAGACTTTTCAGTGAAGTCAATTGCTTTTTGATATTGACCTAAGCTGCTATAGGCTTTACCCAAATTACCTAATGTGCCACCTTCACTTCGGCGATCGCCTATTTTCTTGGCGATGGTCAGAGCCTGTTGATGGGCTTCTATGGCTTTTTGGTATTGACCAAGGTTGTTATAGACCAAACCAATATTCGTTAGAGAATTCCCGACACCTCGGAAATCGCCAATTTGCTTGGAAATTTCTACTGCGCGTTGATGGAATTCCAAGGATTTTTGATATTGTCCTAATGCGTCGTAGGCAAGCCCCAAATTTCCTAATGCATCACCTTCAGCTAGAAGGTTTTTAAATTGCTTAGCAATCGCTAAAGCTTGCTCAAAAAAATTAATGGATTTCTGGTATTGCCCTAGGGAATAGTAGGCTGTACCCATATTATTTAGAGTGACTCCTTCGCCGTTGCGATCGCCAAGTTGTTTTCTAATCGCTACATCCTGTTCAAAGGTATCTATTGCTTTCTGATATTGTCCCAAATTGAAATAAGTGTTACCTAAACTAGTTAATGCTGAAGCTTGATTGTATAGATTTCCTATTTGTTTTGAGATCGCCAGCCCTTCTTGCAGAGCGGCGATTGCAGGCTGATATTGCCCTAAATTTCTATAAGCTACAGCCATATTGATAATGGCACTGCTTTCTCCAAGTTGATCTTTAATTTCTTTGAAAATCACTAAAGACTGTTTATAGGAATCAATCGCCCGTTGAAATTGCTGTAATGAATAGTATGTAATCCCTAGATTTGATATGGCATTGGCTTCACCTTGGCGATCTTTTAATTCTTGAGAAACAGTAATCACCCTTTGATATAGGGGGATATTTTCTTGATATTTTCTTAAGACTTGATAGATAGCAATTAAGCCGCCCAAAGTTGTGCGCTCGTTTGCCCGATCGCCAATTTGCTGCCGAAGGGTTAGAGCTTGTTTGTAAAGATCAATTCCTTTGTCGTATTGTCCCAAAGATGCATGAGCTAGTCCTAAATTGTTATAGGAGTTACTTTGTCCTTGGCGATCATTGATTTGGATTCTTATTGCCAAAGATTGCTCATGGAAGGCGATCGCTTGTTTGTACTTGCCCATATAGTTATGAGCTAGCCCTAAGTTACCCAACAATTTTGCTTCATCAATGGGGCTTTTTAACGCTCGAAATATTTCTAAAGACTTTTGCCAAACCGCGATCGCTTCAGGATATTTCTTATTGATATATAGCTGAGTTCCTTGCTCTAGTAGCTGTGTTGCTTGGGTTTTGCGGTCTATGGTTGCTTGCGCGAAACTGCGATCGCTAAAGGCGACTTGCACAGGTAAGCAAAACAAGAAAGCGATTAAGGCGATTTTGTCCAAATTTTTATGCATAGCCGTAACTTTTTTCCTTATCAGTATTTTAAGCAAGTGGTGAATAAGAATTGATCAAAGGTGAAAGCGATCGCGTCCTTGCTGTTTGGCTCTATATAACGCTTGATCAGCTTGATCAATTAATGTATTTGGTCGAACTTCAATGGTGGGTAAAATTGAGGCAATACCTAGACTGATTGTGACAGTTGACTTCACTTTAGACTGTTGATGGGGAATTGCTAAATCTTGAACCGCCTGCTGTATTCTTTCGGCAACAGAGATCGCTCCATCTAAATCAGTGTTAGGCAGAAGTACTACAAATTCTTCACCACCATAGCGAGCCACTAGATCCCCAGCACGATCAACTGTTTGATGAATAGTCTGTGCTATTTGTGTTAGACAATCATCTCCAGCTAGATGTCCATAGAAATCATTATAGAACTTGAAAAAATCAAGATCGAAGAGAATTATCGAAAGTAATTGCTCGTCTCTGGCTAGACGTTTCCATTCTTCATTTAGTCTCGCATCAAAGCAACGACGATTAGCAACTTTGGTTAAACCATCCAAATTCACTAAGACTTCAAGTTTCTGATTGGCATCTTTTAGCGCTAGTTCGGTCTGTTTTCGAGTAGTAATATCTCGAACTGTAATCGCCAAACCATCTTCTAACTTGACGACAGCAAACTGATACCAGCAAGACTTTCCCCATTGGTAATGAAAATCGCGTTCTAGAGGTTTCCCTGTCTCAACAATAGTAACAAAGCGATCAAAAAGGTCTGGTTCGAGAAGAGTAAATAATTCTTTAGGAACCAGCTTGCCGATCAAATCTTCACGGCTTTTCCCAAAGGCTTTGATAATTATGGGATTGACCATTAGGCAACGGAAGTCTTGAATATATCCTGTCGATTCTCGAACCGCTTTTAGAGCGACAATACCATCAAGCGAACTATTCAAAACACCATAAAGGATATCTTCTGCTTCTTTCCGCCTGTCAATTTCATTCTGTAATTTGATGGTTCTTTCTTCTACTCGTTGTTCTAATTTATTATTGATTGAGGCTAATTCTATATAAGCTTTATATGAGCGTAGAGCCGTAATAACAGTGGTAAACAACTTTTGCGAAGTAAATTCTGTTTTAGTCTTATAATCATCGATATCATAATCAACGATCACTTGCCGTTCAGGTACTTGCCCTGGCTGTCCCGTTCGCAAAATGATCCGAATTGCTCTATTTTGAAGTATTTCGCGAATATACTTTGCTGTAATCAAACCAGCATCATCAGATTCCATTATTACATCAAGTAAAGTAACAGCCACATCAGGATTGTCAATCATCACCTGACGTGCTTCTTTACCCGAATAGGCACTTAGGAACTCTAATTTTTTGTTGTCATAAGTAAAATCGCCTAAAGAAAGACGGGTGATGTTATGAATCTCTACTTCATCATCGACGATCAGAATCTTCCAAGGCTCAAGAGTCTGTGGGTTGTCTACTGGTGAAGCTTGAGCAATTTCATCAGCAAATTCTATTTCATCTATGAATAATAGATCATCATCAATCATTGCAATCATTTTTATGACTTCTTACTTGTCTTATGGCTTCTTATATCAATTCCCAAAAGAGTGACAATACTTCTGGGAATTAATAACCAAACCCTTACAGGGTTTTAAAAATACAAAATGGCGTAGCCATTTTATGTTTTGGTATTAAAAGCGTGTTTGAGAAGTGTTACCACCTGTAACTCCCATCCTTGCAAAGGGCTACCGTGTTACACACCTCTCAGTATGTCTGTGAAATCAAGGGGATTACCCCACCCTAACCATCCCCTTTACAAGGGGATGGAACGAGATTTCTCTTCTTCCCCCCTAAGGGGGAATTAAAGGGAGTAAATCCGACTTATATGTACAGGGTAGTCTTAGCAAGGAGGGATTAAGGGGAGTAAAAGCAGAAATTTATGCTAGCTTGGAGACTTATCAAACACGCTCTTACTTATGACTTCTTACTAGAATACATCTAACTCTTAAAGGTTGCTACAAGTAGAGCCGAATTTGCATAATAAATTTAGAGCCGATGCCGATTTAACTCTCACAGGTAATGCAACCTTGTAATTTTTTTTGGGAAAAGGCGAAGCAACTCTTTCAAAAATTTTTTTTGGCTCGTTTGATCGGCAATTGCTATAAAAGTGTTTCTTTGTAAAAGTTTTACAAAGTTTATTAGTTCAGGGTTGATTACAAATCTCTATCATTTCTTGAAGTATCGGGAGTCTTGCTATCTTCGTAGGGTAAGTACACAGTAAAGCAACTTCCCTGATCAATCTGGCTGCTGACATCGACATAACCACCATGGAGTTCCACGATTTGCTTTACAATTACCAATCCTAATCCTGAGCCTTCGTACTTGCGGTTGAGTCCACTATCAATCTGAATAAATGGTTGAAAGAGCTTGTCGCGATCGCTAGTACTAATACCAATACCTGTATCAGTAATTGAAAACTTAATCCAACAACCATTTGCTACAGAGTGAGTGAAAGTTAGCTCCCTAGAAAGATCATTTACTATTCTGACATCAAGATCTACCTTGCCTCCCGAAGGAGTAAATTTAACTGCATTATCAAGTAAATTAACTAATACTTGTCTAATACGACGCGGATCAACTGCAATGACTTCAGTATTGGAGAATACACTTGTCGTTAGTTGAATTTGTTTTTTGAGAGCTTGTTGTTTTGTAAGTTCCAGACTAGAGTTGCACAAATCAGCAATTGATATAGTTTTGATGTCTATCTTTAGCATTCCTGCCATGATTTGAGAGACATCTAACATGTCTTGAATCAATTCTAGTAAATGATTACCGCTGTTTTGTATTGTTGCGATCGCATCCTTTTGGCTCGGATTAATTTCCCCAAAAATTTCTTCTTGCAAACATTCAGCCATTCCGAGGATGCCGTTAAGTGGTGTGCGCAACTCGTGGCTCATATTGGATAGAAACTCATCTTTTAGCTTAGTAACGCGAATGAGTTCTATATTTGTCTGTTCTAGATTGACATTTAAAAACTCTAATGATTTATAAGCCTTGAACGATCGCAGAGCCGTAATAATTGTGGTAAATAGCTTTTGTGAAGTAAATTCTGTTTTAGTCTTGTAATCATCGATATCATAATCGACGATCGCTTGTCGTTCGGGTACTTGCCCTGGCTGCCCTGTGCGCAAAATAATCCGCACCGCTCGATTTTGTAATGTTTCGCGGATATACTTGGCTGTGGGAGCATCTCAATTAGGCACTGAGTAGAAATACTCAAGACAAAAGAGAGATAAAATAGAAAAAAGTTATCTAGCTTAGTGGTGCAGAAAACTCATGGGAGTCTCAAGATGAGACAATGGTAATACGGGCAAATTCGATACGAAAATCTAACTTTTCGCGTTTAGCAATAGAAGCAGAGGCAGGAGGAGGATTAGTTCTAGGCAAAATCTGCAAAATAGGAAGAGATTTTTGTTGGTAAAGAAGAGTGTGAAGCTGACGGAGACCGAGTTGCAGAAAACTCAAGCCGCGATGATCGTGCCAATCAATCGCAGCCCTTTGCCCCAAACGCACCAACATTATGCCAAGAATTACAGCAATCAGGTTAGCCGTGGCAAGGAGCATAAATAAACAGGTAAGAGCTTGAGCATCACGGAGATGAGAGCTAACCACATTAAAAGCCGCCGACTTGTAATCCTTAAAATGAGGTTCAATACCGCCAAAGCGTTTGCCATAGAGAGCAAAAGTCTGTAATGAAGGGGGAATATCGGTAAGGACAGCCCATGAACCGTTAGCCATGTCTAGGTTAGCCGTCGCTAAGTGACAATTAACATCACCGAGTACGGTGACATTGGGAACTAGATAAGCTTGCTCTGTGGGAGGTATCAGTTGTTCGACGCGCTTGGTTGTACCTGTCGGCAAAGTCACTAGCAGATCCGACTTTGCGCGAATTGCCCAAGACCATTGATTTTGCTGTAACCATCGAATTAATTCCCCATGTTCAAAGCCTCGGTCGGCAAGTAAGGTCACTTTGCTTTCTGGCGGCAATAGGGTGAGTACTTGTTCTAATACGGGACGGTAATGCTCAAAGCCAACAGTAGCGCTTCCATGCTCTAATACCACTTGCGCTAAAGTAATCGACCTTCCACCCCAAATCAAGCATATTTCGATCAGACAGAATTTATCCCACAGCATACTCGTATCGAGAGCTAGTTCCAACGATGCTCCTGCAAATGCTTGGAGAAAGTGCTTCACCAATGGGTTATAGAATGTCTCGGCGATGATATGTGGATTATGCACAAAGTAGCTTAGTCTTTCCATCTGACTTCTGGCTTGGCACTCTCGATGGCTTAAATAGGGCAACCAATGACTCAGACTCGCACTTCCTGATTGCAATATCGCAGCTACAGACTCCGCAAATCCTTGGAGATGTCGCTTATCTTTTGGCTTGAGCCATTGACGCAATTGTTGTTGTAGCTGAAGATATAGGTGGGGCATGGATAAGATCTTTTGTTGAGGAACTTGAGTATCTCATCTCTTGCCCCTTTTTGCCTCTTGTCTCATGATGAGATTCTATGCCTAGCAACGCTTTTCAGATTTTTCTGCACCACTAAGGTTATCTAGTCAAAGCAAATGACACCAGAAGAAAAAGAAAGACTCGAAGCCTGTACCAGAGAGATAGCAGAAATCCTATATCGGGAAGCAGAATCCAAGGATGCAGAGCAATTGAAAACGCTAGAAGGGATAGAAATAGCTGTGAGAGAGCAAATGTTGGAGAACGTGAGTCCAAACGTTGGAATTTTTTTGTCGAAAAAAGCAGTGGGACAAAGGCAGGAAAAGAGAGAAAAGTGAAAAGCTGCATCGGCGAACTCAAGCTGAAGAGCAAGCAAGCCAAGAAATTGCAAGTAAAAGCAAGAGCGAGAATAAGTCCGCAACTAGAAAAATGCTGCTTATTGGTAAGCGCCAGTGAGTCCTACGCAAGAACAGAGGTAAACATTGCCGAATTAACAGGAATCAAGATCAGCCATAGCAGTCAACAGAGATTAGTCCAAAAGCAGGAATTTCCAGAGGTGACAATTACAGAAACAGTGGAAGAAATGAGTCTAGATGGCGGTAAAGTGAGATTGCGAACCGAGAAAGGAAAACATAGTGAGTGGAAAGACTACAAAGCCGTAAATGCCCAAGGGACAGTAGCCGCCTATTTTCTCGATAATCAAGGTTTGGTTGCATGGGTACAGAAACAACCATTAGCAGAAATATTCTCTTGTCTGGGTGATGGGCATGACGGGATCTGGAATTTATTTACAGCCATAGCGCCATCAGAGCAAAGGTTTGAAATACTCGACTGGTATCATCTGAAAGAACATCTTTACAATGTTGGAGGTTCTTTACGTCGTCTCAGTAAAGCGGAAGATTTACTCTGGCAAGGTGATGTTGAGCAAGCGATGGCAATATTTTCAGGTTGTAAATTCAAACGGGCTATCAATTTTCTGGCTTATTTACGCAATCATCGTCATCGCCTTCCTGAGTATGGTTATTTACAGAAACAGGGGATTACTATTGGCTCAGGCTCGGTTGAATCGACAATTAAGCAGATTGGTCGTCGTGTCAAGATTTCTGGCTCTCAGTGGAATAAAGACAATGTTGCTCAAGTTTTGAGACATCGTTGCGCTTATCTCAATGGCTACTTCTATTCTTCTAAGTATATTTACTCAGTGCCTAATTGAGATGCTCCCCTTGGCTGTGATTAAACCTGCATCATCAGATTCCATAATCACATCCAACAAAATCACCACAATATCAGGATTGTCCGCCATAATCTGACGAGCCTCTACACCTGAATAAGCACTTAGAAAGTTTAGCCTCTTATTGTCGAAGCTAAAATCTTCCAAGGCAAGTCGTGTGATGTTATGAATCTCTACTTCATCATCAACGATCAGGACTTTCCATGACTCTTGACTGTGTGATGAAACCTGACTAATGTCATCTTCATCAGCAAATGCCATCATGTCATCAATCATCAGCTCATCATCAACCATGGGAAATTTGGATTGGCGTGAATATACTACACTTATAGCGCTTTGCACTTAAACCTAAACCAAGAAAAAATTTAAAAGTGTTACTTCGCAGCACTTTTAAATTTTTTTCTTGTGATTCATTTGATCGGTAACTACTGTAAAAGTTTATAGATACAAT
Organism: Pseudanabaena sp. Salubria-1; assembly: GCA_023336205.1. Taxonomy (GTDB): domain Bacteria; phylum Cyanobacteriota; class Cyanobacteriia; order Pseudanabaenales; family Pseudanabaenaceae; genus Pseudanabaena. The sequence goes on from JALQCR010000001.1 coordinate 48,292, forward strand.
CATAGAGGAATTTGCATCATAAATTTAGTACCCACGCCAACTTGACTCTCACAAGTAATAGTACCTTGTAACTTTTGGGTAACGAGATTATAGACAATATGCAAACCTAAGCCACTGCCCCCCTGGCCACGTTTAGTGGTATAAAAGGGATCAAAGATCTTGTCGATATTATCAGAAGGAATACCTTTACCATCATCACTATATTCAAAACTCAGAAAATCAGAATATTGAGTGACGCAGAAGCAAATCGTACCATTATCACCAGCATCATAAGCATGGAGCAAAGAATTCATCACTAAATTAGTAGCAATCTGGGAAATCAAACCAGGAAAACTATCAAGGACAATATTATCAGGGCAATCAATAAGGACATTAATCTTAGTACGTTTAAGCTTAGGCTGAAGATTGAGTAAAACCTCCTCAAGATAAGCCTTCAAATCAAACGCCCTTCGTTCCTCACTAGACTGATCAACAGCCACCTGCTTAAAACTCTGAATGAGCTCAGCAGCGCGATTTAAATTAGCCAGAACAATCAAACTACTTTGCTTTAAAGTATCCAAGAACTTATCAAGATCAGAACGCTTAAGCAAGCCCTTTTGGCTCTTCTGGGTTCATGGGGATAAGCACAGCTAATAGTAATCAGAATCCTCTCGGAGCAACAGTTACAGCCCTACCATGTCGCCAATAATTGTATCGACACTGTACCATTTACCCCTCAAACCCAGATGAGCCGCCCTTTTGAAGGGAATCAGAAAGCTCTTGAATCTTATCAGTAATTAAAGAAGCAGCAGTTACCCCAATTCCAATAGGAGTATTAATTTCATGAGCAATCCCAGCGACCAGCCCACCCAAAGCCGCCATTTTTTCAGATTTAACTAACTCAGTTTGAGCAGATTGGAGATTAGAGAGAGCTTGAGACAACTCTTGAGTGCGATCGCCAACAAGCAGCTCTAAATTTTCATTAAACCGTTTGAGATTAGAGTATAGACGAGCATTATTGATAGCGATCGCCGCTTGACTAGAGAGCAAAGAAAGGACTTCAAGGCGATCGGTCGTAAAAGCATCAGAGACAAGATCATTTTCTAGATAGAGAATACCCGCGAGAACACCTTGATTGATTAAAGGCATACACAACAGAGATTTGGGTTGATGAGATCTAATATAAGCATCGCCCGTAAACTTTCCTTCTTGGGTAGCATTACCAAGCACAACACTCTCTAAAGTACGGGCGACAAAATTGATGATCGAGACAGGGAGTAATTTTTCCATCGAACGGGAACCCAGTACTTCGATCTGGTCGCTTCCAGCATTTCCTATAGCCTCAATCTTGAGCCCACTTTCACTTTCAAGGATTAAATAACCAACTTCAGCGCCAGCATTTTCGATTAAAAGCTTCATTAGTTTAGCTAGTAGCTTTTTCAAGTCAATTTCATCGGAAAGTATTTGGAAGGTTTTAATAACGGATGCTAAATCAAGCCCTGTATGTCCATTCCTAAACGTGGATGATTGGCTCAGATCGGAGGAGAGTGTAAGCGTATCTTTGCGAGGATCGAATTTGCGACTTGTAAATTGTAAATAAGTCTCTTGCAAGTGCTGTACTTTGGCAGTAGCTCCCCAACTCTCATAGCAAGAGATCGCATCTGCGAAATAAGCTTGAGCGACTTTGTCTCTATGCTTATGGAGATGGAACTTGCCAGCCAGTTCGTTGGCTAGAGCCTCTTCTTGAATATATTCATTTTCTCTGGCTCCTTTGATGGCGCGATCGTAATACTCCATCGCTTGTGATTGCTGTCCCCGTAAAGCATATCTTTCTGCTTCCACCAAATCGTATTTATGCTGAAAGTTCATTGGGCAATGTTTCGCCCAGAGTTGCATCTTTTTCTGGTTTTTAGCAACTTTCTTGAGATAAATGTAACGGGAAGCTCGTGGCAAATGTCTACACAAGCCCAAACAAGCAAGGGATTGATAGAAATTGTGCTGGGAACCTCCGAACGCACTCACAATAGATCGTGAAAAAGGTGTGGCTTGATCAAAGGTTGCGATCGCAGTCTTGTAGTCATAAAAGAAATAGTGTGATATCCCTTTTGCAGTGCAAGTATAGTAAATTGGAATTCCATTCTTTTCTGCCAAAAAGGTGGGGAGTAGCTCAAACTCGTTTAGAGCTGTACCGACAAGGAATGGCATATTCTCCCCCAATCCTGATAAATTGAGAGCTAGTTGATGCCAAGCTCGAAATTGATCGATAATATAGGGCTGTTTGATTTTATGTGTGAGGAATCCCCCATAGATTTGAAAGTCTTGAATCACAGACAATAAAGGATCGCCGACAAAAAAACGATGGATGCAGTAACCAAGAATACCGAATCCTGTGACTTCATATTCACCAAGTTCAATACTCAGTTGTAGTGATTTCAGTAAGTTGGGGAGAGATTTTCGGAGATGTTCTTTCCAATGTCTTAAACAGGTTTCAAAGGCAATGACAGCCATGGAAATTCCAGATCGCATATTCATCTTTTCGATTAATTGCAAACTTATTAGCCCCATCCGATAGCTACCTTCGATATCTTGAAAAACTGTCCATCGAACTATTCCATAGGCTGAGCCTTGAATTAGAGCATCTGGGGAGAGTCCATGCTGCTGAGTCATGTTCACAATGCGAAGAATCACCATGCCGATGAGCAAAGGATTTAAATTGATGCTTGCCGCAGCAAGTGAGTTCATAATACTTATCGCTGCAAGTTTGTAGGGATCGTTCATTATTGGTAAGCTTCTCCAATTATCGATCTTCAATAAGCGCGTGCGGAGTTCCGTACCAATAAGTTCCCAACCAACCTGCAACTCTTTTGGGAAAGGTGGAATTGGTTCGCCCAGACGAATCAGAATCGAATTTACAGTTATTGGTACTTGGTGAAACTTTTTCTGGGCTGTATAAGCATTAATCTTGACCTTGTAGGACTTAATCGTATCGAGAATATGCTTGGCATGGTGCACGATACGATCAACGAAGCGATGGCACTCATCAAAGTCTGTATTCAAATAAGCTGACTCAGCCGCAGCTTCATATAGCCTCAGCGCAAGTGGATAGTGAATTTCCCATGCAGAATCTGGCAATAGCCCAATACCGATCGCTAGGTACTTTTGAGCATCGGCATACGCATTAGAATCTTTGGCTTTTTTACCTGCGATTAGATTTAGCTCCGCTAACTCGATCCGTTCTTGAGGATCAGCAATTAATCCCATTCCCCTATTTAGATGGTTCGCGATCCGAAATACTTCCTCTTCGATCGCTAAATTTTCTCCATTCGATTGCCGTCTGTGAATTTTCTTGAGCAACTGGCGACCGATTTTAAGATGGATAATTTGCTTTTCAGCTGTAGGAATCAGCACATAAGCTGCTTGCTGAACGCGATCGTGCAGAAATTTATAGTCAACTAAAAAGCTTTCCGAGAAATCATCGTCAGTATCAACGATCGCGAATTTGTAATTATCCGTTAGTGGTAAAATCAACCCCTCAGTTAAAACTGGCAATAGATCTTGTATTACCAGTCGATGCGAGCGATCAGATGCGATCGCAAGAGTCTGAGAATCAAAATGATTGCCAATACAGGCGGCGATTTGGACGATTTCCTGAGACTTAGGGGTAAGTCTCAGGATTTTTCCTAACATTAATTCCACTACATTATCTGTAAAGTCAGTGGATTGGATTTTGCTTAAATCCCATCGCCAAGTCCCCTGTTTCAGGTCAAAGTTGATTAGATCTTCAGCATATAGCGATTTGAGGAATTCGTTAATGAAAAATGGGTTGCCAGCAGTTTTTTGGAAGACGAGTTCTGCGAGAGGTTTGATCGTTTCGCGATCGCACTTCAGGGTATCAGCCACCAAGTCATAGACATCTGATTCTTCTAAGGGTGACAGGACGATTTCTTTGATGGATATTCCCATTGCCGTAACCTCATTCAGGGTCAAACTTAAGGGATGAATCTCATCTACTTCATTATTGCGGTAAGCGCCAATAAAGTAGAGAAACTGACTTTCGCTAGAAGTGACTAATAACTGTAAAAGATTTAGAGAAGCTAAGTCAGCCCATTGGAGATCATCTAAAAAGATCGCAAGTGGATGTTCTGGTTTCGTAAACACGCGCACGAAATTCTGAAAAACTAAATTGAAGCGATTCTGGGATTCATTAGGTAAGAGTTCCAATACTTCCGCTTGCTTGCCTACGATCTTTTCCACATCAGGGATCACATCAATAATGATTTGGGCATTATCTCCTAATGCATCCAACAAGCGATCGCGCCATATTTGCAGTTCGCTTTCAGTTTCAGTCAGCAGTTGCGTCATGAGTTCCCGAAAAGCATTCACAAAGGCACTATAGGGAATATTGCGTTGAAATTGGTCAAACTTACCTGAAATGAAGTAACCACGTTTTTGGGTGATCGGCTTGTAAATTTCATGAACGAGTGCTGATTTGCCGATACCAGAGAAACCCGTGACCATGATGACTTCGGCTTTGCCAAGGATCAGACATTCAAATGCGGCAAGCAATAGCCATATTTCTAGTTCTCGACCATAGAGTTTCTGCGAAACTTGAAATTGTGCAGAAGCATCGTGTTCACCCAAATTAAAACAGGCAATCTCGCCTTTATTCTCACCTCTGTTTTCTAAAAGCTGGCTACAAATCATTAAATCAGCTTTTAATCCCAGCGCACTCTGATAGCGGTCTTCCGCTGTTTTTGCCAATAGTTTCATGACAATATCTGAGACTGGTTTAGGAATCTCAGGATTGACGCTATGGGGAGCAATTGGGCGCTTCGCAATATGGCAATGAACTAATTCAAGAGGATCGGAAGATTCAAAAGGGAGGCGATCGCAGATAAGCTCATACAAAGTGACTCCCAAAGAATATAAATCACTACGGTTATCGAGGTTACGGTTCATCCGCCCCGTCTGCTCTGGCGACATATAGGCAAGAGTCCCTTCGAGCGTATTGGGATTGCGGATGGTTGGATTTTCCCGCGACAAAATGTTGGAGATACTAAAATCAATAATTTTGACTTGAGATGTCCGAGGATTAAAAATGATATTAGAGGGATTGATATCTTTATGAATTACATTCGCCCCATGAATTTCGCTGAGGATGCCAGCAACTTGGGTAGCGATCTCTAAAATCTCGGCAAGATTAAAGATTCGCGATGACTTCAAGATACGGAGCGACTCACCACCAAAATCTTCAAATGTAATACATCGAAATCGTTGAGACTTGATAAATTCATAAGCTTTAATCACGCCATCAATATGACTTAGCTGCTTACAAACTTCATATTCTAATTTGTATCGTGCGATCGCCTCTGGCGTTGGGTATTCCAATTTGAGAATTTTCAGGATAACTGGTTGGAAATCGCTTTCACAATATCCTCGATAAACGCCCGATAGAGCGCTTTCATAAATTAAAGAATTAATTTTGTAGCCAGATATCTCAAGCATGACCGTGATTTCTTCTCGATCCTTAAAGAATGATTTTTTAAATTCCCCCAAGAAGCTGATTTGTCTGCTTCGCGGACAAATCAGCTTCTTGGGGGCGAATTACTTAGTAGGACTTACGCAAAAATGCCCTGAGCTCTTTATTTTACCGTAAGGGCAATTCATGAATTGCCCTTACTTAGTTGCAGTTTTCATTACGAATCTCATTTTGAGGTTTTTCGCGCCGTAGGCGCGAAAAACCTCAAAAAGGGGTTAAGTGAAAGTAAGCCTATGGCTTACTTTCACTTAACCCCTTTTTGAGCATGAGAATTTCTGGCTTTGATGCGCAGATAAAATTTATTCCCTGGGGTAAGGGTAGGATTGTTCGTGGGTTGAATTGTATAGACGGGAGATTCAAGGGAAAACTCCAATTGATGCAACAGCGTCGCCATGGTTAACATGATTTGGACTTCAGCCAACCCGTTACCTAAGCATAGATGTGCGCCTGCCCCAAAAGGAGCAAAAGCACCATTTTGTTTATGTTCGCTGCGAGGTGGATGAAAGCGATCGATGTCAAAATTGTTAGGATTTGGGAAAAATTGCGGCAAAAAATGGGGTAATGTCGTGGCTATGATCATATGGGTTCCCGCCTCCACGCGATAGCCTTGAAATGCAAAATCCGCGATCGCATATCGTTGAATTGCCGCCGCCACAGGATACATCCGCAGTGTCTCCATCGCAGTGCCATGCAAAGCACTCATCCCGCGTAGTTGTTCAGCGCTGGGTATGCCATCTCGAAACAGCAGATCGACTTCCTGCATTACTTTTGCCATTACTTCAGGAGATTTCAGCAATGCGTAAAGCATAAAAGAGCAGGTATTTGCAACCGTATCTATGCCTGCAAGGTATGGTCCAACCGCCGCCGCAATCAATTCGGCTTCCGAGAACATCGGGTGTGTTGTTTTAGAATCAGCAATTAGATCGTCGATTAAATTTGGTCTTTCTCTCTTAACATCATTGCTACGACGTTTGGCGATCGCGATGCGAGCTAATTCGAGTACCCTTTGCTTTGCGCGTTTATAAGATGGCATCCATAGTAAAAATGATGGAGATTGTCTTACCACCAATACATTTAGAGCTGTCTGTAAAAAATCAACTAAATCTTCGCAATACTCACCAGGGGAACAGTCGGCAAGTAACATCCCTAACTGTTCGCAAATAACTCGTTTAAAGAAGGGTAAAACTTGCAACCGTTGTCCCGATCGCAAATCTGCGGTCAAAGACTGAATTAATTGGATTGTTTCTGGGAAAGCGTGGATAATGGCGTTGCGCGAATATCCTGATTTCAAAAATCGGCGTTTCTGTTGATGGTGATCGCCATCTAAACTGACCAGCAATTCATCAACACCCAATTCTTTTACAAAGTCTTTCCAAAAATCTTTGCCGCTGAGAAACTCAGTTCCAACTTGGTTGACAAATTGATTGGCTTCCACACCTGCGATTACTGTAAATTGGCGATCGAGGGCGCGAATGCGAAAAATTGCTCCAATCTCATGATATTGTTTCAGAAAAAATTTGGCGCTATCGGCTGCGAGTTCCAAACTGCTCCCAAAAATCGGTAATCCTTTGACTAAAGGTGGAAGTGGCACATTGGCAATTTCATGAGACCACACTACATGATCAGGCATCGTTTCTACTCCTTAACAATATTTTGCGATCTAACAAGTCATAATTTTTGGTAAAAAACTCAAGGAAATCCCCCTCAATCCCCCTTAATACCAATTCACAGAAGTGTAGCAACACTTTTGTGAGTTAAAAAACAAGCCCTGCAAGGGGTTTAAAGCACAAAATGGCGTAGCCATTTTGTGCTTTGGTATAAAAAGGGGGAAGAAGAAAATTCTCTAATTAATTTCCCCCTAGCCCCCAATTCTGGGGGGACAAGAAAATAAAATTCTTTCAAAGCCCCCAGAATTGGGAGATTTAGGGGGCTTAGATACATCGAAACTTAGACAGAGAGACTTGTGTGGACAAAGAAGCCTTTACAAGAGAAGATAGGCAATCTAGACAATTCTTAAATGGTTTCTAAAACAAGAACTGTGTCCGCAATACCACTCCCCAAATTGTGTGGTTACTACTAAAATTGTTCGCATTAAACGTAGCAAACAATGAAGGCGTAAGCGTGATAAATCTCATGATCGGATAAGAATACGTTAGTTCTAAGTCATATTGTGTACCACCATCACCATTACCTGCAACGAGGAAGTTTCGTCCAGAAAGTACTTGAAATGGCATGGTAAACGACAATGTGCCTAAAGCCCCTTCCTTCCCAAGGTCGGGAAAGGCAAGCCCAACTTGGAAGGCTTGCAGATTGACATTACCACCAGCGATCGCGAGATTTACAGGTGCAATACGATAACTACTATAGGAATAGCGACCGAACAAACCAAAGGAGCGATTTAATAGCCAATCAAAGTTAAAGACAAAATTATCCCCTGTGCTATCTTGTAGCCTACCCCCAAATCCATCATCAGCTACTCCCCTCGCCGAATAAGTTAAAAAGAAAGGCAGATTAGGTTGTCCAAGGGGTGAAGCTGGAGGTGCTTGGTTATAGGTACGGCTGTAGAGAAATCGAAAATTTGTGGAATCACTAGGCGAATAAGTTAGCTCCGTCAAAATCTGATTGGAACCACCGAATAAGCCTCGATTGGGATTGCTGGCACTGTCTCCCCCAAAGTATAGAAAAGAGGCATCATTACGCGCAAGATAGCCAGCTTTCAACAAAAATTGATCGGAAATTCTCCAACTAGCGATCGCCCCCGCTCCTGATAGCCCACTATTGGCAAGCGTACTTTGATAAGAGTTTAAGCTTCCTGCACCATTAATTACTGATGTAAAGCGATTGACATCAAACTGCCGAAAAGGCAAAATCTTCGGACCAACTTGTACTCTCACCGTATCGCTAATGGGAAAACTATAGAACAGCTCAAACAAACCAACGCTATTTGCTGCTTGAGGTACGACTGGATTGGAATCGGCATAAGGTACACCAAATGTACTAGAAAAACCTGCTGAACTATAGGCGCTAGAGGGTGGATTCCCATTACCCATTGCCAAAATTAGATTGAGCGTATCGCTCCCCGTAAACGAAGAAGTAAGGATCAGATAATTAGAATAGCTAAAGGTGGTATTTGGTTTTTCAGTAATTGTGCCGACAATGGGGCTTCTAGTAAATGGATTGCGAGTAGCAAACCGAGATACAGGAACGCTCGCAGGAATTGGCAATCCTTCTGCAAGGATATTTCCGCCACTAAACGAACTACTCAGGTTGAAGGAACTGAGAATGTTTAGCTTTGTCGTTGTTGAAAATTGCTGTGCTTCTAGTCGGGCAGTTTTTGTCTCCAGCGTATCAACTCTGCCCCTTAGTATTGCTAGCTCAGCCGCAAATTCTTCTTGCAGTTTTTTGAGTGTCGCCAAATCTGCTTGACTGACTTTGTCCGCTAGCCCTGCACTGATGATTTCATTAATTTTATCTAAACAGGCATTCAGTCCCGATGCAAATTCGTAACGGGCGATCGCTTGTTTTCCCTGATAGGTGCGGTCAGGATAGCCTGCGATACAGCCATAACGTTCCACCAAACTTTGCAGTGCGGTAAAAGCCCAGTCAGTTGTTTTGATGTCTGATAGTTGCGATACAGAGGTGATTTGGGTAATCGGTTGCGTTATTTCGGGCGTAGCATTGTAATTAGATAGGCGATCGCGTTTCTGCTGCTCTAATGGATCGGCTATAGACGTTTCTAAGACTTTGGTCTCTTTAACCTCTTGGGCTGTTTCTAGTGCAAACGCCTGAGTCCCAAGCTCTAAAAAGACATTCAAAACAGCAGATAGTATTATCAGAGTAGAGGAGGTCTTGACATTCATTTGTTTTTCACTCACATCACACAACATTTTTGTAGAGTTTTTCACCTACAGAAATAATTAAATACCCTTTTAGGATTACAACCAAGTTTTTGTTTTTCAGACTGTGTTTAAACTGAAAATATAGAGATTGAGATTCCCGACTTTGTTTTTGCAAGCAAAGATCAACTTTATTCAGCCACAAAGAAAAAGTCGGGGATCAGTGTATTTACTGGTTTCTATGCTTACCCATTTAATACCAAAGCATAAAAGGGCGCAGCCCTTTTATGCTTTGGTATTACTCAAAAATTAGTGGTGCGGCGCTTTGCGCCACACCACTAATTTTTGGGGTTTAAAGTCTTTTTTTGACTGGGAGGGGAGTAATTAAAGACAAACCCAAATTTGTAAGACTTCTCCCCTTTGGGGAGAAGTCTTACAAATTTGGGTAATTTATTTTTGTACAAGTACTTAGTTGTCCAAAGATTAGAGAAATATATTTTCCAAATGAAACTAAATCTTACCCTTTTGAACGTAATAGCAATTGGAGTAATCTTGACTCCCTATGGGATGTTGTATACCAATGCCTTCGCTTCGCCTATAAATTCGGGCATTAAATCGAATGAAAAAGTAATAGATAAGGTGAGTAAAGCCTCTGAATGTAAAGCATTTATAACTATCACCGACAAAGCCGCAGGAGCCTCGAACACAACGGAATTGTCGGTGATTTTGCGTTATATCAATGACCTAAAGCAAGATTTAATGACTCTTAAAGTCGAAGATATCCAGCTCAAATCCTTACAAGAACGCTACATAAAATTTTCTGAAGATTTGGGGAATAAATTAACAAGAGCAAAACGTGATCAAGATCAGGGAGATTATGCAGCATTCCAAGCTGCATCTGCGAATTTGATTGCTGCTGGCAACAAAGGAATTGATTTAGAACAGGAGTTACAACAATATTGTCGCAATCCTAAACCGCAATAAATTTATTGCGGTTTAGGATTGCAAATCAAGTTTTAAGGAGATCCTTAAAACTTGATTTGATAGTTGGTAAGCCCTGTACTTCTGGCTACAGTCAAAAGAGCTAAGGATGGGCGCTGAGCCAAGTAATCAACAATTTGCTTTGCATCGCTGAGGGGTGTGCCATTTAGACTGATAAGACGATCGCCACGTTGTAAACCCATCTGACTGGCGAGAGAGTTGGGACGCACCTCATAAACTGTGAGACTCGATGGATTGAGAATTACTCCTAATTGAGGGCGTTCAAATCGTACAGATGCGATCGCTGGAGCGGCGGTTTTGGGAGCCATTGCTGGAGCATCTTTGATTTGAGAATTAGGAAGACTGGCTACAGTTTTAGGCTGAATGAGAGCAGCGCTGCGGGTGATAAATTGTTTGGCGATGGGGGCGCTCGTTGCAAAGCCAATCCCTGTATTGGAGCGACCATCAGGGCTAAGAATTGACTTGTTCACGCCAATCATTTCACCACGAGAATTAAGCAATGGACCCCCAGAATTACCAGGATTGAGTCTGGCATCGGTTTGCAGATCGCCATCGATCGCAACACGACTAAGAATACCCGTGGTGAGAGTTCCAGACAACCCAAAGGGGCTGCCGATCGCAAAGACCTTTTGACCAACCAAAATATTTTCGCGATCGGCGAATGTAATGGTTGGGAAGCAATCGCTAGAGGTAATCCGAACTAGTGCTAAATCATTTTTGCGATCGATGGTGAGAACCTGTCCGTTATAGGTTTTGCCTTCGGTATTAATAATTCTAACAATGCCATTTTTTGCATCACGAATTACATGTTCATTGGTAATTACTAAACCTTCAGGACTAATGATGCTGCCTGAGCCTGTGCTAGTTGCTGTTTTAATTGTCACCACCGCAGGATTAGCCGAACGATAGACTTCCATCGTAATTTTTTCGTCTGTATCAAAATCAATGGGGGCGGCTGAGGCAGCTTTGCTAAAGCTAGGAATGCTGACTAAGATTGCCGATATCAGGCTCAAGGCGATCGCGCTAGTTTTCATTTGCTTCTGTCTGGGTAATTCCTGTTATGGCAGTTTTGACGAGAGTCGCGATCGGACAGTTCCGATTAATGTTTACGCCATTTGTCGCATATTTACAGAGCTCATCGCTGAAACCCGAATTAAAAAAGGGTCGCAGCGCGACCCTTTTTTAATTCGGGTTCGGTTGAACAGAAATTGCTATAGGAAAAAGCGTAGAATTGTAGATATAAGCAACTTCCTAATCTTTAGGAGGTGATGCAATTATGTTTCGCAGAAACTATCTTCTTAACCTCTGCGGCGTGATTTTGGTAGCCATCTCTTTTGGTGTATTACTTTCTAGTGATGAAGCTAATGCTCAAAATGCGATCGCCACGTTAGCAAATGGCAACTATCAACTTTGTAGTCAACCGAAACCACTAGATTGGCGCAATGGGGCAGGGGTTTGTTTTAATTTTACAAAAACAGGCGATCTCGTGGATGGATATTATGGCTATCCGCATTCGGATGATTTTATCTGTGTACGCGGGCTCACGAATGGCAGTCTCGTAACTGGCGAAGCGCTAGCAATCTCTTGGGGTGGTCGCCAATGGATTAGTATTCCCAAGCCTGAATTTAAATGGGATGAAGAAGGACATTTGTCTCTCAAGGATGGGAAGGTCATTCGGACTGCGATGGATCGGGGTGGACGTACTGAATGGATCTTATTTAGTCATGCAAAACTGAATACTGATGGCTTTTATCAATATCCACAACCGTTCATGACCTCTCCATCACAATTGTGTGACTGGAAATAACTGTCACCCTTCCATAAAAAACTTGTTTTTAGAGATAAAAGCAAAAAGCTAACGAGAGTTGCGCCGCTTCGCGCCGCAACTCTCGTTAGCTTAATACCAAATCAAGAAATGGCGTAGTCATTTCTTGACAAAAAACTTACTGGGTTTGGGTTTCGATTCACGAAAGTGTGACAACACTTTCGTGAATTGGTATACAAGGATCGCATAGTTAACTTTTGTAATGACATTAACAGCATTATCTTAGGAACTAATTGATAAATCTATAATAGATTTGGAAGATAAAAAACAGCTTGTATCTTTCACAAAAAATGGAGGTTGAAGCTATGTATGTCGAATGGCAGGGCTTTACGGAAGGCAGTTGGACGAGAGAAGTCAACGTTAGAGATTTTATTCAAAAGAATTATAGTCCCTACGAAGGAAATGCTGATTTTCTAGCAGCAGCAACTTCAAGAACTGAGCAGCTGTGGCAGAAAGTTCTTGAGCTAATGAAGCTAGAACGGGAAAAGGGTGTATTGGATGTAGACACTAAACTGCCTACATCGATTACGGCGCATGACGCAGGATACATCGATCGCGAATTAGAACAAATTGTCGGCTTGCAAACTGATCAACCACTTAAACGCGCAATTATGCCCTATGGTGGTATTCGCGTTGTTAAGGCAGGGCTAGAAGCCTATGGCTATCAACTTGATCCCCAAACAGAAGAGACTTTTACTAAGTATCGCAAAACCCATAACGATGGCGTGTTTGATGCTTACACCAGTGAGATGCGGAAAGCAAGAAAATCGGGGATCATTACAGGATTGCCCGATGCCTATGGACGCGGACGCATCATTGGTGATTATCGTCGGGTGGCTCTTTATGGAGTCGATCGCTTGATTGACGATAAAAAGACGCAGAAAGAATCTCTCGAACTAGATGTAATGGATGAAGAAACCATTCGTCTGCGTGAGGAGTTATCGGAGCAAATTCGCGCTTTGCTTGAACTAAAGGAAATGGCAGCAAAGTATGGCTTTGATATCGGTCATCCTGCAATGACTGCAAAAGAAGCTGTGCAGTGGCTATATTTTGGCTATCTAGGTGCGGTCAAAGAACAAAATGGGGCTGCGATGTCCCTCGGTCGAGTTTCGACGTTTTTAGACATATATTTTGAGCGGGATTTGCGGAATGGCGCGATCGCAGAAGTTGAGCTACAAGAACTCATCGACCATTTCGTGATGAAGTTGAGAATGGTACGATTTTTACGCACACCTGACTACAACGCCCTATTCTCAGGCGATCCCACATGGGTAACCGAAGCGATCGGTGGCATGAGCGCTGATGGTCGGACTTTAGTTACCAAAACTAGTTATCGATTCTTGCATACGCTTTCTAACCTCGGTGCGGCTCCTGAGCCTAATCTAACTGTCCTTTGGTCAGAACATTTACCCGATAACTTCAAACAGTTCTGTGCCAAGATTTCCAGCGACACCAGTTCGATTCAGTATGAGAATGATGACCTGATGCGTCCGACTTATGGAGATGACTATGCGATCGCCTGTTGTGTATCGGTAATGCGAATTGGTAAACAGATGCAGTTCTTCGGCGCTAGGGTAAACTTAGCGAAGACTCTGCTCTATGCGATTAATGGCGGTAAGGATGAGAAGTCTGGAGAACAAGTTGCGCCCAACTTTGCACCGATTACCAGTGAATATCTCGATTACCAAGAAGTTAATGAGCGTTTGCAGCAAATGATGGGCTGGCTTGCCAAGGCATACATCAACACCCTCAATGTCATTCACTACATGCATGATAAATATTGCTATGAGCGCATCGAAATGGCGTTACATGATCGCGATGTTTATCGGACAATGGCTTGCGGGATCGCTGGTTTGTCCGTAGTGGTGGATTCCCTTTCAGCAATTAAGTACTCTAAGGTGAAAGTGATTCGCAATGAGCAGGGCTTGGCTATGGATTATGTCACTGAGGGCGAATATCCCAAGTATGGCAACAATGACGATCTTGTAGATAGCATTGCTGTTGACCTCGTAGCAAGATTTATGAATGAAATCCGCAAGCATCCCACCTATCGTCATGCCACGCCTACCCAATCGGTGCTAACGATTACTTCCAATGTGGTCTATGGGAAGAAAACAGGTAACACTCCCGATGGACGTAGAGCTGGTGAACCTTTCGCTCCTGGAGCTAATCCTATGCATGGTCGTGATTCCTGTGGCGCGATCTCCTCGCTTTCTTCCGTTGCCAAGTTGCCATATAGCGATTGTCAAGATGGTATTTCTAATACTTTCTCGATTGTGCCCACGGCACTGGGTAGACAAGAAAGCGATCGCACTAATAATCTAGTTAATCTTTTAGATGGCTATTTCCACGATGGCGGTCATCACATTAATGTGAACGCTCTTGATCGAAACACTCTCTTAGATGCAATGGAGCATCCCGAAAACTATCCACAATTGACAATTCGGGTTTCAGGCTATGCTGTGAACTTCATCAAACTCACTCGCGAACAGCAACTGGATGTAATTAAGCGCACGTTCCACGAGCGGGTATAGTTTTTTAAAAAGTGCCGCTTCGCGGCACTTTTTAAAAATTAAGAGGAGATATCATGTCTGGAATTGGACGCATTCATTCAATCGAAACCTTCGGCACTGTTGATGGACCAGGGATCAGGTTTATAGTCTTCACTCAGGGCTGTCCATTACGATGCCTTTATTGTCATAATCCTGACTGTCGCAATGCCCATGATGGTAAAGAAGTTACCGTTGATTATTTGATTGATGAGATCAAAAAATGTAAATCCTATATTCGTAAGGGAGGTGTCACCGTAAGTGGCGGAGAACCCTTGATGCAGCCAGAATTTACCAGAGAAATATTTGCTCGTTGTCATCAACTAGGCTTTCATACAGCCCTTGACACCTCTGGATACTGCACTTTAGAAGTTGCCAAACCAGTTCTCGAAGAAACCGACTTAGTTCTTCTCGATATCAAATCCTACATCCCTGAACTTTATTACAAAGTCACCAATGTTTCCATTGAACCAACTCTGGCGATGGCAAGATATCTCAGCGATATTGGCAAGCCTGCATGGATCAGATTTGTGCTAGTACCACATCTTACTGATAACAAGGATAATACCAACCAACTTGCCGATTTCATTGCCACCTTAAAAAATGTCGAACGATTAGAAATTTTACCATTTCACAAAATGGGAGAATATAAATGGGAACAGCTAGGTTTGCCTTACTCCCTCAAAGATACGCCACCTGCATCCCCAGAACTAGTCCAGCAGACAGTTGAGATATTTCGCGATCGCGGGATTAATGCACTCGGTGCGATCGGGGTTTGAAAATTACGAATTAGCAATTAGTAATTCGTAATTCGTAATTTTTAACTCATTATTTTCAACTCGTAATTCGTAAATCAAATAGAAAAGTATTCATTATGAAAGTTACAAATATTGAAGAATTGGAATTGTTGATTCAAAGGGTAAAAATTGCTCAAGCTGAATACGCCACTTTTTCGCAAGAGCAAGTCGATCACATTTTCAAACAGACAGCACTGGCGGCAAATGCGGCGCGAATCCCCTTAGCAAAAGCCGCAGTTAAAGAATCGGGTATGGGCGTAATCGAAGATAAAGCGATCAAAAATCACTTTGCGTCTGAGATGATTTATAACAAGTATAAAAATGATAAAACTTGCGGTGTAATTGAATCTGACAAGCATTTTGGCTATGAACGCATTGCCGAACCTGTAGGACTGCTTGCAGGAATCGTACCTGTTACTAATCCTACTTCTACAACAATTTTCAAGTCTTTAATTGCTTTGAAAACTAGAAATGGGATTATCTTTTCTCCCCATCCTCATGCCAAAGACTGCACGATCGCTGCCGCAAAAATTGTTCTTGATGCTGCTGTAGCCGCAGGTGCACCTCCCGATATCATTGGCTGGATCGATGAACCAACTGTGCCGCTTTCTCAAGCTTTGATGCAAAATCCGAACATTAAGCTGATCTTGGCAACGGGCGGACCGGGGATGGTTAAGGCAGCCTATTCTTCGGGACATCCTTCGATTGGTGTGGGAGCTGGTAATACACCTGCAATCATTGATGAAACTGCACATATGCAAATGGCGGTCAGTTCGATTATTCTCAGTAAGACCTTTGATAATGGTACGATTTGCGCTTCTGAGCAGTCGGTAGTCGTGGTATCGGCTGTTTACGAAGCGGTGAGGGAAGAATTTATTAAGCGTGGTGCATATTTCCTTAATGAAGCAGAACGCGACCAGATTCGTCAGGTAATTTTAAAAGATGGCAGGCTGAATGCGGATATAGTCGGGCAATCGGTGATTAAGATTGCCGAAGTTGCAGGTTTTGGAATACCAGAAAACACCAGAGTTTTAATCGGTGAAGTGGAAGCGATTTCTAAGGACGAACCCTTTGCCTATGAGAAACTTTCACCAATCCTTGCTATGTATCGCGCCAATGATTTCCATGATGCTGTCGATAAAGCTGAAGAGTTGGTCTTATTTGGTGGGCATGGCCATACTTCGGTACTTTATACCGCAGCCAACAATCAAGAACATATCCGCTATTTTGAGAGCAAGCTAGAAACCTCGCGGATGTTGATCAATACGCCATCTTCGCAGGGTGCGATCGGCGATCTCTATAACTTCCGTCTCGACCCTTCATTGACACTAGGTTGCGGTAGTTGGGGTGGTAATTCAGTTTCAGCAAACGTTACTCCACAACATTTGTTAAATATCAAAACTGCGGCTGAACGTCGGGAGAATATGCTGTGGTTCCGCATCCCACCAAAGATTTATTTCAAATCTGGTTGTTTGCCTGTCGCATTGCGGGATCTCGTGGGTCGAAAACGCGCATTGATTGTCACAGATCGCCCTTTGTTTGAACTGGGTTTAACCAAGGAAGTCACCGATAGTTTGGAAGAAATCGGACTTGCTCATTACACCTTCTATGATGTAGAACCCGATCCATCTTTAGCAACGGTTCGCAAAGGCTTAGAAATCTGCAACAGCTTTCACCCCGACGTGATTATTGCCTTTGGGGGCGGCTCGCCAATGGACGCGGCAAAAATCATGTGGCTAATGTATGAACATCCCGAAATCGAGTTTGAAGGCTTAGCGATGCGATTTATGGATATTCGTAAACGTGTTTACGAGTTGCCACCCCTTGGCGCAAAAGCGATTATGGTGGCGATTCCTACGACATCTGGCACTGGCTCGGAAGTTACGCCTTTTGCGGTGGTCACCGATGAAAAATCACATATCAAATATCCGCTTGCTGATTATGCTTTGACTCCGAATATGGCGATCGTCGATCCTGAACTGACGCTCAATATCCCGAAACGACTTACAGCCTATGGCGGTATTGATGCACTCACCCATGCGATCGAGGCTTACGTTTCTGTTCTTGCTTCAGAATATACAAATGGATTGGCTCTAGAGGCAATTCGGTTGTTATTTAAGTATTTGCCAAGTGCTTACAAAAATGGAGCGAAAGATCCCAAAGCGCGAGAAAAAGTCCATTATGCTGCGACGATCGCAGGGATGGCTTTTGCTAATGCCTTCTTGGGTGTCTGTCATTCAATTGCTCACCAGTTAGGTGGTACTTGCCATCTTGCTCATGGGCTAGCTAATGCGTTGATGATCTCCCATGTTATTCGTTACAATGCGACGGATGTTCCTTTTAAACAAGCGATTTTCTCGCAAAATAAATATCCAAATAGCAAATGGCGCTATGCCCAGATAGCGAACTATCTGCATTTAGGTGGTGAGACGGATGACGAAAAGGTTGAGCTATTGATCGCGGCTCTAGAGGATCTCAAACGTCAAGTAGATATTCCTGCCACGATTAAGGATGCACTCTTGGAGCAAGGTATTGGTGAAGAATTCTTCTTGGCACATGTGGAGGACATGGCGGATCAAGCCTTTGACGATCAATGTACTGGCGCAAATCCTCGCTATCCTCTGATTGCTGATCTTAAGCAGCTAATGCTGCAAGCTTTTTATACTAATGCTCAAAATAGCAACGCTGTTTTGAGGATTTAAAACTATTACTAGGTTGGCTTTTTACCTAATTCCTAAAAGTGTAGTCATACTCGCTTCCCAGTCAAGAAATAGCGGTGGGGGGGGGGGGGGGGCCCCCCGGGGGGGGGGGGGGGGGGGGTTTGACAAATAAACAAGGGGTTGGGTAGTCTTTTGTGAATTGGGAATAATACCAAAGCACAAAATGGCTACGCTATTTTGTGCTTTTAAAACCCTTACAGGGTTTGGGTTTTAATTCATAGAAATGTAGTCACACTTTTGTGAATTGGGAATAAAGTACATATACAAAAGGAGTCTCACGCAGTGAGACTCCTTTTGTATATATAGAGAATTATCTGGGATTGCTGCGATCGCAAAGTGCATCATGAACCTTTAGAGTTAAATTTAGTAACCTGTATGAAATTACTTTAGTTTGGACTAATGGGCAGGTATGAGAGAGGAACCAAAAGACACGAGAAAATTGAGCAGGAGCTTGCAATAGCAAAATCCAGCTCAAAATTGAGAAGAGAAGCAGAACCTAAATGGCAATTGGATGGGTTGGCGGAGGAGTCTTTTCAGTTTTCTTTCTTTTTGAGGCGTGTTTTTTAACAGTCGGATAGCGAATACGAGGAGGAAGGCGATCGCCTAAGGAGCGTCCGGGCGATTTACCGCGTAGTTTAGGAGGGATTGCAGGAGTACCAATCGCGGCAATAATTACCGCAAATGATTGAGCGACACGACCAGGAGCAAGATTATCCTGAGGAGACTGCCAAGGTAAAGGAGCATCAACACAATCGAGACGAGCAGACCAAAGTTGCCAAGTCATTAAAGGCATCAAAGCACTCCAACGCTCAACCGCCTGAGTAGAGGTAATCTGGGGCAGAGTCAATGTAACCGTTGCTTGGCAAAACGATACCAATGCTCTAGGGCAAAGCGACGCAAGTATTTTAACCAAAGAGTTTCCAAAGCAGGCATAGTTTTACCCAACCAAGCCAACCACATGGGCTGAAACTTACGGTTGCGCCCCAAGGGTTCAATCACCTCAATTCTAAAAATCTGCATCGGTCTTTCTGGAGAAGTACGGAAATGAAAGTCACGCCAATAAGTTACCCGTACCCGACCTATTTTTGGGTCTGTAATTTCTATAGTGGTGTCGGCAACAGCCCAAGTTTCTGGGGCATTCAGTTTGAATTTATGCCCATGTTTACAAGGTGCACCACGACCGCTATAGGCAGACGGAACTCCCCAAACACAGCGATTAGATGCCAAACGTAGTAATAAATCCGCCTCAATATTCGCTGTTGCTTTCACAAAACTTGCATTCCCATATCCTCGGTCATAGACAGCTAGGGGGCGTACGCTTAACTGCTTTGTGACTTGTTTGAGTTGGAAGGCAGCTTTACTCACAGGAGTCTCGAAACTGGTGATCCGCTCATGTTTTATCGGTAGCGCCCAACTCCCACTTGCTTCGGGAATCCACGCCAACGTGCTGTAGCTTTGTCCTACGCCGATACTTTCGTCTTTGCCATGATGGAATCCTCTTTCCTTCAGCGTTTCCGCATCTGGTCGCAACCACACGCTATTATCTCCAGCCAGACAAGGTTGCTCTTCGGTTGGGATCTCTTGCACCATTAGTTTCATCAACTTTCCTCTTGCTGGTCGGCTATCGCGCAGTCCCTCATAAATACTTGACCATTTTCGCCGAAATAATGGATTCATTGACAGACTCACATACGAGCTAATGCTCGGACTTGTCAGGACGGCATCCATTAATTCAAATACTGCATCTTTTCCTGTTCCTAGGTATTCATATATCGACTTGCGAAATTCTTGTAATTTTTGGAAAATCATAGTAGTCAATGTCAATTTGGTTTATTGATCATTGCTCTTTTGGCAGTTTGTGACATTCACTTCCTGCCTTTCTTTTCTTCTTTTTAGTCTAAAGTCCAGCAATTAGGGAATTATCAAGAAATTGTTGGAAGCCTTTGCTTTGGCAACCATACTCTGTGGATTTTTTGGGATTATTCTCAAAAAGAACTTAGTTATGAAAATCATTTCTATGGATGTGATGAGTACTGGAGTAATTGCCTACTTTGTAGTGATTGCAGCGCGTCAAGGAATATTTACCCCAATCCTTAGCAATACGCCAAGGACAAACTACGCTGATCCAGTACCACAGGCGGTAATCCTAACAGCGATCGTGATTGGCTTTTCGATTCAGGCACTGATGCTAGTTGGCGTAATCAAGCTATCACGGAACAATCCCACCTTAGAAATTAGCGAAATCGAGCAGAGTGACGTGCCATGACTACTCTGACTTTGATCTGGATTGTCTTACCCTTTTTGGTGGGCTTTATCATCTATCTGCTGCCAAAATGCGATCGCATTCTGGCTTTAGTCGGTGCGTTTGCGTCGGCGCTATATGTGATTCCTCTATTTATCCAGCAAACGCCAATCAATTTGCGATTGCTAGATAACTTTGGCGTGAGCTTGATTCTTGATCCTTTGGCAGGATTTTTTATCTTGACCAATGCTTTGGTCACAGCCGCAGTAATTATTTACTGTTGGCATACCGACAAAACAGCTTTCTTTTATGCCCAAGTTTTGATTTTGCATGGCAGCGTCAATGCCGCCTTAGCTTGCTCAGACTTCATCAGTTTATATGTGGCGCTCGAAGTAATTAGTATTGCTACATTTTTGCTAATTGCCTATCCTCGAAGCGATCGCGGGATCTGGATTGGTTTGCGTTATCTCTTTGTAAGTAACGTTGCCATGCTGTTTTACCTGATTGGGGCAATACTGGTTTACAAAGCCAGTCATTCCTTTGATTTTGTGGAATTACGGGGCGCTCCACCAGAGGCGATCGCCTTGATCTTTTTGGGCTTATTGGTTAAAGGTGGCATCTTTGTTTCAGGTTTGTGGCTGCCATTGACCCATGCTGAATCAGAATCGCCAGTTTCGGCGCTGATGTCAGGGGTTGTAGTTAAGGCGGGCGTTTTACCATTAGTGCGTTGTGCATTATTGGTAGAGGAACTTGCTCCAATTGTGAGACTATTTGGAGTTGGAACCGCTCTACTAGGTGTCTTCTTTGCCGTGTTTGAGAAAGATACCAAGCGGATGCTAGCATTTCACACTGTTTCGCAGTTAGGTTTTATTCTTGCTGCACCAGAGGTTGGCGGATTCTATGCACTCACCCATGGCTTAGTGAAATCGTCGCTGTTTCTAATCGTGGGTAATTTACCTAGCCGTAACTTCAAAGAATTGCAACATCAGCATCTTTCTAAACAGCTCTGGATTCCTTTAGTGATTGCGAGCTTTTCCATTTCAGGGTTTCCTTTACTATCTGGGTTTGGGGCAAAGGTATTAACCATGAAAAACCTTCTGCCTTGGCAAGTGGTCGGGATGAATATCGCAGCCTTAGGTACTGCGATTTCCTTTGCAAAGTTTATTTTTTTACCACATAGTAACCAAGATCAATCAGTTAAAGCACCCTTAAAAGTTGAGTTTTGGTTAGCGATCGCAATTTTATTGGGTGGACTAGTCGTGGCAAATGTTGTTTACTTTGAAGCCTATGATCTGGAAAACATCGCTAAACCCTTAATAATAATTGGGATCGGCTGGATAGCATATTGGCTGATTTTTCGATCTGCATTGGTCAAATTGCCGACTTTGTTTGAGAAGTTTGAGAATCTAATCGGTGTTATGAGCCTGATGTTAATCTTATTGTTCTGGATGGCGCTAGCATGATTGGTCAATTTATATTGCGAATCGTGATTTGGTTTTTGCTGACTGCCAATTTCAGTCTAGCAAACATTGTGATTGGGGTTGTCATTGCTATATTGCTTCCCAGTTGGTCTAACGATCACACTCGACTCAAGGATGCTCTGAAAGGCTTAGGAAAAATAGTTTTGGCAATTCCTCAAGCCTATGTTGAAGCCCTTGAGATGATCTTCAAGCCTCATATACATGAAAAAGTAATATTGGAAGAAGCAGGAAAACGACGATCAGCAGGAATCATTTTCTTGGATATTTTCTTAATCACTTTCACTCCGAAAACTATTGTTTTGAGATATCTAGAAGATGGCTGGTATGTAGTGCATTATGTATTACCTCAAAAAACTCGTAGGAGGAATCCATGAATCTAGATTCAATCCAAAATTTTGTACTAAATTTTGCTGTGGGAGCGATGATTCTAGCCATGCTAATTCCACTCTATAAAGCAGGAAATCATGGTGACGACATTTGGGAAATGATGCTGGCTTTTTCTAGCGTTGCGGCTAAGTCTGCAATTGTGATTTTAGTAATTTCGATTATGCGTGACGATTGGATGATCGGTGTAGCTGGAGTAATCATTTTGAGTGTTGGCAATGCAGGTTTCATGCTCTTAGCTCATATTATTAAGGGCACAGGTGAGCTATGAATACCTTGATGATTGGATTAAATATTCTCAGTTACTTCTGCATTGCCATTGGGCTATTATTCTGGTTCTGGGGAACTTCGGCTTTGCTGACTAAGCGATCGATATTATTTAAATTGCATAGCCTGTCAGTATCTGACACCCTTGGCTCGATCGCAATTGTCTTTGGGTTGCTTTTGCAGCGCCCTAAAGATTTTCCTTTACTGCTTTTGGCGATTATTTCCTTAGCTTTATGGAATACAATGTTGGGCTATGTACTTGCTTATTGTGCTAGTAGTAATAACCCCAAATGGAATCCCAAAATAGACCAAAGGGAAACAAATGGAGGCGAGCAATAAATGGCTAGTTATGATAGTTACGTTTATGCGATCGCGGTGCTGTTGCCCATATCAGCATCAATGTTGGTATTCCAGACCAATCCTTACCACGCCCTAATCACTCGCGGTATCTTGGGCGCAGTATCGGCGTTAATCTATACCATTTTGGGTGCGGCGGATGTAGCGTTAACCGATGCTCTAGTCGGCTCTTTTTTAGCGACGATGCTTTATGCAGTTGCGGTACGATCGTCTTTAGTATTGCGTTTGGGTGTGGTCGAGGAAATTGCGATCGCCCATGACTTAGAAGCAGAATTCAATAAGATTGATAATCCGTTTACACAGTTGGAGAAACCGTCAGAACAATTAGAGCCGATCAAACAATCTTCAGGTACTCCTGAAAATCTACAGTTGTCTATCACTAATTTTGGGCAACTGGTAAATGCTCTAAAAATCACTTTTAGTAAGTACTATATGCGTATTGAGTTAGTTCCTCATGAGAACGAAATAGATCTAGAAAAATCTCTAATCGATAAAAATGTCCATGCAATTTTACATAGTTCGGAGCGTCAGGAAGATACAGATACTAAATTTTATAAAATCGAAATACGTTTGCCTCGTCTTTACGAGATTATGCAAGCAGACCCAGCTTTGTCGAATATTCAATTAACTTACAAAGAGAGATGACAAAGAGAGATTACAAAGCAGAGATGCCAAAGAATGATTACAGCTATCTCCGAAACTTTTAATTACCGTCATTCCTGACGCTAAAACCCTACCGCTTTTAGCCCTACCCCTCAAACAATTATGAAATGGATTTACATAGTCGCAGGCATCGCTTTTTATATCAAAATGTTATTTATCGCTAATCCCGCGCCTCGATTGTCATTCTCGATTGTAGAAGCGATCGCACAAGATAGCGGGGTAAGTAATGTAGTTTCAGGAATAATTTTTCGTAATCGGCTTTATGACACTATTTTTGAAGTAATTGTGTTTACGATCGCGATTATGGGTGCAAACTTTTTGCTGGCTAATGAGAAGCCTTTTACCCGAATTTATCAATTTGCGGATCAGACTTCGATTGTACTAGCTCAACTAGGGGCTACTATTGCCGCTTTAGTAGGGATTGAGCTAGCAATTCGTGGACACCTGAGTCCAGGGGGAGGCTTTGCCGCAGGTGTTGCTGGTGGAACTGCGATCGGCTTGATTGCGATTACTTCTCCTCCAGAAAAACTCCAAAATATCTATAAGCGATGGCACGCCGCAACTTGGGAGAAAATATCAGTTCTTATTTTTATTGTCCTATCGGTGGTTTCGCTTTCAGGTATAGAGCTACCCCATGGTCAGATGGGAGAACTAATTAGTGGTGGTATGATCCCGTTTTTAAATATCCTTGTCGCGATCAAAGTAGCTCTGGGCTCATGGTCAGCCGTATTAGTTTTTATTCGATATCGAGGATTGTTATAGATCTCAAACCCTAAACTGTAGAGGAGATGCTTTTATAGCAATGAAAGTTTTGCTTACTGCGCTTTGCGCTCAAACCCAAACCAAGAAAAAATTTAAAAGCGTTGCGAAGCAACGCTTTTAAATTTTTTCTTGTGGTTCGTTTGATCGGTAATTGCTGTAAATGAAAGCGGCGCTTCGTGCCGCTTTCATTTATTTGGGTTTTATATGGATTGTTTTTTCCTTTGAGAACCCTAATTGCTGCTAGAAGGATCTTTTTCGCTATCCGATGGTGGTGGAAATTGCTTAAGTTCAGGTAAATTGCGTAACGTTGGGGGAATATTGCCACTTGCGCCATAGGGCTGCTTTGCGATCGCCTCAGTGATTTTCTCTGTCATTGTTTCAGTGATTTTGATATCGTTCATGGCTAATAATGCTTGAATCGCCGCAGGGATGGAATCTGGGTCCATAAACAAAACCTTACTGCTAGGGCTTTCCCCGATCGCTTGTCCCATTTCTAGATATTTTTGGGCTAACAAATACTGTACCGCTTCCTTACCATTGGGATGCTTAGCGATCGCATTAGCAATCCGCTCGATCGACAGAGCCATCGCCTCAGTCTGTTCTAATTGCACTTGACGTTCTGATTCTGCTAGTACCCGATTAGAGCGAGCTTCAGCTTCCGCTTTAGTTATTTCTGAAGTCTTTATCCCTTCAGATAGCGAAATCATTGCTTTCTTCTCAATCTCGGCTGCCTTTTGTTTTTCCATCGACTGAAGAACTGAACTCGGGATCGTAATCTCACCAAGCCTGACTCGCAAGACGTTGATTCCCCAATCTTGGGTGTCATTACTAATTCCCTTTAAAATTTCGGTATTAATTTCTTCTTGACCACCGATGATAAAATCCAGTTCGCAGCGTCCAATCTGGGTTTGAATTTGGGTTGTCAGCGATATTTGCAAAGACTGATCGACATTTTCAATGTTGTAGCGAGCTTTTTGGAGATCAGTAATTTGCCAATACATCGTGCCACTGACATTGACGCTAACATTATCAGAGGTCATGCAAGGCTGAGGCTTTAGTTCTAACACTTGCTCACGGGCGCTTTTGATTAAGGAGACACGATCTATAAACGGCAGGACAATGTTGATGCCTGGTTCCATCGTCTTTTGATACTTCCCAAACCTTTCAACCAGTGCAATTTGTCCTTCTTCGATGATCCGAAAGGAGCGATAAATATAAGTGCCACTCAATAAAGCGAAAACAATGCTGAAAATTGTTGCTTCCATATATGTAAACCAATGGTAGCGATTTATTTAGATGCTATCAAAATATAAAAGACTGGCTTAGCCAGTCTTTTATATGTTTTTGGTATCTTAACCAACTGATTCTATTTCGTGATCGCCTAAATGGGTTACAAATTTAGGTGTAAATCTCACCTCATAGGGATAGTTTGGACTGATCGGACGACCATTCCATTCCGTATGCACACGGACAATTTCACCTTCCAGCCCTGAAATGTCAAAGGATTTGCCTTTGTGTTCAGGATGGTGGAAAACATTTAACGCTGTCTTGACACGAACGCGATCGCCAATCTTCATAAACTCTGATATATCCAAATTTAAACGAGATTTTTCAATTATCGCTTGTCTTTGTAGCCAATGCTATAAAACCCAAAAAACAAAAGCAACCCTTTGGGTTGCTTTTGTTTTTTGGGTTTATATTGCAGTTACAACTTCATCTTTTTCTGCTTCGTCTGGCAAAAACACTTCAAGTTTTGGTGCGTGACCCCAAAATGCCTCTAGGTCATAATATTCACGCTCTTGAGCCATCATGGCATGGACAATTACATCGCCGTAATCGAGCAAAATCCAAGTGCCATCCTGCTCACCCGCAATATTTCTAGGCTTGCGCCCAAACTTTTCGGCGATCTCTTCTTCAGCCATACCCGCGATCGCCCTTACTTGGGCTTTAGAAAATCCTGTGGCAATCACAAAATACTCAGCCAGACTTGACACTTCACCGATCGCTAGCAAAACGATATTTTCTCCCTTGCGATCATCGGCAGCGATCGCTGCTGCTTGTGCCATTTGATAGCTTTGGTCTTGCTCTCTCTCACTTAGTTTGAGATCTGTGGGGGTATCGATATCGGTTGCGATGGTCATAGTTGGCAGATGTACTCCTGATAAATTATTTCAACACACTAACATTGTAACTTGATCTCAAAGTTTGGAATGGTCTAAACATTTAAAGGCAGTGCTCTGTGCTGCCTTTAGAAAAACAAGAATGATAGCGGCGTGCTAATCCCGCCACTATCATTCTTGGGATCGATTCAAAACCCAAAAGAGTAATGGCGGCGCAAAGTGCCGCCATTACTCTTTTGGGTTTGCTCTCCTAAGCAAAGCTTGCTTTACTATATTTAAAATCTTTTTTGTAATAACAATTTTTTGGGTCGCCCCATTAGCCAATAATTTACAATACCTTCTTGGCTATGCAGTCGGTAGCCAATGCGATCGTACAGATGACGAGCAGGATGATTGTCTTCAAGAACATGCATATAGAGCCGTGAAAAACCCCATTGTTTTACCGTTTGCTCTGCTGCCAACAAAAGTTGTTTTGCCACACCACGCCGTCTCCATTGAGGATGCACGGCAAGATTAAAAACATACGGATATTGCTGCATTTCGCGACCCAGCCAAAACTCACGATAGGGCTTAATAGGTACATATCGCATACAAATTTCTAGAGAAGCGATCGCTTGAAATTTATTGGCAGGATGGGTAGCCACAAGACACGCATAGCAGGGTGTTTTGTCTCCAAATCGACCGCTGAGATCAAGCATGATGCCGTAGCGCAAAATTGGATATACCAGATCCGTAAAGCAGCGTTTTAAGAAGTTGTCTTGGTGAACGGTATTCCGATAAAAGCTCTCAGTCAAGATATCGGATACATGACCAACATCTCTAGAGCTAGCTTGACGAATGGTAAACGAAGAAGATGGGCTTGGCACATTCAGCGCTAACGGCTTAGCGAAAATAATTTAACGATCTCAGTTATTATCACTAATAAATTACCCAAAATTTGTAAGGTTGGGCTCCTTCGGCGTGCAACCTTACAAATTTGGATCTACTTGTGCGATCGCAATGACCAATCTCGATAAACCCATCTACGTTCCTAGCAAAACTATTCGCCCCCGCAAACAATTTGGACAACATTGGTTGCGAAGTGATGACGTTCTGAATAAAATTTTGCGTGCTGGACAATTGCAACCAAACGATCGCATTTTAGAAATTGGACCGGGGACGGGCAATCTCACTCGACTACTTTTACCCTTTGTTGAGTCGCTCACCGCTGTGGAAATTGATCGCGATCTTTGTGAAAAGCTTCGTAAAACGATGCATCAAAAAAACTTCCAATTGATCGAAGGGAGCATTCTCGATATTCCTCTACCTGCGCAGACCAATAAAGTAATCGCTAATATTCCCTACAACATCACAGGCGAAATCCTCAAACGGTTATTGGGAACTCTTGCGGAGCCAGTTCAACAATTTGAGCAAATTGTATTGCTTGTTCAAAAAGAAATAGGCGATCGCTTAGCGGCAAAAGCTGGGCACAAAGCCTACAATGGGCTCAGCGTCAAGATTCAATATCTTGCTGAATGTCAGTTCATTTGTGATGTTCCTGCTACGGCTTTTTATCCACCACCCAAAGTTAACTCAGCTGTTGTTCGCATCATTCCCCGTCCACCTATTGCTCCTGCAAGCGATCCTAAGTTCTTAGATCGTCTGCTTACGCTCGGTTTTGCGACTAAGCGCAAGATGTTGCGAAACAATTTAATTTTGGAAATCGATCGCGATCAATTGGTTCTCATTTTGGAGTCAATGGGAATTAATGGACAAGTAAGAGCCGAAGATCTAGATGTTGCTCAGTGGGTTGCTTTGAGTGAAGCCATAATCAAGTCGAAATCATAGCAAATGGAATTTGATGCTATCGCTGACACATCCCAAAAATAGCGATCGCAGGTTACTTTTTGGAAGTTATGATTTAGGCGATCGCTTTGGTTTTGAAGACTTAGGCATCTTAGGCTGTTTTGTGGAAAGCTTTTGCAGCTTTTGGACTTGTTTGAGAGTCAGCCCTGTAAATTGGGCAACCAAATCTGTAGAGACGTTGGAAAGCAACATATTTAGAGCTATTTGACGGGTAGTTTCAGCTTTACCTTCAGCCTTGCCTTTTGCTTCGCCTTTTGCTTCGCCTTTTGCTTCGCCTTCCAATAAAATATCCTGATAAATCACTGATTCTTTCATGATTTCACTCCTTAGTAGTCTTTGGATGATTGCTTTGTCTAAGGCTATACCCGATATTATAGCGGTAGATGCTGCTACGTTACTTTGGACTCGTTTATCGGCAATATGATCAATTTGTCTTGCCACATCCCTTAAAGTTTCTTCAGGGTTGTTTGTTTTGGTTAAAACAGCAAGTGGCAATAGCCCAAGGTACTGCCGAAAGATATCAGTGGGTTGTTCCCAGAGACGGATGACATTAAATTCATGGTTTGGTAGTCCTAAAAAGGAAAGGATGTAGGAAAATATCCAGATAGTTGATACAAAGTAAAGTAATGTCAGAAGCAAGGCCATCCTGTCCATCCTGCCAGTCCGTATCCGTTGTAAAAAACGGCAGTACACGACATGGAAAACAAAATTATAAATGTCGGGACTGTGGTCGTCAATTTGTAGAAAATCCACAGTGGCAGAGAGTTTCAGAGCGTACCCAAGACACTTATGACCTTCTTGAGAAACTACTACTAGAAAAAATCCCACTAGCTGGAATTGCCAGAGTCCTCAAGGTGTCAGAGAGATGGTTGCAAAGTTACGTCAATCATAAATATGAAAACGTTCCTCAGCAGGTGGAGGTAGAACCAAAACCAAAACGCCGTTTGACCATACAGATGGATGAATTGTGGTCTTTTGTGGACGACAAAGGCAATAAACAGTGGGTATGGCTTGCCATTGATGCCGAGACTCGTGAAATTGTCGGTTGTTATATAGGCGATCGCACTGGTGAATCAGCTCAGAAGTTATGGGAATCGTTGCCTAGCGTCTATCGCCAATGTGCGGTTATTTATACTGACTTCTATTCGTCTTATCCAGTTGTCCTGCCCAGCAAACGTCATAGGGCTGTCGGGAAAGAAACGGGAAAGACCAACTATATTGAGAGATTCAACTGTACGTTACGTCAACGAGTATCAAGACTAGTTAGAAAGACCTTATCTTTTTCTAAGAAATTGGAAAATCACATTGGAGCCATTTGGAATTTTATTCATCATTACAACGATTCTTTACCTCCGTGTGCGTCCTTTCCTTTTTAGGACTACCAACTTTGCAACCATCTCTCTGAGACCTTGAGGACTCTGGCAATTCCAGCTAGTGGGATTTTTTCTAGTAGTAGTTTCTCAAGAAGGTCATAAGTGTCTTGGGTACGCTCTGAAACTCTCTGCCACTGTGGATTTTCTACAAATTGACGACCACAGTCCCGACATTTATAATTTTGTTTTCCATGTCGTGTACTGCCGTTTTTTACAACGGATACGGACTGGCAGGATGGACAGGATGGCCTTGCTTCTGACATTACTTTACTTTGTATCAACTATCTGGATATTTTCCTACATCCTTTCCTTTTTAGGACTACCAAAAAATCATATTGAAAGATGGACAGCACAACAAATTTTGGATGCTTTAAAAAGCTTGGACAAAATATTTTCTGCTGAAGATCTTTTTAACCAAGCATATGAACAACAATCACATGGAGATTATGAAATTGCAATCTCTAAATATACTGAAGCAATTCAACTTAAGCCTGATTACATAATCGCTTACGCAGGAAGAGCAAGAGCTTTCAAGTTAATAAATGATGAGACTAATGCTAAAAAAGATTTAGAGAAAGCTATTGCCTTATTCCCTATTTCCACAGCCGAAGCATATCACGGTAGAGCGATTGCTAAATCTGGATTGGATGATAAGCAGGGTGCAATTGACGATCTTACTAAAGCTATTGAAATTAACCCTAACTATGTTGCTGCATATCGAGCTCGTGGAATAATTATGAACGAGTTAGGTGATACAGATAAAGCTATCTCGGACTATAACGAAGCAATTCGTATAAATCCTAACTATGCAGATGTTTACTATGAGCTTGGGAAAATCAAGTTAAAAAAAGAAGATGAAATAGGAGCTACGGCAGCTTATATCAATGCTATGCGTCTTAAACCTAACTATGCCAAGGCATATGTTGAGAGAGGGAATATAAGATTGAAAAGTGGAGCCAGTCAGTCCGCTATATCCGATTATAGTAAGGCAATTGATATCAGACCTAGCTATACTGTGGCTTATTTGAATCGTGGAATCGTTTACCAACATCTAAAGCAAAAAAAAGAAGCTTTAACAGATTTTCGAGAGGCGGCACGACTTTATCAACTTCAAGGAAAAATAGATGATTACAATGATGTACTAAGCCGTATTAAAAAGCTAGAAGGTTAAGAATTTTAGTAGCTGTTATAGCATCACAATATTTTAAAAGGAATCCAAGCTTGTAATTGACTACGCAAGTTGACGCTGTGAAATAGCTAACCGTCTTTGCTTGACTAGCTCAGGAGTAGAACGATTTTTATCATCTTGCGAATCAAAACCAAGACGAACATAAACCTCACCCCCAATTCCCGGAACAATAATTCCTTCAGGCGTTTTTACATCATCCTCAGCTAAGTACACATACCGAAACTTGTTATAAATATCCTCAGAAAATCCCTTTTTTAAACGATCCTCCGCCCCTTGATAAATAACAGGTGCAACGATAAATATTTGTTTTGGTGATATCCTTGCGATCGTGTCAATCAAGTTAGTACGCACAACACAAGCCCCTGAAATAATCGACTTAACGATAATCAAGCTATCTACTTGAGCATCTGATGGTTCGAGATAACGCTTTAAGATAGGAGCAACTTGTAAATCAGCAATACCAAACGGCTTAAACCTTTTATTCCAAAAGCAAGAAAAAGTAACCTTGGCAAGAGTGCCATCCAATCGGCTAAGAATTCCTTTTGCAAGAAAATCAGCATCTTCAGCAGTACAAGCTAAATGTGCCGAACTTGAATTGTTAACAATCTGCGATAAAACAGCGCCTGCCAGACTTTCTCCTAGTTGGTACATACTTTGCCGATAGTAATCAATGCTGCTACCCTTGTCAGCAAGAGCTTCGAGTAGCGCTTTTTCCTTGTCTCCAGCAAATTGTGTGTACTTTCTAGACACGTTTATGATCGCTTGATTTTTTGTAAATATTATCTTGAGTATAGACTCTCCCAAGAATTTGTACAACCTAAAGCAAATTTTCTAAATCTTCAAATGTCGTAGGGCTTATTTGCAGAATAAGCTTCTGTAATTTTTGAAACTCTTCACTATCAAGACTGAAAGGATATGTACCATCCATTCCTAGTACTGGATATCCCCAATGAAAAAAGCCTCTAGAAATAGAATAGGTAAATCCATTAATACTTTGTAGAATCGAGATAACTTTTGGCTCAAGAGCAAATGAATCATCTGATTTAAAAGAACGGATAAAAGAAGGTTGACAGTTTTGCGCTTTCTTCAGAACACCACGAACAGTAGTTTGCGATGTATCACTGGATACCCATGCTCCTATTAAAACTGTTGCAACACATTCGATTTTGTCTTGCGTCGGATTCTCGAAAGCTGTTAAATAGGAAATAGCTTCTCTCAGTTGATAATTAATTGTCAATAATAGATCTGTTGGGAAACAAAAGCACAGCACAGAGTAGATTTTAGCTTTCAATCCATTTTTAAGCAGTATCTAAATAGAAGTTCCATAAGCCAGCCGCATTCAACATGAGACGGTCATCAAAATCAGGTATACGATTGCGATAAACTGCTGTTACGGAATTATATCGTTTCATCCCTGCATGGGCATGTTCACATTTCACTCGTTGACTGCTAAATTCTCGATTTTCCTGCTTCTGTGCTTCAGTCAACTCTTGCCCTTTTGGCTTTTTGTGGGGTAAGCGTACATTTACAAACTCTTTCTGTAAGCCCTGATATCCCAAATCTCCCTCAATCACTATGGCATCAGGAATGTTACTTACCCAGTCATTTTCGTCCAGTTGCTTCTTATCATGGACTTTTCCTGCTTTGGCTTTGCTCAGTAAAATGATCCGCTTTTTACGGGTACTACCTGTAGTGTGTTTCCTTGTATGCCGTTTTTTTTCCTGAGTAATGCTCTTTTTGTCGTTCTGCATCTTTTGGACGTTGCACTGGTCGTTCGGTTCCGTCAATCGCCAATTCAAGGATGAAATGCAACGGGTTCTGATGAAGCAAAGAATACTTCGTAAGGAGTACGATAGTCAAGTGATTTTCTGGGTCTGTGATTGATCAAATTCACTGCCTTCTGAAAGTCCTCTTCTTTCACGATTTTAAAGTTTGTACTTTTGGGATAGAACTCTCTAATTAATCCATTGGTGTGTTCATTCAATCCACGTTCCCATGAATGATATGGATTCGCAAAGAAGGTCTCTAGTTTCAATCTTTCAGATAGCTTCTCATGCCCACAGAATTCTCTTCCATTATCAAAGGTCATTGTCTTTCGAGATGTTGATTCTATAGGCTCAAATAGATTGAATGTCACTCTGTTTATCTCATCCATCGTCTTGTTCTTAGCTAGTCCAGCAAGTAAATACTTCGATGCTTTATCAACATGCGTAACTACGATACCTGTGTGGTTGCACCCGATTACCGTATCACTTTCCCAATGTCCAATCTCTGTTTTTAAATCTGCAATCTTCGGTCGATTCTCTATCCCTACCCTATTGGGAATGCCACCTCGCTTCTGATGGCGACCTTTGCGCCTTCGTTGCTTTTGCTTCTGCCTCAGATATTGTTGATATATTCCCATCTCTTGATGGTTTGCATAGATCATCAGATAAATCGTCTCATAGCTGATTTTACCTAGCCCCTCCCTTTCCATTCTCCCTGCTAGTTGCTCTGGGCTGTGGTGTTGCTCTAACCGTTGTTTGACTTCGGCGATCGTCTCAGCACTGATGCTCTGAAATCTTACCTTTGCTTGTTTCCGTCTTGCTTTCATCAGGGCAACCGCAGTATCTGGCAAATAGCCAATCTGTCGCTCGTCTGTATTGCGCGATAACTCTCTTGAAATCGTACTTTTGTTTCGCTTCAAGCGACGACCTATCTCTGATACAG
The DNA here is from genome assembly GCA_023336205.1 of Pseudanabaena sp. Salubria-1. Taxonomy (GTDB): domain Bacteria; phylum Cyanobacteriota; class Cyanobacteriia; order Pseudanabaenales; family Pseudanabaenaceae; genus Pseudanabaena. The sequence goes on from JALQCR010000001.1 coordinate 81,931, forward strand.
ATAATTGCTCAATTACTCTTAGTTTATACAGTTCACTTCTTTCTGTGGTGGTAAGATGGACAAAGCTCATGAGGGTATCCTAATTATTGTGATTAATATCAGAATATCCTTATGAGTCCCTTTACGCAAAGATCTCTAGGTGTTGCATTTCATCCTTGAATTGGCGCACTCATTAAGTCAAAGGTGGGATAGCATTTGCAGTACAACAAGATAAAAAACAATTTGTCTGCACTGGTTTTCAGTGTTGCTTTCCTACCCCCTCCTGCTGCTCTCCATCGTCTCTTCTGGTCTAGGGTTTCCTGATATGCTTCTTCAAAACTTGGCAACAAAGCCTCGAATGCTTGCTGGTTTAATCCTGTGGTTGCTCGTATTTGCCTATCTTGTTTTAGTATCTTTTCAATATTTATCATCTTTTTTATGCGCGTCTTTGGTTGATGATAACCGATATCAAACCTAGGCTATGGTTCAATTTATTGAACTTATAGCTTTTGTATTTACCTATGGATTGAAGTACAGAAATAAATGTGAAGTTGCTTCTATACCTTGCTTTTGTTTCCCGACAGATCTAATTCATTTATCGTTTTTCGATAAGGGAAAAAAATTACAGAGCTATAAGCCTGAATATCCATAGGCATTTTCGCAATTAATTTTTTAGCCACATCTTCAGATGAAACAACGACTGACATTATAGATGAGCGATTGAGAGTATTTGTGTTGAGTTGAAATTGCATCCTAAAATCAAAAGCAATTTTGACATCGCTATTATCTGTTCCCCATGAAAGTGATTGTGATTCTTTAATTTGGAAGTGCTGTAAATCTAAGCCTACTCCGCGATCAATAATCAGATCGTCTACGAAAGCCACAATCTGACTAAAAATATCAATGTCCTCTACCTCTTGAACAATGATTTCTTTTGCCAGTAATGCTATTTGATAAATTGCAAAGAAATTTTCGTATGAGTTGCCCTTTTGATTAACCTGTCCTCCCCGATGTTTATTCCGTAAATAATTAATATTTTCCTCATTGAGATTGGCTGCAAGCTGTCTGTCAGAATACATTAAGGATTATCCTAATATTTAAGAATATCTTCTAAAATAGCTCAAAATCGGACATCCTAAACGCAAAGTCAAACATAATTCGCTAAAAAATCTAATAGTTCATTTCCCTGTGAGCCTCGCCATTTAGCTAAAAACCCCTGAATATTTGTGCGAACGCGATCGTTTATGACAACTGCTGAAATTTCCGAGTAATTCTAGCATTTTTCAAGGCAATTCAAAGCGATCGCAGTTTGTAGAGATTATTGGTGCGATCACTGTTCGATTTGAGTTGAAGTACGATCTTTGTTTTGTGGAATGAAAGGGCGATCTCTTTGAACATTTAGTGTTTCTGATGAAAATACGCGATCGCTGATTGATTTGAAGTGCGTTGCGATCGAATCTTGAAAATATCAGTATATAACCGCTATAATCTAAAGCACAATCCTCACCTGTAAACTGTAATGACACTTAAAGAATTACTATTACAAGAAATTAACAGTACTCCAAACGAACAGATAGAAGATCTATTTGGCTTTGTCAAATCACTCAAAGCACCAACAAAAACGCCAATAGCCACATACCGCGAACTTTTGGAACGGATTGATTATCTAGAAGCGATCGTAGGTATTCGGAAGGGGCTAGACGAGTTTGACCAAGGAAAGGGAATTCCCGCTGAACAAGCATTAGCAACTCTACAGCAAAAATTCAGCATTCCCCCTCGCCCATGAGTTACCAAATCCTCATTCAACCTACTGCTTTTCAAGAAATTGAAACATCCTATCGTTGGATGTGCGACAATCTAAGCACTGACACAGCAAACAATTGGTATTACGAACTTCAAGACGCGATCGCTTCACTGCAAATATTCCCCAAGCGTTGTCCTATAGCACCAGAAGCCTCAATAATTGGGCGTGAAATTCGTCAACTTTTGATTGGTAAACGAAAGCAATATCGAGTTTTGTTTGTCGTTGATGAAGAAGTTATAGCGATTCTTCATGTTCGCCATAGCCACCAATCCTATGTAGGTGAGACTTTTGAATGATTATTGTTTTTGAAGGCGATCGTCTTTTGTAGAGATTATTTATGCGATCGCAGTCGAACTCTTCCGTACTTGGGTCGTTAAATACAAACTGAGCGATTAAATAACATCAGCTTCTGAAAGTAATTGGTCTAACGTTTCAGGAAAATCGCCATTATGCACCATCCGCGAAAAAACTGCATAACAATCATTCTTATCGCCTTCCTTCCGAGGAAATCCCAACCAAAGCACAATTAACACCTTCCGACCTCCTGCCTCAAAAGCACGAAAAAAGAGCCGATGGCGATCGCTTAATCCCATTCCCTTCAACCTTCCGTAATGCTTTAGCGCACCCTTGAGAGCAAATTGAGGAGCAAACGGATCGAGAACTATCTTTTCCTTAATCCCCACCATCACAGCAGCAAGCAATTTAACCGTAGGATATTTAACAAACTCTTCAGGCGGTAGATTCGCTTTTAGTCGCCTGACTTGTTCCTTTAGTTGCCGTCTTTGCTCACCAAAAAAATTTCGATGGAAGTAAATTTCCCAGCCATTGCGAATAATTGCACTCATCAATCAATTTCAACCCCTTCAAGGAGTTCATCATCATCTTGAGCCATCGCTTCCGTATAAGCTTCAAGGCGATCGCTATTTTTGAGAGCATCCTTAGTGATAAAGTCCAAAAACAAACTAAGCATTAATTCGTTATTTTCTTCATCACCTTCTGCCTCCATCTCCACTGGTTCAAGCTTAATCAAAAGCGTATCATCAGCAAGAACCTCTACCCATCCAGTCGCATTAGCAAATCGAGGATGATCGCGATAAAAAGATACAGGCAGCCTAAAGCCCGAAGAATTGCCAATTTTCGCAGGAGCGAGTGAGTAGGTTTTGGAACGCATATATGTTAGTACGGATTGTAATAACGGCAATATTATGTTAGCAGTTTTTCCCATAATTGACGGCTTATTATGAGGATTGCGCCAATTCAAGGATGAAATGCAACACCTAGAGATCTTTGCGTAAAGGGACTCATAAGGATATTCTGATATTAATCACAATAATTAGGATACCCTCATGAGCTTTGTCCATCTTACCACCACAGAAAGAAGTGAACTGTATAAACTAAGAGTAATTGAGCAATTATCTGTATCAGAGATAGGTCGTCGCTTGAAGCGAAACAAAAGTACGATTTCAAGAGAGTTATCGCGCAATACAGACGAGCGACAGATTGGCTATTTGCCAGATACTGCGGTTGCCCTGATGAAAGCAAGACGGAAACAAGCAAAGGTAAGATTTCAGAGCATCAGTGCTGAGACGATCGCCGAAGTCAAACAACGGTTAGAGCAACACCACAGCCCAGAGCAACTAGCAGGGAGAATGGAAAGGGAGGGGCTAGGTAAAATCAGCTATGAGACGATTTATCTGATGATCTATGCAAACCATCAAGAGATGGGAATATATCAACAATATCTGAGGCAGAAGCAAAAGCAACGAAGGCGCAAAGGTCGCCATCAGAAGCGAGGTGGCATTCCCAATAGGGTAGGGATAGAGAATCGACCGAAGATTGCAGATTTAAAAACAGAGATTGGACATTGGGAAAGTGATACGGTAATCGGGTGCAACCACACAGGTATCGTAGTTACGCATGTTGATAAAGCATCGAAGTATTTACTTGCTGGACTAGCTAAGAACAAGACGATGGATGAGATAAACAGAGTGACATTCAATCTATTTGAGCCTATAGAATCAACATCTCGAAAGACAATGACCTTTGATAATGGAAGAGAATTCTGTGGGCATGAGAAGCTATCTGAAAGATTGAAACTAGAGACCTTCTTTGCGAATCCATATCATTCATGGGAACGTGGATTGAATGAACACACCAATGGATTAATTAGAGAGTTCTATCCCAAAAGTACAAACTTTAAAATCGTGAAAGAAGAGGACTTTCAGAAGGCAGTGAATTTGATCAATCACAGACCCAGAAAATCACTTGACTATCGTACTCCTTACGAAGTATTCTTTGCTTCATCAGAACCCGTTGCATTTCATCCTTGAATTGGCGTTGGTATAGCCGCCTTTTTCAGAGATGATTAGTGCGATCGCTCCTTGAAATATCGTTTCTAGTTAAAGTTCTAAATACCTAACCAAAATCTGTTGTATCTCTTCCAGTTGATTCGGTTCTATTTGCCCAAGACATTGAATCAATCTGCGTTTATCAAAAGTCATCGGATCGACACAGACAACAAAACTATTACTACTAAGCCCATTTGTAACCGAAGGAACCAAAGGCACAATTACTGGAAGTAAGCGATCGCTAGGATTAGCAGAAGTTATCGGTAATACAGTTACCTTACTACGCTGATTAAAAGCAGTACCAGAAATAATCACCGCAGGACGAGTTTTGCGAATTTCTGTACCAATCGAAGGATCGAAACTAACTAACCAGATACTTCCCAATCGATAATCGCCGCTTGCTGCCATGCTGCATCCTCATCATTTGTCAAATCATCCAACAACAAACAAGCCTCAACCATCGCCTGCTTTTCCTGTTGCTTCCGCCATGCTTGCAGTAACCCCTCAATGAGCCGACTACGATTTTCTACGTGATCGTCAACGTAATGGACTAACTCATCTGGAAGAGAAATAGATACTTTCATAACTATTTTATACTACTCACAATACTACTGATGGTAGCACAAACCAAAAAGCGATCGCCTTTTGGAGAGATGATTAGTGCGATCGCCGCAAGCTTTATGATTCGAGAAAAACGCCCATCTTACGGAACTTTTGATAACGTAGCTCTTGTAAATCTTCCACAGGCAATTTACTTAAGCGATCGAGGTTTTCAACTAGGGCAGCTTTGAGATTTTCCGCCGCCTGTAGTGGCAGACGGTGCGCCCCACCCAAAGGCTCATCAATTACATAATCGACAATGCCCAAACGCTTCAAGTCAGGAGCCGTGATTTTTAAAGCTTCTGCCGCCTTGCCAGCCTTTGCCGAGTCGCGCCATAAAATCGCCGCACAAGCCTCAGGAGTCGCCACCGTATAGACCGAATTTTCAAACATCATGATGTGATCGCCAATGCCAATTCCCAAGGCTCCACCCGATCCGCCTTCACCAATGACGGTACAGATAATTGGTACACCTAGACCAAACATTTGTCGTAAATTTGCGGCGATCGCCTCCCCTTGTCCCTGCTCCTCCGCCGACACTCCTGGATATGCCCCAGGGGTATCAATCAAGGTAATAATTGGCAATTTAAAGCGATTTGCATGATCCATCAATCGCGCTGCCTTGCGATATCCCCCTGGGGAGGCCATGCCAAAATTGCGGGTCATGTTGTCCTTAGTGTCTCGCCCCTTTTGATGCCCCAAAATCACCACAGGGCGGTCATTGATTCTCGCGATACCACCTACTAATGCGGGGTCATCATTGCCTCTGCGATCGCCATGTAGCTCCATCCACTCATCAGTAATCGCTTGCACATAGTCAAGGGTACTAGGGCGACGGGGATGCCGTGCGATCTGCATCCGTTGCATCGCACCTAATCCCGTAAAAATCTCACGCCGCAAAAGCTCGGCACGCTGCTCTAAAAGCTGGATCTGACCAACCATATCCACATCGTTGTCATTCGCGAGTTCGCGGATTTGGGCGATACGGTTTTCTAGTTCAACGATGGGCTTTTCAAAGTCAAGCAGGATTTGGCGATCGGCCATGATGCAATTTTGTATAGTAGATACCAATTCTCAGATTAGCAGACAAAGGGCTAGTTAGTAGCGTTTGTAAAACCCATATCAAATTAGAAAGCTTTCATTTCTTGTCGATTGACTGCGTTTACTAGACGCTTAGTTTCAGCTTTTGCTTCTTTGAGTAGATCATTCCAATCATCTGGAGGGTGACCATTTTCGAGCATCTTTTTAAAAACCCGATAGGCATCTGTATTGCTTTCATAGGCTCGCTTAGAACCCTCATCATTTACCCAAGCAAAAATAATAATTTTACTCTCCAGATGATATCGAAAAAATAATCGGTACTGCTGAAAAAATTTTGCTCGAAACCAATGCTTATACTCGCTGCCAAGCGTCGCACCTTGGCGATATTCGCTACGGGTGGGATCTTGAGGAATGACATCAAATGCTAATTTAGCGATCGCCGCTAGACGCTTTGTGGCATTTTTTTGATGGTAATCATTGGGATATTTCTGTAATAATCCTTCGACTTGTTGTAAAAGTGATTCCAGCTGATCTAGAAAAAGAGAATGGGCAAATACGTTCCATCCATTGATTACTAACGGCTGATTGGTAGACAAATCTATTCATCCTCATCCGTAAGGGTCGCATCCAGATCTATCTCTATATCAGCCACTAAAGCCTGAACACGACTTACTAGAGCGGTGCTTAAAACTTTTACATGTTGAGGATTTTTTTCGATATCTTGAGCAAGAAAATTCAGAAATTGTCCAATGATGGGATCGCTATCGGTTTGGTCAGCACGCGAAATTACAACCCGACCATCCGACTCAATCGTGTAACAGATTTTATCCCTTTTATTTAATCCCAACACTTTACGAATCGGATCAGGAATGGTGGTCTGGTAGCGATCGGTAAGGGTAGATTCTGAACATGGGGCTAGGGTGACAGTCATAGCAATTTTTAAATCTATCGATATAATGCCATCATAATGCCATCATAATGCCATCTCAAAAGTAATGCAGTTGCATTGTCTTGTCAACGCTTAAAAAATAGACAATCTGAACATCTATTGGCTCAAATGCACTGTTAAGAGCCTTTCTGCAACTAACGGATTATTGCCTTATGAAAAAGCAACCAAATTAACCAGCCAATTTGGTGAATTATTACAATTGCCCAAAACACAACTTGATAGGATTTTTTGCGATTTTTATGATGCAGTTGATGTTGGGCTATAAATCCTCCTAACCATCCACCGATTAGCTCAAATAAATGTAGTGTTGCTTCTGATGTTCTCCATTTTCTGTTTTCTGCCCGATACTTGTCATCCGCATACAAAGTAAATGTGATCGGATTTATTCCAACGTAAAGAATAAGAGGGATTAAGTTCGTTAGTGGCATTATGGTGGCTGTTCTCCATGCGAAGTGAATAGAACCAACCAACGGTAAAATTGATATTAGCAACATCCTTATGAATGGGAAAACAGATTTTTGGTTGGTTACTGATGATTTCCCCTTGTTTCTTGCTCCTAAAATGAAAGCATTGCTCGCACAAACCTTGCCATTTTTAGCAGCAACATAGTAATAAATTGTGTCTCCTATCTGTGGGCGACGATTTGAATCTTTAATTTCAGAGATATGTAAAAAAATATCTTGACTTCCATCTACAGACTGAATGAAACCAAATCCCTGATCATCTTTCCATTTTATAAGCTGCCCACTCCGCAAGCCAGATTTCATTCAGCAATACCATAGTTATCTAAAGATTACAATTTACCATATAGGTACAAAGGTTTATTCCCCGCCGAAGGCAGTGAATAAACCCATACTTCACTAGACTGATAAAAGCTATATTACAATCAAGAAAATTTTTCAGGAAAAACTTGCTAACAATAGGAAGAACGCAATAGGTTCTAAAACTGTATAGTTAAATAAAGGTTTTGATTAAGAAATGTGATGGCGCTAACACTCGATGCGGATGTAATTGTAATTGGCTCAGGAATTGGCGGCTTAGTCACCGCAACGCAATTGGCGGCGAAGGGGGCAAGCGTAATTGTTCTAGAGCGCTACTTGATTGCGGGGGGGAGTGGCGGCTACTTTGAGCGCAATGGCTATCGCTTTGATGTGGGCGCATCGATGATTTTTGGCTTTGGCGATCGCGGCACGACCAATCTCCTCACCCGTGCGCTAGCGGCGGTGAATATGAAAATGGAGACAATTCCCGATCCAGTGCAGATCCATTATCATTTGCCGAACAATCTGGAAATCGAGGTGCATCGCGACTATGAGAAATTTTTACAAGAATTAGGCGATCGCTTTCCCCATGAACGCGAAGGGATTCGTAAGTTTTACGATGAATGTTGGAAGATTTTTAATTGCTTAAATGCGATCGAGTTGCTGTCCCTCGAAGAATGGCGCTACTTAATGCGCGTGTTTTTCCAGAATCCTTTAGCTTGTTTAGGTTTAGCAGCTTACTTGCCCCAAAATGCAGGCGATATCGCCAAGAAATATATTCGCGATCCTGAGTTATTGCAATTCATTGATATGGAATGCTACTGCTGGTCAGTGGTTCCTGCCGATCGCACTCCAGCGATTAATGCAGGGATGGTATTTAGCGATCGCCATTACGGTGGCATTAACTATCCCGTCGGTGGCGTGGGCAAGATTGCTGAAAAACTTGCTGAGGGTTTAGACAAAGCGGGTGGTGAAATTCGTTATGGGGCGAGGGTTACCCAGATCATTCCCAAAGCAAAATCGGGTAAAGGTGCGATCGGCGTGAAGCTGGCAAGTGGTGAAATTCTCTATGCTAAGAAAGTCGTTTCTAATGCGACACGCTGGGATACCTTTGGGAATCTGCTCAAGGATGAGCCTATACCCAGTAGCGAAAAAGGATGGCAATCACGCTATCAAAAATCCCCTAGTTTCCTGAGCTTACATCTTGGTGTTGAAGCTTCCGCTATTCCCGATGATGCAGCTTGTCACCATATCTTGCTCGGAGATTGGAATGATATGCAAAAGGAACAAGGAACAATTTTCGTCTCAATTCCCACGCTACTCGATCGCTCCCTTGCACCAAATGGGCATCACATTGTGCATACCTTCACCCCTAGTTGGATGAGTGAATGGGAAGGTTTATCTGCTTCGGAATATGAAGAAAAGAAAAATGAATCTGCGAGAAAATTATGCGATCGCCTATTAGCGATTTTCCCGAAACTAGAAGAGTGTATGGACTATCAAGAAGTCGGTACACCCCGAAGCCATCGCCGTTTCCTCGGTCGTGCTGATGGAACCTATGGACCAATTCCTGCGGGTAAACCTTGGGGACTTTTAGGAATGCCATTTAACCGTACTTCGATTCCCGATCTATATTGTGTTGGTGATAGTACGTTCCCTGGACAGGGTTTAAATGCTGTTGCTTTTTCAGGTTTTGCTTGTGGTCATTTGGTTGCTTCTTCTTTAGGGCTTGTCTAGCGGTTAATCCCAAACCGATCAAAATTTTGAAAGCGTTGCTTTGCAACGCTTTCAAAATTTTGATCGTGGCTCGTTTAATCGGCAATTGCTGTAATACCAATTCATAGAAGTGCTGCCACACTTCTATGAATTAAAAACCAAACCCTGTAAGGGTTTTAAAAAACAAAAATGGAATGGCAAAATTGCCTAAAACCTTTATCCCATATAGATTGTGGGTATTTTACCATCAGCCCTTGCTAGGAGAGCATTTTAAGCTTTTTGTCCTGTACTAAATTTTTGGTGTAAATGTACAATTACGAGGGAACATTCAAGTTGTCTAAAGTAATGTTATGGCTACAAAAACTTCCTCTCTAGTGTTGGTGATGACATTTGTACTCCGCCAATTCAAGGATGAAATGCAACACCTAGAGATCTTTGCGTAAAGGGACTCATAAGGATATTCTGATATTAATCACAATAATTAGGATACCCTCATGAGCTTTGTCCATCTTACCACCACAGAAAGAAGTGAACTGTATAAACTAAGAGTAATTGAGCAATTATCTGTATCAGAGATAGGTCGTCGCTTGAAGCGAAACAAAAGTACGATTTCAAGAGAGTTATCGCGCAATACAGACGAGCGACAGATTGGCTATTTGCCAGATACTGCGGTTGCCCTGATGAAAGCAAGACGGAAACAAGCAAAGGTAAGATTTCAGAGCATCAGTGCTGAGACGATCGCCGAAGTCAAACAACGGTTAGAGCAACACCACAGCCCAGAGCAACTAGCAGGGAGAATGGAAAGGGAGGGGCTAGGTAAAATCAGCTATGAGACGATTTATCTGATGATCTATGCAAACCATCAAGAGATGGGAATATATCAACAATATCTGAGGCAGAAGCAAAAGCAACGAAGGCGCAAAGGTCGCCATCAGAAGCGAGGTGGCATTCCCAATAGGGTAGGGATAGAGAATCGACCGAAGATTGCAGATTTAAAAACAGAGATTGGACATTGGGAAAGTGATACGGTAATCGGGTGCAACCACACAGGTATCGTAGTTACGCATGTTGATAAAGCATCGAAGTATTTACTTGCTGGACTAGCTAAGAACAAGACGATGGATGAGATAAACAGAGTGACATTCAATCTATTTGAGCCTATAGAATCAACATCTCGAAAGACAATGACCTTTGATAATGGAAGAGAATTCTGTGGGCATGAGAAGCTATCTGAAAGATTGAAACTAGAGACCTTCTTTGCGAATCCATATCATTCATGGGAACGTGGATTGAATGAACACACCAATGGATTAATTAGAGAGTTCTATCCCAAAAGTACAAACTTTAAAATCGTGAAAGAAGAGGACTTTCAGAAGGCAGTGAATTTGATCAATCACAGACCCAGAAAATCACTTGACTATCGTACTCCTTACGAAGTATTCTTTGCTTCATCAGAACCCGTTGCATTTCATCCTTGAATTGGCGCTCTTTGGTCTGGTGATACCACCAGATTTCCCTAAGATGATTGGGGTAGCACAGACAACCAAAAATACTGAGACAGAAGCAGAAAACCTCATCAAATTAGGACATCAGCAAATTGACAAAAGTCAATATCGCGAAGCTTCTCAGTCATTTCAAAAAGCATTAGATATCTATCAAGTTATAAATGATCGAGAGGGGGTAGCCTTTGCATTGATCGGTCTGGGTAGAAACCATAATAGTTTTGGACAATATCAAAAAGCAATTAGTTCTTACCAACAAGCTTTAGGAATTGCCAAAGAAACCAGCGATCGCACTATTGAAGCAAGTTCTTTAAATGGATTAGGAGAAGCTTATGATAATCTTGGACAATATCAGAAATCAATAGACTTATACCAACAATCCTTGTCCATTTTCAAGCAAATTGGCGATCGCGATGGAGAAGCAGATTCGCTCAATGGACTTGCTGATGTCCATGAAAGCTTGGGGCTGTACCAAAAAGGGCTTGGTTTCTATGAGCAGTCTCTAGTAATCAGAAAACAAACTGGCGATCGCGTTGGAGAAGCATATTCGCTGAATGGATTGGGATATATTTATGACACTTTAGGGCAGTATGCAAAATCAATTGAATTGCATGAGCAATCTCTGGTAATCAGAAAACAAATTGGGGATCTTAAGGGGCAGGGAAATTCTTTCTACACTTTAGGTAGCACTTACAGCAGTTTAGAGCAATATCAAAAAGCCATAGGTTTCTACGAACAGTCTTTAGAAATCTTCAAAAAAATTGGAGATCTGAACGGTGCGGTATATGCCCTCAATGGATTGGGCTATGCCAATAGCAGCATCGGCAAATATACAGAAGCCATAGATTTTTTGCAGCAATCTTTATCAACATCAAGACAAATTGGCGATCGCTACAGTGAAGGATATTCGCTCGAACATTTGGGACTTACCTTTAGCTACCTTAATCAAACTGAGCTTGCAATTCTCTTTTATAAACAGTCTGTCAACGTTCATGAATCAATTCGTAAAGACATTCGCCAATTACCTAAGGAAGTACAAAAGTCCTACCTAGCAACTGTTGAGGGTAGCTATCGTCAACTTGCTGACTTACTGCTCACGCAAGATCGGATTTTGGAAGCTCAGCAGGTTTTAGATCTGCTCAAAGTCCAAGAACTCAGTGACTATCTTCGCACTGTGCGCGGTAATGACGAAACCAAAAAAGGCTTAAGCCTCCGAACTCCTGAACAAACTATCATCGCTTTAGCGATCGAACTCAGTAATCTCCAACAAAAAGAGCGCGACAACAAATTATCAGCTTCAGAACAACAGCGCCTCAGTCAACTCGTACAATCAGAACAAAATCAAAAGAAACAATTTAATGCTTTTCTTAATAATCCTGAAGTTCAAAAACTGATTAAAGAACTACGGCGCACTGAGAAACAAACAATCGCTCCCGAAAATCTTCATGATTTGCGAAAGGATATTCTTGCCCAGAAACCAAAAGCAGTGATGCTCTATCCTCTTGTTCTTGCAGATCGTCTTGAGCTAATCTTAATTACTGCGAAAACACCACCAATTCGCCGCACTATTAAGCTCAAACGTGAAGAACTGAATCAAGAAATTGTCGATTTTATAACTGGTTTGCGAGATGTAAGCTCTGATGATGTGAAAGGACCTGCACAAAAATTCTATACATGGTTAACTGAGATCTTGCACCATTCAAGAAAAGGGGTTGCAGAAAGAGCAGAAATGTGAAAAAAAGGGCGTAGTAGTAAATTAAATAACGAGCATGGAAAGCATCGTTAAGCACGCCCAAGGGCTAGTGTATAGTCTTCTGTGTTTGATGCCAAGTGTGTATCAAACAGCAAGTCTCAATGCAATACTAGGACTATTTCTCGAAGCACAAAGGCATCCTTATCCAGAACATACACAGATAAAATCAGCGAGTGCACTCAGCCGATTTCTCAATCACTATAACTGGTCAACGAGAGCAGTAATTCGGTCAACACGGCAGGCTATTTTGGGACAAATCGCCAAGCATCGCCCATCGAAACAAGTGCCATTAAAGATACTGATAGACTTGACTACCCTAGAAAAAAGCGGCAAGTTTTTACATTTGAGCAATCCCACCCAAAACGAACCAGACCCATGGGTGAGAATACTAAACGGAAAGCGAGGACTACATCTGGTTGTACTGTATCTGGTCTATGGAGAGTGGCGCGTACCATGGAGTTTTAGAGTATGGCGCGGCAAAGGATACCCCAGTCCCTCTGACTTAGCTTGTAAGTTATTGGGGACAGTACCCAAGCAACTAACCCAAGGCAAGACTGTGATTGTCCTTGCTGATACTGAGTTTAGTACGGTGAAGTTTTTCAATACTGTCCGCGCCAAGACTTGGCGCATCGTTGTCGGTGTACGCAACAATCGTAAACTTCAAGATGGCCGTACAGTCAAACAACTTTATCGTCATGGCAAACGTGGACAACAAATTTTGCTAGAAGGGCTAACTCAGCCTTTGACGATCTCTTGGTTTTGGCTCAAAAGAGCTGATAGTAAACGGGAGTTACGCTTTGTTGTCTCTTCTCATCCTTATTCTGGTGCTTATCTGGTGATGTTAGGTCGTAAGCGTTGGGCGATTGAGGGATTCTTCAAAACCATCAAACATCGCTTTGGTTTGCATTGTTTTGGGCAATCTACAAAACTTGGTGTTTATCGTTGGCTTATCCTCTCTCTGCTTGCTTATCTTTTGGCCCATTGGATTGATCAATGGTCGAGTCCTCCTGTCTTGGACTGGAAAGCTACCTGTGATTTGACACTTTCCGTTTTATTTCCTTCTGTCCTTTGGTTGAAACTTCTTAGGTATCTCCAAATTAGTGCCGATATTGCTGCTCGTCATGGGTTTGAAATTATTCTCAAACCCATTCCTACTTAACTCTTTCAGGAATGGTGCAAGATCTCAGTTAATCAAACCTTTTGAGAGTGAGTTAGAACAGCTCAAAATTGATACGATCATCTATGCTCCTGATTCCAAGTTGCGCTATATTCCTCTGTCTGCGCTCTATGATGGCAAAAAATGGCTAGCTGAAAAATATCGTACTAACAGTATTACAGCCCAATCACTTACCAAATTTAATCTAAAACCGATCGCAAAGCCACGGATTTTAGCTGGAGCTTTTGGTGGTAAAAGTGATGTTCAACGAGCAGGATTTAATGGACTGCCTGCAACTCTAATCGAAGTCCAACAAATTACTGAGCGCTTTGCCAATACCACAAGCTTGCTCGAATCTGCTTTCACAAAAAATATTACTGAATCCAAAGCAAACTCTTATTCAATTCTGCATTTAGCCACTCATGGTCATCTCTCATCTGGCAAGCCTGAAGAATCATTTATTCTCTTTGGTAATGGCGATAAAGCAACAATTAGTGATATTCGCGACTGGACATTAGATAATGTCGATTTGGTAGTTTTGAGCGCTTGTCAATCGGGATTAGGAGCTAAGTTAGGCAGTGGTGTAGAGATTCTCGGTTTGGGATATCAGATGCAAGCAGCAGGGGCAAGAGTAGCGATCGCTTCTTTGTGGAAAGTCGATGACAATGGTACACAAGCGCTGATGACAAATTTTTATAGTGAGTTACAAAAGGGAGATGTCCCTATTGCGGAAGCATTACGTCGGGCACAGGTTTCTCTAATTCAGTCAAAGAATTTTAACCATCCCTATTATTGGTCGGCATTTTTTGCGATCGGGAATGGACTGTAGTTACATTTTTTGTAACGATCACTTATTTTTCGGAATATAGCTTTATGTTGTCTGGTATTGACCGCAATTTTTTTTGATGCAAATGTGAGGATTGTCAAGATGAATAAGGCTATTGGGATCGCGATGTTGACTTTTTTGGCTTGTTTGCCATTGCAAATAGTGATGAGCGAAAGTGTCCAAGCTCAGACAAGCCAAGCACGCCAAAATGAAGGAGATTTGCTGTTTAATCAAGGCAATCAGCAATTTCAACTTAGCCAGTTTGATGCAGCTTTTCAGTCATGGCAACAAGCATTGACCATCTATCGGGAAATCCAATCTCGTCCGAGGGAGCAAGCAGTTTTAGGCAATCTCGGACTCGCCTACCTTGCACTAGGTAAATACGAAAAAGCGATCGAGTACCAATTGCAAAGCGCCGAACTTGCAAAAGCTATGGGAGATCGTCAAGGGCAGGCAAATGCTTTTGGCAATCTAGGTAACGCATACCTCTCATTAGGTAAATCAGAAAAAGCTGCTGAGTACTTTGTCCAATGCTTAGCGATCGCTAGAGAACTTAAAGATCGACAGATCGAGGGTGCAACTCTAGGAAATTTGGGCATCGTTTACCAAAATCTTGGTCAATATGACAAGGCGATTGAGAACCAATTGCTAGCTTTAGATATTACTAGAGCCATCAAGGATCGCCTTGGAGAAGGAAAAGCGTTGGGGAATTTGGGTGCTGCTTACTATGCACTCGGCAAATATGACAAGGCGATTGAGTATCAACAGCAAACCTTAGCGATCGCAAGGGAAGTCAAAAATAGACTAAGTGAGGCACAGTCTCTGGGCAATCTGGGTGCTGCTAGCAATGCATTAGGCAAATATGACCAAGCCATTGAGTATTATCAGCAATACTTAGCGATCGCCAGAGAAATCAAAGATCGGCGCGGTGAGGGAGTAGCACTGGGAAATCTAGGTGTTACCTACAAAAATCTTGGAAAATATGACCAAGCAATTGAGTACCAAATGCAATATTTAGCGATCGCGAGGGAAATTAAAGATCGACAGGGTGAAGGAGAGGTACTCGGCAATTTGGGGATCACTTACGTTTCTCTTGGAAGATATGACAAAGCAATTGATTACCAACTCCAAAGCTTAGAAATCAAGCGAGAAATCAAAGATCGGCGCGGTGAAGGAGCATCACTCGCGAATCTAGGTATCGCTTACCGCAACCTTGGAAACTATGGCAAAGCGATTGAGTACCAACTCCAAAGTTTAGCGATCGCCAAGGAAATTAAAGATCGACGTGGCGAAGGGGCAATATTGGGGAATCTAGGCAATTCTTACCATTCTTCTGGTAAATATGACAAAGCGATTGAGTACCAACTCCAAAGTTTAGCGATCGCCAGAGAAATCAAAGACAGGCTTAGTGAAGGAGGAGCATTAGGGAATTTGGGCGCTCCTTACTACGAACTCGGTAAATATGACAAAGCGATTGAGTACAACCTGCAATATTTAGCGATCGCAAGGGAAATCAAAGATCGCAATGGTGAAATGTATGGGCAGCATACTCTAGGATATGCCTACAATGCTCTCAAGCGTAGTCAAGAAGCGATGACTTCTTTTCAGCAAGCATTAATAATCTCCAAAGAGATAGGCGATCGCAGTCTCGAAGGTCATGCTCTCGGAAGCATTGGACAAGTATTTTCTGAATCAAAGCAAACTGAACTTGCAATTCTTTATTACAAACAGTCAATCAATGTGCGCGAAGCGATCCGCAAGGATATTCGTAAGCTGAATAAGGAAGATCAAAGATCTTATTTGGGAACGATCTCTAGTAGCTACAAAAAGCTGGCAAGCTTATTGCTCAATCAAGGTCGAGTCATGGAAGCTCTCCAAGTCCTCGATCTTCTCAAAGTCCAAGAGCTCGAAGACTATCTCAAAAATATCAAAGGTAGCGATAGAACTACGCAAGGTGTAAGGATTTTAGAACCAGAGAAAGCAATTAGCTCTCAGCTAGTCTCGATTAGCAATGAAAAAGGTGCTGAACTTAATCGAAACCTTGCGGGGCAGATCCAGCAACTTCCCAAAGCAGAAATCAACAAAGTCCCTGACTACCTCAAACAAATTCCACAGGGAACAGTATTACTCTATCCATTGATTTTAGGCGATCAGTTGGAAATAATTTTCTTCTCGCCCAACAGTCTTCCCATCAATCGCACCGTCAAGATCTCCAAGGCTAAGCTCGAATCATTGATCACTGAATATAGAGCAGGACTGCTTGATGCTGGATCTGAGGATGTCAAAGATGCTTCTAAAGCTCTCTATGATGTTTTGATTAAACCGATTGAAAGTGAACTGATTACAGCCAAAGCCGAAACTATTCTTTATGCTCCTGATGGTATATTGCGTTATGTTCCTCTTACCGCGCTCTATGACGGCAAACAATGGCTTGCTGAAAAATATAAAGTTAGTAACCTGATCGCCTACAGTCTCTCCGACTTTTCTCCAAAACCAAAAATTCAACCAAATATACTCGCGGGAGCCTTTGGAGGTAGCACAGGTACGAAAAAGTTTGGACAAAGTGCATTGCCTGCAACACTTACTGAAGTTCAAGCGATCGCAAAATCTTTCCCAAATTCAGTAACTCTCACCGAAGATAATTTCAGTCGCCAAGCGATCGAGTCTAAATTCAAAAATCACAATATTCTTCATCTTGCTACCCATGCTGAGTTTAATACTGGCTCGCCTGATAACTCCTTCATCATCTTCGGCAACGGAGACAAAATCCGTCTCGGTGAAATCGCTGATTGGCAGATCCCAAATATCGATTTGATTATATTGAGTGCTTGTCAGACTGGAGTTGGCAAGCTTGGCGATGGGGTAGAAATATTGGGTTTTGGTTATCAAGTTCAAAAGGCTGGTGCAAAAAATGCGATCGCCTCGCTTTGGTCTGTCAATGATGAAGGTACTCAAGCTCTAATGGAAGCTTTTTATCTCGAACTCAAAAAAGGCGATGTCACTTCCACTGAGGCTTTACATAGGGCGCAAGTTGCTCTAATCAAATCACCGAAATACAATCATCCCAATTATTGGTCAGCATTTTTTGCGATCGGTAATGGGTTATAAAGTAAAAAGGCAAAAGGTAAAAGTAAAAATATATGGTTATCGCAGCAGCAAAACTCCATAGTCTAGAAACATTTCTAGAACTACCTGAGACCAAACCCGCCTCAGAATTTATCAACGGTCAAATCAATCAAAAAGTCATGCCGCAAGGAGAACATAGTCGGTTACAAGTTAAATTATGTACAAGCATTAACCAAGTTGTTGAAACTCCAAAGATTGCCTATGCTTTTTCAGAATTACGCTGTACTTTTGGAGGAGTATCAATCGTTCCTGATGTTTCCGTATTTCGTTGGGAGAGAATTCCTCTCAAATCGTCAGGACGAGTGGCTAACCGTTTTGAAATATATCCTGATTGGGCGATCGAGATACTGTCTCCCGATCAGAGACAAAATAAAGTGATCGCTAATTTGTTGCATTGTGTTGATCATGGCACGGAGTTAGGTTGGCTGCTCGATCCTGATGATGAAAATATTTTGTTAGTGTTACCTGAACATCGTATTCAAATTTTGGAAGGATCTCAAATCGTGCCTGTTCTCAGTGGAATTGATTTAAGTTTAACGGTTGCCCAGATTTTTGAGTGGCTTAGTTTTTAGTGGCTGCATTGTGGGGTTTGGGCGATCGCTAATCGCAGCGATATGCATAAATGGTGGCGGTAATGCTGCGCCCCACAGGGGATTGATGAGTTGTTGTAATTTGTCTCTATCCCCGATCTCTAGGTGTTAAGCATTTGCGCCACAATATTCAAACTCCTCACAAAAAATCTCAATACGCAAATGCTTAACCCTCTTCGCTCCTGATGATAAATTGTGGCTGCGTTGTGAGGTTTGGGCGTAGCATTACCGTTTGATAATTGGGGTGATATGTGTAAATGGTGGCGGTAATGCTGCGCCCCTACGGAGGGATTGGTGAATATTTGGTTATGTTTTTTGTAACGAATACCTGTTTTGGGGAATATCGCTTTATGCTGGCTGGTAGGCAACTGCGGGTTTTGATGTAAATGCGAGGGTTTTGGCGATGAATAAGGTTGTTGGTCTTGCGATGTTGACTTTTTTGGCTTGTGGGCAAGTGCAGATAGTGATGAGTGAGAGCGTCCAAGCACAGACAAGTCAAGCCCGCAAAGCAGAAGCAGATCGGCTGAACAAACAAGGAATTCAGCAATGCCAAACTGGTCAGTGCGAGGCAGCTATGCAATCATTTCAGAATGCTCTAACTATTTATCGGGAAATCAAAGACCGTCTCGGTGAGGGGAATTCGCTGGGAAATCTGGGAGAAACTTACAGATTACTCGGCAAATATGACAAAGCGATCGAGTTCCAACTGCAAAGCTTAGAAATCAAACGGGAAGTCAAAAACCGTCTCGGTGAGGGACAGTCGCTGGGAAATCTGGGACTCGCTTACCAAAACATCGGCAAATATGACAAGGCGATCGAGTTCCAACTGCAAAGCTTAGAAATCAAACGGGAAACCAAAGACCGTCTCGGTGAGGGGAATTCGCTGGGAAATCTGGGTGTCGCTTACTGTTCCCTCGGCAAATATGACAAGGCGATCGAGTTCCAACTGCAAAGCTTAGAAATCAAACGGGAAACCAAAGACCGTCTCGGTGAGGGAGCAGCGCTGGGAAATCTGGGAAACGCTTACTATTCCCTCGGCAAATATGACAAAGCGATCGAGTTCCAACTGCAAAGCTTAGTGATCGCGCGGGAAACCAAAGATCGTCGCGGTGAGGGAGCAGCGCTGGGAAATCTGGGAAACGCTTACTATTCCCTCGGCAAATATGACAAAGCAATTGAGTTCGATCTGCAATACTTAGCAATCGCACGGGAAATCAAAGACCGTAACGGTGAGGGACAGTCGCTGGGAAATCTGGGAATCGCTTACGGTTCTCTCGGCAAATATGACAAAGCGATCGAGTTCCATCTGCAAAGCTTAGAAATCGCGCGGGAAATCAAAGCCCGTCTCGGTGAGGGACAGTCGCTGGGAAATCTGGGAATCGCTTACGGTTCTCTCGGCAAATATGACAAAGCGATCGAGTTCCATCTGCAAAGCTTAGAAATCGCGCGGGAAATCAAAGACCGTCTCGGTGAGGGAAATGCGCTAGGAAATCTGGGAAACGCTTACTTTGCCCTCGGCAAATATGACAAAGCGATCGAGTTCCAACTGCAAAGCTTAGAAATCGCGCGGGAAATCAAAGCCCGTCTCGGTGAGGGACAGTCGCTGGGAAATCTGGGAATCGCTTACTTTGCCCTCGGCAAATATGACAAAGCGATCGAGTTCCATCTGCAAAGATTAGAAATCGCGCGGGAAATCAAAGACCGTCGCGGTGAGGGACAGTCGCTAGGAAATCTGGGAAACGCTTACTTTGCCCTCGGCAAATATGACAAAGCGATCGAGTTCCAACTGCAAACATTAGTGATCGCGCGGGAAATCAAAGACCGTAATGGTGAAGGATCGGTGATGGGAAATCTGGGAATCGCTTACTCTGCCCTCGGCAAATATGACAAAGCGATCGAGTTCCAACTGCAAACATTAGTGATCGCGCGGGAAATCAAAGACCGTCTCGGTGAGGGAAATGCGCTAGGAAATCTGGGAAACGCTTACTTTGCCCTCGGCAAATATGACAAAGCGATCGAGTTCCAACTGCAAAGATTAGTGATCGCGCGGGAAATCAAAGACCGTAATGGTGAAGGATCGGTGATGGGAAATCTGGGAATCGCTTACGATTCCCTCGGCAAATATGACAAAGCGATCGAGTTCCATCTGCAAAGCTTAGTGATCGCGCGGGAAATCAAAGACCGTCGTGGTGAGGGAAATGCGCTGGGAAATCTGGGAAACGCTTACTCTGCCCTCGGCAAATATGACAAAGCGATCGAGTTCTATCTGCAAAGCTTAGTGATCGCGCGGGAAATCAAAGACCGTCGCGGTGAGGGACAGTCGCTGGGAAATCTGGGTATTGCCTTTAAAAAACTCAAACAACCCGAACTAGCGATTCTCTTTTACAAACAAGCAGTCAATGTAACCGAAGCCATCCGCAAAGACATACGCAAACTCGATAAAGACATCCAAAAATCCTATTTGGAAACTGTCTCTAGCAGCTATAAACGTCTTGCTGACCTCCTGATTCAGCAAGGTCGCATTATGGAAGCCCTCCAAGTCCTCGACCTCCTCAAAGTCCAAGAACTCGAAGACTATCTCAAAAATATCAAAGGCAGCGACAGATCGGCGCAAGGTGTCCGACTTTTAGAACCAGAGAAAGCGATTAGCGATAAGCTGTTAGCGGTTAGTTTTGAGAATAGTCCTGAAATTAACAGCCAACTTGCCAACAAAATCCAACAACTTCCCAAATTAGAAATCAACAAAGTACCCGACTATCTCCAAAAAATTCCTCAAGGTACAGCTTTACTCTATCCCTTGATTTTAAGCGATCGCATCGAAATCATCCTCTTCTCCCCCAACACCACTCCCATCAGCCGCACCGTCAAAATATCGCAAAAAGAACTAGAAACCCTAGTGACTGATTTTAGAGCCACTCTCCTTGATTCTGGCTCTGAAGATGTCAAAGAACCTGCGACAAAACTATATAACTTGCTGATTAAACCCATTGAAGCCGAACTCACCCAAGCCAAAACCACCACAATCCTCTATGCACCCGACGGCATCTTGCGCTATATTCCCCTTGCTGCTCTCTATGACGGTAAACAATGGCTAGCAGAGAAATACCGCATTAGTAACCTGATCGCCTACAGCCTCTTCGACTTTGCACCAAATCTGAAGATACAACCCAATATTCTCGCAGGAGCATTTGGTGGCATGGCTAACGAAAAGAAGTTTGGACAAATTGGATTGCCTGCCACGCTAAGAGAAGTGCAAGCGATCGCAAATTCATTTCAAAACTCAGTCACCTTAACTGAAAATAACTTTAGCCGCAAAGCGATCGAATCAAAATTCAAAAATCACAATATTCTCCATCTTGCTACCCATGCTGAGTTTAATACGGGTACACCTGACAACTCCTTCATCATTTTCGGCAACGGTGACAAAATCCGATTAAATGAGATCACTGATTGGCAAATACCGAATATAGACTTGATCGTTCTGAGTGCCTGTCAGACTGGCGTTGGCAAGCTTGGTGACGGTGTAGAAATCTTAGGCTTTGGCTATCAAATCCAGAAAGCTGGTGCGAAAAATGCGATCGCCTCGCTTTGGTCTGTCAATGATGAAGGTACTCAAGCTCTAATGGAAACTTTTTATCGCGAACTGAAAAAAGGCGATGTTACATCCACAGAGGCTTTACATAGAGCGCAAGTTGCTCTAATCAAATCGCCGAAATACAACCATCCTAATTATTGGTCGGCATTTTTTGCGATCGGTAATGGGTGTAATTAAAAGTGAAATGGGAGAAATAAAGTAGGTTAGAAAGTATGATGGATAACAGTTCTAATCCAAAGAAGTCATAAAATTGAGCCGTGAATATAAAAACAAAAACAGCATCGTCCAGTAAAAGCATAGAAGAAAGACTAAACGATTATCCTGAATTGAAAGCGAAAATCGAAGGATTATTATCCGTTGTAGAAAATGCAGAAGGTGATCTAATCAAAGCCGACGCAGCCGAGGAACGAGTGATAGAAGAAATCCGTCAGTTAGGACAAACAGCACTACAAACATGGGCAACGCGGCAAGAAATCAAGCAAAGCGAAGCATATATCGCCGCGAATCCATCTTCACACCGAGGTGGTAAAAAAAACTCTATTGGTACAGCCGATATGGACGCATCGAAGTACTAGAGCAAAGGTACATCGAATTTGGAAGAGAGTCCAAACAGGTAGTGAGACCATTTCAAAAAGCCGCCGAAGTACATTGCCGAGGATATTCACGCCCATTGCAGAGAGTGATTACCGACTTTGGGTCAGATGTAGCGTTTGGGAAAATCCCAAAAAAAATGATGGAACATCATGGAATAAGCATCCCAATTAGTGCAGGACAGGAGATCACAGAAAGTCATGCCCAGCGTATATTAGAAACGCAGAGTTGGGAAACAGGATTCCCAGCAATCGAGGGTGTGGAGTTTTTAATAGCGGAGATGGATGGGACAATGATTCCGATTGTGGAAACAACGGCAAGCGAAACTGATGGCGAAGAAGTTGACCGTCGTAAGACGCGTAAAATTAGCTGGAAAGAAGCGCGTCTAACCTCGGCGCGTACCCCTGAGCAAGAGCAGCCTATTTTCGGAGCAACGATAGGCTCGACTGATGATGCAGGAGCAGCATTACTTGATTGTGCTATCCGTGCTGGATTGGGAGAAGAAACCTTTGTGCATGGGGTTGGCGACGGTGCGCCTTGGATTGCTAGCCAAATCGAGCAGCGTTTTGGTGTACTTAGTCGCTACTTACTAGATTTCTATCATGTATGTGAATATCTAGCCGATGCAAGTCGCGTTTGTTCCCCAGATGCTCCGAAAGCATGGATGGATGTGCAGAAGCAACAACTCAAATCCAATCATGCTTCGGCTGTCCTTGAAGCTCTTAAGCCGTTTCAAGAACCTGAATCTGTTCCTGACAATCTGGCTGTGGTTAGATCCGCTTATCGCTATCTTTTCAATCGTCCTAATCGTCTAGACTATCAGGGCACGATTGACTCCAATTTACCCATTGGCTCTGGTGAAATTGAGAGTGGTCACCGCTATGTTATTCAAAATCGTTTAAAGCTTGCTGGCTCTTGGTGGACGATTGAAAATGCTAAGGCTATGCTTGCTCTTAGGATCTGCCGTACTAATCAAGATTGGGATGCTTATTGGCTTAATCTTTCTTCCATTTCTTATTGAGCTGAACTTTCACTTTTAATTGCACCCATCGGTAATGGACTGTAAGTACCTTGGCATAGAAACCCCAAGGAACAAATGCGATCGCATTATTCCTTGGGGTTTTATAACTACTTAGCTTGTTGTTTCAAAATTTGTAACGGTGCTTTTTTTCCTGCAAGTGGCTTTAAACTGAGTAATAGTAAAAAACTTTTAAACCAATGGATTTGTAAATTAATGCAATATAGAACTTGGAACATTTTGTTTGGATTAAGCATAGCGATCGCATACATGTCTAGTACAATTGCGCCTGCTAAAGCCCAGTCCCTCTTAGACTTTCAACCCGAACAGCAAACTACTCCTAAGCAAATCGACAGCCTTAAGGACATGGGAACTAGTCTTGATGACTTTATCCCCAAAAAGTTGCAGGAGTCAGAATCACCGATGGGAAGCAATCGGGCGATTATTGGCAAAGATCAACGCTTGCCAATGATGAGTCGCGAATATCCTTGGTCAACGGTTGGCAAGATCGTGATGGTTAGCAAAGATAAGAAGGAATATTCTTGCACTGGAACTTTAATAGGCAAGTCGCTAGCGATTACTAATGCTCACTGCGTATACGATGAAAGTGGAAAGCTGTTTCCAAATATCTACTTCTTGCCGAATTTAATTAATGGACGATTGCGGACAAAAAATGATGTTGCTTCAGTACGAAATGTCTGGGCTGGCACGAGAAAACCTAATTGGAACTCGGCAGATGATTGGGCGATTGTAGAATTGGATAAGCCTTTAGGTGAGAAATATGGGTTTCTCAGATGGAGAACGGTTCCAGTAGCATTGCTAGAAAGATACAAGAATCGTCTAGCCGTAGCAGGCTATTCAGGAGACTATCCCGATCCTAAGTCCTATAGTGGACCAGAATTTACTGCGGGCAAGGGCTACACTGCTGGGGTGCATCTCAAATGTAGTGTGCTGGGTGAGCGTGATGGAATGCTTGTGCATGATTGCGATACTAATCCAGGAGCTTCTGGATCTGCTTTGATTAGTAAGATTGATGGAGTCTATCAAATTATCGGGCTTCATGCCGCAGGACGAAGGGATCGCAGTGGTCGCGGCGTAGAAAACTATGCTGTGCGGATTGGACGAATTGAAGCGGCTCTGAACAAAGGTAAGTAAGCAGAGAATTTTTTATGTATAAGATTGTTAATAATGCTATTTTGACTTTGTTAATGGGTTTGCCCATCCAGATTACGGTAAGTGAAACAGTGATCGCCCAAGTATCCTCAACTCGCCAAGCTGAAGCAGATCGACTCGCAACTCAAGGAAGTCAACTAACTCAAGCGAAGAATTATGCTGAAGCCATAGCTGCCTTCGAGAAAGCACTCCAAATTTATCGCGAGATTAAAGATCGCAATGCCGAATCGGTGATGCTCAATAATATTGGGCTAACCTATTTCAGACAGAAACAGTATCAAAAAGCAATTGAGTTTCATCAGCAATCCTTAGCCATCAAAAAGCAAATAGGCGATCGCAAAGGTGAAAGCACTTCACTCAGCAACATTGGCGTTGTCCACTACAATCAAGGACAGTTTGAAACAGCGATCGCATTCTTTCAGCAAGCCCTAGCAATTAGGCAACAACTCGGAGATAAGAGGGCTGAAGTAACTTCGCTAAGTTATCTGGGCAATGCTTATCGCAATCTGAAACAATATCAAAAAGCGATTGACATCTATCAGCAAGCTTTGGTCGTTGTCAAACAACTAGGCGATCGCAATGAGGAAAGTGTTGTACTTGGCGATCTGGGCAGTGCCTATCGAAATCTTGGACAGTACCAAAAAGCTGTTGAATCCTATCAACAAGCTCTAGCCATTTTTCGGCAAACTGGTAATTCTCAAGCAGAAGGCTATGCTCTCAGTGATCTTGGCGATGTTTACCGCAGTTTAGGACAATATCAGCAATCAATTGATGCTTATACACAGGCTTTAGCCGTTGTCCGCAAGCTTGGCGATCGCAACAGCGAAAAGATTTTGCTAAACGATTTGGGAACTGCGAATATGATCGTGGGACAGTATCAAAAAGCAATTGTTTTTTATCAAAGTTCTTTGATGCTGGCGAAACAGTTTAAAGATCTTAATGGCGAAGGGAATTCACTGATTGGGATTGGTAATGGCTATAACAGTCTGAGTCAGTACCAAAAAGCGATTGAATTTTATCAGCAAGCCCTAGTTTTGAAAAAGCAAGAAGGCGATCAACAAGGTGAAGCAAAAATATTAGGGAACTTGGCTAACCTCTATAACTATCTTGGCAATTACCAAAAATCTATTGACTCTAATTTGCAGTCAATCGAACTCTTTAAGAAAGTTAATGACCTTGAAGGGCAGGGTAAATCGCTCGGTAATGTTGGTAGTGCCTACTCCAACCTTGGGCAATACAATAAAGCAATTGAATTTCATCAGCAATCTCTAGCCATTTCTAAGCAACTTGGCTACAAAGCTGGAGAAGCTAATGCTTTCAATAATCTTGGCAATATCTATCGTGCTTTGGGGCAGCTTGAAAAAGCTAGCGACTTATATCAGCAGTCCTTAGCAATCAGCAAGTCAAACGGTAATCTTGATGGTGAAGGGATATCGCTTGGGAATATTGGCAACAATTTCATGGCGTTCAAGCAATATGCTAAGGCAGCAGAAATCTATCAGCAAACCATTCAGATTTTTAGAAAAACAGGCGATCGCAGTAAGGAATCATCTTCATTCCAAAATTTAGGCACTGCATTGTCACTACTAAATACTCCTGAATTGGCAATTCTTGCTTATAAGCAATCTATCAATATCAATGAATCCATTCGCAAAGATATTCGCGGACTGAGCAAGCAAGATCAGACTTCTTATCTAGAAACCATCTCGTCTACCTACAAGGCTCTCGCAAATTTACTCTTAAAACAGGGGAGAATCATGGAAGCCTTACAGGTTCTCGATCTCCTCAAAGTTCAAGAGTTAGAAGACTATCTCAAAAACATTAAGGGCAGCGATCGCACAGCTCAAGGGGTGAAACTTTTAGAACCAGAAAAGGCAACTGGCGCTCAGTTAGTGACTATTAGCAATGAAAAAACTGCTGAACTTAATCTGCAACTTGCGAACCAAATACAGCAACTGCCTAAATCAGAAATCAACAAAGTTCCAGACTATCTCCAAAAGATTCCTCAAGGCACAGTCCTAATTTATCCGCTGATTTTAGGCGATCGCCTTGAAATTATTCTCTTCTCACCCAACAGCCTCCCCATTAGCCGCACTGTTGCCATCTCTAAAGACAAGCTAGAAAAGTTAGTTACAGAGTTTAGGGCAGCACTCATTGATGAAGGCTCTGAAGATTATCAAGAACCTGCTGCGGCTCTTTATAACTTGATAGTTAAACCCATTGAAGCCGACTTAGTTCAAGCTCAAGCAAAAACTATTCTCTATGCCCCTGATGGCATTCTGCGCTATATTCCTCTTGCCGCTCTCTATGATGGCAAACAATGGCTCAGCGAGAAGTATCGGGTTAGTAATCTGATTGCCTATACTCTCTCTGATTTCTCATCCAAGCCCAAATTGTCACCGAACATCCTCGCAGGAGCCTTTGGCGGTAAAACAGGTGAGAAAAAGTTTGGTCAGCAAGCCTTACCAGCGACGCTCAAAGAAGTGGAAGCGATCGCAAGTTACTTCCCTAACTCAGTGACGCTGCTAGAGGATGCCTTCAGCCGCCAAGCCGCTGAAGATAAATTCAAAAATCATAATGTGCTGCACTTTGCCACCCATGCTGAGTTTAATACAGGTGCGCCAGATAACTCTTTTATCATTTTTGGCAATGGCGACAAAATCCGTTTAAGCGAACTGACCGATTGGCAGATTCCTAATGTGGAATTGATCGTGCTGAGTGCTTGTCAGACTGGCGTAGGTAAGCTCGGTACTGGCGTAGAGATTTTGGGCTTTGGTTATCAAGTTCAGAAAGTAGGCGCAAAAAATGCGATCGCTTCGCTTTGGTCGGTCGATGATGCTGGCACTCAAGCGTTGATGGAGATCTTTTACAAAGAACTCAAAAAGGGTGATATCTCACCTACTGAGGCTTTAAATAGAGCGCAAATTTCTCTGATTAAGTCGTCAAAGTTCAATCATCCCAAATATTGGTCAGCTTTCTTTGCGATCGGTAATGGGCTTTGAAACTGTAAGACAATCGCATGGCTAAACGACAATTGCGATAAAATCAATATAATTATTACCTTGTAGATAAAGTATGACCGCGATCGCCCCCATTCACAACACCGCTTCAGCCGCAACAAAGCCCTTTGATTGGCAAGCGATCGCAAATGATTTTATCGCCATTGTGGGAGATCGTTTTGTAGTGCGTACCCGCGAAGAATTAATCGCCTATGAATGCGATGGGCTCACTAGCTACAAGCAACAACCAGCGATCGTCGTGCTACCCCTTACCACCGAGGAAGTATCACAAGTTGTGAAAGTATGCGATCGCTATAAAGTTGCCTTTGTGGCACGTGGTTCGGGGACAGGTTTATCGGGCGGCGCTTTGCCATTGCCTGACTCAGTGCTGATCGTCACATCGCGCATAAAAAAGATTTTGGAAGTTGATTTTGATAATCAACGGGTAGTTGTGCAACCTGGAGTAATCAATAACTGGGTCACCCAAGCCGTCAGCGGTGCAGGATTCTACTACGCTCCCGACCCTTCTAGTCAGATCATCTGCTCTATTGGTGGCAATGTTGCCGAAAACTCAGGGGGTGTCCATTGTCTGAAATATGGAGTTACTACCAATCACGTTCTTGGTGCAAAGATCGTTTTACCCGATGGCTCCATCAAAGATATCGGCGGCAAAATTCCAGAAATGCCAGGGTATGACCTTACAGGGATTTTTGTTGGTTCCGAGGGAACTCTCGGCATTGCAACTGAAGTTACACTGAAAATTCTTAAAGCTGCGGAATCCATTCAAGTTCTCTTAGCCGATTTCACGACAGTAGAAGCCGCAGGCTCGACTGTTTCTGATGTGATCAGTGCAGGTATTATCCCTGGGGGAATGGAAATCATGGATAACATGAGCATCAATGCTGTCGAAGATACAGTTGCTACGAATTGTTATCCTCGTGATGCGGCTTCAATTCTATTAATTGAAATTGATGGTTTAGAAATAGAAGTTGCGGAAAGTGCCAAGCGAGTTGAAGAAATTTGTTATAAAAATGGGGCGCGGAATGTGACCACGGCAACCGATCCTGAGCAGCGTCTCAGGCTATGGAAAGGCAGGAAGGCAGCTTTTGCAGCAATGGGTCGCCTTAGTCCTGATTACTATGTGCAGGATGGGGTGATTCCGCGTACTAAGCTGACCTATGTGTTGCAAGAGATTGAGAAGCTTAGCGAAAAGTATGGCTATCATGTTGCCAATGTCTTTCATGCTGGCGATGGTAATTTGCATCCTTTGATTTTGTATAACAATGCTGAGACTGGCGCTTTGGAAGTTGTAGAGGAATTGGGCGGCGAAATCCTTAAGCTCTGTGTGCGTGTTGGTGGCAGCATTTCAGGTGAGCATGGCATTGGCGCTGATAAGAAGTGTTACATGCCTGAGATGTTTAGCGAATCAGATTTAGAGACGATGCGATGGGTGCGTGATGTTTTCGATCCGCAAGGGATTGCGAATCCAACTAAGATTTTGCCGACTCCACGCACTTGTGGTGAAGGGGCTAAGCCTACTCATAGCGATGCGAAGTTTAAGTTAGTAGAGCGTTTTTAGTGCGGGTTTACATTTTGATAATTAGGCTTTTGGCGATCGCTTTGTTTTAGCTGCCTTTGGTGGTTGAGCTTTTTTTGCTGAAAGCTTTTGGAGCTTTTGGACTTGTTTGAGGGTTAGCCCTGTAAATTGGGCGACTAGTTCTAGGGAAATATTGGAACGCAACATGTTTTGGGCAATTTTGTTAGATGCTTTAGCCTCACCTTTAGCCTCGCCTTCGGCTATACCCTCAATCTTGCCTTCAAGCAAGATTTCTTGATAAATTACTGACTCTTTCATGATTTCGCTCCTTAAAAGTCTTTGGATGATTTCTTTATTCAGGGCTATACCCGATATTATAGCGGTGGATGCGGCTACGTTGCTTTGTATTTGTTTATCGGTAATTTGTTCAATTTGCTTGGCAACTTGTCGTAAGGTTTCTTCGGGGTTGTTGGTTTGTGAGAGCGTGGCAAAGGGTAATAGTCCTTGGTATTGCTGAAATATTTCCGTGGGCTGCTCCCAAAGCCTGATGACGTTAAATTGATGGCTTAGTCCGCCAAGGTTAAATTTGGTTTCGTAAACAAGTGGCGAAGCGCTGGGTGTGAGGTAAATCACGACTTGATAGATTTCCATGTTTGGAAACTGACGATGCAGTCTTAACAGATAATCAGTCATGCGGAAGGGGATATTTTTGTTTGGGTCAGTCTGAAATTCAATATGGAGGATAATTTTGAATGATTTCAGAAATATAACTGAATCAGCCCGAATTGGTTCTACTGAGAGTTCGGATGGTTCGAGTTTGGTGAAGGCGATCGCTTCTCCTAACAGCCAACTGGCAAAGTCAGTGGGGAAGTTTTCGGCTAAGAATTTACAGATGTTGTCGATCATTGCGGAATTTTATCATTCTCATGGGTAATTGAGAACGACTCAAGCCGTAGTTCAAATTTTCAAGTGGATTTATCTGGTGCGTTTCATTTCATGAACACACTCTACTTTTTCAACAATTTGGGTGTGTGGACTTCGTCAATGCCTGCTAGGCGAATAGCGTTACAACCGAGTTTGAAGGCGAAATCGTAGGGTTTATTGGCTCCAAGAGCGGTGTAGAAACCAACGGCAAATTCTATCGCAGCTCTATCTCCAATTTTTCGATCCATACCGATGACGTAGTTGATATGTTGAGATATGGCAAGTGCCTGTGTTTCGCTGTAGCAGGCATTGAGAACGACGCATTCAAGGCGATCGCTAAATAGACTGAACAGATCGGCTAAGGCTTCACTACTAATCAGTTTAGGATTACCGTCAATATCTTCAAATACTAGTCCTGCTTCGTCACCACCATGTCCTGAGAAATGGATGATTTGCGGATCGAAGTCTAGGATTGATTGCTGAATATCTCTAGGGCGAACGGCGACGGCGCTTTTGATTGGTTCTGTTCCATAACCAGCGAGGCGTAAGCGTTCTTTGATGTCGCGTTCTTCTTCTTGTAGTCGCAAAGGATTAGTGTTTTTGGGATTGGCGGCAAGCAGGAGGATCGTTTTCATAGTTTTAGTTACGCTGCTGGTGTTATTTGGTGGTGATGCTTTGGGTGCAGGGTTTTGACTGAGGTTATTGTTCTGGTTTCCAATATTGTTTCCTGCTGGGGTTACATTGCCAGTAATTACCTGTCCTGTTGGTTCGTAGAAGTTATAGATGATGTCGCCTCGGCTTTCAGTTTTTTCATTGCGCGATCGCCTTTCTTCAATACTACTAATCCCATCAAGTAATTCGCGGATGTTGTAATCGCGATCGCTACCTTCAGGAAAATAAGTTGTCTCACCTTTTGTTTCTAACTTGAGTAGATGTTTGTAACTGATGCTGACCTTGGGATTGTCTGGTAAGGGAACACGCTCATCAACTTCTAGTGCCGAGATGCTTTGATGAATCGATTCAAAATTGTTGCGAATGGCGGCGAGGGAGGATCGGCGTGTGTTGGGATTGCCATCAATGCGGATAAAGATTTTCGCATCGGCGAGATCGGCTTTGATGTAGGCGCGATTGCCTTCGGGGAATGCGAGGATTACGCCAGTACGCCAGTAGGTGCGTTTAGAGATGCAGTGATGCATTTTGACAATGAAGCGGGAAATGACGCTGCTAAATAGAATTTTGTAGTGATATTCAAGGTTGAGAGTATTTTCCCATATGCCTGTGTCGGGTTCTTCTTCGTCAAGGAGTTCGGGAATTAGATAAATGGGCTTTTGAGAATTGCCGCCGATGGGAAAACATAGCTCGAATTTTTGCATCATATCGAGAATGAATTGCCGATCGCGGTTTTCTCGATAACAATCGCGATCGCCTTTATTTTTTGGTGTGAGTATGCGGGTGAGATCTTGCCAGTTCAGCATACCCTTGTGTTTGGTGCTGAGTTGATTGTCATTGAGAATGCGATATACGCCGCCTGTGACCCATTCAGGATTGAGAACGCTGGTGTCTTGGAGTCTAGGAAATCTATCTTCTTCAGCAAAATTGAGAACAATGCCCAGTAGGTGCAGAAGTCGAATTAGGTCGCGGCGTTCTTGGCGATCGCTAATTTCTTGATCTTTGCAAATACGCTCATATTCGACATAGCTGATATGGTCGCGGTTGTCCTGTTCGATTTGTTCTTTGAGGCGAAACCATTGCTGGGGTAATACATCAAACACATGATCCATTGCAGCGATTTGTTGGGCGATCTCCTTGCGAAGATCGTCAACGCCTAGCCCTGTTTTACAGGAGGTTTCAAAGAAGCCTTGAATGTTGGGATATTTTTCTTGCAGGTGGCGACGGTTGAGTTTGAGGGGATGTTCGTCGCTTTTGTTGGCAATAATCAGGACGGGGGCATCTTTGCCGAAGCTCTCAATAATTTTTAGCCAATATTCGACATCGTTGTTGCCTTCGTCTTTGCGGGCATTGAGTACCAAGAGATAGAGGCTGCGCTCGGTCAAAAAGAATTGATGGGTGGCGTGCATGATTTCCTGTCCGCCAAAGTCCCAAACCCTGAGCTTAACTGTTTCTTCACGAGCTTTTATTTGCCAAGCCCTGATATCAATACCTTCGGTTTTGGTTTCATCGGGTTTGAAGTTGCGATCGATCAATTGCCGTGCCAGTGAGGTTTTGCCTACTGCACCATGTCCGATTAAGATCATTTTCGCTTCATTGAGTGGCTTCCGTTCGCCCTGTTTCAATTTCTGCCAATAGCCAATAATCGCCGCAGGGTTTTTATAGTCATTGAGAATTTCAGGTGGAATTGGTAAAGGATTATTTATGAGGGAAAGCGTAGTCAGATTTGCTAAGTTGGAGAATGAGTCTGGTATCGCCGTGATTTCGTTGCTAGAGAGGTGAAGCGTAGTCAGATTTGCTAAGTTAGCAATCGCGTCTGGTATCGCCGTGATTTGGTTGTCATCAAGGTCAAGCCAAGTCAGATTTGCCAAGTTCGAGATCGAGTCTGGGATCGCAGTGATTTGGTTGCTCCAGAGGGAAAGCTTAGTCAGATTTGATAGGTTTGCGATCACGTCTGGTATCGCCGTGATTTGGTTTTTGCCGAGGTAAAGCGTAGTAAGATTAGCTAAGTTCGAGATCGAGTCTGGGATCGCAGTGATTTGGCTTTCACGAAGGGAAAGCATAGTCAGATTTATTAAGTTTGAGATCGCCTCTGACATCGCCGTGATTTGGTTGCTAGAGAGGTCAAGCGAAGTCAGATTTATTAAGTTCGAGATTGCCTCTGGTATCGCCGTGATTTGGTTGTTAGGGAGGTCAAGCGAAGTCAGGTTTATTAAGTTCGAGATTGCCTCTGGTATCGCCGTGATATGGTTGCTAGAGAGGTTAAGCTTAGTCAGATTTATTAAGTTTGAGATCACCTCTGGTATCGCTATGATTTGGTTGCTAGAGAGGTTAAGCTTAGTCAGATTTATTAAGTTTGAGATCACCTCTGGTATCGCTATGATTTGGTTGCTAGAGAGGTCAAGCGAAGTCAGATTTATTAAGTTCGAGATTGCCTCTGGTATCGCCGTGATATGGTTGCTAGAGAGGTTAAGCTTAGTCAAATTTATTAAGTTTGAGATCGCTTCTGGTATCGCTATGATTTGGTTGCTAGAGAGGTTAAGCGAAGTCAGATTTATTAAGTTTGAGATTGCCTCTGGTATCGTCGTGATTTGGTTGTATGGAATATGCAGTTCTTTGAGATTGGTTAATTGAAAAATCTCTTGGGGAATAGCAGTAAAACAATTTCCTTTTCTCTGTCCTTTGTCAAACTTACCTAAAATCAACTTTTCCAGACCTTGCAACCGTCCAATTTCGCTGGGTAATCCTTCCAGATCGTTCCCCGACAGATCGAGTTCTGTCCAGCCCTCACGTTCTGCTTGTGCGATTATTGCCAATAACTCTGCATCGTTCATAAATTCAAGGAAAAAGTAGAAAGGAAAAAGGAAAAAGGAAAAATTAGAAAGTGATGATTTCTAAGCCGCGATTTTTGACTAGATGTAACAACTTTAGCGCAGTTCCACTTGGTCGCTTCTGCCCGATCTCCCACTTCTGCACCGTTGACACACTCGTATTTAGCAAAGAAGCAAATACCGACTGACTCACTCGACAAGCTTCTCGAATTTGCCTAATTTGTTCAGGTTGTAACGGTTCCACTGGAGGTAAACATAAGCGATCAAACTCGCGTAAAGTAACTTGCTCCATTACACCAGCCTGATGTAGCCCCTTAGCAGTTTCATGTACTGCTTCAAGAATTGCTGATTTCTTCATTACAAATTACCTCTATTAATTCATCATTACGCTCAGCCATAGCCAAATCCTCTACCGATAGGGCAAGAAGATGATTAGACAATTTCTTCAAAGCTTCCTCTTCCTGTTTATTGACATTGCCGCGATCACTTTTAGCAAAACCAAATACAAAAATCCAGCGATCGCCTCTATTTGTAGCAACTAATGTCCGAAAACCTCCACTTTTACCTTGTCCAGTTCGTGCAACTCGTTTTTCGACTAATCCACCACCCAGATCTGCCTCATATAGCCCTTCCATCATTTCTCGCACAGCTAAACATAGACTAAGATTATTTAGTCCTTGCTTCCGCGCCCAACGATCAAACCAACGAGTTTTATGGATACTCATAGTTTTATTGTAGCACTAAGTGCTATATATTTAGTAAGCGTCCAATCTCGCTCGGCAATCCTTCCAGATCGTTCCCCGACAGATCGAGTTCTATCCAGCCCTCACGTTCTGCTTGTGCGATTATTGCCAATAACTCTGCATCGTTCATAAGGAAAAATTAAAAAGGAAAAAGGAAAAATTGGGATTTCGAGAATTATAAACAATTTTGAGCTTTAGGATTGTTCTATCCAACGGCAAAATCTGTAAACTGGCGCATATAGCTTGAATGAAAACCATTAACAATACTCTGCTTAGGAATCCCCATCTCCGCAAGCCTAAGAGAAATATCAAATTCCGTTCCATTATGTTGCACCCAGATCTTTCCATCCTTGATATCTAAATGTACGACACAACCATAGATACGATGGTGATTGCGCCAACCGACATGGACTAATTGATAATGATCGCGTACTGCATCAAAAATCAACTGCGACTCTACCTCACCATTTGCCGAACCATAACTTGCCAATTCTGTCAGCAAATCTTGAATCTTTTGGCGATACTCATCTAGTTTTGCCATTTTATAATCTCCTGCTGCTCTGGCATATAAACCACTAGTTTTAGTTGATACTGTTCAATTGTAGTTTGTACAAA
Organism: Pseudanabaena sp. Salubria-1; assembly: GCA_023336205.1. Classification (GTDB taxonomy): domain Bacteria; phylum Cyanobacteriota; class Cyanobacteriia; order Pseudanabaenales; family Pseudanabaenaceae; genus Pseudanabaena. The sequence goes on from JALQCR010000001.1 coordinate 116,777, forward strand.
AGGTAATCGCTCATATGGGGAAGTAGGTGAAATGGCAAAATAGGAGGAAGTCATTTTCATGAATCGATAGAGATGCCATGATCAAATTTCCCCTGACCGAATTGTTAGATGAACAAGCGTGCTATGAATGGTTATTAAAGATCCTGCATCCAAAGGGTTTGCATTGTCCAAGTGGACACGCAATACCAGCAGGACAAGCGCCACACGATCGCCAACGTACACCAATCGTCAAATATAAGTGTCGGGAATGTGGGAAAGTGTTTCACATTTTTACAGGAACAGACTTATCAGGAAGCCATTACACCTGTGGTCAGATCGTGCTGATATTGCGTGGATTCTTACAAGGACAAACGACCCAACACATAGCCGAGGAACTAGGACTCGACTAAGGGACATTATTGTCTTGGCGGCATCGCATCCAACGTCGAGGATTTGCCCATTTGATTAATGGTAATCTGCCCGATGCTGAAGCCGAGATGGACGAGATGTTTCAGAATGCAGGAGAAAAGGGAGCAAAAAAAAAGATCCAATAGCAGACCCACCAAGACAACGCGGGAATCAACGCAAAGGCAAGGGAACCATGGCAAATGACCGTCCACCCATTGTCGGTACTGTTGGGCGCAACAGTGGTCAGATCCGCATGAAGGTCTGTGACAATACTCAACAAATCACGATTCAACCGCAGGTAGAGGTAACGACCTTACCGACCACGACAGTCTATACCGATGAATCCGATGCTTATAATCGCATACCTGCTTCTGGTCGTGAGCGTCAAACCGTTTGTCACTCTCAGCGCGAGTATGCCCGCGATGAAGATCAAGATGGTTTTTGTGAGGTTCATTGCAATACTATGGAGGGCATTTGGGTTGGTTTACGCAATTTTCTGCGTCCCTTTCGAGGTATTCACAAGAAGTATTTGTATCTGTATGTAGCCATGTTCGAGTGGGCTTACAATCTACGTTGGATTGATTTTGACTTCCTGCGTCGTCTTCTTTTTCCTCCTTCCACCTATTTACCTACATGAGCGAAGGTAATTGAAAAAAAGAATCATAAGCACTTAATGGAATAGCTAAATACAGTGTGTATTCTGGATACTGCCCTTGCATTAACAGACGATAGTTGAGATACTGCCCCAACGCCGTATGAAATTCCGAAACAGCCGATCCACTAAGAAAGCTTTTTATTTCTACCGCAATTTTTTCATTTCTGCGCTCTGCGGCAATTATTCGCTCAGCCCCCAAATCCACATACAAAGAGCCTAACCCAAACTCTAGAGCCAGAGGATCGTGAGTTATCTGCCAATTGTCTCTTTCTAAAGCTATTTTGACAGCATCATGAAAAATATCGCGTGCAGACATGATTTATTTTAAATAAAGTTACTTATTTTGTAATTTAGTATCAATCAAATATTGAACAAATATTGAACAAATATTGAATGCTTATAGAATAACTTCTCTGCCCACACTGCGATCGCGCAAATCAGCAAAATCCTCATTAGTAAACCCCACTTCCTCATTTTGGATAGCCAATCTAAATTTTTGCAATCCTTTCCAGAAATCAGATTTTTGCTGACCTTCTTTGAGATTCTCAGATTCTTGGTTAACTTGGCGATCGCCTAACTCAAACGCAAGAAATTCAACAAAGCGGAGTACTTGTTGCTGCTGATCTGTTGGTAATGTCTGCATTTTACTCAGAACTTTCTCTAACACCGTCATTTGCTGAATCCTCCTGCATACTTAATCTAGTGACATTTTACAAGACTTTTTAGATAGGCGATCGCGTTGTCCAAGTAAAAGTGGAAAGGAAAAAGGAGAAATCAGGTTGTAACGGTTCCTCTGGGAGTACTAAAAGTAATAGAATTACCATCTCCTTAGATATACTGATTCCTCGATAGCAGAATCTTCTAAAATCCTTCAAACGAATTAGATAGAAAGAAATTACTCCAGTTCTCTCATGCGAAGTCAAAAGAGAAGTATTTATCGTCGGCTGAACCCAAGTTAATATCAATTCCCGAAAGTGCGGCGATACTTTCGGGAATTAAAAATCAAACGCAGTAAGATTTTTAAAAGCTCAAAATGGCTATGCCATTTTGAGCTTTGATATAACATGGAGATCTAGATCAGGTAATGCCTGTGCTGCTCTATTGAATACTCAACCGTTAGAAAAACTTCATGAACGATCGCTTAATTCGCGCCCTCACCGCCGACGGACGAGTCCGTGTCATTGGCGTGAATATTACCCAATCCCTCAATGAGGCTCATCGCCGCCATCAGTTATCAGCGATCGCTACAGCAGCACTTGGTCGTGTCATGGGGGCAAGTTTACTGCTCGCCTCAAATATGAAGCAATCTCAAGCCAGAGTAAATGTCAGAGTTGCTGGTGATGGTGGACTAGGCTTAGTCTATGCCGATGCAGGATTTGATGGGACAGTACGCGGTTTTGTCACCAACCCAAAATTTGCATTACCTCCCCTTGCTGATGGTCAACAAAACGTTAGCCAAGGAGTTGGACATACAGGCTTTTTCAAGGTTATGCGCGATATTGGCTATGGCGAACCCTACAGCAGCACCGTCGAATTAATTGCGGGTGATATCGCCAACGATGTTGCATGGTACTTAGCGTCATCAGAGCAGACCTATTCTAAGCTCATGCTTACGGAAGTAATTGATCAAGATCGTGACGAGTCCCCTGTAAAGGTTGCTGCTGGAATTTTATTGCAGATTATGCCTAAAGCCACGCTTCGGGCTGCAAAGACCGCCAACCTCTCTCAAGAAGAGTTACTGAGCCAACTAGAGGCAAAAAGTGATACGCAAAAATTCATGGACTTGCTGCTCCAAGGCAAAGCGATCGCAGAGGTGATGACCGAGATATTTGCCGATATGCATCTCGATATTTTACCCATGAGTAAAGATGTCACATTTAGTTGCCCTTGCTCCATCGATCGCGTATTAGCAGCAATGAAAATGTTTGGTGAAGAAGATTTGCGATCAATGATTGCCGAGGACAAAGGTGCAGAAGCAACTTGTCATTTCTGTGGTGAGATTTACCACGCCACCACTGAGCAGTTAAATGGTTTACTTGCAGATTTGCAGGTTGAGGCAAAAGCCTAACTAATTAGCCTCATTAACATGAAGCCTCAGCAATTCTCATTATAAAAATCGTTTTTTTGAAAGCCCGCCGTTGGCGGGCTTTCAAAAAAACGATTTTAGTGTTTCCAGCACCTTCGGTGCTGGAAACACTAAAATCGTTTTCATAATGAGAATTGCTGATAAAGTCTCGCGCAGCGAGACTTCTAATATAGCTTTATGGTAACTTCACTTCTAGACGCTTCTCGATAAATTTGCATAATCCTAAAACCTATGACAGTTAACGCACAAATTGGCATTATTGGCGGCAGTGGACTCTACAAAATGTCTGCCCTGACTGATATTCAAGAAATTAATATTGATACTCCCTTTGGCAAAACTTCAGATGCATTTATCTATGGCAAATTGTCTGGAACCCCTGTGCTATTTCTTGCTAGACATGGGCGATCGCACCATTTGCTCCCCACAGAAGTTCCCTATCGCGCCAATATCTACGCTCTTAAAAGTCTAGGTGTGGAATATATCATTTCCGCCTCAGCAGTTGGCTCCTTACAAGAATATGCCAAGCCTTTAGATATTGTCTTACCCGATCAATTTATCGATCGCACCACTAGTCGTATATCGACATTCTTTGGTGAAGGAGTTGTTGCCCATGTTGCCTTTGCCGAACCAATTTGCAAATCTCTTCTCGCAGTATTAGCATCATCTACAGAATCAGTGGATTTGGGTCGTAACAAAGTCCATAAAGGCGGGATTTATATTTGTATGGAGGGGCCAGCTTTCTCGACTAAGGCAGAATCGCTACTTCATCGTAGTTGGGGCGCTAAGGTCATTGGCATGACCAATGTCACAGAGGCAAAGCTTGCCCGCGAGGCAGAAATTTCCTATGCCACGATCGCATTGGTTACTGATTATGACTGCTGGCATGATGATCATGAGAGTGTAACTGTGGAAATGATCATCCAAAATTTACATAAAAATGCAGTCAATGCTCAAACCGTAATTCAAAATGCTGTAGCAAAAATCGCCGCTAATCCTCCAAAATCTGAAGCCCATCATGCTTTGAAAACTTCAATCTTGACAGATTTGAGTAAGGTGTCTGACGCAAGTCGCGATCGCTTAAAAGTGATTCTGCAAAAGTACCTGTAAAGCTTGACAACGATAAATTTTATGAGCGAATCAATTAAAGCAACTCGTGCAATTATAGCAATCGGGAGTTTATCTGTTGAAGCCTTTATGCTACCCGATGGTAGTTATCGGATGTCTCTCAGTCAAGCTGCTGAATGTATTGGCAAACCTGCCAGAGGCACTTTCGATTTTTTGCAATCAAAAGCGTTTAAACGCTTACTAGGAGAGGTACAAGGCACTTTCGACTTTTTGCCTAGCGACTTTCCTGATGACTATAAACCAGAAAACTTCACTGTTGAAATTGGTGACGGCAGTTCGCAAGGTCAGACCCGAATTCGAGGATTACCTTTAGAATTAGTTGCACTTTATTGGGCTTGGGAAAGCTTTCGCGGTAATCGTTTGGCATTAATGATGACAGTGACTCTAACCACTGAATCTTTAGAACGCCGTTTTGATAATGCTTTTGGGATCACACGTACTGATCAGGAAAGAAATGCTCGCTTATCTCAAATAAATCAGCAATTAGAAAAGGCTCTAGCTATCTTGGGTGAAGGCTTTGCGCTAGATGATGATGTCCGTCGTGAGCGCGATTATTTTGAGTCCGTGCTTAAACAAAATGGTATTGATCCTTATAGTTTACCTAGTAGCGATCATCCAAATTAAAAACAAAAAAGCCTCGCAAAGCGAGGCTTTTTTATTAGAGATACTTTTTTAGGAGCCAAGTCCTTTGACTGTATCAAAGAAGAAACGGGCATTATCTTCAGGAGTGGTGGGCAAAATGCCATGTCCGAGGTTCATGATATGTCCCTTATTACCAGCCTTAGCAATAACTTCCATGATCCGTTCACGAATATAGCTTTGCTCAGCAAATAGAACGCAAGGATCAAGATTGCCTTGTACAGGAATGTGACGACCAATGCGATCGCGTGCGTCAGCCATATCAACTGTCCAGTCAACACTGACAATATCTACACCAGACTTAGACATTAGGTCTAGGACACCTGCACTACCGCTAATGTAGAGGATCAATGGGGTATCAGGATACTTTGCCTTAACCTTATCGACAACCATTTTTTGGTAAGGCAGTGCAAAAGTTTTATAATCAGTTGGGCAAAGATGTCCTGCCCAAGAGTCGAACATTTGGACAACTTGAGTACCACACTCGATCTGGTGGATCACATAAGTGCCGACCATTTCGGCAATTTTAGTCAAAAAGCTATGGATGATCGCAGGTTCTTTATATGCCAAAGCTTTGATTACAGAATAATCCTTAGAACCTTTGCCTTCAACTGAATAGGCGGCTAATGTCCAAGGTGCACCCACAAAACCAAGAATAGTCGCTTGATCTTTAACTTCTTCTTTGATCGCACTTAAAATCTTACGAATAAAGGGAACAGCAGTGTCGGGATCAAACTCTGTGAGCGCATCAACTTGAGCTTGAGTCCGAATTGGTGACTCGATAATTGGGCCACGGCTCTCGATGATGTCAAAGTTGATGCCGATACCTGTAAGCGGAGTGAGGATATCGGAGAACATGATCACGCCATCGGGTTGGAAAGCGCGAAATGGTTGCAAAGAAATTTCGGCAGCGAGTTCGGCAATCTCCGATCGCTCTCTAAAAGTGGGATATTTGTCGCGCAAGTCACGATACACCTTCATGTATCTTCCTGCTTGGCGCATCATCCATACTGGTGGACGATCCAGTACTTCACCTCTTGCTGCCCTTAGCAAGCGATCATTTCCTCCCATAATCAACTCTTTCCTGTGTTTTTAAACTTTTTTATGATTGTGCCTTTGAATTATAGAACGTGACGTACCAGACACCAATAAAGACAAGTGGGGCACTTGTCGCCCCTTTGGTCTTTCGTCACAGCCAAATCCTAGAGTTAGCCATCGGTTCATGTCTAAATTTAGGCTTTATTTAATTTCCGATCGCGATTTGATTACTTATACTTTCTTTAAGATATGTTATTAATACTTAAGCTATAAAATCAAGAATCAATTTTTTGGTAGCGCAGCGAAATCACGCTACTAAAAAATTGATTCTTGATTAAACCTTACTAAGTAAAAGTTTTGGCTAAATAATGGCTAGGTTTAAAAACAGTGATTAATGAAGGGGCTAATTTGACAAAGGATACTGATGTAGTTGTAAATGCTACTTCAGATCAAGCATTGCGATCGCCTGAGGCAAAGTCTTCGCTGCAAACTGTGTTGGCAATCGCTGTCACTTTTGTTATCGTCGTAATCGCAATTGTCTTCTGGATATTACGTCCACCAATCGATCAATATACTCAATCAGTTTTAAATCTATCGGGAGATCCTGTGCAGGGACGCTCGATTTTTGTGATGAACTGTGTGGCTTGTCATGGGCAATGGGCTAATGGCAAAGTGGGTCCTAGTCTACATCATGTATCCGATCGCAAGTCGGATGTACGTCTAGTCCAACAGGTCGTAAGCGGCGAAACTCCACCAATGCCACAGTTTCAACCTAGCCCTCAAGACATGGCAGATTTGTTGAGTTATCTCAAACAGCTATAAAAAAAGCGGTGCTTCGCACCGCTTTTTTTATAGCTGGATTTTTAGTAATTCATCGATCCCCTTTTCAGCAACATCTAGCATTTGATTAAGCTGCGATCGCGAAAATGTTTCAGATTCAGCAGTGCCTTGCACCTCGATCAATTTGCCAGTGCTGTCCATGACCACATTGAGATCAACACTTACAGCCACATCTTCTTGGTAATTAAGATCCAAGATTGGCACACCATCTAACAACCCAACCGATACCGCAGCCACTGCTTTCTTAATCGGAGATCTGGTGATTTTGCCTTCAGAAAGTAGGCGATCGCAAGCTGCTTTTAAAGCCACAAATCCACCTGTAATGCCACCTGTGCGTGTGCCACCATCAGCTTGCAGCACATCAATATCAACGGTAAAAGTGTAATTTGCGATCGCGGTCATATCTAACGCAGCTCTGAGACTCCGACCAATCAACCTTTGGATTTCTTGAGTGCGTCCTGATAGCTTCATAAATTCACGCTGTTGACGCGGAATCGTTGACGCAGGCATCATCCGATATTCTGCCGTTAGCCAACCTTGATTACTACCAGTCAGGAATTTAGGTACACCTTCTTCAATGGAAACGGTACATATCAATTGGGTATCACCAAATTTTGCCAATACGGAACCCGCAGGTGCTTTAGTAAAATTTCTCTGCAAATGCACAGGACGCAGTTGATCCCAAGCTCTCCCATCAAGTCGTTGGATAATCGGTAAATCGCTCATGATCGCAGTTTGACTGTTTGTAAAATCGATCCAATCATATAGCAAGCAGTTAATTCTAGAGTTTTTAGCTGTCGTCAGACATAAGAAACAAAAGAGAATAGCGAAGCGAAGCATTGAATTACAGCGCTTTGCGCTCAAACCCAAAAATACTAAGTGGATCAAAGCTTCGCCTGAGAATGTATAAGGATATGCGATGCTTTGCGCCGCCTATCCTTATACATTTTTTGTTATTTTTTCTTATCGCCCTTTTTAGAGGGAAGTTCGCGCTGTATAGGCAAAATTGGACGTTCATTAGGACTTAGTTCAATTGCCTTGGAAAAAGCGGCGATCGCTTCTTTCTCTCGTCCCATACTTCTTAGTAATAATCCTTTCGCTCCCCAAGCATCGGCACTATTTGGATCTAATTTTATTGCCTCTTCTACTTTTAATAGGGCTTCTTGGGGTTTATTATTGCGATTGAGAATCAGCGCTTGGGCAAGTAGTTCTTCAACAGATAAGGGAGTTGGGGCTGTGGTCGGGGAAGGAGTAACTTTTGGAGATGCTAATGGAGCGATCGCAGTTGGAGTCGGCAAGTTACTCACTACAGGACTACTGGGAACTTCGGGTACATTCTTTACGGTCTTGCTAATGATTGCCATAACAATTAACAGCAACAAAGTCACTCCACCCGTAATCCAAATCCAGAGCTTTGGTGACTGGCGATTTGCTGCTGCAAAAGGGATGGGCTGAGAAGAAGTCGGATAATTTTGTTGTGTCTCTGGAAACTTCGTTACAACTTGCGGTGACGTAATGAGAGTTTCTGCATTATTGGTGAGATTGTTACTATTACTAACAACTGTTGGTAAATCATGTTCCGTAACTTTAGGTAAAGAAGCAATCGCCTCTAGCACCTCTGAGGCAGTCTGATAACGCTGCCGAAAGTCGTAGCGTACCATTTTGTCAAGAATATCCAGAAATTGTGACGAGTAAGCGCCCTGAATGCGATCGCGCCAAACTAATTCGGCAGTATCAGGATGCTCATCAAACAAGCGTGGCTCTGCACCAGTAATTGCTTGAATCGCCATCATCCCTACTGCATAAATGTCGCTACTAAAGCGTGGCTTGCCATTGAGCTGCTCAATGGGCATATAACCAGGGGAACCGATCGCGATCGTCAGATTTGTATTGCCTTGAGGGTCAACCGCCAGACTGCCAATTTCTTTAACTGCCCCAAAATCGATCAGGACAATTTTGCGATCGCTTTTACGTCGAATCAAGTTAGCAGGCTTAATATCGCGATGGACGACATTGCGATCGTGGACATATACGAGTATTTCTAATACTTCTTTGATCAAGTCGATCACGACGGATTCGGGAGATCGCTTGCCATTACCAATCTCCTGCGGGAGATCGCTTGCCATTACCAATCTCCTGCGTGAGATCTGTGCCGTCAGCAAATTCTTGGACTAGATAAAATTCTTCGCCTTCCTGAAAGTGGGCGAGTAAACGCGGAATGCGATCGTGCGAACCCAATGAATACAACATTCCCGCCTCTTGATCGAAGAGACGCTTGGCGGTTTCTAGTATAAAAGGTTCATTCGAGACAGGCTTGAGTTGCTTGACCACACAGGTCGGATGCGTTGGCAAATCAATATCTTCAGCCAGATATGTTTGCCCGAAGCCACCACCACCAAGGTGACTAATAATTTTGTAATGCCCTCTAAGTATTGTGTTTAGCACATTTGCTCTGCGGGTTATCGCTAAAAATCTATAGTCATTATCGCAAAGACTTACCAGCTACAGTTTTATTGTTGCAAATTTTGTTATGAATTTATGCAAACATTTGCTAGTATATAAATCGCTCTTTAAGCAGACGAGCAAATTTAGGGTGACTGGCGCAGTGGTAGCGCATCGGACTCTTAATCCGCTGGTCCTGGGTTCGAATCCCAGGTCACCCATTATTAAAATAGAGCAGTAGCGCGAAGCGCTACTGCTCTATTTTATTTGATTAGATTACAAAAAGAGAAAAGCGAGTGCAAAGTACTCGCTTTTCTTTTTTATGATTAGAGAACCACACCCTTAGGAGCAGGAATAGAAGGTTGCAAATACATCGTCAGGAACTGGACACCATTATTTACAAGGTGAGGCAACTTCTGAATCTTTTTCATCCATTCAGGAGAATTAGATTCATCGATCTTTACTAGTTTGGCATTGTTCTCTTCGCATTTCTTGAGACAATTCCAGAACTTAGGATTTTCCATGTTGATAATTACAGGGAAAGCCTTTGCCGCATCGCGATTGGTCTCTCGGAGAACTTCATCAACATATTTTCTCGTATCCATACCGATGGATTCATAGAACTCATTGCGGACACAAATATCATTGAGATACATCGTCGCAAATACTGATAGCAAGAAGAACTTGCTCCAGAGATTAGCTCTGAGCCCATTGATATTATTTGCATCACTACGCAGAAGCAAACTACAGAAATCACCATGACGGCTCTCATCTTGACACCAATTTTCAAAGAAATTGAAGATGGGATAAATCCGATATTCAGGATGAGCAAGGAAATGTTGGTGAATCTTGATATAGCGCCAGTAGCCAATCTTTTCAGATAGATAAGTGGCGTAAAAAATAAACTTCGGTGCGAAGTAGGTATATTTCTTGGTTTTGGATAATGTCGAAAGATCGAGCTGGAGATCGAAGTCTGGCATTGCCTTGTTTAAGAAACCAGCATGACGGGCTTCGTCACGGCTCATCAGGCTGAAAATTTCAGCCATGAGTGGGTTCTTGTCTTTAATTTTGACGGCAATTTCTTTGTAAAGGAGAAATCCAGAAAATTCTGAGGTGCATGATCCTTCTAGGAATACACGAAAATGCTCTCTCACTTTTGGATCAATATGATCCCATGACTGATTGAAGTCAGCAGTGCGGACAAAGTGACGACGATTGTAGTCAAATTTAAATTCTTCGAGGATCGCTTCGTAATCTGGAGTGAGATCGAAGATTTGCATCTTCGCCATCGCTTCAAAGTCTGTAGTGTAGAAGCGAGGGGTCAAGATACTATCGCGTCGGCCAGTCCCATTAACCTTTTGTTGGTTTGACTGGCTTACATCGGGTTTAGAAGGAGTAGCTACCATAGTCTTGTGCTGTTCTCTTTTACTTAATTTGGGGCTGCTAAAGGATTTTGTTGATAAATTGCAGTTTAAATACCTATCTGACTGCCTATTTTACGACTAGTCTCTAATTTATGGGTAGTTATATCTAGAAAACAAGGTTTGCTTGTTAAGAACTATTAAGAAAATTAGTGTTTGTGCAAAATAAATTACCAAAGCCCGTAAAGTTGCGCCCCTGCGGGGCGCAACTTTACGGGCTTTGGGGGTTGTAAATTATGCCTAGCTACTTATGCGCATGATGGGGCTTGACCATCCTTACAGCGCAAAGCGCTGTAAGCTTGCTAATTTTTGATTGCTGCATCAATTGTTTCGATGGTGAGCGATCGCAATAAGCTCACCTGTGCGCTAGGGGTTGATATATTGGCAAAATATGTGGGTGTGAGGTAATCCGCAAAACTAGTTTCTTGAACTAGATGAGTTTTGAAAAAGGCAACACTCATCAACTTGAGATAGTCCTGCGATTCGATCGCAGTTGAACCAGCCAAAACATTACTGACTTCAGGACTGAGGCGATCGCTTGATGTGATTGCCGTAACCGCAGTATGCCCAGCTTTATTTAGCAATACTAAATATCGATCTGGTGAGGTTAACCATGTAAAAGGCACAATTTGCTCGGAAACCACAGGGGCAAAAGTATCATCTGAACTACCAACGATCGCGATCGGGACAGTGATTTTGCTCAAAGTCGCTTTACCCAAAACATGACTAGTCACAGGGTTAACTGCGATCGCCGCTTTGATTCGTGAATCACCTAATTTGTAGGTTTGGTTGGGTAAACCTAGAGCTACGCATTGCAATAGCAGCGAAGCATTCCACTTATATTTACCTTGACAAGCTTCGGTCAAATCAGCGAACTGGATCTGGGCATCACTGACTAAAGCGAGAGCTGCATAGCCACCAAAAGAATGTCCAACCATGCCCACATTTTGCCAATTGATGTTAGTCGCCTGTGGCGACTTCTCTAGATAATTTAGTACCGCAGTTATATCCTGTGGGCGTTCAACAAAGCTTTCTGGCGGCGCAATCTCACTTGCTGCACCGATAATCAATTTGTCTAATTGCTCGGCACTGCTATTGGGCGAAACGGTTAGTACTACGGCAAACCCATAGGAGGCAAGATGTTCGGAAAGATAGAGCAATGGTTCGCGGTTAGAGATTAGCCCAGGATAGATGACGATCGCAGGTACGGGGACAGACTTATTCGTCAGTTTAGGGACAAATAAATAAAAGGGAATTTCATATCGATTATCTAGAGCTGGCGCTTTGAGGCTATACCGCTCCCATTGACTTTTACCTTGATCCCGCAAATCAGCTAACTGAATCGGTGAAGGTGCTGGCGTTACCGATCCTGCTTGCTTAGTGGCTTCAGCATTGACCATTTGCACAACTTTTTGGGTGTTTTGCAACAAGTCGCTTAATTCCCCAACTGTTTGCAGCCCTTCTTGAATATCGAAATAAATATCTGATGTGGGGAATTTTCGTAGGAAACCGAGCAAAGATAAACCGTTCTGCTTGTCGGCTGTTGCCAAAACTGCCGCCGCTCGGATAGCGCGATTACCCGATAGATTTGGACCAGTTTTAATAAACTCACCTAAGATATCTAACGCTCTTTCTCCTTGCGATGTGTATAAGAATCTCGATAATAGAGAGATAGGAACATCGGCTCGCTCTGTGAGGATACGCCGAAAGTTTGCCATGTCTGGCGCAGAAATATAACGCGATGCCATGTCCAGCGCACCACGTAACTCGCCAGTTTTAGAAAAATTCTCTAGGTCATCAACAGATACAGAAACTTCAAAAATATTAAATCGGAAATTGACGGTTTCGGCGGCTTCGCTAGAATTCGCGATCGCCACACCACTAATTGCACTCAGCAAAAATATCAAAGTGGCAGATCGGGTAATCAATCGGCGAGAAATATTGGCGATCGAGGCTGTGAGATATTTCATCATATGTAGCTTTATCTGTGAGATCTCCCCTAGAAGCTAACACAACATTCACAAATTAAAACCCAAAAGTTAAGTAGCGGCGCTTTGCGCCGCCACTTAACTTTTGGGTTTTAGTCCCTAAATAAAGCCTTCACGATACATAAAACAATACAAATGTTAATATTCATCAATTTTGCCCCAATCGCTCTGGTGGCAATGCTAACATCCAAAATAGTTAAACCTCTATTAAATAAAGCTTTAGGAGCGTATTTTGACATTACGAGTTGCTGTTGTAGGCGGCGGGCCTGCGGGTTCATGTGCTGCTGAAACACTTGCCAAAGCAGGAATTGAGACCTACATATTTGAGCGTAAACTGGACAACGCCAAACCCTGCGGTGGAGCAATTCCTCTATGTATGGTTCAAGAATTTGATCTGCCTGACGAAATCATCGATCGCCGCGTTCGCAACATGAAGATGATCTCTCCCAGCAATGTGGAAGTAGACATCAAGTTAGACAATCCCGATGAATATATCGGTATGTGTCGCCGCGAAGTTTTAGATGCATTTTTACGCGATCGCGCTGCCAAACTTGGTGCAAATTTGATCAACGGTCGCATTCTTGACATTAAGATCACTGAAAATGGCAAGAAGCCTTACGTTCTTAGCTATTCAGACTTTGCTGAAGGTGGCAACGAAGGGGTCATGCGTACTCTTGAAGTCGATCTGATTGTCGGTGCTGACGGTGCTAACTCAGTTGTTGCCAAAGCAATGGATGCTGGCGACTATAACTATGCGATCGCCTTCCAAGAGCGTATCCGCATTTCTCCAGAAAAAATGGAGTATTACAAAGATTTAGCCGAGATGTATGTCGGTGATGATGTTTCGCCCGACTTCTACGCATGGGTATTCCCCAAATACGATCACGTCGCTGTTGGTACTGGCACGATGCACAAAAACCAACGCTTGATCAAGAAGCTCCAAGCAGGCATCCGCGCCCGTGCTTTGCCCAGAATCGAAGGTGGGGAAGTAATCAAGGTCGAAGCGCACCCAATTCCTGAGCATCCAAGACCTCGCCGTGTTGTTGGTCGGATTGCTCTAGTTGGCGATGCGGCTGGCTATGTCACCAAGTCCAGCGGCGAAGGGATTTACTTTGCGGCGAAGTCTGGTCGGATGTGCGCTGAAGCGATCGTGGAGTTTGCCGAAGCAGGTAAGCGCATTCCTACCGAAGCTGATCTCAAGGTTTACATCAAGCGTTGGGACAAGCAGTATGGCTTGACCTACAAGGTTCTCGATATTCTCCAGAATGTGTTTTACGCCACCAACGCTACTCGCGAAGCCTTTGTGGAAATGTGCGCTGACAAAGATGTACAGAAGCTCACCTTTGACAGTTATCTCTACAAAACCGTCGTGCCAGCCAATCCTTTCACACAGTTGAAGATTACCGCTAAGACGATCGGTAGTTTGCTGAGAGGCAATGCTCTAGCACCTTAACAAAGGGATTTAAAACTAAAGACTGGTGCGGTGGGATTTGCCTGCTGCACCAGTCTTTGTTTTTTATGAAGTTACTAGCTTAGCCATAATCATGAGAAAATCAGGTTAACTCGTGAGGTGTGAATATGGAGCCAGCTTACATAATTGCGATCGCTGTTTCGTCACCTACTGCATTGAGAGTGACAATTTGAATTTCAGAGAGATTTTAGGTTATTCTGAGTCTTAACTAACTGATAGATTTTTACCTATGAATATCAAGCTAGATTTGCCAAGTCCGTTAGAGCATGAGTTATCTATAGAAGCCTCACGACTCAACGTATCTTTGTCGGATTATATTCTCAAGGTCTTGACGCTGAGACGAGATTGGCTAGTTTTGGAGGAAATGGAAGATGCTGAAGATGTTGCCGATGCCGAAATGGCTTTACAGGAAGATGGATTTATCCCTTTGGCTGATGTAAAAAGGGAGTTAGGACTTAGTTAGATGTCATACGAAATTGGCTTTAAGCCTTCTGCTTTAAGGGAGATTCGTAAACTGGATGAGTCTACTCGACAAGGCATCATTTCGGAGATCGAGTTACTTGCAGATAACCCACGCCCAGATGGTTGCAAAAAGCTAAAAGGGGAAAGCAATTTATACAGAATTCGTGTCCTTGGTAATTACCGTGTTGTTTACGAAATACAGGATCGTAAGTTGATAGTTACTGTGGTTAAAGTTGGTCATCGTCGGGATGTGTATCGCTAAGTTGTTGCATTTTAAGATCATTCAAAAGCAGCAACTTAGCAATATTAGCGTTTTTACTTTTTGTTTGAAGATGGGTGATCGCTTAAAATGACGCGAAATAGAAAGGCTAGCGCAACAATGATCCAGAATGTCGGATCGTTCACAAAGGCAGGATTGGTGCTTGGTTGTGGATTGTTATTTGTTTGGGCGATCGCTTGAGTTGTGACTTGCTTTTGAACTTGATTTTGAGTATCCATATTTTTAAGTTGCCTTGGATTGCTTTGACAATATCAAGAATCTCAAATTTAGTTTGGAGTTCACTCCACATACATAGCCTTACAAGCCTTACATTACCTTACATAATTAGGGTTACGACACTTCCCCCACCACCACAGAAAGGATCAATAACTGTAGGGTCAAAGCATTCCCGCAACTATTTACGAATTTATCGATCCTTTTACATCGGGAATGCTTTGACCTTAACCTCAAAACGCAGGGGAAATTTATTGGTGAAAGCGAAGAGGGTTAAGCATTTGCGGAATGATATATCTGTGATGAGTTTAGAAATTGTGGCGCAAATGCTTAACCCCTACAGGTTTCTTGTTCATATTAAAATTTCGGTTAAGATAAGCCTATCTAATCGCCAGATTGTCTATGTTTCCTAGCGACTTCTTAACTGCTTTGGCTCGTAAGTACGAGTTGTCTCCTCAACAAGAAGAGGTATTGTTGCTGTGGTTTGGAAATGGTAAGGATGATCGCGAGATATCGGAAAAACTGCACGTCACAGCTGAGGCTATCCGCAATCGCAAGACTGGTATTTACAAGAAATTTAGGATTGTGGGTGCTGGGGCAAAGGCTAATAAGTTGCGAAATTGGTTAGAGAAAGAGGCGAAAAAGCAAAATGTAAAAGTTGATCTTCAAACTGATGATGATCTTGAATTGTTAGGCAGTCTCGGCTATGAGATGCGTAATTATTACAAGGTTGATCTTCAAACTGATGATGATCTTGAATTGTTAGTCAAACAGGTAAGGCAAAAAATCGCAGATGTTGTGATAGAGCAATGTGGGACGATGGAGACGATGCGCGAATTAGATATGACGCAACCTGTCGATCTGAATCGAATTTATACCGATGTGAATATTCTCGAAAAGATTTCTAGCAAAGATCGAGTAAAGCCTAACGAAGTTTTACCAAATAATAAAGAAGATTTTGATCGCTGGATGATGGGGAAAATCGAAGAACGTATTGCTGGATTAGAGGCAGTTAAAACCCATAGAAAGCTGATGGTGTTGGGAAAACCAGGATCGGGGAAAACTACATTTTTGAAATATTTAGCGATATCTTGCCTCAATGGAAAGTTTCATAGTGAACTTGTACCAATTTTTATAACGCTTAAGATTTATTCCGAAACTAAGGGTTCTCCATCATTAGAGGAATACATTTTAGACGAATTGCAACATTGCAAGGTTACAAAAGAAGTAGCAGAACTCTTGCTAGACAATGGAAAAGCTTTAATCTTGTTGGATGGTTTGGATGAGGTTAAGGATGAGCATGATGACCGAGTGAGGCAAGATATTGAAGCTTTTTCAATACGTCGGCTCAAAAATCGGTTTGCAATCACCTGTCGGATTGCCGCAGAAGGTGAGGCATTTGAGAGGTTTACCGATGTGGAGGTTGCTGATTTTGATAATAAGCAGATTGAGATATTTATAAATAAGTGGTTTTCGAGAAAAGATCAAACAAATGTAGAAATTTTGTTAGAAAAGCTAAGCAATAATCAACCTATAAAAGAATTGGCAAAAACGCCTCTATTACTGACGCTAATATGCTTTTTATTTGAAAATTGTAGTAATTTACCTGCAAAACGGTCAGATCTCTATAAGGAAGGATTAGAGGTACTGATGAAAAAGTGGGGAGCTAAGCGTAAAGTTGAACGAGATCATGTCTATACGAATCTTTCCCTCCAAAGCAAACAGGATCTGCTGGGAAAGATTGCTTTGAGAGGATTTGAGAATGGTGAGTATTTCTTTCAAAAAGAGGATTTACAGACGCAAATTGAGGATATTCGTAACTTATCCAATTCAGATGATAGTGAAGATATGCTAAAGGCAATCGAGTATCATCACGGTTTGTTAGTGGAACGAGCAAAAAATATTTATTCTTTTTCTCATCTTACTTTTCAGGAATACTTTACAGCGCGAGAAATTGAACGGGAAAGACATTTTGAAAGATTGATGCAGCATATTACAGATCCTCGTTGGAAGGAGGTGTTTTTATTGGTTGCAGAAATATTGAGACAATCAGATGATTTTTTCAAATTAATGAAAGAGTGTGTTGATAGAATCTTAATACATGATAACAATTTACAGGCTTTTTTGACTTGGGTGGAACAAAAAACAAACTCTGTGCAATGCAATCATAAGAATGTTGCTGTGCGAGCATTTTACTCTAGTGTTGCCTTCAGGGCTATTCGTCTCGGCACTCAGAAAACGTCACTAATTGCCTTATTGTTTGGACTTGATAATTCCACATCTAAAGGTAATCTCGATAATTCTCTTGAACTAGACTACGCTCTTGCTCATGTTCTTAATCTTTCTCAATTTCCAGACTACATTGAATATACATCTGATAATTTCTCTTTGGCTAAGACTATAGATTATGCCTATGGTAAGACTATAGATTATGCCTATGGACTTAGCGATCATGTGTTGCAACAAGTACTAAAAAATGATAGTCCTCATCCTGATGAAGACTTCAGACAGTTTTGTAATTGGTGGAAAACAAATTACGAACAATGGACAAAAGAATTGCGTCAAGTATGTATCGATCACCGCAATATCGGTCATGATTGGCAATTTACTAAAGAGCAAATAAAACTTCTCAATCAATATTACGAAGCCAATCTCCTCCTTGTCGAGTGCATAAACCGTAGCGATATCAGCGAACAAGTCCGAGAAGAAATCGAATCAACTCTCTTGCTACCTGTCTTGTCAATACCTAACGCTGAGCTATAGATCTCTTCAATGCAACTTACAGCAATTATCAGTAATTCAATAGTTTTCTTAGCTTTTTAACAAAACACTCTGGATAGAAGGCTTTATTTGAGCGATCGCACTGTAGCTGTTCTGATAGGCGATCGCCATAAGCGATAATCAATTAATTACCTTCCCCTTATTTCTCGCGTACCTAGTCGCACTCCTCCTCTGGCGATTAATCAAGGAAAAAGTAGAAAGTAAAAATTGGAGGTAAATTATGGAGTATTGCAGATATTCATAGCGATCTAACACGATCTAGAAAGACTAAAGTTACCCCAAAATTTTTCATCATCTCCAAAAATCGTAAGCTAAAATAGCAGCAAACCCTTATCTCTACTTGACCATGAACGAGTTAAAAATCCTTACCGAATACCCCGATCGCGCGATCGCAATTCTCCAAAAAACAATCCGTGCCGAAATCCTACGAATGGAACAAGGTAAAAAACAAATAGAACAAAAATTAAAAACATTCGAGCAAAAATATCAAATATCCTCCAGTGAATTTGTCACCTCTTGGACAGCAGAGAACCTAGAAGGCAAAGACTTAGAATATGTCGAATGGTTCGGCGAATATCGCTGTTTAGAAAATATTACTCAAGACTTACAGATTCTCCTAAGCATACAAAACATCAGTCAAAATGTCAGTATTTAGGTATTTTCAAGACTTAGTCCTTGCAGTTTCTCGGCTAGAAGATTACGGTTTAGCCAAAACAATTACATCCAATAGCGAATCTCGTCCATCAGGTGAACTCTTCATCAATATCAAAGTAGAACTAATTGATAACTCCGTACTTTTCATTCGAGAATACATTTCCGCCAAGCAGGAACAGATCGAACATTTCAGCTATGCCTACCAATATCAAGATGCAGGAGAAATTTTAATTTTTCGTTACGATAATGCTGCTCACAAACCACCACTATCAGAAAAAGAACATAAACATCTACAAAATGGAGAAATCATCGTCTATCCACTACCAAGTATCGAATTGATAATTGACGAGATTTTAGCTTGGTTAACAACCTGATAAATCAGATTTCAAACTTAGACCTAGTATTGATAGAAAAACCACCGAACTACAAAAAACAAGCGTATTTAACAATCGCCTCATCATTCAGCTTTGCAACGAAGCGCGATCGCATTATGGCTCATCTGGGTTTGAGGGGTAAATGGTACAGTGTCGATACAATTATTGGCGACATGGTAGGGCTGTAACTGTTGCTCCGAGAGGATTCTGATTACTATTAGCTGTGCTTATCCCCATGAACCCAGAAGAGCCCGCATTATCCACAGATGCAGTCATATATCTGTATGTTTGGACTATCTCAGATTACTAGTCTTAGAGTACCTGCAAAATCAACAAACCATTCAACTGATTTCTGCTTAGAAAGGAGATTTCATAATGACTGAGCCAAGTGATCTTGAATCTGTTCTCACACCTGAAGAACTAAAAGCAGAACGCGATCGCCTTACCGAAGTCCTGATAGGCGATCGCCATAAGTGATAATCAATAGGCGATCGCATTAGGAAAACCTCAAATTTCACAAATTAATGTCTCGTGCGATCGTGAAACCATCGACAAACTCAGCAGTATCATTTTTACGCATCACCCTGCCCCCTCGACTATTTTTGAGTTAAAAAGTTTATTTGCTATGGTTAATTACCTTTTTCAGCAAAGCGAGATCCAGTTGGCGACTTACCAAAAAATAGTTGCTGCATGAAACCAAAAAAAAAGAATGGTGGCGCAAAGCGCCACCATTCTTTTTTTTTGGAAAAAATCACAGCCATATGGCTGTGATTTTTTCTATTTACTGCTTTGACCTTCTTCGCGGCTAGAGGTTTGGATATACAAAGTTAGCAAGAAAACGGTAGGTACAAATACGGCTAAAACAGTAGCGAGAAGACCAAGAAAATTAGTTTCCATAAATTTGACTTTGAGTGCTGATTTTTAAATATTTTGATGACTGCTAATATTCTAAGTTCAAAATTGATTAGTCTCACGAAAAAATTAAAAAAACCAAAAAGAAGATGACGCTTTGCGTCATCTTCTTTTTTTTAGATTAGGCTTCCCAGAGCTTGCTGATATTTTTTTCGAGACGCTCTTCGGCTTCAGCAAATACTTGCGCTGAGTTATCGAGCATTTCGCCAGCATGAAGCTCAAGGAGCTTGGTAGATAGAGCAATGCGATCGCGTGATTCATCAATATCGACGACGACAGCCTTAATCATGTCATTGATTTGAAATACGCGAGTAGGATCGCTGACGGGCTTTTGGCTCATCTCCTTGACATGCAAAAGCCCTGAAACTCCCGCAAACTCAACAAATGCCCCAAAAGGACGAATGTTAGACACTCGACCTGTAATCAGTTGGCCCTTAGCAAGTTGGTTCATCGCCGCAAGTTTGGCGGCTTGGCGGTTAGATAGCACCAGCTTTTTGCGGGTTTCATCAGCTTCTAAAACTATCACAGGCAACATTTTGCCAATCAGTTTCGCGAGATCTGAGGTGTCAGAAAGATGCGATCGCGGTACAAAGCCTCGTAAACCAACAGAGTCAACGATTACACCGCCGCTGTTTGTGCCAATTACCCGACATTCAAAGACTTTCGACTCTGCTTGGTAATCACGGAGAGTCTGCCAAGCTTGCTTGAATAACAAACGGCGAACCGATAGCTTTACTTCACCATCAGCATTTTGACTACTAATGATCAGAAATTCGTACTCATTACCGATCGGGAAAGCATCATTATTTGAGCGCGAAGCACCACTAAGAGTTGCTTCTTCAATGGGAAGGAAACCTAAAGACTTTGCGCCAATATCGACATAAATGCCACTACTTTCAACTGACACAACCCTGCCCTTCACCGTTTGCCCAACGGCAAATTCGTAGTTATGTTCGGCGAGGGCATTGGCAAAATCGTCGGCAGAAAATGGCTGAATATTTGTTGTGGCGTTCATGGATATGAATATGCGTAGCGTTGCTTGCGTGTATTTTATTGTAATTGTCTCATAGCGCTATAGAGAATATGAAGTAAATCTATCTTTCTCTAAAATTGCTACGCTTCTTAACATAAAACCCCAAAAATTAGAGCGGCGCGAAGCGCCGCTCTAATTTTTGGGGTTTATCGGTTGCTATGTTTTATTGGTGACTTTTTGGCGATCGCCAATCATATAGATGATAAACAATATGACTATTACCAGATCAATAATCACAGCAGTTCCTGCTTGACCAAGATATTGTCTACCGTAAATCAGGACTAAACTAACGAAAGTCAGCTTACTAATAATTGAAATAGCCACAATTAATGAACGATTTAGAGGGTTAAATGCCCCATATATTTGCATCGCTCCCACAAGAGTTATTAGAGCACCCCAGTTACGAACAATGATTTCAGAAAGTTGACCTTCAAGAGAAGCGCCAAAGAAAGAATTTAGTGCAGCTTGTGGTGCGATCGCTGCATAAAACAATGTGCAGGTAAGCAACCCAGACACAAGCATAATCCACTTAATCTTGTCAGCAATCCAATTCATTGTTTTTCCTTTCTGAATAAAGTTTTTATCTATCAGCCTGTCGGAATCATCAAATTTCTGCCAAGTTAAGATTTACTGTAGTGGATAAACACGCTTAATTTATTACACACCCAAAAAGCCGTAAGGTTTTGCCCCTGCGGGGCGCAACCTTACGGCTTTTTGGGTAATAAGTAACCCAAGTTGCTACCTATAAAAAACCGTCTCAAAACAAGTTAAAAACAGCCTCTCTAAGTGCTAAACAACGCTATTTTTGCATAAAATCTAGCATTTTTTAATTTTAATTTTAGTTTTGGATGAATAGGTAGCAACTTGGTTTAAGTACTTACGTTGTTTGGCAAACCGATTCCAATGGAAGATAGCAAAACGACGTAAGTACAAACGCCAAATCTGGACTAAAAATGGCATCTGTTCCCCCACCCAAGCTAACCACAAACCAGAGCAATGGGGATGGGTGACTCGAATAACTTGGAAATGTCGTTAGGATGCTTTTTTAAAGTGTAAATCAGACCATTGCTGGATTTGCGTCTGTCCGACTGTCTCATCTTCTAAGCTAAAAGTTGCCGATGAGTCTCCCTAACTATCAGCTTTGGCAAGTTGGAATTTATCCCCATGCTTGCAGGGACGACCACAGCCACTATAAGCTTCAGGGGCTTTGTATAAGCATCGATTCGGACGTAGACGCATCAATAAGTCTGCTGGTATATCCTCTGTCAAATTGACAAAGGCAGCACTGCCATACTCGCTGTCATAAGTAGCGATCGGTCTTACTGGTTTACGCACTGCTTTATAACCCTGAGTATTTCATCGCAATTTTACTATTGAGAATAGACTTTCTGAAATCCTCATTCTTTTGTGATAAATATTTTTTGCCCAGATCACCTGCTGAATGTAAGATAAATTTATACGGATCTTCAAATGTGTAGGCGACTTTTCGGGAATTAAAAATTAAAGGTACTGGATAATTTAATGAGGAATGGGTGCTGAAATGCACATTTTATGACGACGAAAAAGCCTTAAATATGTCAATCATGCCTTGGCTTTCTAGTAACTTAAATCGATCATTTTATCGAGTTTTCCCCACCTTCGGCTAAAAAGATTAATCAAGAATAAATTGATAATCAAAGAACTTTTTAAGGCTCTTCTGGGTTTGAGGGGATTAATGTATAATGAAGCACAAAGATAAGTGGTGACAGGTATGGACTTGTATCTAGATAGGTTGCTAAATTTACCCAACACAACCGTTGAAAGTTTTACGGAAGAAGAAAATAAAATCACCCTAAAGTTGAGATTTTTACAGGATGAAATTACTTGTCCGCATTGTAATACGCATGGTGGAAAATTAAAACAAAATCGACCGATATTGATTCGAGATTTGTCAGTATTTGGGAAAATAGTTTATTTAAATACGCCGCGCCGCCAATTTTATTGTCAACATTGTCAAAGACATTTTACGGAAAAGTTACCCTTTGTAGACTGGGAAAGACGATACACACAAAGGTATGAGGAGTATGTTTATCAACGAGTACAAAGTGCGAGTGTGGAGCAAGTAAGTCGAGATGAATATTTGAGTTGGGATCAAATACAAGGGATTTTCAATCACCAATTTTCTCTAAAAAAAAAGATGATTGGAAAGAAGTAAAACGAGTGAGTATTGATGAAGTGAGTAAACGCAAAGGACATAAAGACTTTGTGACAGTCGTATCAAGTATTGACGCAGGAGCATTACTAGAAGTAATTGATAGTCATAAACAAGATGACATCATTGAAGTCCTGAAGCAGCAACCGATTGAGATAAGGGAAAAAGTAGAGGAGGTTAGCATTGATATGTGGGGAGGCTTTCCCAAAGTTGTCAAAGAAGTATTTCCAAATGCGAAAATTGTCATCGACAGATTTCATGTTATGCAGCCACTAATCAAAGAGTTAAATCAACTGCGTCAAAAAGCTAAAATCAAGATTAAAGGTAGTCGATTTATTCTACTAAAGAACAAGGTAGACTTAACAGAAGAAGAAAAAGTGAAGTTAGAAAATGTCTTGAAATGTTCTAAACGCTTGCGACTAGCTTATAATCTCAAAGAAGACTTTAGAAGTATTTTTGAGACTTGTAAAACTCCTGAAGAGGGTCAGAAACAATTAAAAGAATGGCTTCAAAAAGCTAAAGCTGTTTATGGCGCAGTTTTGGAAACCATTCGTAATCATCTTGATAATATTTGTAACTACTTTTTAAATCGTACATCTAGTGGTGTGATGGAGGGACTTAATAATCGTATTAAATTAATTAAACGACAGGCTTATGGTTTTTTAAATTTTTTAAATTTTCGTTCTAGATTATTAGCTTGTCTTTCTCATTAGATTTACTTATCCCCTTAAACCCAGAAGACCCGTCGATTTATTCTACTAAAGAACAAGGTAGACTTAACAGAAGAAGAAAAAGTGAAGTTAGAAAATGTCTTGAAATGTTCTAAACGCTTGCGACTAGCTTATAATCTCAAAGAAGACTTTAGAAGTATTTTTGAGACTTGTAAAACTCCTGAAGAGGGTCAGAAACAATTAAAAGAATGGCTTCAAAAAGCTAAAGCTGTTTATGGCGCAGTTTTGGAAACCATTCGTAATCATCTTGATAATATTTGTAACTACTTTTTAAATCGTACATCTAGTGGTGTGATGGAGGGACTTAATAATCGTATTAAATTAATTAAACGACAGGCTTATGGTTTTTTAAATTTTTTAAATTTTCGTTCTAGATTATTAGCTTGTCTTTCTCATTAGATTTACTTATCCCCTTAAACCCAGAAGACCCCTTTTTAAAAAGTTCTTTGATTATCAATTTATTCTTATTGCAGACTATGAAGAGTTAAATAAAATGTTAAATCACAAAAGAATTTTCTGGTTAGATATTGCAAAAGCGTATGGCATAATCCGCCAATTCAAGGATGAAATGCAACGGGTTCTGATGAAGCAAAGAATACTTCGTAAGGAGTACGATAGTCAAGTGATTTTCTGGGTCTGTGATTGATCAAATTCACTGCCTTCTGAAAGTCCTCTTCTTTCACGATTTTAAAGTTTGTACTTTTGGGATAGAACTCTCTAATTAATCCATTGGTGTGTTCATTCAATCCACGTTCCCATGAATGATATGGATTCGCAAAGAAGGTCTCTAGTTTCAATCTTTCAGATAGCTTCTCATGCCCACAGAATTCTCTTCCATTATCAAAGGTCATTGTCTTTCGAGATGTTGATTCTATAGGCTCAAATAGATTGAATGTCACTCTGTTTATCTCATCCATCGTCTTGTTCTTAGCTAGTCCAGCAAGTAAATACTTCGATGCTTTATCAACATGCGTAACTACGATACCTGTGTGGTTGCACCCGATTACCGTATCACTTTCCCAATGTCCAATCTCTGTTTTTAAATCTGCAATCTTCGGTCGATTCTCTATCCCTACCCTATTGGGAATGCCACCTCGCTTCTGATGGCGACCTTTGCGCCTTCGTTGCTTTTGCTTCTGCCTCAGATATTGTTGATATATTCCCATCTCTTGATGGTTTGCATAGATCATCAGATAAATCGTCTCATAGCTGATTTTACCTAGCCCCTCCCTTTCCATTCTCCCTGCTAGTTGCTCTGGGCTGTGGTGTTGCTCTAACCGTTGTTTGACTTCGGCGATCGTCTCAGCACTGATGCTCTGAAATCTTACCTTTGCTTGTTTCCGTCTTGCTTTCATCAGGGCAACCGCAGTATCTGGCAAATAGCCAATCTGTCGCTCGTCTGTATTGCGCGATAACTCTCTTGAAATCGTACTTTTGTTTCGCTTCAAGCGACGACCTATCTCTGATACAGATAATTGCTCAATTACTCTTAGTTTATACAGTTCACTTCTTTCTGTGGTGGTAAGATGGACAAAGCTCATGAGGGTATCCTAATTATTGTGATTAATATCAGAATATCCTTATGAGTCCCTTTACGCAAAGATCTCTAGGTGTTGCATTTCATCCTTGAATTGGCGATCTTAGTGTTTTACGGACATATTATTGAAAGATTTGAAGCTTTGGGAATTAGCTCTATGTCAGATCAGAGACAAATTATTTATGGGTTTCATATACCATTATTTTTTATTGTTTCAGGCTATTTTTCAAAAAACTCTTCACTAAATCTAAAGAAACGCCTAGCTACAAGAATTTTACCTTTTATTTTTTTTAACTTTTGTATTTCTTTGCCTTTACAGATTTACAGCGATTTAACTAATCGAGTAATTCGATTGCCTATGTATTTATCTGGAATTTTCAGTGTATTAAAAGCTTATCCAGTTTTTAATTTCATGACGTGGTTTTTAGTCTGTCTCTTTACCGTCGAAACTATCGACTATCTAGTCAACAAATATTTCATAACTAGTATTAAAAATACTAACTTAAATTTAAATTGGTGGTTTGCGCTTGCTGCACTTACTTCCTATGTAATTGGAATTACTTTAGTAAGTAATGAAGAATTTTTTGTTTCTTCAACGGGTATTGGCTTAAATTTTTGGTTCTTGCATGAAGCTTTTGTTGCTTATCTATTTTATAAATTTGGTAGAGTTTTAAACAATCTTGAAATCATCGAAAAATGTAATTCTTTATTTGTGAACTTCTTTTCGATGATAGCTTTTGGTGGAATTTTTTGGGTGATTTTTAAATTTAACAGCAACGTAAATATGGCGATCTCTCAGCATGGAAATCCCATTATTTTTCTAATTACGGCGATCTCAGGCTCATTGTTTGTAATATTTTTAGCCAGACTGACACCTCAAAACAGTTGGCTCTATCGTTCAAACTATGCTCGACCAATATCTAAATGCCAACAAATTAGAGATCGCAACTTAAAATTATCAAAATTCCTGAAGCCATACCCAGATCGTTTAATTAGCTTTAACTTATTATTGATACCCTCAACAACGCCATTAGTAGTGCGGTTCTCAAAGTAATTAGTAACTTCTCCAAACCATCGACAAATTGTGCCAACACTATCCTTATACGTCTCCTTTGCTGTCTCCATCCAGTCGAGTAATTTTGATGCGCCATCTCCCCAATTTTTAGCATCTTCAAAGACTCTTCTAAACTCTTCTTTTTGCTGATGCATTTTCCCTAGCAATGGTACCACTTCTCGAATTTCTTCTAATTTTATTTTTTGCTTCTCTGTTAAATCTTTTTCGTTCTTTAGTAATGCATACTTACTCTGCTTAAGTGCTTCTTCGATTTTCTTTTTCTCGTTTACATTTTTGTTTTCTTTATTTGCTTTTTGCAGGTCATTTCGTGCTGTTTTTAGTTCCTCAGGAACTATCTTTGTTACATGGAATCGGTCGGCTACTACCTCTGCTTTTGGTATTAGTTTGTTGATCAGTCCTTTATAATTTCCACTTAGATCCATACTTACCTCAATAATTTGCTCTAACACCTCTTTTCCCCACCCCTCAAGCTCTTTCCTTATTTCTTCTTGTTTCCGTGATCGCACAAATCCTATCGGTATTTTTCTGTCTAAATCTACCAATACTACTATGTAGTCCCCTTGTCCTTTTCGTAATGCTATTTCATCAATCCCAAGTCGTTTTAATGGCTTTAAATCTATTCTAAGTTTTTTTTCGCTAATGTATTTTATCATCGACCACACTTCCTCATCTGTTAAGTCATTTTGCTTCCCTACATTATGCATATCGCTATGCAATACTTGCTGCACTATCATCTCTGCAAATCTGTTAGTTTGTTTTCGTCTCTTTCCTATAAATTCTAGTTCTTCACTGAACGGCTTTTCACATTTTTTACACTTGAATTGACGACGGTTTACTTTTAATAGTACTTCCTGTCCACTAATGCTTAAATCTCTTGCAAAATACCAGCGATTTTGATGCAGATGATTACTTTCTTCTCCGCATCTTGGACACTTTGCTTTTGTCGTTTTCGCTTCAACCTCTAAAATTAATCGATCTGCTACTTTTGTGTAGTTTTCTACTTCGATTCCTGGCAGATTTAAAAGTTCGGTTAGAATTGGCTGCATATTTGTTGTTTTGTATCTTATGTTACCTTAGCATCATTTAGACGATTGAGCCAAACAGTTTGATATTATGGACTGGGAGAAACACTGTAATTCTTATAGGTACAGCAGGTATATTTCATCACTTCATCAATGAATCATATACAAAGCTGATATATCCATATATTGAGCACACAGATCTTGTGATTTCTCTGGTATCCGCATTGGCTACAATTGGATCTATTTTGTCTTCAGTTCCTATTGTGTATGTGTTAGATAAACTATTGCCTCAAGTAGTTGGAAAGCCTAAAATTAGTGGACCATTTATTCCACAGCTTGTGGATTAGCATTTTCGAAACAGCGAGATAGATACTTGATATCTATCTCGTTATCAACGTATTTGTATCTTTATCGATTAAGTATGAATTGAACGTTTCATATCTCATCTCACATTATCTAGGGATGCAGAAAAATCTGGGAACCATCATGATGTAATAATTTTTACACCTTAACATGACGGGTCTTCTGGGTTTAAGGGGATAAGTAAATCTAATGAGAAAGACAAGCTAATAATCTAGAACGAAAATTTAAAAAATTTAAAAAACCATAAGCCTGTCGTTTAATTAATTTAATACGATTATTAAGTCCCTCCATCACACCACTAGATGTACGATTTAAAAAGTAGTTACAAATATTATCAAGATGATTACGAATGGTTTCCAAAACTGCGCCATAAACAGCTTTAGCTTTTTGAAGCCATTCTTTTAATTGTTTCTGACCCTCTTCAGGAGTTTTACAAGTCTCAAAAATACTTCTAAAGTCTTCTTTGAGATTATAAGCTAGTCGCAAGCGTTTAGAACATTTCAAGACATTTTCTAACTTCACTTTTTCTTCTTCTGTTAAGTCTACCTTGTTCTTTAGTAGAATAAATCGACTACCTTTAATCTTGATTTTAGCTTTTTGACGCAGTTGATTTAACTCTTTGATTAGTGGCTGCATAACATGAAATCTGTCGATGACAATTTTCGCATTTGGAAATACTTCTTTGACAACTTTGGGAAAGCCTCCCCACATATCAATGCTAACCTCCTCTACTTTTTCCCTTATCTCAATCGGTTGCTGCTTCAGGACTTCAATGATGTCATCTTGTTTATGACTATCAATTACTTCTAGTAATGCTCCTGCGTCAATACTTGATACGACTGTCACAAAGTCTTTATGTCCTTTGCGTTTACTCACTTCATCAATACTCACTCGTTTTACTTCTTTCCAATCATCTTTTTTTTTAGAGAAAATTGGTGATTGAAAATCCCTTGTATTTGATCCCAACTCAAATATTCATCTCGACTTACTTGCTCCACACTCGCACTTTGTACTCGTTGATAAACATACTCCTCATACCTTTGTGTGTATCGTCTTTCCCAGTCTACAAAGGGTAACTTTTCCGTAAAATGTCTTTGACAATGTTGACAATAAAATTGGCGGCGCGGCGTATTTAAATAAACTATTTTCCCAAATACTGACAAATCTCGAATCAATATCGGTCGATTTTGTTTTAATTTTCCACCATGCGTATTACAATGCGGACAAGTAATTTCATCCTGTAAAAATCTCAACTTTAGGGTGATTTTATTTTCTTCTTCCGTAAAACTTTCAACGGTTGTGTTGGGTAAATTTAGCAACCTATCTAGATACAAGTCCATACCTGTCACCACTTATCTTTGTGCTTCATTATACATTAATCCCCTCAAACCCAGAAGAGCCTAAACTTTTAGCAACTTCATATACAACAGGCACTACAACTGAGTTGCCAAACTGTCTATACATTTGTGTTCTTGAAACAGGAATAATAAAACTCTGAGGATATCCCATAATTGCTTTACATTCATTTTCACTAAGCAACCTAATCCCAGTTTCTCCGTCTTTAACAAAAGTACCAGTTAGTCTCTGAATCTTATGATAAGTAGAACACAAGGTTTTTACCTGAATCTTAGATTTTTTGTCAATTAACTCTGGTCTACCATCATCGAGTTTAAACAAATATGAATTTTGCAAATGTTTGGATATTGAATAGCCGCTTACATTTTCTTCGACATAAGAGCCAATAAATTTTTTATTCGGAATAGATACTGGGAAACTAAAGTTAGGAATATCAGCAGAAATATTTTCAGATATTCCCACTATAAATATTCTTTTCCGTATTTGTGGTACGCCATAATCTTTTGCATCTAAAACGCACCAAAAAACATGGTATCTAACATCAGGTTTACATAGAAAAAGATATTGTCCATTTACAGACACAGATAAAGTTTCTAATATAATACTTAAAGTTTTTCCACCATCATGAGTTACTAAGCCCTCAACATTTTCTAAAATAAAAGCCTTAGGATTTTTCTCTTTTATAATCTTCACCACATCATAAAATAAAGTTCCTTGTGTTGGATGTTCAAAGCCTTCACGTTTACCAATTGAACTGAATGGTTGACATGGAAACCCAGCGGTTAAGATGTCAATATTCGGGATTGTAGATGGGTGAATTTGAGTAATATCTCCATGAGGTGTTTCACCAAAGTTAGCTGCATAAGTTAGCTGTGCGTATTTATCCCACTCAGAAGAAAACATACATTTGCCGCCAAGACTTTCTAGGGCAATTCTAAATCCACCAATCCCAGCAAATAAATCTGCAAAAACAAAATTCATTTTTATCTCTATATTTCTGATGTTGATGCGTTACGTTACACTAACGCATCCTACAAATAATAAGAATTCCTACTTGTTGCAAGAATTTAAATTGCCGTGCCAAGTAAATACAATAAGCTCATCCTAATGGCGACTCCATTCGTCACCTGCTTATCGATCAAACTCAATCTGGGATCATCCATTAAGTCAGAGCTGATCTCTACACCACGGTTAACGGGGCCGGGGTGTAACACTTGGACATTTGGCGCACATTTGGCTAGGCGATCGCGAGTTATGCCATACCTTGCATGATATTCCCGCAAACTGGGAATCAGAAATTGCCCCATGCGCTCCATTTGCAATCGCAAAGTCATCACAAAATCTGCATCCTCAAGAGCTGGCTCAAGGGAATAATGAATTTTTGCGCCATATTCGGCAAATTCTGGTGGTAATAATGTTGGTGGTGCGGCTAGATGCACATCTGCACCATTGGTAAGCAAGCTCCAGAGATTAGATCGCGCTACCCGTGAATGTAAAATATCGCCAACGATCGCTACTTTTTTACCTTTTAGATCCTTTGCCGTGGGAGCCTTGGGATTGAGATACATACAGAGAGTTAACAGATCGAGCAATGCTTGAGATGGATGTTCATGCTTGCCATCACCAGCATTGAGGATCGCCACTTTGCCACTGAGGGCATCCATGTCACGGGCGATCGCTAAAGGCACACCTGCCGATTGATGACGGATCACCATAATGTCCGTACCCATGGCAAGAAAAGTCCGCGCTGTATCGAGGATTGTTTCGCCCTTAGTGAGGGCGGATGTTCCTGGAGCAAAATTTAAGGTGTCGGCTGAGAGTCGCTTGGCGGCAAGCTCAAAACTATTGCGAGTTCGAGTTGAAGATTCAAAGAACAAATTAGCGACAACTTTGCTCTGCAAGGTTGGCACTTTTTTATTGCGTCGTGACAGCACTTCTAAGAAGCTAACGGCAGTTTGTAAGACCGTTTCATAATCGTTCGGCGTAAAATCGGCTAGCGAGATCACATGTCGTCGCTGCCAAGTAAGTTCAGTCATGATGCTTTAAAGCTAGGAGATAAGAGATATGCCCGAAAGTACGCCGATGGGGGCTGGGGCAACCATGTCGTCTGGCAAGAAAGCGCGAGAGCTAACCAATACTAGAGTAAACAAAAAGATTGCAAAGATGATGAACGGTGCAATGTATTGACGAAAAAATGGCACGGTTTTAAATCATAGAAGACGATCATATTATCTACGATTTAAACCCTAAGTAGCTAGGCTCAATCAAATATAAGATCCCAAAATCTGTACCGCCTGCTGCACGGACGGTACAGATTTTGACTCTAGTTTTTTAATTATGCTGAGGTGCTTAAAATAATGCTATATTAATAAGCCTGCTAAAATATCCAAATAGTATTGAACTAGATCAAACCCAAGAAACTAGAGCCATAAACCCATGATGAAGTTGAGATTAAAGCGATTTGGCAAGAAATTTGAAGCCAGCTATCGCATCGTTGCCGTAAACAGTACCAGCCGTCGCGATGGTCGTCCTCTTGCTGAACTCGGTTTCTATAACCCACGTACTAAAGAAACCCAACTCGATGTACCTGCGATCGTTCTTCGCATCAAGCAAGGCGCTCAACCTACTGACACAGTACGTCGCATCCTCGAAAAAGCAAAAGTATTCGATCTCGTTACTGCTTAATTTTTGAATTAGTTCTAAATTCGTGCAAATCTAAACTTGTGCCAGACTATAACGCCTTAATTAGTTTTTTGCTGAAGCCATTATTAGCTCATCCAGACGCGCTGCGGGTAGATTTTGAGTCAAATAGCAAAAGCGATCGCGTCTGGATCAGAGTTGCTTTCGATCCAGAAGATCGGGGGCGAATTTTTGGTAAAGGGGGACGGACGATTCAAGCAGTTCGGACTGTGGTGATGACTGCCGCTGAAGAAGCTGGACATAGCGCCAGATTTGAAGTTTTTGACCCAAACCCCAACTCAAATTCTGACGATTATCAAGACCGAAATGCAGAGTATTCTGATCCCGAACGACAACAAGTACAAGTTGAGCGTCCTCGGATCAATGTCGAAAAACCGAAGCGACGGGAAATCGTTAATTAAAATCAATAACTAAAATATTGGGGGTGCGTTGCACCCCTTTTATTTTTGTAAATCCAGTGAGAGCAAATATATGAATGTTGGCGCGGAGATCCTTTGTATTGGCACAGAGTTATTGTTGGGCGAGATTCTCAATAGTAATGCTCAGTATTTAGCGCAGCAACTTGCCTTGCTGGGAGTGCCACATTTTTATCAAACCGTTGTTGGCGACAACCCCGATCGCATTCATCAAGCTTTAGAAATTGCGGCGAGTCGCTCTAACTTAATCATCACTACTGGTGGGCTTGGTCCCACACCCGATGATTTGACAACTGAAGCGATCGCCAATTTTTTCAATACACCCCTCGAAGAACTTCCCGAAATTTGGGAGCGCATCCAGCAGATGGCGGCGCAAACTGGACGGACTCTCACACCTAATAATCGCAAACAAGCGCTACTGCCCAAGGGTGCAGAAATATTACATAATCCCGTCGGGACTGCTCCAGGGATGATCTGGGAACCGCAGCCCAATTTATTGATCCTGACTTTTCCTGGTGTGCCTAGCGAGATGCATCCCATGTGGGAGCAAACTGCTGCACCATTGCTGCTATCCCGAAACTATGGGCAAGGTACTTTTCATTCTAAGGTTTTGCTGTATTGGGGCATAGCTGAGTCTGCCCTAGCTACGAAAGTCAATCACTTATTCGATCTCAAGAACCCCACTGTTGCGCCCTATGCCAATTATGGACAAGCAAGACTACGGATTACCGTGAGGGCAAATACTCAAGAAGAGGCGATCGCCTTAATTGCTCCTGTCGAAGCTGAGATTCGTGAACTCACGGGTGAGTTTTGCTATGGCACTGATGAGGATACGCTCGCGAGTGTGGCTGGTAGCCTCTTACAAGGGCGTGGGCAAACTCTTGCAGTTGCTGAATCCTGCACGGGCGGATGGTTAGGTGAAGCTTTAACTGAGGTTTCTGGCAGTTCTAGCTATTTCCTCGGTGGTGTAATTAGTTATAGCAATGATGTCAAAGTTGATTTACTCAATGTCGATCGCCAAATTCTCGATCAGCATGGCGCGGTCAGTGCGATCGTTGCTGAACAAATGGCGATCGGGATCAAAGCAAAACTCAAGTCTGATTGGGGGATTAGTATTACAGGGATCGCGGGACCAAATGGTGGTACTGAGACTAAACCTGTTGGCTTGATTTATGTTGGGATCGCGCGTCCAGATGGCAAAGTCGAGGCGATCGAGTTGCGTTTTAGTCCCTCTAGAGGAAGAAATTGGATTAGAAAGGCAACTGTAATGTCAGCTTTAGATTTGTTTAGGAAAAGATTTGTTATGATTAAGTAAATAAACCTAGACGATGATAGGGAGCCAATTATAGTGAAAGCGATCAAGAAAGCACTGAAAGAGATCGGCGAAATTCTAAATCGCGTTCTGGAAGCCCTTTTGGGACAAAATCAGCCCCAGCCTGAGTTGATTCCTATACCAGTAAGAAACAGCTCTCGGCGCGTTAATCGCTATTAAGGTTATAAGACTCGCTATGCGGGTCTTATATTTTGTGGGGGGAGCGTTTGACGATTTACCTAAAATAAAAGGGGTAGTGATTTGCACTACCCCTTTTATTTTAGGTAAATCAAATTTTGGTTACACGCAGTAAAGAGATTGTTTAAGCGATCGCAGACAAAGCAAAAAAGTAAAACAATCTCTCTGGCTAAGTGAGGAATTAAAACAAAGCAAGTTTTGCTTTGTTTTAGATCTAAAAATTTGTAAGGCTACAGATCGACATGCGTATTTTTATATTAAGTTATTTAGGTTTATATAGCTAAATAATGCATGAATATTTCTGTGTAGTATACAAATTTAGTTGATTAGTCTGAAACTTGATTTTAAACATATATGCCCTATAGTCAGATTAGATAGAAAAATTTCGTCTAATACATAGTTACGCCATGCGCTATCTCATGATTATCTTCGCGGCATTGGTCATTAATGGTTGCAGCACCGTACCTCCGAAGCCAAATCAGCGCAATCCTTCTACATCGCCGAGCGGCAAATTTGTTTTGACCGTTCCCATTGAGCGCGACCCGACCGACCGAAATCTGCCCTTCTGGCGAGTCACCATTTCTGACACAACAGGCAAGCTGCTCTACAAAGACGACAGCAAGTTCATTGGCACGCTGAACGTTTACTGGTGCTGGGACAGTGCAGACCGAGTCTGGCTCTATAACAGTGATGATGGCGCAATGTATGTTTGGCAGGTTCTTGACAGCCAGTGGCAGCGGTTGCCATTCACAGTGGCAGAACCACTCAAACCGCCAGATGAGTTGTTGCCCGATTACGAAAGGAATAGGAATAAGTGAGATTCACGCAGTCTAACCTTGCACTCCGCCGCCGTTGCTGAGCTTGGGGAGAGGTGGTGCAAATCACCGCCTCTTTTCTTTTAGGCAAATTAAATTTTCGGTACATCCAGCGGATAGATTGTTGGGGCGATCGCATACAAAGCCAAGGAGTAAAATAATATCTCTAACTAAGTCTGGGATCAGATATAAAAATTTGCGTGGTTGTGGCTCAACTTGCGTATTTTTGTATTGAGTGGTTCAGGTTTATATAGCTAAATAATGCATGATATTGTCGGGATAACACGCAAAATAGGCGATTAGGCAGAAACTTTCCGTCTAATCACCCCAAAATGGGAGCTTAGGCAGAATTTTTCTATATATCATCCTGTATAGGGTATATAGGTAGAAACTTGACTTTCATCCTATATATCCTATAGTCAGATTAGATAGAAAAATTCCGTCTAATACATAGTTATCTCGCCAGCGAAAGTTACATTGCTCGTGAGGTTTTGCGAAAGATTTCTTGCTTCCAAGCCAATTTAAACTATGCAACCATAAATATGAAATTAGAAACTGCAAACTTAAATAGTTTTCAAGACCTTCAAGAGCGCTTAGAACAAGATAAATCATTAAATGTACAAATAACTGCCGCAGTTACTGTTTTGTGGTTTTTGCTTGCAAGTATTGTTACTACGCTCGGTGGCTCTGGAAGTAACATTGGCATTGTTTTCTTAACGGCGCTCTACCATTTTGCTTGGGGTTTCTATGTTATAAACCACATTTTTAATTACGCGCTCCCAAAGGTTACTAGGCTAGAAATATTCACCAAATGGCTAAGAGATTACTGGCGCTGGTTCCTTACTTCTTTGTTAGTCGTATTGTTCTTATATCCTTCTTTTTGGTTTGGAACAATAGTATCATTCATTTTGGGTTCAGTTGCCACGAAGCGTCTGACAATAAAACTAGCTGAAGAGTACATGGCTGGGAGCCGTCCAATGTTATTTAGGTGGCTGCAACGTAGCTACAGCCAAAAGATCCCCTTCAAAGATCGAGGTATATTTTTTGGAGGTCTACTTCTTCCATCAAATGAGGCAACAACTCATCTTCGGCTAACAGGAGGATCTGGAAGTGGTAAAACCAACCTTTTAAGACTTTATATGCAATCAGTACTTCCTCAAATATCTCTAGGAAGTAAGAACCGTGCCTTGATTCATGATCCTAAAACAGAGTTCTTGCCAATAATTGCTGGGATCGGCATACCACAAAGTAGCGTTATTATTCTTAATCCATTTGATGATAGAGCTTGTGCGTGGGATTTAGCAAAGGATTTAACACGAGATCGTGATGCCAATGAGCTTGCGAATATCCTGCTTCCAGAAAAACCAGGTGGTCAAGGTAGTAATGAATTTTTTGATAAGGCTGCTAGACGAATTCTTTCGGGAGTTACCCGCTTTTTTATGCGCTCAGCGCCAGGTGCATGGACGCTGCGAGATTTGGTCTTGGCTGCTCAACACCTTGAACTTACAACCCTTCTGTTAAGCCAAGATAAAAAATTAAAGCGTAGTTTGCAGGTTCTTGGCTCAGGTGATACGGTTGGAAATGTCATGAGTACAGTAGCAGCTTACATTGGTGATGGATTAGAGACTGTAGCGGCACATTCTGACTACCATATTCGAGCAGGTCGCAAATTTACACTTTCTGAGTGGCTAGAAGGAAGCTATATTCTGATGTTGGGATCTGACCGTGAATCAGAAGCTACTCTTCAACCTCTCAACCAATTGCTTTTCACTCGCGCATCACAAATGTTGCTGAGTCGTGATAATGAAGGGACATCATTTATGATTCTTGATGAACTACCAGCAATGGGTAAACTTAACAAAATCGATCAATTGGCAGAGTTGGGGCGCTCTTATGGCGTGTCGCTCACCGTTGCTTTTCAAAGTTACAGTAAACTTGAGCATATTTATGGTGACAAGGTTGCGAATTCTCTAGTAGGTCAGTTTGACAAATCTGCTTATTTGAGAACAAAAGATAAGCCGACTGCTCAATGGGCATCAGAACAAGTTGGAGACATGAAGGTGCTTTGGAGAGCTAGATCACAGAGTTATTCTCAAGGTCAAATGCCTTTGAGCGGCAGTCAAACTCGTGGTACAGGAGAGCAGAGAGATTCTAATCCAGTAGCTCGACCTGATGATTTTATGAATATGCCTAAGCCTGATAAAGATACCAGAGAGGGTATTCATGCATGGTATCGAATTGATAATCATGTATTTCGGCATGAGATCCCTTCAGACTTTTTAAGCCAACATTTGATCCCAGAATCAAAAGCTATTAAAGCTTTTATCGCCACGCCTGAAATTGCTGAGGATCTGAGGTTATGGGATCAAGAAGATATCTACCGACTTGGTATTCAACAAGTTTTAGCTGAACTTAACAGCGAACAACTTAAGAATCTACCTGTAGATGACTGGATTCAGTTACCAACTCCATCCAGTGTTAGATCCCTCATTGAGGGTTTTAACGAAATTTCCGAAGACGAAGACTAATTTATTAATTACTAAGGAGTTACATCATGAAAGTTATAGGTATTATCGTAAACATTTTTTTTCCTGGCATTGGTACTTTGATTGTTGGCAAGATTGGACAGGGCATTGCTCAACTTTTGCTATTTATCCTTGGAGTTATCCTAAATTTCACTGTAATACTTTCGATCATCGGTATACCTTTGTGTTTTGGTATATGGGTTTGGGGACTTGTTAGTGCTGCTACATCCCATCCAACAAATGACAGATTCAGAGAATAAATTCATTTAGAGTGGAGTAATTTTGATATTTTAAATTACTCCACTCTCAGGTATTTGATAAAAGTCAAGACAATATTTGAAACTATGTCTATTCATGAATTTGAGAAGGAAAGTCAGGAACGATTGAACAATGCTTACAAAGCTTTAAGTTTGCCTGATCCCGATGGTTACAATGGAACATCTGAGAGAGAATACCAGAAAGAGTTGGCTAGGAACCTCCAGAACGATGGAAGTAAAGCCATAAGTGCATCTATGGATCAGCGTATTGCGGGAAAACTTAAAGCAGCAGGCTATAGTCTCGGCGAAATTGAAGAGGTAGTTAAACAGCATAGTCCTATGGCTGTAAAACCAAGCCAAGAACAACGGCAGGCTTATGCAAAAAATGTTGTCCAGAAAGCATACTTTTCTGGAGGTGCTAATCCTGAGAAACAATTGGAAGAACACCGTCTTGAACAACTAGGAATAGATACAATAGTTAAAATTAAACAAAGTCTGGCAATGGGCTGGAAGCTATTTTTGGTAGATCGTGACCTTTCTAATGATGAAATAGCTACCACCTTTGCCGAAATATTTGAAATTACTGAAGATGATGTAATAGTATTTGAGGAGGTAGAAGTCTTCGGCGATAATCTTTCAGACAATATTCAACTCATATGTGAACGAACCTCGGTTAAGGGTGATTTTCAGCTTTCACTAACTATTTATCTGCAAGGTTATGAATTAGAAGAAATTGCTGAGAAAATGGGGGAGTTGGAAATTATTGGTAGTTTTTCTGAAATATTGGGATGCAACTGTTTAATCTTAGATCCTTCTAAAGATAATCTTAAGGATGAAGATTCTTGTCTATTCCTACAGGGATTGAGCAATCTCATACAAGAGGTTTTTATCGACCCAGATACACTTGCTAACAATGAATATATCATTACTAATTTTAATGATGAATCTTCTCCAATAGTACAAGAACTCTTAAAGCAGGAATTGTTTTGGAAAGCCACGGATAACCCAGAATTTCCTTACAGGTTAGAGTTTAATGATACTTTTCTAGAGCTTCGTATAAATGATTTTCCTGAGGAAAGTTTATATACATTGTTTATTGACTCAAAATCTGTTTACAATTTTGATGACTTGTCAGAGTGTTGGCAGATTCCTTAATATATTTTAAAAACGATTAGTATATCGAATACATTACAAAGTCTTACAAAGATAGATTTCCATGAAAAACGAAGAAATTCGCAATCAATATAATCAGCAAATATCTGAAGGCATCTCTAAATTAAAAGCAGATATAAAACGACAGAATCGTAGTCCTAATATGGCAGATGCTAAAAAAGCATTTGATATTCGTCATCAAGCCCGTATCAATGAAAGAGCTAAAATGACAGTTGGCGAAGCCATGAAACTTCGTGCTCGCGATATGAGGGTTTATGGACATCCTAATGGACCAAACTTTCAACAAGTTGTTCAAAAAGAGCAAAGGAAAGGAAAGGGTGATATTGCGAGGGCAATAATTAACAGTTCTGAACGAACAAATAAGAAATGGAACAATTCTAAGAGTATCACTATGGCTCTTAAAGAGGAGCGAAATAGTGCAAAGAAAAAGATGACGGCAGCTAGAGGACAATTACGAGAAAAATACCAAAACCGTAATCAATCTTTAAATAAATCTAATGCTCAATCACAGGGGCAAAAAGCTGCTCGAACAACTGGGAATAGCAGATCTCCTAACGAAGCTCAAAAAAAAGCACCTACCACCCCTCCTCCACAGCAAACTCCGAAGCGC
Organism: Pseudanabaena sp. Salubria-1; assembly: GCA_023336205.1. Classification (GTDB taxonomy): domain Bacteria; phylum Cyanobacteriota; class Cyanobacteriia; order Pseudanabaenales; family Pseudanabaenaceae; genus Pseudanabaena. The sequence goes on from JALQCR010000001.1 coordinate 155,859, forward strand.
AGTCGATAAATTTTGAGTTTTGCAAGCTGTAATTGTAGTTAGCCTTAATATTGCTTCAGCATTAGTATGCAGGCGATCGCACCACAAATAGAGATAACAAATCATTGGAGCGGACAAAATTGTAGTATTTTGGTAATAAGCAAAAGATATCTTCTGCCGCTCAATTAAGCCGTTAGGCATTAACTGAAAACATGAGAAAAATTCTCTTTATCTATTCGGCTGTCATTTGCTTTTTGATCACAACCTTTTTGGTCATTAAAAAGCTAGAGAAGTTTCGCGATGCTTGATTAATGTCTCGACTGGCAAAGCGTTGCGAAGATGTTGCCAAGGTAGAACTTGATTAACATCCCAATCTTCATGGACATACCAAGCCAGAGGCGGTAACTGTCCACGCAATTCCTTAAAAGCACGTTTATAGGAGCCATCGCTCGGTACATCACCATCGCTATAGCTGCAAGCTAGACGCAATAGCTTAGTCAGACGGCGATCGCCTCTGGAAATTAGCCCTTGCACAATCGAATCCTTATAACTTTCAGGGCGAAAATCAATCCCTTTAGGCAATAGTTTTTTGCGAAAATACTGCATTTTCTTTTCGGCAGTAGTGCTGATGCCCTGCCATTGCCAAGGCGTATGAGACTTAGGCACAAACGTACTGCAACCAAAAGTTAGCTTCAGCTTTGGCGCAATTTTACGAAGAGAAATTAGCATCTCAATCGTTTGATCGATATCGTCATCATTTTCCATCGGTACGCCTGCCATACCGTAAAGCTTCAGAGACTTCAAACCACCAGCTTGAGCATTGACTGCCGCTTGCTTGATTTCATCATTATGTAACTTCTTATTAATGATTTCGCGCAAACGTTCAGAACCGCTTTCGATCGCAATGGTGACAGAGCGACTATCACGAGTAGAGAGAATTCGCGCTAACTTCTCCGTTAGGGTATTGGTGCGGACTGAGGCAAGGCTGAGGCGCACATCATCAAATTGAGGCTGAGCGAGATGATCGAGCAATAAATCAAATTCAGGATGTTGGGTAATTGATGCCCCAAGTAAGCCTAGACGTTTAGTTACCTCTAATCCTTTTGCGATCGCAGGTATCAGACTAGTCTCTAAACTAGCGGTTCTAAAGGGAAGTGTTAAATAACTTGCTAAACAGAAGCGACACATCTCAGGACAGCTCCGTACCACTTCCACCATAAAAATGCTTTCCCAAGCAGCTTTCTCTGTAACCACTGTAGAGGCTGAGAGGGTGTTCCCTTTATAGGTTTGTTTATGGATTATGGCAGGAATTTCAGAATCTATTGGTTGAATCGCCGAGATCGCACCATCATCGGATTCGTAGGTTACTTCATACAATAACGGAACGTAAATTCCATCTAATTTAGCTAAATGGCGCAATTTAACTTCACGACTAGCATGGCGAACTTCTTGATAAGCATTTAAAAAGTTCCCAATTAATTCTTCGCCATCACCGAGCAAGATAATATCAAACCACGCGGCAAATGGCTCAGGATTGGCGGTGAGAACTGGGCCACCGCCGAATATTAATGGATGATCATCAGTGCGATCGCAGGTATCGATGGGAATCTCAAATTTTTTCAAAGCCGCCAAAATATTGACATAATCTAGTTCCCATGAAAACGAAAAGCCTAATATTTCAATCTTCCTTGGTAAGTCCTCATGGGCATCGGTAAACCATCGACTGACGTTAACCTGCGATCGCGTGGCTAAATTTGCCCATACGCCTTGATAGCCTAAGCTCGTAATTCCCACGGTGTAGGTATTGGGAAAAGCAAAGACAATATTTACTGCATCGTGATCTGGTGTGGCTGGGTCAAAGAGTAAATGTTCGGACTGAAAGTAGGATTGGTTCAACGTTTCGGCAATATATCGCAATATCGCTATTATGCCATATCTAAATGGACTCAAAACGAAGCAGAGAGGTGTGCCGCACCTCTCTGCTTCAACTCTTTGGTAGGGTGTGTTAGCGATAGCGTAACGCACCTGCGGTTATTGGGTGCGTTACGCTATCGCTAACACACCCTACGAGCTAAGAGTTACGAGCAATTTGGGGTTTTCCCGACTGGCTGCTAGAGTTATATTTTATGAAACTGCCAATGGATTTCTTATGTCAGAACAAACAACATATTTAGAGCTATCTGAAGGAGATAGTGGTTCTCACAAGTTTTATGAAGTAATTGTGAATGATACAAATGTGTCGATTCGCTATGGTCGGATTGGCGATCGCGGACAAACTAAAGTCTCTACCTTTGATACACCTGAGAAAGCTCTAGCTGATGCCACCAAAAAAATCAACGAAAAGAAGCGTAAAGGTTATGCCCTAGCTGTAATGGGCGAGCGCCAGAAAAGATCTATCACTCGCCGACAAATTACCAGTACCAAATCATCCTCTAAACAGTCGCCAGTCATCTGGAAGTTTGCCACTGGGGCATCTGCCTTTGGTGTCTCTGTCGATGAAATGGGTTGCTGGGTTGGCAATCAAGATGGACGGATCTATACTCTCACTCACGATGGTCAGGTGACAAATCAGTTCAAACTACCTGATGGCGTGAAGTGTATTGTTAGCGATCGCGACTGGCTATATGCAGGATGTGATGATGGTAAGGTCTATGATTTGGGTGGAAAAGTGCCGCGTGTTGCCTATGAGATTGCGCGGGATGTTGATATTTTTTGGCTGGATATTAGCGATGGCATTTTAGGGGTGTCAGATCGAGATGGTGGTATTACCACCATCAATCATGAGGATGAATCGAAATGGACAAAACGTAGCAGTGGCAATGCTGGCTGGATGGTGCGTTGCGATGAGATTGGCATCTATCACGGGCATAGTCAAGGCGTAACGATGTATGACTGGGAAGATGGACAAGTGATCTGGAATCAGCCCACCCAAGGCGATGTCCTATTCGGTTGGCAAGAGGAGTCCATGATTTATGTTGGTACTTATAACAAGTTAGTCCAAAGTTTCACCAAAAAAGGCGAAATCGGCACTGTTTATCAATGTGATGCTGCCATCTATTCCTGTGCCACCGCAGGCGATGGTGAGTATATATTTGCTGGTGACAACTGTTCTTCGATCTATTGTTTCAACCGTGATGGCGATCGCCTCTGGAAATTGGGAACTGGTTGCGGCTCTGCTTATTCAATGCAGTTCTTTAATGGGAGGTTATACATCGTCACAACTGACGGCTCTTTTGCTTGTATTGATGCTAGTGAATCTGCCATTCAAGCTGCTCAAGCAGGGACATTCACTCAAGCCGTTAATATCAAGTCTCCGAAATTAGAGGATATTTTACCATCTACGACATTGGAAACTACTTCAGATAGTAGCCAAGGTGTATTGTTAGAATGTTTCCAAGAAGGAAGCAAGTTAAGAATTCGGGTTATCTCTGATGGCTATGACCAGAATTGGAAAGTTCAATTCCCCAAAGATATTCGTGAAGCTGGTGCACGTTATCTCGTTGATGAAATTCGCGAATCTGCAAGTGGTGGCTTTTATCGCACCTTTGGTGATATTAGAAAGTTAGTTTAAAGAGCTTTGCGCTCAAACCAAAACCAAAATAAATTTTTTAAAAGTTTTGCTATGTAAAACTTTTAAAAAATTTATTTTGGTTTGTTTAATCGTCTTACACGCTTTACTCTTTTAAGTCTGTACCTGGCTTTAATACGCTGTACTTGCTCCTTGAGTTTGTCGCCTTTTTCTGGATTGACCATCGCCACAAAGTTCGCAAAGCCTTCAATCGATTGAATTAAATCAGGGTGATTACCCCAATGCTTTCCTGCTAATCCATCCTTCTCAATGTGAAATAAGGTGGCACGGAAACGTTTGAGAGTCTCTCTATCGACATTTAGTTTCTCATTGACTACAATCCCTGTTACTTCTTGATGTTGAGACTTATGGAGAACTCTCGTCTTTTGAGGATGGATCGTGAATCCCTCATGAGTTGAGATCGCTTCCGTCCGTTTTAGCACATTACAGATCTGTCGCAAATTCTCACCAGAAGCAGAGAAGGTCAAATCATCAGCATAGCGGGTATACACAAAACCCAGACTTGCAGCCATCTTGGTGAGGCGCAGATCGAGGCGGCGACAGATTAAATTGGTAATGGCTGGGCTGCTGGGTGCGCCCTGAGGCAAATGGCGATCGCCTAGAGCCACATAATAAGTTTTGCCATCAAGTTCCACTGCTTCTACAGCAGCATCAGTACAAATTAGTCCAAATATTGTGGCAGCAGCTTCAGAATAGCCTAAAGATATAAACAATCCCTTAACCCGCTTGTAAGAGATAGAAGGGAAGAAATCTTGCAAGTCTAGATTGATGACGACATCGGCTCCCACATGCGGCTCGGCATTGGTGACAATCGATCGCCCACGACAAAATCCATGGGCAGCCTCATGTAAATCTATTTGCTCTAAAATGTTGTAGAGAATCCATGTCTGCACCCGTTTGAGCCTTGGCATGGGCGCAGAAATCAACCGCTCGCCGCCTGTTTTCTTAGCGATTTTGAAACGGATGTAGTGAGAGACATTGCTAGCCCGTCTTGCAAAGGCTAAAAACCTCAGTTCACCGAGGCTGATTCCCATGGCAGCAGCAATCTCGCCCGATGTGCCATATTCTGGTAAGCCGTAGCTTTGTAAGCGATCGCGATCGCATTCAGTTTTATTGAGTCCTGCGGAAACACCTTCGCCTAGAAATACAATTTCTTGTTGTTTCTTGAGTTCCCAAATTTCTAGACGTTCTTGCCGCTCTCGCTCTCGGCGCTCTTTGGTTTCTTGCTGTTTGCGTTTAGACTCTGCTAATCTCTGGGCTAAAGCTTCTTTTTTTAGTGCTTCTTCGTTATGCAGTTGGCGATTTTGCGCTCTTAAATCCTCAAGTTCCCGCATGATCGCGCCCTTGCGCCGAATCTCATCAGCAGGATCCTTGGGCATTTCACCTGCGGCTGGCCAAAATCCTAAACGAATCATTTCCTCCAGAATTACTTCATCTCTGGAGCTACGCCTAATGCGATCGTAGAGTTCCTGGCGGGTGCGGGGTTGGTTGGTCATAGTCACACCAAAAAATCAAATTTCTAGTTAACAATGCTGCAAAGCTACATTGTTAACTAGAAATTTGGGTTCTCATTCAGCGATTTGCGCTGTAATAAAGTCACATGCAGCAGTCAACAGGTTACTCCTTCGTAAACCTCTCAGGACTGGATTGCTCAACTCCAGCGTCTCCGCACCTAGTTCGTCCGTCAGCTTTTCGGAAGCCAAACTGTGATGACGAACTAGGTGCGAGAGACGCACAGTTAAGAGCAAGCCAGTGATGCGCGCTTAGACTAAATGCAAGAATGGCGATCCACCATTCGGATTGCAAGGTTGTTTGTCCTTATGACTGCTGTTGCGACTATAAAATTGTACAAATATGTACTACTGAGAAGATACCTGAGATCTTGCACCATTCCTGAAAGAGTTAAGTAGGAATGGGTTTGAGAATAATTTCAAACCCATGACGAGCAGCAATATCGGCACTAATTTGGAGATACCTAAGAAGTTTCAACCAAAGGACAGAAGGAAATAAAACGGAAAGTGTCAAATCACAGGTAGCTTTCCAGTCCAAGACAGGAGGACTCGACCATTGATCAATCCAATGGGCCAAAAGATAAGCAAGCAGAGAGAGGATAAGCCAACGATAAACACCAAGTTTTGTAGATTGCCCAAAACAATGCAAACCAAAGCGATGTTTGATGGTTTTGAAGAATCCCTCAATCGCCCAACGCTTACGACCTAACATCACCAGATAAGCACCAGAATAAGGATGAGAAGAGACAACAAAGCGTAACTCCCGTTTACTATCAGCTCTTTTGAGCCAAAACCAAGAGATCGTCAAAGGCTGAGTTAGCCCTTCTAGCAAAATTTGTTGTCCACGTTTGCCATGACGATAAAGTTGTTTGACTGTACGGCCATCTTGAAGTTTACGATTGTTGCGTACACCGACAACGATGCGCCAAGTCTTGGCGCGGACAGTATTGAAAAACTTCACCGTACTAAACTCAGTATCAGCAAGGACAATCACAGTCTTGCCTTGGGTTAGTTGCTTGGGTACTGTCCCCAATAACTTACAAGCTAAGTCAGAGGGACTGGGGTATCCTTTGCCGCGCCATACTCTAAAACTCCATGGTACGCGCCACTCTCCATAGACCAGATACAGTACAACCAGATGTAGTCCTCGCTTTCCGTTTAGTATTCTCACCCATGGGTCTGGTTCGTTTTGGGTGGGATTGCTCAAATGTAAAAACTTGCCGCTTTTTTCTAGGGTAGTCAAGTCTATCAGTATCTTTAATGGCACTTGTTTCGATGGGCGATGCTTGGCGATTTGTCCCAAAATAGCCTGCCGTGTTGACCGAATTACTGCTCTCGTTGACCAGTTATAGTGATTGAGAAATCGGCTGAGTGCACTCGCTGATTTTATCTGTGTATGTTCTGGATAAGGATGCCTTTGTGCTTCGAGAAATAGTCCTAGTATTGCATTGAGACTTGCTGTTTGATACACACTTGGCATCAAACACAGAAGACTATACACTAGCCCTTGGGCGTGCTTAACGATGCTTTCCATGCTCGTTATTTAATTTACTACTACGCCCTTTTTTTCACATTTCTGCTCTTTCTGCAACCCCTTTTCTTGAATGGTGCAAGATCTCAGTTAACCTAAACTGGGCAGTTGAGTCAAATATATACGGAGCAAAAAGTGTGCCTATTCAAGTAATCTTAAAGTAAAATCTAAGCATGATGCATAATGAAATCTTATTAAGCCTCTCTAAACTCCACTGAGTTAATTGTAATGTCTGCAAAAGATAAGTATCATAATCTTGTTAGAACTGCCATTGAGAATGAAGGTTGGACTATCACGCATGATCCGTATCATATTGATCTGGGCTTCGTTGATTTTTACATCGATTTAGGTGCGGAGCGCTTAATTGCAGCTACGAAAGACGGTGAGAAAATTGCTATTGAAATCAAAACTTTTCTAGCAGCTTCAACTATTTCCGAATTTCATACTGCAATTGGACAATTTATTAACTACCGCATTGCTCTAGAAGAGGAAGATGCAGATAGGTTGCTTTATTTAGCAGTTCCATTCGATATTTACAAGCGTTTTTTTAAGTATCCATTCATTCAAACCGTGATTAGCCGTAATCAAATTCCATTATTAGTGTACGACACAGAAAAGCAGGAGGTCTTCAAATGGATAAGTTGAGTTTGTATCGTCAATTCATTCAAGAATCTCTGACAGACAGAGCAAAGCTACGCTCTTCAGTCGATCCAGTCAAAAGTCAAACCGTTTTTGATCGAGAGGGAGATCATTATCAACTTGTAAATTTAGGATGGAAAGATAGCAGCACTCGAATCTACGGTTGTGCAATACATGTAGACATCATAGATGGAAAGATTTGGGTACAGCATGATGGTACTGAAGACGCGATCGCAGATCAGTTAGTATCAAAGGGCGTACCCAAGCAAGATATTGTAATTGCCTACCATGCACCTTATGTACGGCAGTATACAGAGTTTGCTTTAGGTTAAGATGGCACTACAGCATATGCATCACATTTATTGGGGTGCAATTAAAAGTGAAAGTTCAGCTCAATAAGAAATGGAAGAAAGATTAAGCCAATAAGCATCCCAATCTTGATTAGTACGGCAGATCCTAAGAGCAAGCATAGCCTTAGCATTTTCAATCGTCCACCAAGAGCCAGCAAGCTTTAAACGATTTTGAATAACATAGCGGTGACCACTCTCAATTTCACCAGAGCCAATGGGTAAATTGGAGTCAATCGTGCCCTGATAGTCTAGACGATTAGGACGATTGAAAAGATAGCGATAAGCGGATCTAACCACAGCCAGATTGTCAGGAACAGATTCAGGTTCTTGAAACGGCTTAAGAGCTTCAAGGACAGCCGAAGCATGATTGGATTTGAGTTGTTGCTTCTGCACATCCATCCATGCTTTCGGAGCATCTGGGGAACAAACGCGACTTGCATCGGCTAGATATTCACATACATGATAGAAATCTAGTAAGTAGCGACTAAGTACACCAAAACGCTGCTCGATTTGGCTAGCAATCCAAGGCGCACCGTCGCCAACCCCATGCACAAAGGTTTCTTCTCCCAATCCAGCACGGATAGCACAATCAAGTAATGCTGCTCCTGCATCATCAGTCGAGCCTATCGTTGCTCCGAAAATAGGCTGCTCTTGCTCAGGGGTACGCGCCGAGGTTAGACGCGCTTCTTTCCAGCTAATTTTACGCGTCTTACGACGGTCAACTTCTTCGCCATCAGTTTCGCTTGCCGTTGTTTCCACAATCGGAATCATTGTCCCATCCATCTCCGCTATTAAAAACTCCACACCCTCGATTGCTGGGAATCCTGTTTCCCAACTCTGCGTTTCTAATATACGCTGGGCATGACTTTCTGTGATCTCCTGTCCTGCACTAATTGGGATGCTTATTCCATGATGTTCCATCATTTTTTTTGGGATTTTCCCAAACGCTACATCTGACCCAAAGTCGGTAATCACTCTCTGCAATGGGCGTGAATATCCTCGGCAATGTACTTCGGCGGCTTTTTGAAATGGTCTCACTACCTGTTTGGACTCTCTTCCAAATTCGATGTACCTTTGCTCTAGTACTTCGATGCGTCCATATCGGCTGTACCAATAGAGTTTTTTTTACCACCTCGGTGTGAAGATGGATTCGCGGCGATATATGCTTCGCTTTGCTTGATTTCTTGCCGCGTTGCCCATGTTTGTAGTGCTGTTTGTCCTAACTGACGGATTTCTTCTATCACTCGTTCCTCGGCTGCGTCGGCTTTGATTAGATCACCTTCTGCATTTTCTACAACGGATAATAATCCTTCGATTTTCGCTTTCAATTCAGGATAATCGTTTAGTCTTTCTTCTATGCTTTTACTGGACGATGCTGTTTTTGTTTTTATATTCACGGCTCAATTTTATGACTTCTTTGGATTAGAACTGTTATCCATCATACTTTCTAACCTACTTTATTTCTCCCATTTCACTTTTAATTACACCCCATTTATTGATTTAATTGATTTACTAGTTAGAGCTTGCCATGCAAATAATTAAACGAACGACGCTACTTTATCAGGCTGGCAGCTCAGCTAAAGTCTACGAAATCGATCTTTGTCAGATTGGTGATAATCGCTATGTGGTCAACTCGCGGTATGGGAAACAAGACACTGTCCTCAAAGAAAAATCTGAGACAGTTACAGCAGTATCCCTAGAACAGGTGCAGAAACTGTGCGATCGCTTAGTCAATGCAAAAGTAAGTAAAGGCTACCGTGATGCTACTGGGGAAGCGTCGGCGATTTCTACACCGATCGCAAGTTCACCACCGCCACCTATAGAAATTCCCATTGATAGCGATGCCAGAATTCAAGCGATTCTTAATCGTTTGGTAGCGATCTTAAATTTGGGTGTGCCGACGGGCGTTGCTACTCGGCAGGTATCTAGTCGATCCTCTGGCAGAAGATCCAGCAGAGTATCTAGACGAGGTATTACAGCTAGTGCAGCCGAAGAGAATCGCCAGCATCCATTAGATCGATTGATTTGGCGGGTGGGCGAGCTAAAGATTGCCGCAGCAGTGCCTCTGTTGTTACGGATGCTCAACACTTCTCACAATCCAATTAGGAACTATGCGATCGCATGGTCATTAGGTTGGTGCGGCGATCGCAGCGTCATTCCCACATTAGAAGAGCTGTATCAAAATATTGCTACGCCAGACTCAGTAAGGCGTATTGCCTTTGAAGCTGTTTTTAAACTGGCTGATAGTGCAAAACAAGCGGAGAAGCGATCGCAATTAATCGCACAATTACCGATCGCACTGCAAGATCCAGTTCGCCATGGTACTGCTGAGCAATTTGCGGAAGCTTTTCAGACTCTTCTCAATAGCGACGATCGCTACCGTTTTATGGCGATCGAATTGCTCTATCAAATCGATAGTGAGAAGATTCGCCCTGTGATTTTAGAGGTTTTAAGAACGGTTCCCCTAGAATATAACTACTTCCAAAGAGTGCGCCATATCTTTAAAATTGCCGAATATCGTCAAGATGCGGAAGCATTCGCAATTCTTGCGAAGCGTTTTGATCAGGATAAGCTTTGCGAACCTATGGTTATCGAAGATGGCGTTAACCAGAAATTTGCCTTCGGCAAACAGCCAGAAATGCCAATGACTGCGATTTATTCCGACAAAACGCGCAGTTACTTGCGGCGGCGAGTATGGCGATCGCTGCGTAAACTTGGTGAATTAAACGATCCAGCCTACATTAACTTAGCCGTAAGCATTCTCTTACAGCACGCTGATGTTGATGCCGAGGAAGTGCGTCAATCCGTTTACTACAAATATGATCGCAACTGGAATCGCTATGAATCAGCAAGAATTGAATGGGATATCTATGCCAAATATCTCACCTTCAATCATATTCTCTACGAGCATAGCCCCCGTTATGTGCTGAAGCCCAACTCCAAAGCATGGCGATGCGTTCCACCCTACAAGCCTGAACATCCTGAACCAAAAGTTAGAGAAGAAGCATTCCCTCAACTGTGGGAACAGCATCCCACTGCGCTATTACAACTTCTATTAGAAAGTGAATGCCGCCCCGTACATCATTTTGCCGTCAAAGCGATGCGGTCGTGTCAAAGTTTTTGTGCAGAGATACCCCTAGAGAATCTGATTAAAATTTTAGACCGTCCCTACGAAGTCACCGCGCAATTGGGATTTGAGCTTGCAAGATCACGCTATCAACCTGAGCAGCCCGATGGGAAACTGATTTTAGCGTTGGCTAATTGCGCTTTTGCGCCTGCGCGGACTGAGGCTTACCAATGGATTAACGATCAGCGCGATCGCTTTTTAACCAAAGATAGTCAATTAATTGCGGGGTTAGTATTGAGCAAACAGGCGGAGACGAGGACTTTTGCGCGGCAGTTACTCAGTGCGGCTATTTTGAGTGATGTCACAGCGCGATCGCTAATTGGACAGATTATTGCACTGATGCTTACTCTGCAACCCGATCAAGTAGAACAAGCTAAACAAGGAGCAGAAACTCTATTACTTAGCTTCAGTATGCAATTGCGATCGCTAGGCTTAGAAATCATCCTCGATCTCCTGCGTCATCCTCTGCCAGAGTTACAAACCTTGGGAGCGCAGATTCTGGTGAACCATGAAATAAATGTCATGGACTTACCATCAGGCTTAATGGAAACTCTATTAGAATCCTCCTATGATCATGTTAGGGTTTTGGGCGTGCGGCTGTTTGGGCAATTGCCCGATCGCGTTTTGTTAGAACGTACAGCCCTAATTTTGACTATTGCTACCCATGCGATCGCGGATATGCGTGAAGCAATTCGTCCGATCATTCGCCGCTTAGCTAGTGAAAACTATCAATTCAGCCTGACTCTTGCAGGACAAATGCTCCAAGTCTTGCTTGTGCCAGAAACCGATGAAGGTGTGCATAAATTTCTCTGTCAGTTGCTCCAAAATGATTTGACTGAATGGATGTCAGCTGCTACCCAAGAGACGACTAAGCAACTTCTCCAATCCAAATCTACTGCTGCTCAAGAAGTGGCGGGGTCTATCCTCTCGGCAAATGGAGCTATTTGGGCAAGCAGTTTCACGACATCAGAGATTGCTCAGTTTGGCAACCATGAAGTGTTAACAGTTCGCAGTGCCGCCTATGCCATGGGCGAACAGATACTCCCCCGTTTGCATCGTCAACCAGAGGAATTACTCGCAACATTACCATTTCTCGAATCACGATGGGATGATGCAAGGCTATTTGGATTTCGCCTCTTTGGAGAATTACTCCAACCTGAAGACTTCACGCCTGTGGTGATTATCAGTATCTGCGATAGCATTCGCGCTGATGTGCGCAAGTTTGGACGAGATTTAGTCAGTCGTTGTTTTCAAGAAACCGATGGTCAGGAATATCTAGTTAAATTTAGCGAACATCCTTCTACGGATATGCAGCTATTTGCCACTAACTATCTAGAAAACTACGCCACAAATAATCCCAGTCGTTTACAAGAGCTAGTTCCCTATTTTACGAGAGTTTTAGCCCAAGTAAATCGCGGTCGAGTCACTAAGCAACGGGTGTTTGCTTTTCTCAATCAAGAAGCAACTAAAAGCGAAGCTGCTGCCAGCATCGTCGCCCAAATCTTCACCAGACAGTCCGCCGCGATCGCGATCGGTGATAAAGCCAAAGCTCTAGAATCTCTCTTGAAAATCTATCTCACCTATCCTCAAATCTCTCTTCCCATCAAGCTGCTGACTACTCCCACAAAATCATACAGTAATAAGGAATGAGGACAGACACCTTATTTTATCAATTATTCCAATCCTTCAACACTCTACTATTCGAGCTCATTGATCACCCCATAGCAGAAGCCGAAGGATACAAATTCAGCTCAGCCGAGATCAAAGAAAAGGCATTTCGGTTTGACGGTATTTTCATGCCAGAAACCAACGACAAACCAATATTTCTAGTAGAAGTCCAATTTCAACCCAAAGAAGACTTCTACTCCGAATTCCTAGCCGAAATATTCCTGTATCTCAACCAATATCGCCCTACCCAAGACTGGCAAGCCGTAGCCATCTTCGCCAAACACAATAGCGAACCAACACCCAACAAATTCTGCCAAGAACTAATTATCTCAGGAAGGATCACCCGCATATATTTAGAAGACCTGCGGGAAGAAACAAACTCCCTTGGCATAGCCATCATTCAGCTAATCTTAGCTACAGAAAAAAAGGTAGTCCTAAAAAGGAAAGGACGCACACGGAGGTAAAGAATCGTTGTAATGATGAATAAAATTCCAAATGGCTCCAATGTGATTTTCCAATTTCTTAGAAAAAGATAAGGTCTTTCTAACTAGTCTTGATACTCGTTGACGTAACGTACAGTTGAATCTCTCAATATAGTTGGTCTTTCCCGTTTCTTTCCCGACAGCCCTATGACGTTTGCTGGGCAGGACAACTGGATAAGACGAATAGAAGTCAGTATAAATAACCGCACATTGGCGATAGACGCTAGGCAACGATTCCCATAACTTCTGAGCTGATTCACCAGTGCGATCGCCTATATAACAACCGACAATTTCACGAGTCTCGGCATCAATGGCAAGCCATACCCACTGTTTATTGCCTTTGTCGTCCACAAAAGACCACAATTCATCCATCTGTATGGTCAAACGGCGTTTTGGTTTTGGTTCTACCTCCACCTGCTGAGGAACGTTTTCATATTTATGATTGACGTAACTTTGCAACCATCTCTCTGACACCTTGAGGACTCTGGCAATTCCAGCTAGTGGGATTTTTTCTAGTAGTAGTTTCTCAAGAAGGTCATAAGTGTCTTGGGTACGCTCTGAAACTCTCTGCCACTGTGGATTTTCTACAAATTGACGACCACAGTCCCGACATTTATAATTTTGTTTTCCATGTCGTGTACTGCCGTTTTTTACAACGGATACGGACTGGCAGGATGGACAGGATGGCCTTGCTTCTGACATTACTTTACTTTGTATCAACTATCTGGATATTTTCCTACATCCTTTCCTTTTTAGGACTACCCTAGATGGGTGTAATTAAAAGTGAAATGGGAGAAATAAAGTAGGTTAGAAAGTATGATGGATAACAGTTCTAATCCAAAGAAGTCATAAAATTGAGCCGTGAATATAAAAACAAAAACAGCATCGTCCAGTAAAAGCATAGAAGAAAGACTAAACGATTATCCTGAATTGAAAGCGAAAATCGAAGGATTATTATCCGTTGTAGAAAATGCAGAAGGTGATCTAATCAAAGCCGACGCAGCCGAGGAACGAGTGATAGAAGAAATCCGTCAGTTAGGACAAACAGCACTACAAACATGGGCAACGCGGCAAGAAATCAAGCAAAGCGAAGCATATATCGCCGCGAATCCATCTTCACACCGAGGTGGTAAAAAAAACTCTATTGGTACAGCCGATATGGACGCATCGAAGTACTAGAGCAAAGGTACATCGAATTTGGAAGAGAGTCCAAACAGGTAGTGAGACCATTTCAAAAAGCCGCCGAAGTACATTGCCGAGGATATTCACGCCCATTGCAGAGAGTGATTACCGACTTTGGGTCAGATGTAGCGTTTGGGAAAATCCCAAAAAAAATGATGGAACATCATGGAATAAGCATCCCAATTAGTGCAGGACAGGAGATCACAGAAAGTCATGCCCAGCGTATATTAGAAACGCAGAGTTGGGAAACAGGATTCCCAGCAATCGAGGGTGTGGAGTTTTTAATAGCGGAGATGGATGGGACAATGATTCCGATTGTGGAAACAACGGCAAGCGAAACTGATGGCGAAGAAGTTGACCGTCGTAAGACGCGTAAAATTAGCTGGAAAGAAGCGCGTCTAACCTCGGCGCGTACCCCTGAGCAAGAGCAGCCTATTTTCGGAGCAACGATAGGCTCGACTGATGATGCAGGAGCAGCATTACTTGATTGTGCTATCCGTGCTGGATTGGGAGAAGAAACCTTTGTGCATGGGGTTGGCGACGGTGCGCCTTGGATTGCTAGCCAAATCGAGCAGCGTTTTGGTGTACTTAGTCGCTACTTACTAGATTTCTATCATGTATGTGAATATCTAGCCGATGCAAGTCGCGTTTGTTCCCCAGATGCTCCGAAAGCATGGATGGATGTGCAGAAGCAACAACTCAAATCCAATCATGCTTCGGCTGTCCTTGAAGCTCTTAAGCCGTTTCAAGAACCTGAATCTGTTCCTGACAATCTGGCTGTGGTTAGATCCGCTTATCGCTATCTTTTCAATCGTCCTAATCGTCTAGACTATCAGGGCACGATTGACTCCAATTTACCCATTGGCTCTGGTGAAATTGAGAGTGGTCACCGCTATGTTATTCAAAATCGTTTAAAGCTTGCTGGCTCTTGGTGGACGATTGAAAATGCTAAGGCTATGCTTGCTCTTAGGATCTGCCGTACTAATCAAGATTGGGATGCTTATTGGCTTAATCTTTCTTCCATTTCTTATTGAGCTGAACTTTCACTTTTAATTGCACCCACCCTAGATTGATCGATTAGACGATATTGCTTCTGATAATTTTTACCATTGGATCTCTCCGCGCACTAGTTTTTCTTCGTAGTCTTCTAGATTTTTGAGATAGTCGTTAAGGTCTGCAAATACTTGACTGGCGGGGTAGCCAATTACTTCGCCACTAGTTAGATCGCGATCGCGTGCTTCGGCTTCTTCGAGCCAGTCGTTTGTAATGCGATCACTCAGATCTTGTTCTATTTCCTGACGCAAGGCGCGATAGTTGGACATATGTTTAAGCCACTCCATAGCCTGTATAGGGTCTTTTGTAGGGAGGATGTAAACCTAGCACGATGTCTTCTTTAGGAATACCAAATTCTAGTAACTCTTGTCCTACGTCAATATCAGTTGTATTTTGCTGTAGCCAGATTTTTCCGTCTTTGATGTCGAAATGTAGAACAGTATGATAGACGCGCTTCAATCCTTTCCAGCCAATACGCATCAGTTGATAGCGATCGCGCATGGTGTCAAAAATTAACTCACTCTGCACATCATCTTGACTTTTAAAATGACTATGCCTTTCCAGAAGATTTTGAATGTATAGACGGTAATTTTCTAGTTTATCCATTTGCGGCTATTGCAAGTCAAGAATAGTTTTTAAGGCTTGGGCTAGTTGTTGGATATACGGTTCTTCTAGTTGCCCGATCGCTTTGCGAATTCTAGTTTTATCAATCACTCGAATCTGTTCACAGAGGATTACTGAGTCTTGGGAAAGACCACCGATGCCTTTGGGGACAAATACGTGAGAGGGCAAAAGTGCGTGGCGTATTTTGGTTGTGAATGGGGCGATGATTGTGTGTGGGCTGACTCGGTTGGCGCGATCGCTTTGGACAATAACGACAGGTCGGATGCCTGATTGTTCTGTGCCAATTACGGGATTGAGGTCACATAGGACGATATCGCCTCTGATGACTGTTACCATTGAATTTCTCCGCGCACTAGTTTTTCTTCGTAGTCTTCTAGATTTTTGAGGTAGTCGCTAAAGTCGGATTCGCTGATGGTTAGGGATTCGCTAAATTGTGTCCATTGCTGCCAGCGTTGGTTGTCTTGTTTGAGCATGAGAAAGTCAATAAAATCACTTACTTCCTGAGCAAGTTCGTTGGGAAGATGTTGGATTTTGGCGATCGCTAGGTCTTGTACTGTCATAAATATTCCTCAAAGTCGGCTAATGTTTCATCAAAGTCATCGGGTAATGGCAAGACGAATGTACCTTTTAATATACCTACTCGACGTTTTTCAATGGGAAATGGGGCTTGAATCTCTGCATAAAGTAGCTCGTCAACTCGTTCGGATAGGTTGGTCATGCCACTGTCGCCCATGCCGATACATTCGGGGCGTTGCTTGCTTTTAGTCGGTTGATTATCCATGCGTCTAATTTTTCAGGATTACTTCCGTTTGCGCCAATAGTTAGGTTTTTGCCTGTGATGCGCGATCGCTAAAATATAAATTTGCTCACCATCCACAAGACGGTATAGAAGCGAATATGGGAATTTTGATATCACTAATCGTCGAACTGACCCTCGAAATTTTAAGCCGATTTCTGGATAACGGGTTAGTAAGTTGGTTGAGGATTCTACAGTATTTAAAAACTCTAAGGCGATCGCTTTGTCTTGAGTTTTGTAGTAGCCAATCGCGTCATCTAGCTCTTGTTGTACTAGTGGATGAAAAATGATTTTTTTCATTGCAAGTTTCTAGGCTAGGGATGCGCGAAGGTCTGCGAATACTTGGCTGGCGGGATAGCCAATTACTTCGCCACTGGTTAGATCATGGTCGCGTGCTTCGGCTTCTTCGAGCCAGTCGTTTTCAACTTCGCGATCGATCTCGTTGGTTTTGCCTAGTTGTTCGATTAGGCGGGTGAATAGATGGATTAAGGAGTCTTGGGGTAATGCAAGTACTTCGTTTTCTAGTTGTTCGAGTGTCATTGTTTAGTTCCTCAAGTTTGGCAATCTGCTGTGGAAGTGTTTTTATTATAGTTGCTGTCAGAGGTGCATATTTTAGCTTTCTGCTTCTAAAAAGCCTTTGATTGTCTCAACGGGGATGCTGACGAATGGATTGTTGAATATGGCTTTCAAGGCTTCGATACCGCCAGTTTTTAGGGCGTTGACTAGTCTTGCTTTGAGGGTGGGATTGCGTTTGATTTCTTGTTGGATGGTGTTTGCTATGGTAGCTTCGCTGAGGTTGGTTTTGGCTAGTTGATTGAGCAATTCCTGAACTTCTTTTGTGGCTTCGGCTAGGCTTTGTTTGGGAACTTCGGTTTTTTGAACAATTTTCTGCTCGTTGACAGTGCCGCCGAGGTTGGCGATATTGGCTCCACCAAAGTTTGCGTTACTAAAATCATTTTTAATTTCTGTCACGTTTATTATGTTTCCTTGTGGGTTTGATAGGACTTTATCATTGTTGTTTTCTTCCTGCAAAGGTGTTTGAGCTATATCGTAGTTGTAGTATTTGCATCGGGCTTGGATGGCGGTGATGACTGAGAGGGCTTGTTGGCTGGCTTCTGTGGGGATGAGGGTGAGGAGATGGGGGAGTTGTTGGGTGAGGGCGGGTAAGTTACGTTCATCACCAGCAATTTGTCCTAGCGCCCATGCTGCATTCATAGCAACTGTAGACAGATTAGAACTTTGTTCTTGTAAAGATTGTATAAGAGGTTCGATAGATTTTTCACTGCCAATTTCCCCCAATGCTACTGCTACACTGCTACGCACCAAAAAGTTTTGGTCTTGGAGAGCTTGGATTAGATATACAACGGCTTTATCACTACCAATTTTTCCTAACGCTTCTGCTGCACTCTTACGCACATTCTCATTTTGATCCATGAGAGTATGAATGAGATGTTCGACAGCTTTGTCACTACCAATTACTCCTAAAGCCTCTGCTGCATTACCACGCACAAAAAAGTTTCGATCTTGAAGAGACTGAATAAGCGGTTCAATAGCTTTTTTACTTCCAATCTTGCCTAATATCTTTGCTGAGTCACCGCGCACATCATCAGCTTTATCTTGGAGAGACTCTATAAGTGGTTCGATTGCTTTATCACTGCCGATTTCTCCTAATACCTCTACTGCATTGCCCCGTATATTATCATCTTGATCTCTAAGGCATTGAATAAGATGTTCGATGGCTTCGTTACTGCTAATTTTCCCTAACGCCTCTGCCGAACTTCTACATATCTCATAGTCTTGATTTTTGAGTGTTTGAATGAGAGGTTGAATAGCTCTATCACTACCAATATTTCCTAATGCTTCTGCTGCACTTCTAATCACATCATTGGATTTATCTTGAAGAGCATGAATGAGCTGTTCGATTGCTTTCTCACTTCCAATTTTACCTAATGAATATGCGGCTTCTCTACGGACAACATAGTCTGTATCTTGGAGGGATTGAATGAGTGGTTCGACAGCCCGACTACTAGCAATCTTTCCTAATGCCTCTGCTGCAATGCCCCGCAATTCATAGTCTTGGTCTTGGAGAATATGAATGAGCGATTCGATTGCTTTGTCACTTCCAATATTTCCTAATGCCTCTGCTGCTTTCCATCGTAAAAAGGGATCTCTATCTTGGAGGGATTGAATAAGAGGTGCGACAGCTTCATCGCTTCTAATATTTTCTAATGCGAGTGCCACATCTCTCCTCACATCATCGTCTCTATCTTGGAGAGCATGGATGAGAATCTCGATAGATTTGTTACTCCCAATTTTTACTAAAGCCTCTGCTGCATTACTACGCACAAAATAGTTCTGATCTTTGAGATTCTTAGCCAGAATTTCTACAGCTTTATCACTACCAATTTTCGATAATTCCTCTGCTGCTTTTCTACGAACATCATAGTCATGGTCTTGGAGATATTCAACCAAAGTTTCGACCGCTTTTGCACTTCCAACTTTTCCTAGTTCTATGAGTGCAAGCCAACATACAAAAGGGCTTTGGTTTTTGATGGATTGAATGAGAGATTTGATCCCAAAATCAGACTTCGTTTCTCCAAAAAGCTCGATCGCAAATCTTTGAGGAATTTTCCGTTCTTCTATTTCCCTCATCAACAACCCAACAGTCTTCTCCTGAAACCCATACTTCACCGCCCCAGCCAACCTCGCCCCCAACCGCAAATCCACCTCCAGCGCCAGCCTTACCACCCGCACCGACTGCTCCTCACCCTCCACCAACTCCAACATCAACGCCAAAGGTTCCGTCCATTTCAAATAATTGAGATAGCCCTGCTGTAACCGCGCATCACTCAAACTCGGCAATAGTCCCAACAACCACTCCGCCGCATAATATTCCTGAATTAACTGATGCCGAAACTCAATGCGGTCATTGCTAATCTGAATCAAATGATGCTTCAGCAAATCCTCCAGCCACCGCACCGCAAGATCATCCGCAAACTCCACCTTCCCCCGCAAAAACTCCACCAAAAACAGCTCCGCCTCCCGCCGCGAAATCGCCACCTGCAATTCCGTCAGATTTTCACCACAGGTCATTTTAAAGGCTAGATACTGCAACAACCGCCCCCACCATGCCCGCGAATCCTTCGATAGCGTCACATCCTGCTTAATTCTGTCTCCATAGCCCACCGTAAAGGCACGAAACACCATACCCAAATTCGGTGGAATCTGCTCCGACTGCTGAAACAATGAACAAAGCATCCATAACAACAAAGGCGTTTGCCCAAACTCCCGCAACCGTCCCGACAACTGCCGCAACAACCTCTCCCCCTGCGTCGGCAAATACGCCATCACAAACTGCTGCATCTGCGGCTCCGTCAAAGGCTGCATCTCTAGCCGCTTGGCAATCCCCAAATCCCCACCCGCACTCAACTCCCGTGTCGTAAAGATCATCGGACAAGTTTTTTGATAAAGCTCCCGAAATTGATTTACTATGACGCGACCGCGATCCGATGGCAACTCATTCACCCCATCCACCAACAGCAACAACCGCCCCTGACGCAATAGCTGCTTAATCCCCACCTCATCAATATCCAAGGCAGGATCGTGCTTGTGCATAAAAGCAACAATGCGATCGCATACAGACGACTCATTCGCCTCCGAGGGCAAATACCGCAACTCCACCAACACAGGGATTTTTGCTCTTGCGATGCTTAATGCATTTTCCGCCTCCTGCAACAACAACCGCGCCAAAGCCGTAGACTTCCCCGATCCTGGTCTACCCACCAGCAACACATGCTCCGCCGCATACTTACAGATCCCCTCCAGCACAGGCAATCGCTCAATTTTTTCCTTCTTTTCCTCTTCCCCTTTTTCCTTTTGACTTTCTACTTTTTCCTTGTCTACCGTCTGCACCATCAAGCCAAAATCAAAAAAAGCAGGTGCAATGCGATCGCGTTCCACCCGTTGCGATTCCCGTCCCGTCGCATCCGTCAGCGTATACAAGCGCCACCACTGCTGATAAGCACTTACCAGCGATCGCAAATAACTATCAAAACAAATCTCTGCACCCATGCCGTAAATCAATCCCTTAGGACATAAATAAACCAAGAACTCAAGTTCTTGGCTAAAAGCTCAAGTCTACTGAAGTGGACTACAGAATACCGTTAATTAACCCGTTTCAACGGGTTTGAGCTTTTAGCCCGCACTTGAGTGCAGGGCTATTGGAAAGTGATCTTATAGACTTCCGTTTGCTTCCACAATATATTGCTCTCGTGCGGTAGTAGTCATATCTTGATTTAGGTGACACTCCCATACATATTAGCAACTTATACATGAAGACTAATATTTAGAAAATGTATTTAGAAAATACGATCAGAAAATGCGATCGCCCGAACAAACGACCGAACAAACGTTAAGATGCCGACGGGGATCTAGTCTGCTAGAATCAGGGCTAGGTATTTACCCTCCTGCTTAGTTCATGCCCCACTCGTTGGGGATCGTTTGGGAATCTTTTTAGAGCCACGTCACCGCCATGATGCAATCGGAAAATCTTCGTCAACGTGCCGCCGTCTTGGGTTTGCAAGTCTTTAGCAAGCGCTCAGCCGTGCGGCTTGGCATCGTCACCCAAATCTGGCTAGATGTCGATCAGAGGCGAGTTGTCGGTATGACCGTCGCTGAGCGCTTCGTCCCAGGCACACCGATTGGCATTGGTGATACATTTTTCATGTCCCTCGATAACATTGACCTACTGGGGCCAGATGCGATTTTGGTAGATGACGAGTCGATCCTCGAAGACATCTTGATTACCGAGCGCTACACCAGCCTAATTAATAACGAGGTCGTCACTGAGTCTGGCGAATTACTGGGTAAAGTAAGAGACTTTAAGTTTGAGCCTGAGACAGGCAGTTTACAGTTTTTAATCGTTGCCTCCATCGGCAATCCGATTATTCCTGCCAGTTTAATCAGTACCTATGAGCTTGATGTGAATGAAATCATCGCCGTAGGACGCGATCGCATCATCGTCACTGAGGGCATGGAAGATCGCATGACCCAACTTAGCAAGGGCTTGCTAGAGCGTCTAGGACTAGGTAAAGCACCTTGGGAAGACGACTTCGATGATGATTACATGCCACCATCAACAACAATTCGTGACAATGCCCTGTCATCAGGCACAAGAAGCACCTATTCGCCACCACCACAGCAACAACGCCCCGTCTATCGTCAAGAGCAATCTTGGGATGATGGCGACAATTGGGCAGAGGAGCGTGTCCCTGTTAACCCACCCCAACGTCGTCAAGCCAGAGCCGAAGCTCGTCCTGAGCCATCTCGCCCGATCGCACCACCACCATCGTCGAGCAACAACTATGATGACGATTACGATGATTTTGAAGATGATTATCTAGACTCTAAGCCTAATTTTCGTAACGAAACCCAACAACAAATCCGTGATGCTTGGGGTGAAACCAAGATTCCAGACAAGTCCAAACAACGTATTCCTGAAGAAGAATTTGACGAGATCTAATGCTACCCCGTGACCTCCTTAATCATGTTGAAAACAGAGAAACGATTAGCCGACTATTGGATTTAGGCGATCGCGCTATCCAGACTTGGGAAGTCGTGTGCAGCGATTTTTTGTCGCCGCCTGAAGTTGCCGAGGCATTGCGAGTATTTGGCAAAATGACCGAGATCCAATGCTTAGCATGGGGTGGCTATGAGCAAGCCGAACGCCAAAGATTAGCGATCGCTCGTAGTGAGTTGCCCCTTGATATATCAATGGTCAGCCTCACCCCGATCTCGATCTCTGGTAATTTTTTGTTCGACACCGCTACCCATCGCGATTTTCTCGGTGCGTTGCTGGGCTGTGGCATTGAGCGCCAAAAGGTCGGCGATGTGAATGTATTGGGTGAAAAAGGTGCACAGGCGATTGTAGTTCCTGAATTGATGGAATATTTGCAACTCCATTTCACTCAAGTCCGCACAGTTCCCGTTAAGGTAAATGCGATCGCTTGGGAAGAACTCAAAATTCGCATACCTGTAACTAAAGAACTGACTTCCACTGAAGCTTCATTGAGATTAGATGCGATCGCCTCTTTTGGTTTCGGAATGTCGCGCAGCAAGATGGTGGACTTGATCAATGGTGAAGATGTGCGTGTCAATTGGAAGACTATATCTTCGCCCAACTTTCAACTCAAAGCAGGTGACCTCATCGCGATTCGCGGCAAAGGACGAGTCACGATTGGCGAAATTATGATTACTAAAAAAGAACGTTATCGAGTGCAAATGACGCGATCGGTTTAATGTAAACCAATTCCAGCAAAAAGAAGAGGCAATTCATGAATTGCCTCTTCTTTTTGCGATCGCTACTAATTTTTAGGCTTCTGAGACTTTTTAGCAGAAAGCTTTTGTACCTGCTTAACTGTTAGTCCAGTCACTTGAGCAACCACATCTACAGCAATGTTAGAACGCAGCATATTGATCGCAATTTGATTCGTTGCTTCAGTTAAGCCTTTAGCCTTACCTTCAGCCAAACCTCTAGCCTTACCTTCAGCTAAACCTTCAGCTAAGCCTTTAGCCTTACCTTCAGCTAAACCTCTAGCCTTACCTTCAGCTAAACCTTCGTGTAATATCTCTTGATAAATTACTGATTCTTTCATGATGTCGCTCCTGAGTAATCTTTTGATGATTTCTTTGCTTAGGGCTATACCAGATATTATAGCGGTCGAAGCGGCTACGTTACTTTGGAGTTGCTTGTCGGCAATATTTTCGATTTGCCTCGCCACTTGTCTTAAGGTTTCTTCTGGGGCGTTGGTTTGGGATAGTGTGGCAAAGGGTAATAGTCCTTGATATTGCTGAAATATTGTTGTTGGTTGTTCCCATAGTCTGATGACGTTGAATTTATGGCGTAGTTCTTCGAGATTAAATGTGGTTTCATGGACTAAGGGGGATTTGCTGGGGCTGAGATAGATAACAACTTGATGGACTTTTCTTTCGGGATATTTGCGATATAGCCGCAGTCGGTAGTCGGTCATGCGGAAAGGGATATTTTGATTGGGCTCAGTTTGAAATTCGATATGTAGGATGATTTCAGCTGATTCGAGAAATATTACGGAGTCGGCACGAATTGGTTCGACTGCGAGTTCAGATTGTTCAATTTTGGTTAGGGTGATGGGTTTGCCTAGTAGCCAACTGGCAAAGTCGCTGGAGTAGCTTTCTGCAAGAAATTTGCAAACGTTATCAATCATTTGAGCTGATCGGTTTAATGCTAAAAAAGTAGAGGCAATTCATCAATTGTAGAAGCTCTTTTGCGATCGCTTACAAGCCATACAATTCCTTAAACCAAGCCACAAATTTCTGAGCGCGTGGATGCTTTGGATCAAGAATTTTCTCCATCACGGCTTGGTGTAACTGTCTTCCTGGGGGATTTTGCCAAGCTAGCCAAGTGTAAATATTGGCTTTGTCAATCTGAAATTCTGTAAATTTTGCTCCTTGAGTTTTGGCTTGTTCGACCGATGATTGAGCAAACTGCCATAATATCTCGGTTTCATTAGGAATCATATATGCCAAAAACGTTTCGAGCATACCGCTTTGTTTATTATCTGGCATCATCCAAATACCAAACTTAATTCCATTAGGAGCGTCACAAATCAAACCATTTTCTGGTAGATCTGCGGGTAAATCAGGCACACTCTTATGACAGGCATTTCTGATACTGTACCAGCGATCGGATGGTTTCTCATCTGCATCCAACACAATACCAAGTGCAGAACGTCCCGACTCTTGTAACTCCGTAGCAATAAGATCTGGATCGCTTAAATTAGAGTAACCAACATTATCGCGAATGTAAACAATCGGATTCTTCTTTGTTCCCCAATCTATTCCATTTGCCTCGATTAGTTCTGGAATGACTCGAACTTCTTGTACGCCTTCTACCAGTAGAACGTTCTTATGAATTAAAGCCATTTCTACCGCACCTCAATATTGCGTTCGGCTGCGATCGCAATTTGTCGCTCTGTGAAAACAATACTGTTTGGCTTTCCTTTTTCAATTCGATGAATTGTAATTCCATCTTCACTAGGATTTTCAGCATTGGCAATATCCGCTAAACTCTGCCAACAGTCATTACTGTGGGTTGTCGCAAAAATCTGTACATTGAGTCTCTTTGCAGTTTCCCAGAGCATTTTCCACATATCAGACATCACTGTAAAGTGTAGTCCCGTATCAATTTCATCCACCAATAAAACTCCATCTTTTGCATTTACAATCGCTAAAGCAAGTCCTAACATTCGCCACATTCCATCGCCCATACTGCCAATTGGGACACGTTGAAGTTCGTCAGTAAGTTGAACAATAAATCCACTATGCGATCCTTCATACCGATATTTACCAGAACTAACATTTGCAATTCGTTTGATACGAGGCTCAATTATTTTTAATGACTCTATTACAAGATCTTCTTCTGGTGTAATCACTATGCGCTCAAACAACTCGATCATTTGTTCAGACGAGAAAGAAGATGAATTTACAAACCGAGTTTTTGGTGGTAATCTACTAAAACTTTTTTCCCAATTAGCTTTTCTTTGTGAGTCAATAATAAGAATTCCATCTTGAGAAATTGGTAGCCATAAGCTTGCATTTTGAACTCTATTTTCTACATCATCCCAATGTAAAATATATAATTCAGGTGATTTTTGTCTATCCTTCTGACCCTTAAGAATGATTTGTTCCAACTTTCCAGCGTAATCTGTGCCAGTGATCGAAATCTGATCGCCTTCATCGATTTTGTGATTGTAGAAAAGATGGCGAATAGCAAGATGAGTATCACTGTTTTCATTGATATATTCACTACGATCAACAGTAATATCACTCAATATTGCATGATTTGTTGGTAAAGCAATTAATAATTGAATGGCTTCTAGGATAGAAGTTTTACCACTATTGTTAGTGCCAACTATGAGATTTAACCTGCCAAGTTGTTTCATCTCAAAGGATGGGAAGCAACGGAAGTTTTCAATTTTGAGGGATTTCAACATAATTGAATACTAATTTTTTAAGCGCTGAAATACTTAGCTATAGGGTGATGCACAATTAGTGCAGTAGTTGACTGTTCAGGATAGAGTTGCTCGCTCTCATCCATGACTAGATCAACACGCTTCGCATCGAGTAAATCTAAGAGCTTGTACTGATCCTGCATATTTGGACAGGCGGGATAGCCAAAACTATAGCGGGAGCCATGATAACGCTGCGCTAGAATATCGCGAATATTATCAGGATCTTCCGCCGCAAAGCCTAACTCGCTACGAATACGAGTATGTGTCCATTCCGCAACTGCTTCCGCCATCTGTACAGCTAAACCGTGAAAATAAAGATAATCGGTGTATTGATTAGCTTTAAATAGACCCTGTGCAAACTCTGTGGCAATATGTCCGACCGTGACCGCTTGCAATGGCATTACGTCAATGATTCCTGACTCCTTGGGCGAGAAGAAATCGGCGATACAGAGACGGCGCAGCGACTTTTGGCGGGGGAAGACAAACGAGTTGATGGGTTTGGCGGCGGCAATATTATCAATATCTTTGGGATCGTAGAAATAGACTGTATTCCCTTCGGCTAGCACAAGGAAATAGCCATACACAGAAGTCGGAGCTAGTAACTTCTCATTGATGATCCGTTGTTTCCATGTTTCTAGAATTGGATAAACTGTCTCTTGCAAAAATGCATCATATTCCTCACGAGATTGATCTTGAGGTTTGCGGAATTGCCATTGACCTGCAATTAAAGCTTGTATATCCAAATTCCAGAACAGCTCCTCAAAGGGAATATCATCACCTTGAAAAATTTTGGTTCCCCAGAAAGGAGGCGTGGGGCGTGGGATATTTGTATCTACGGCTTCAGAACGCACAATGTCGAGATAGCGTTCTGCTAAAGCAGCTTCTTTTTTAGCTTTTTCCTCTTCACTAGAAATGCCGTCAATAGCATCAGCCGACAAATCTGCGATCGCTAGATCTTCATCCAAAAAGCCTTTGGTATCTTCCCATTTTCCTTCAATCTTCGCGGGCATATACTTGTCCATAAAATTGAGGTCAGAGAAGGCATCTTTCCCGTAAACGACCTTCCCTTTATAGACATTTTGGCAATCGGTATACACAAACTTGGGAGTCAAAGCTGCACCGCCGAGAATTACTGGAACCGAAATACCGCGATTATTAAATTCTTGAAGATTATCCTTCATAAAGGCTGTAGACTTAACCAGTAATCCACTCATCGCAATACAATCAGCATTATGATCTTCATAGGCTTTGATGATATTCTCAACAGGCTGTTTGATGCCAATATTCACGACTTTATAGCCATTGTTGGAGAGAATGATATCAACGAGATTTTTGCCAATATCATGGACATCGCCTTTAACTGTGGCAATCAAGAATACACCTTTATTCGAGCCTTCCACTTTCTCCATGAACTGCTCTAAGAACGCAACTGCTGACTTCATCGTTTCCGCAGATTGCAAGACAAAGGGAAGTTGCATTTGACCAGAGCCAAATAATTCACCGACAACTTTCATGCCATCAAGTAAGAATTGATTGATGATTACAAGCGGATCGTACTTTTTCATCGCTTCGGTAAGAGCATCATCCAAACCAATGCGATCGCCGTCAATAATATGATTTTTGAGTTGCTCTTCGATGGAAGTGTCAGCTTTATCAACCTTGATCCGTTTACTGGAAACACCTTCAAACAATGTGGTGAACTCACCGAGCGGATCGTAAGTGCAGATATCGCCATCAAATTCGCGCTCATCATAAATCAGTTGTCGCGCCACTTCCTTTTCGCGATCGCCTATTCGATTAAGCGGTACGATTTTACTGGCATTGACAATGGACGAATCCATACCGACTTGCATTGCTTCATACAAAAATACCGAGTTGAGAACTACTCGCGAAGCAGGATTTAAACCGAAGGAAACATTAGAAACTCCAAGCAATACATGGGTTTCTGGCATTGCTTCCTTAATGCGGCGGATTGATTCAATGGTCTCGGCAGCATTTTTGCGATCTTCGGCGATACCTGTAGAAATGGGGAGAGCAAGCGTATCAAAGAAGATTTCACTGGCTGGCATACCCAGTTCTTCTGTGGCTTGTTTGTAAGCACGGGCGGCAATCTCAAACTTCTTGTCAGCAGTTCGCGCCATGCCATCTTCATCAATTGTACCGATCACGATACCAGCGCCATATTGCTTGGCAAGACTAACGACTTTACAGAAACGCTCCTCTCCATCTTCATAGTTAGTGGAATTGAGAATACATTTACCACCCGCCACTTTCAGTCCTGCTTCCATCTTCTCCCATTCGGTCGAGTCCAGCATTAGGGGCAGAGTCACATTCGTGACGAGGCGCGAAACCAGTTCATGCATATCGCGCACACCGTCGCGTCCCACATAGTCCACATTCACATCAAGAATATGTGCGCCTTCCTTGACCTGTGACCTTGCGATCGCCACCAATCCATCCCAATCCTCAGCATTTAATAAATCGCGAGTCTTCTTAGAACCGCTAGCATTGAGTCTCTCTCCAACAATCAAGAAAGAATTGTCTTGAATATAAGGTTGAGAGCTATAAATGGAAGCCGCCGAAGGAACTACGAGAGGTTCTCTTTGCTTGGGTTTGAGAGTTTTTGCTGCATCAGCCAGAGCCTTAATATGAGCAGGTGTAGTTCCACAACATCCACCAATGATTTGAATACCTAAGTCTTCCACAAAATGTTTGAGATGATCGCGAAGATCATCAGGAGTGAGCCGATAAAATGCTTGACCGCCAACGTTTTCAGGTAGTCCAGCATTAGGAACACATGACACGATAAAGGGCGAATGGGCGCTCAAATAACGCATATGCTCGGTCATTTGATCTGGTCCTGTGGCACAGTTCAGCCCCAACACATCAATATTGTAAGGTTCTAGAATCGTGACTACTGCCGAAATATCAGAACCAACGAGCATTGTCCCTGTGGTTTCCATCGTCACCGAAACCATCACAGGCAGACGGACTCCATGCTTTGCAAAAAATTCTTCGATCGCACTCAGGGTAACTTTAATTTGCAAGATATCCTGACAAGTCTCCACCAGCAACAAATCTGCACCACCATCGTAAAGCCCCTCGATCTGCTCGATAAATGACTGCTTCATTGTATCGAAATCAATATGCAGCAGGGTCGGCAACTTCGTAGTTGGTCCAATTGAACCCGCCACAAAACGTGGCTTTTCGGGTGTGGAAAACTCAGCAGCTACGGACTTGGCTAGCTCAGTCGCCTTTTTGCTGAGTTCATAAGCCATATGCCCAAGATCGTATTCATTCAAAACGATCGATGTGCCGCCAAAGGTATCAGTCTCGATCACATCGGCTCCTGCCGCCAAAAAATCACGATGGACTGTGGCAACTGCTTCAGGTTTTGTCATCACTAAATACTCGTTGCAACCCTCATACTCCGCGCCCCCAAAGTCTTCGGCGGTGAGGTTTTGTACCTGCAAGTTTGTACCCATCGCACCATCAAATACTATGACGGGGCGATCGCTGCTGTGAAGACGTTCCAGAAACAGACTCATATGATGTATACCCTAAGCTAACAAAGCTAATCTAGCTGCTCATTATATCAAACTATATCAAGCAGAATATTCTCATATGAGAGCAGGATGTGGGATCTCGCAGGGCGATCGCGAATAGAGACTTGTAGATAAAAATGCGATCGCTACTTCTAAAGAGATAATTCTACTAAGGCACAATCAGTTTGTTTGTGAAAATACTTGTAATTTCAAGTGGAAGACTGGAGAAGCATGTTGGCTCTATTTTTTTAATTGTGCTGAGGTACTTGCAAGACGCGATCGCGTAACAGAGAATACTGAAAAAATTAATGTTTAGTAACATAATTGTTAAATAAATCCAAAATTTTGAATTCAAACGTCATCAGTCTTCACTAAATTGGACAGCAGATAGAAGATAAGAAATAGGATCGTAGGAAATGAAATTTGAGACACCCATCCAACAAGCTTGCTACGAAAAGATTCAGCCTTGGTTAAAAGACTTATACGAAAATGTCTATTCACCGCCCCATGATATGCCTGTATTTGTCTTGCCCTTAGGATCAGCAACCGCAAATGTTGAAGTTTTGCCTTGGGGAAATACTGAAGCGATCATTTCTACTTGGTCTTATGTGGTTACAGGAGCAGAAATCACTCAAGATTTGATGAAATTCTTACTCAAAAAGAATTCTGAGCTGCAATTTGGTGTTTTCAGTATTGATGATGATGGTGATATTCGTTTTCATACAACCTTAGTTGGCTCCACCTGCGATCGCGACGAATTACAGACCTCAGTATCTTCAGTGCTCCAGACCGCTGATAAATACGACGATACGATCGTGGCAACTTGGGGAGGTGAAAGAGCTTTAGAGCGAAGTCTGTAAATTATTACGGTAAACATTATGCGGTAAACTCTAAATGAGGTTTTAAGTAAATGGTATTTTGCAGTCGTGAATTTTCAATCAGAAGCGCAACAAGACTGTTATCAAAAAGTAGCTAATTGGCTGCCCGAAATTTGCGATCGCATATCCAATCCTGTTACTGATAGCCCCATCTTCAGTTTGCAATTTGGCTCCGCTACCGTGCTTGTGGAGATTAGATCCTTTCGGGAATCTGAATCCGTTATTTATATTTGGGCATATGTGGCGACAGATGTAGAAGTTAGTGATGAACTAATGCTCTATTTGCTCAAACAAAATGATGTTTTTCGTTTTGGTGGCTTTAGCATGGCTGATGATGGAGACATCAGATTTCATGTAACGTTGTTGGGGACTTCTTGCCAACAGAATGAATTTAAACTTGCTCTGACTGAAGTTCTAGAAAGTGCTGATCATTATGACGATCTGATCGTGCAACGCTGGGGTGGACGCAGAGCTGCAGATGGGTTGTTTGAGATTTAAGAGCTTTTTTATTTGAAGTTTACCCCACCCTAGCCCTCCCCTTGCAAAGGGGAGGGAACAAGATTTCTAGTTTCCCCCTTTGCAAGGGGGAATTAAAGGGGGTAAGTCTGACTTATGTCTGACAGTAGGAGATTCTTTATGAGAAATGTCTTTAAGAGACCACCAGTTCAATGTTTTTACCTTTAGCTCAATCTAGCCGCGATCGCCACCCAAAACATCTTGCTGAAGTTGTGGCAACTTCCACGACTGAGTTTCTTGCTCAGTGTCTTGAACCTAACAACTTAGATTTTCCATTAATGCCAGCCTTTGGTAGTTGGGTAAAGTCTCAACAGGATGAGAACAGCGAGGTTATTGCCTATGGCGTGGTCTATCATGCGACAACAGCACCGATTGATTCTGTTCATCGTGCAGTGGCTCTAGGCTTGAGCCTACAGGAGTTACGCGAACAACAGCCTCAAATTTTCGCAATGCTCCGTTCTGAGATTAAAGTTGTGCTACTCGGCTTTAGTTCTGTTGGCAATATCTATCAACATCTCCCTTCGCAACCTCCTCAAATTCATCAGGCTGTATATGGTTGTGAAGAATCAGAAATCGAAAACTTTACTGAGGAGTTAAATTTTATAAGAACCTTAGTTCAGATGACTAACGCGCCTGTCGATGAACTAATTGCGGCTGTATTACGCAATGTCTATCAAGTGAGAAAATGTGATCGCAATTGGCTAGTTCAAGCAGGAAGAAAGCTCAGCATTCTATTAAAAGATGACTATGATCGCCTTGGCGCAATCTTAGGACAAGTTCATCCTTGACAAAGAAAACTTGACAAAGAAAACTTGACAAAGAAAACTTGGCAAAGAAAAAGGAAAGAAAAGGTTGGTATCATGAACTTTTCGCGCTCAGATTTTGGTCTATTGCCAATTACGAAGCTAAGTACCTCGGCATAATTAAAAAAACAGAGCCCACATCTGTACCGACTGCTTAGCAGTCGGTACAGATGTGGGCTTGTTTGCTCTAATACAAAAATATAAAATGGCGTAGCCATTTTATATTTTTAACTGATGTTACGTGGAACGCAGATGATGAATCTCTTGCTACTAGCGTGACAGGGCAACCACGGGGGGATTGCCCTGAAACAATTAATGTTCTTTAGGGGCTGCAGCAATTCCAAATTCAAAAAGTAGCAAGATATACAAAACCAAGAGTCTAAAAATTAACAGGAATCTGCAAAGACGGGGGCTTCATCAAGCATAAAGTCGATTAAATGTTGCCAACTCTTAAATAAAAAGTACTTGGTAAGAGAGAGAATATCTTGAAAGAATCCTCTACGAGTGCCACGCTTACGACGAATCTCTTGATAACTGGAATCTATTAAATGTAAAATCGTGTGAAATAGAAAAGCTAACAAATTAAGAGATAGAAGTGTCGATGACAAATGTTTTTGTCCATGACCAAAGTTATGTTCCAAGTTGTAGCCCTTGGTTTTCAACACATTGTGGTTCTCATTTTCGGTTTTCCAACGACATCTACCCGTTTCAACTACGACCGCCACATTGTCAATATTAACAGCATGATTAGTCACAAAAGCATTACGGTAGACTTCAGAATTATCAACACTATTGCGAACAGTCA
Source organism: Pseudanabaena sp. Salubria-1 (assembly GCA_023336205.1). Classification (GTDB taxonomy): domain Bacteria; phylum Cyanobacteriota; class Cyanobacteriia; order Pseudanabaenales; family Pseudanabaenaceae; genus Pseudanabaena. Next base: position 187,984 of record JALQCR010000001.1, read on the forward strand.
GTTCACACCAGTTCACTAACAGAGAGGGTTCTTGTTCTCTTAAAGGTATCTGATTCACAAATCGATAACTATATATTTCTATAGATTTCCCCTTGCGGTGTTTAGTCGTCAAATTCTGCACTTCACCATTTTTTTCAATGTAATCTAACCACTGATATAAACTAGGATGACTGGATGGTAAGCAGGTGAAAATGAAGTTCATATTTGCCTCTAAACAATTCTGACACATCGGTTGACGGCTATAGAGATCATCCCCTAATAACGTAATCGCCTGTCCTTCAAAAAGATGCCCATGTTTACTAATCCAGCGTTTCGCTGCGGCTGTTTCACAATCTTGTTTCTCATGTCCATCTTGCGGAGTGACGAATTCGGGTGGTAGAGAAATCACCTGTTCGCAACCTGGTGCAGCGATTACGGGCAAAATTGCTGTGTGTGAGTATGTTATTTTGCCACTGCGATGATTACGGGTACTACAACATTCGCAGGATATTTTCGATGAGCTATGGTACTCCGTTCCATCTAAACAAATCAGTAAATTCCTATCCAATCTTTCATATCGTTTCAGGTGCTTTCCCATTTGCAGAAATTTATACACTTTCTCAAATACAGCGTTCAGACTCTTGGCGCTAATTAGGTCGAGGATATTGCGTATTTGCTGGTCAGAGGGTATTTTCTCCACTCCAAATATACTTTGAACGTTATTTTTTCCACTTCGACTCTGCAATTGTCTTTGATACTCTAAAAATGATTGACACTGCATAAAAAACATCGAGAAAGCCGACAGCATCGCATCGCTGATTTTAAATTTTGTCCCATTGCTTTCGCTTCTTGGGTCTTTTATTTTCTCTATCCCCTCTTGCAGGAAATCTAAAAAAACACTAAAAACTAAGATCGTTGGTGGCATTAACTGGATAGGATTATCATTTTTGCTATGTTTTAAGCTCTACCTTTATCTGGTTCCTTATATCTGTATACTTTGCTGCTTTTTGAATTTGAAACTGCTGTAGGGGCTGTGCTCCCGTGCCAGCTCCAGACCTATGATGCTATGATAGGAATTCCTTCCACGTAACATCAGTTTTTAAAACCCTTACAGGGTTTGTTTTTTAATTCACAAAAGTATTGCCACATTTCTGTGAATTGAGATAAGAAGTATAGGCGGCGCTTCACGCCGCCTATACTTGATTTAGTTAGGTTTAGACAAGAATTAGAAAATGATGCTGTTGCTGACGGCAGTAATATTGGAATTATTGACAGTTAACAAATTGACTAGATTATTGACATTCCCTAAAGCATCAGGAGCAACTTGGACAACAGTATTTGCACCGAGTTGTTGGAAGCGGACAAATCCATCAGCGATCGCATTAGTACCTGTGTAATTAATCGAGCTAAATACACCTCCAAGTTTAATCATATCGCCAGTCCCAAAGTCGAGAATGGTATCACCAGCTTCATTGATATTATTAAACTGGAAAGTATCATTACCCGCACCACCAACAAGAATATCAGTACCTTTGCCGCCGATCAGGATGTCATTGCCTGCGCCGCTGGAAATAAATTCACTCGCATCAGTACCCTGCACAGTGTCGCTCCAGCTAAAGCCGAAGATTGAACGGGAAGTTGTCTCGGCTGTGGGGTTGCTGGCATAGTTAATCAAGGCTTGACCCATATTAGTCGATCTCCAATCCTTGTTAGCAGCCATGACGCGATCGAGAGTATCCACACTTATAGAAGCATCACCTTTAATACGGAAGATAATATCATTGCGCCAATTCAAGGATGAAATGCAACGGGTTCTGATGAAGCAAAGAATACTTCGTAAGGAGTACGATAGTCAAGTGATTTTCTGGGTCTGTGATTGATCAAATTCACTGCCTTCTGAAAGTCCTCTTCTTTCACGATTTTAAAGTTTGTACTTTTGGGATAGAACTCTCTAATTAATCCATTGGTGTGTTCATTCAATCCACGTTCCCATGAATGATATGGATTCGCAAAGAAGGTCTCTAGTTTCAATCTTTCAGATAGCTTCTCATGCCCACAGAATTCTCTTCCATTATCAAAGGTCATTGTCTTTCGAGATGTTGATTCTATAGGCTCAAATAGATTGAATGTCACTCTGTTTATCTCATCCATCGTCTTGTTCTTAGCTAGTCCAGCAAGTAAATACTTCGATGCTTTATCAACATGCGTAACTACGATACCTGTGTGGTTGCACCCGATTACCGTATCACTTTCCCAATGTCCAATCTCTGTTTTTAAATCTGCAATCTTCGGTCGATTCTCTATCCCTACCCTATTGGGAATGCCACCTCGCTTCTGATGGCGACCTTTGCGCCTTCGTTGCTTTTGCTTCTGCCTCAGATATTGTTGATATATTCCCATCTCTTGATGGTTTGCATAGATCATCAGATAAATCGTCTCATAGCTGATTTTACCTAGCCCCTCCCTTTCCATTCTCCCTGCTAGTTGCTCTGGGCTGTGGTGTTGCTCTAACCGTTGTTTGACTTCGGCGATCGTCTCAGCACTGATGCTCTGAAATCTTACCTTTGCTTGTTTCCGTCTTGCTTTCATCAGGGCAACCGCAGTATCTGGCAAATAGCCAATCTGTCGCTCGTCTGTATTGCGCGATAACTCTCTTGAAATCGTACTTTTGTTTCGCTTCAAGCGACGACCTATCTCTGATACAGATAATTGCTCAATTACTCTTAGTTTATACAGTTCACTTCTTTCTGTGGTGGTAAGATGGACAAAGCTCATGAGGGTATCCTAATTATTGTGATTAATATCAGAATATCCTTATGAGTCCCTTTACGCAAAGATCTCTAGGTGTTGCATTTCATCCTTGAATTGGCGTTGTAATCTCGATCGGTGGCTCCATCAAGACGTTGATCTTCAAGGGAGACCACAAACGAGCCATTACCGACATCCGTTTTGCCCATTTGGAAGCTGCGGCGGGTGCAATTAAAAGTGAAAGTTCAGCTCAATAAGAAATGGAAGAAAGATTAAGCCAATAAGCATCCCAATCTTGATTAGTACGGCAGATCCTAAGAGCAAGCATAGCCTTAGCATTTTCAATCGTCCACCAAGAGCCAGCAAGCTTTAAACGATTTTGAATAACATAGCGGTGACCACTCTCAATTTCACCAGAGCCAATGGGTAAATTGGAGTCAATCGTGCCCTGATAGTCTAGACGATTAGGACGATTGAAAAGATAGCGATAAGCGGATCTAACCACAGCCAGATTGTCAGGAACAGATTCAGGTTCTTGAAACGGCTTAAGAGCTTCAAGGACAGCCGAAGCATGATTGGATTTGAGTTGTTGCTTCTGCACATCCATCCATGCTTTCGGAGCATCTGGGGAACAAACGCGACTTGCATCGGCTAGATATTCACATACATGATAGAAATCTAGTAAGTAGCGACTAAGTACACCAAAACGCTGCTCGATTTGGCTAGCAATCCAAGGCGCACCGTCGCCAACCCCATGCACAAAGGTTTCTTCTCCCAATCCAGCACGGATAGCACAATCAAGTAATGCTGCTCCTGCATCATCAGTCGAGCCTATCGTTGCTCCGAAAATAGGCTGCTCTTGCTCAGGGGTACGCGCCGAGGTTAGACGCGCTTCTTTCCAGCTAATTTTACGCGTCTTACGACGGTCAACTTCTTCGCCATCAGTTTCGCTTGCCGTTGTTTCCACAATCGGAATCATTGTCCCATCCATCTCCGCTATTAAAAACTCCACACCCTCGATTGCTGGGAATCCTGTTTCCCAACTCTGCGTTTCTAATATACGCTGGGCATGACTTTCTGTGATCTCCTGTCCTGCACTAATTGGGATGCTTATTCCATGATGTTCCATCATTTTTTTTGGGATTTTCCCAAACGCTACATCTGACCCAAAGTCGGTAATCACTCTCTGCAATGGGCGTGAATATCCTCGGCAATGTACTTCGGCGGCTTTTTGAAATGGTCTCACTACCTGTTTGGACTCTCTTCCAAATTCGATGTACCTTTGCTCTAGTACTTCGATGCGTCCATATCGGCTGTACCAATAGAGTTTTTTTTACCACCTCGGTGTGAAGATGGATTCGCGGCGATATATGCTTCGCTTTGCTTGATTTCTTGCCGCGTTGCCCATGTTTGTAGTGCTGTTTGTCCTAACTGACGGATTTCTTCTATCACTCGTTCCTCGGCTGCGTCGGCTTTGATTAGATCACCTTCTGCATTTTCTACAACGGATAATAATCCTTCGATTTTCGCTTTCAATTCAGGATAATCGTTTAGTCTTTCTTCTATGCTTTTACTGGACGATGCTGTTTTTGTTTTTATATTCACGGCTCAATTTTATGACTTCTTTGGATTAGAACTGTTATCCATCATACTTTCTAACCTACTTTATTTCTCCCATTTCACTTTTAATTACACCCAGCTGCGGCTAGGATTGTTATCTAGCATTGAGAACAAAGGACGCTTAGTGCCATCGATCGCAGGGTTAGCGATTACTTCACTAATTGTACCGTTGGGAACTTGCATGACCCCGTAGGAAGTATTGGGCGCAAGATTGAGAGTTTTCGTTCCTTTGTAGATTCCCGAATTAAAATTAGATTCCCAATCTAAACCACTGGTGAACTTGGCAGCATCAGTAGTATCGCTTAGTAACACATAACCTTGGGTCGAGTTACTAGCTACACGGCGAGCAGCTTCAGCAATAAAAGCTGCCGAACCAGCAGTATATGATTCCATACCATCAAGACTGAAAATACCAACATCGCCTTTATAGTAGCCACCATCGTAGAGAAATTCCACTTCGATCGCACCAGATTGACCAGAGGTAATTACGCCTTTGTCATATTCAGAACGATTAGAATAGTTCAGTAGCTGTTGTCCAGTAGTAGAAGTACGCCAGTCGCGTTCGGGATTGACCAAGCTATTCATCAGAGGCACATCACTAGTCGCGCCCTTGACTTGAATCACGATGTCGTTATAGTCGCGATCGGAAATGTTCGGTAAGTCTAGACGATTATCTTCAAAAGCGTAGGTGTTTTTGCCATCGACATTGACCATTTGCCCGATCGCTGTGCCAAAGGGATTCGCTTCGGGAATCGAAAACATCGGTAAGTTGCCAGTTTGATTAATGCTGCTGATGTCATTGGCGATCGCGGCTACGGTATTGTTCTGTACCAACATGAAGGCAAAGTGTCCACGAGGAGCCATGTCGAAGGTTTGAGCGCCCTTGTATACACCAGAGTTAAAGTCCGCTTCCCAGGCCACTGTATCTGAGAATTTCCCTGCATCAGCTCGATCTTTGGTGACGACATGACCGAGATTGGATTCAGTTAAAGCGCGGCGGGCTGCTTCTTGAATGAATTCTGACGATCCTGCTTTGAGATTTTCCATCCCATCAAGACTAAAAATTGCCAATTCGCTTTGATACCAACCACCATCATAGAGAAAGTCAATACGAACTTTACCAGATTCGCCTGTATCGAAGATGCCGCCGCTATATTTAGGACGGGTGGCATATTGCACCAACTCTTGCCCGACCGAAGAATTACGCCAATCGCGCTCGGGATTAACATTGTTATCCATCAAAGGTGCGACACCCTTTGCTCCAGTAAAGCGAAAAACCATATCGTTGTAATCTTTGTCTGACAGGCTTCCCCAGTCAGTCCGCACATCTTCCATGCCAAAAGTATCGCCCTTGCCAGTGACATCAACGATTTGACGAATATTGCTAGGTGCTCCAATATTAGCTTGGGGAATCGAGAAGATAGGCAAGCGATTTCCAGACCACATTTTGGTAACATCGTAGGCAAGTTCTTGGATGGTGCTATTTTGAACTAGCATCACCGCAAAGTCTTCACCAGCATTCATACTGTAAGTTTTGACACCTTGATAAGATCTTCCGTTAAAGCTATCTTCCCAAATAAGCTTGGAAGTAAATTTTGCATCTTCAGTACGATCCTTAATGACAATATGACCTTGAGAAGATCCGCTCAGTGCACGACGGGTAGCTTCTTGCACAAATTCATAGGAATCTACCTGCAAGCCTTCCATTCCCTTCAGGCTAAAGATTGCCATTTCGCCTTGATACCAGCCACCATCATAAAGATAGTCAACGCCTACTTGCCCAGAGTCATCGACTCGAAATACACCTGAATTAAATGTAGAACGACTAGCATAGTCAGTAATTTGTTTGCCGATCGCTGTTTCTGACCAATCTTTGCTCGTAGCGATCGTTTCACTAAGAGCAGGAATCCCATTGCCTTCTGCTCCTGTTAATTGAAAGACCATATCGTTATAGTCATAGTCTGATCCACCCTTGAGACGAACATCTTCCATCGCAAAGACATTTCCTCTTCCATCTACATCGTCAACTTGAGCAAACTGAGTGCTAAGGTCAGGGTTTGCCGCACTAATTGAGAACAAAGGAATGCGATCGCTGTTTATTTCTAAGCCGCTAGATAAGTTGGCAAAGGTTTGATTAAAGGTTCCATTAGGAATTAACATGAAAGCGACTTGGTCGCCTACTTGCATCGAGAAGTTCTGTATACCCTTATAAGCTCCACTATTGAAGTTGTCTTCCCAATCGAATTGAGAGCCAAATTTCGCCCCCTCGGAGCTATCAGAAACTAAGATTCGCCCCTGAGTAGATTTGGTAAGGGCTCGGCGAGCGGCTTCCTGCACAAATGCAGCTGAGCCAACAGTTAAGCTTTCCATGCCCTTTAAACTAAATATTGCGAGTTCCCCTTGAAATTTGCCCCCATCAAATAGAAAATCAAAACTTAGTTTGCCTGTTGCCCCTACCGTGAATGTCCCCTGTGTCGTTACTTGTGATGCCATGACTTAATACCTTGATTTATTTTTGACTTTTGCTCTTTGTCCTATTCCCTTGGGCTGGTTCATCTCGGTTATTCGATGTTTCCTCCCATGTCTTGTAGATTAGGGCTTGCAGCCTGCTACAAGGTCAAGATGAGCAAAAGAAAAATGGCTATTAAAAAAACTTATCAATCAACTGTAGCCCAATAAAGTCAAAGGAAAGGAAAGGATAGCTTCGCGCTACAATTCTTACTGAAAAGCCTCAACAGCAAGTCGTAAGAAATCATGGAACCTTGTGAAAATACTCAGGTTAGCAACGATCGTGGTTGGCTAATCGGAGAGCTGAGTCGTTTAGTCGAAATTTCTGCTCAGACGATTCGCTATTATGAACGCTTAGGTTTATTGATTTCCCCTGTGCGATCGCCACAAGGTTATCGACTCTATGCTGCCGATGCCCTAGAGAGACTGTTATTTATCCAAAGTGCTAAAGTCTTTGGACTATCCCTTGAAGAGATCAAGCAATTACTCGATTTACAAGTAGCTCACGTCATTCCCTACGCTACTTTCAAGCAAATGGTGCAGCAACATATTGAGAAGCTGGATCTGCAAATTCAGGAATTAATGTCACAAAGACAAACTATTTCCCAAGGGTTAGACCGCATTGCTGAAAATTTGCCCGATCGCAACATCACCTCTACCGAACTCACTCAAAATCCCCTACTCAATCTCATGAGCGAGGCTACCGATGCTATTGCCTTAGAACAAAATCAAGGCGATCGTCCAAGGACAGGAAATCTATTTAGTAATCGCAGTCAAGAGGTCTTATATATGTATTCCGTTGGTAAGCGTAACTTTAGGTTGATGAATTTGGTCAGCGCCAAACTAAATGGGGCAAATTTGAGTGGTGCAGATTTTACTAATGCCAAACTAATGTTGGCTGATTTGTGTGAGTTGTCTGCGATCGAAACCAAATTTGTTGGGGCAAATCTGGCGGGAGCAATGATGAGTGAAGCCTGTTTGCAGAAGGCAAATTTTACGGATGCATTATTAATTGGTGCAGATCTTAGTGGAGCGAATTTAGAAGAGGCGAATTTCACGGCTGCAAATTTGGGCGGAGTGAATTTTGATGGTGCAAATCTGCGGGGAGTAAATTTTAGTGAGGCGATTTTGGTAGGAGCAGATTTTACAAATACTGATATTTCTCTCGCTTTAACAAGTAATACCAATTCACAAAAGTGTGGCGACACTTCTGTGAATTAAAAACCAAACCCAGTAAGGGTTTTAAAAGCACAAAATGGCGTAGCCATTTTGTGCTTTGGTATAAGTCTTTACAATGAAACATTTTAAAAAAGTGTTGTGAAGCAATACTTTTAGGACTTATATCAAAGCATAAGAACCCATTATAAGAATTACTTTCTGCGGTCAAAAATTCTAAGAGATCCCCCTCAATCCCCCTTAAAAAGGGGGAAGAATTTAATTCTCCTTTTTAAGTGAGGCTGGGGGGGATCTAGTGAATTCTTAAATGGTTTCTAAAATGGCTACGCCATTTTATGTCTTTAAAAACCTTACAGGGTTTGGTTTTCAATTCACAAAAGTGTGTCCACACTTTTGTGAATTGGTATTAATACTGCATCCATCAAGTCAAATATTGCACCTCGTCCGTTTGAAATTTAGTGCATCCTACGGAGCTTTGCGATTAAATCTGAAGGAATAAATTTTTAAAAAGGGTTACTTTGTAACCCTTTTTAAAAATTTATTGCGGTTCGTTTGCACGGGAATCTTTAAAACTATGAAGATTCTGACGAGTCATTTGGAGATACTGCTTCTTGATCTTTATTAAAAGGAAGTAGATATCGCTGGATCTGCTCGCCGATTTTTTCATTCCCAGACGTTTTTGATATAAAGGCTGTTGCACCAACAAATTTGGATCTAATCCGATCAACAAATGTGTCATTACTGGTCAAAATCAGGATTGGAGTATCCTTAAACTCTGGTATGCGACGGATTTGGGTGCAGAGTTCATAACCACCAACAATTGGCATCACCAAATCTAAAATAACTGAGATCTTGCACCATTCAAGAAAAGGGGTTGCAGAAAGAGCAGAAATGTGAAAAAAAGGGCGTAGTAGTAAATTAAATAACGAGCATGGAAAGCATCGTTAAGCACGCCCAAGGGCTAGTGTATAGTCTTCTGTGTTTGATGCCAAGTGTGTATCAAACAGCAAGTCTCAATGCAATACTAGGACTATTTCTCGAAGCACAAAGGCATCCTTATCCAGAACATACACAGATAAAATCAGCGAGTGCACTCAGCCGATTTCTCAATCACTATAACTGGTCAACGAGAGCAGTAATTCGGTCAACACGGCAGGCTATTTTGGGACAAATCGCCAAGCATCGCCCATCGAAACAAGTGCCATTAAAGATACTGATAGACTTGACTACCCTAGAAAAAAGCGGCAAGTTTTTACATTTGAGCAATCCCACCCAAAACGAACCAGACCCATGGGTGAGAATACTAAACGGAAAGCGAGGACTACATCTGGTTGTACTGTATCTGGTCTATGGAGAGTGGCGCGTACCATGGAGTTTTAGAGTATGGCGCGGCAAAGGATACCCCAGTCCCTCTGACTTAGCTTGTAAGTTATTGGGGACAGTACCCAAGCAACTAACCCAAGGCAAGACTGTGATTGTCCTTGCTGATACTGAGTTTAGTACGGTGAAGTTTTTCAATACTGTCCGCGCCAAGACTTGGCGCATCGTTGTCGGTGTACGCAACAATCGTAAACTTCAAGATGGCCGTACAGTCAAACAACTTTATCGTCATGGCAAACGTGGACAACAAATTTTGCTAGAAGGGCTAACTCAGCCTTTGACGATCTCTTGGTTTTGGCTCAAAAGAGCTGATAGTAAACGGGAGTTACGCTTTGTTGTCTCTTCTCATCCTTATTCTGGTGCTTATCTGGTGATGTTAGGTCGTAAGCGTTGGGCGATTGAGGGATTCTTCAAAACCATCAAACATCGCTTTGGTTTGCATTGTTTTGGGCAATCTACAAAACTTGGTGTTTATCGTTGGCTTATCCTCTCTCTGCTTGCTTATCTTTTGGCCCATTGGATTGATCAATGGTCGAGTCCTCCTGTCTTGGACTGGAAAGCTACCTGTGATTTGACACTTTCCGTTTTATTTCCTTCTGTCCTTTGGTTGAAACTTCTTAGGTATCTCCAAATTAGTGCCGATATTGCTGCTCGTCATGGGTTTGAAATTATTCTCAAACCCATTCCTACTTAACTCTTTCAGGAATGGTGCAAGATCTCAGATAACCATCTCTGGCTTAAGTTCAACTAGTAATGGCAATACATTGATAGAATCTCGAATTCCCAGAAAACCAAACCCAAATTCTGAAACTATCTGTTCAATAGTGGCACAAACTTGATTGCTGTCATCGACACAGGCAATAAGAGGACGAGCCATCAGGTCTATTTTTTTCTGATTCTGGCTACTGTCTGACAACTGAGTCGATTCATTCCTTAAAGATTCATTTAGTGAAAGCTCGGCAACAGGAGATTCAATATCTGCAACTTCCACTAGCCCGATCATGCCGCGATGGTAATACGCCATTAATGACTGCACGAGATTAAGCAGGTCTTTCTTCATCCAAGTCGATAGCTCTCGTAGCGATCGCCTACCGTCAAGAATGGTGATAAGGGTTTTGTAAGTGAGGTCTGAAGCTTCTTCCTTCAGTTGAGAGGGACGCTTGATCCAAGGTGCAAGATTTGGCGAAAAATCAGCAATTCCAGACTTCCGCCATGTTAACCATTCTTGATGGGCTTGATCGATCGCATGTTCGGCATGGATCAGTGAAATCACTGGTGTAATCTCATCTTCAAAATCACAGTAGTAGGTAATCTTTTCATTCGCTGCACATTGGATGATGTCAAACAATACTTCTTGAACAAAAACTTCAATAATTGGCGTGATTTGCTCACGGCTTAAAACCATTCGTTTCATCAGGATTACCAGTACATGGTAGTCCCAGAGTCGAATTTCCTCGATAGTGCGAAAAGAGATTTTATTAAAGTCTATCTGTAGTTTATACTTGCCCATCAGCCTGCGCCAACGTCGGTGATGATGCGCTCCCCCCGCAGCCCAAACCAATCGACCATGACAGTAGTAAATGCTCCATTTGTAATCTTTGACGCTATGGAGTTCCAGCTTGCCAGTAAACTGCTTGCGCCCGTAGCCGCGCAACTGTTCAACGAGGCTATAAACGGCTAGATTATCTGTATCCATGTGTCATCTATACGTTTTAAATAAAGTTGAGTTTTTTAGCTTTAAACATGAAAAATCCATGTTCTTAAAGACAAGATGAGTTTGCTAATCAAAAGCTTGCTCGCTATTAAAAATTCATTTTCTGCAAAACTATATTCAAAAGAATACAGCAATTATCATTGTCAAATCGTTTTTTTGATTTTCACCGATCAACTCTTGTAATTAAATTGATTTTGATTTTTAACTATGACAAAATCTGACAAAAGCAAAACCAAAAAGAGAGTTGCGGCGCGTAGTGCCGCAACTCTCTTTTTGGTTTTGCTTTTGTCCTAACATAAATGGCTATAGCTATAAAAATATAGTTAAGAATAGATTTTATCAGAAATTATTTTCATATGGCGATTGGCACTCTGATTATTTATGCCCGATTCTGTAGTATCTTGATTGAGACTTGGCGCTCAACATCTTGCAACTTTTAGGTTTATTCCATACCCATGTCGAAGTCATCTAAACCCAATAAATCTGCTAAACAAAAACAATCAACAATGCTGATGTATATCGGTGTTGGTGCGGCTGTGATTGCCGCAGGAGCTGGGGGTGCGTATTTCTATTTTAATCAGAGAGCGCAGTCAATTAAAGGGCTTTTGGGCGCGGCTGCGGCTATCCCCCAAGAGGCTCAAGTGGTGATGGCTTTTAATACTAAGTCTGAGCCTTGGAATAAACTAGCGCAATTTGGTACGCCTGCCTCACAAAAACTGATTGGTGAAGGGCTTACCAAATCTCCTCTAAATTCGTTATTAGTCCAGAGTAAAACTGAATATAGTCGAGATGTTCAGCCTTGGTTAGAGGGGTATATCATTACGGCGCTTGTCCCTAATGCTGCACAGCCACAAGCGCCTGCGGCAACCTTAGTCATTGCCCCAACTCGCGATCGCAGTAAGTCCGAGGCTTTTTTGTCAAAATATCGTGGGGCTTTGACACAGCAAGGCGCAAAGTTTACCGCCAAGCAGTATAAGGATGTTACCTATTACGAGTCCCCCACAAAAGATCCCAATAACAGTGTGGTGACCGCTGATATTGGTGGGCAGTATGTAGCGATCGCCACTAGCCCGCTCTTGATGCAACAAGCGATCGACACCTATAAAGGCAGCAATCCGGCCCTTGCTAAGAAGCCGATTTTTGCCAAAATTTATGGCGCTACCAATCAAACCAAAGTTGTCGAGCCATTACTACAGGTTTATCTAGATGGCGATGTTGCCCTAGAGTTTATTGGCTCTCAGGCTAATCTTAATCTTAACGAAGCAGCGATCGCTCAGTCAAAGCGAGAACTGGATGCAATGACTTTGACAGGTGGTACTCAGAAAGAAGGTTTGCGTTTTGAGATTAATACTTATCTCAAAAATGATAATTCTAATCCCCTAGCTAATAACGATGCAAAGGTTCTCAATCTCTTGCCGCAGGAAACTTTCTTGTTGGTTTCGGGCGTAAATCTTTATCAGTCTTGGCAATCCCTAGTTGCCCAAGCCAAGGGAAATGCTAGTTCCGCTCAACTGATCGAACAGATTCGTAAGTCCGTAAAAGATAGTACAAAGCTTGATCTCGATCAAGATATTCTCAAATGGATGAACGGGGAATTTGCGATCGCGGCTATTCCCAACAATCAGGGGATCTTGGTGAATCCTGGGTTTGGATTTGTTGCGATCGCCGAAGCAAGCGATCAGAATGCTGCTAAAACCGCGCTTAACAAAATCGATAAGGTCGCTCAAGCAAATTCTGGAGGACTATTGCCCAAAGGAGTTGATCTAAAACCCAAACAGATTGGGGATAAATCGGTAATCGCTTGGGCGATCGGCAATACCAATGTGGCAACTCGTGGCACTTTAGATAATAATTTTGTTTTTTGGTCTATGGGCGATCTTGCCGATACCTTTGTTCCTAAGCCTGCTAAAAATTTGCCTGAAAGTAGTTCTTTCAAAATTCTAACTACAGATATTCCTAAGTCTAATGGCGGTTATTTCTATCTGAATATGACTACCGCTCTCTCCCTTGCCGATCGCCTTTTACCGCCTGAGGTGAAGTCAAATCCTAGTTTTACCGAAATTCGTTCTGTGCTAGATGCAATTAATGGCATTGCCGTTACATCCACGAATGTTGATGCCAAGACAACCCGCTTAGACTTCTTATTTACGCTCAAACCCACCCCAGGCAACTAACACCAAAACACAAAATGGCTACGCCATTTTGTGTTTTTAAAATCCTTACTAAGTAATGAAAAATGGCTACGCCATTTTGTGTTGTTAAAACCCCTACAGGGTTTGGTTTGTAATTCATAGAAGTGTTGTCCCACTTTTGTGAATTGGCATAAAAATAATGTGCAGCTCATTGCGATGCTGCTCATTGCCACTAAAAAAATCACTTTTTTCAAGGCTAGCAGAAAGTAAAATATTAAAGATACTCAATACCTTACTTAATTACCTTTAACAAAAAATGGTTACAACAGCACCCGACACAAAAAACGATACTAGCGCCCGTGACCTATTTCAGGCTGCTTACGAAAATCGTTATACATGGGACAGCAATTTCCCAGGATTAACTGCCGATGTTTCCGTAGCGATCGATGGCGTAGCTCGCTCTGGTAAGGCAAGTATTAAGCCCGATCTATCTGTTGAAGTGAGTATGGACGAGCCACAACTAATTGATCGCACCACCCGCACCCCTAGCGGCGAAGAAAAGACGGTTTCTGTGGACGAGGGTCAAGAATGGCTATATAACCAATTGCGCGATGTAGTAACCCACCGCAAGCGCAAAACCTTTGAAGAAGCTCACGGTAAATCAGCGTTTAACCTTGGGGCAACTGATGAGTCAGGAGCCGTAGAAATCTTGGTTACTGGCGACTCAATGGGATCAAACTACAAAGTTCGTGGCAAAGAGATCTCGATGGTCAGCCGAGTCATGGGACGTATTGGCTTTGTGATTAATCATCTCGGTCATTTAGATACTGGCGAAGGTTATATTTCTTCTCTTTATACAGCAGTATTCCGCAATCCGATGAATGATGAAATCGTTCGTCAAGCTCGCTTTGAAGATATCTACGAGAAAATGGGTGATTACTATGTAATGACCAAACAAATCGTGCAATCTAACGAGCAAGGCAATACCAAAAACTATGAAATTACTTTTAGTAATATTCATCTATTAGGCTAGAGTTCAATCTTTTTAAAACCTTGCTATGTAGGGTTTTAAAAGATTGAACAAGGGGCTATATTTAGCCCCTTGTCTCTTCTAAAAATAGTAATGATGGCGACAATTATGAGAGCCGATCTGGAACGGTTATTAATTTCGGAAGCGGAACTATTTGAGTTGACAGGGTTTAATCACCAACAGATTATGCCATCAATGCAGTTAACCCCGCGACAGATCAAATTCCAACGCGCGATCGCATTGGGAATTTCTGGAATCAACTTTATCTGAGATCTTGCACCATTCCTGAAAGAGTTAAGTAGGAATGGGTTTGAGAATAATTTCAAACCCATGACGAGCAGCAATATCGGCACTAATTTGGAGATACCTAAGAAGTTTCAACCAAAGGACAGAAGGAAATAAAACGGAAAGTGTCAAATCACAGGTAGCTTTCCAGTCCAAGACAGGAGGACTCGACCATTGATCAATCCAATGGGCCAAAAGATAAGCAAGCAGAGAGAGGATAAGCCAACGATAAACACCAAGTTTTGTAGATTGCCCAAAACAATGCAAACCAAAGCGATGTTTGATGGTTTTGAAGAATCCCTCAATCGCCCAACGCTTACGACCTAACATCACCAGATAAGCACCAGAATAAGGATGAGAAGAGACAACAAAGCGTAACTCCCGTTTACTATCAGCTCTTTTGAGCCAAAACCAAGAGATCGTCAAAGGCTGAGTTAGCCCTTCTAGCAAAATTTGTTGTCCACGTTTGCCATGACGATAAAGTTGTTTGACTGTACGGCCATCTTGAAGTTTACGATTGTTGCGTACACCGACAACGATGCGCCAAGTCTTGGCGCGGACAGTATTGAAAAACTTCACCGTACTAAACTCAGTATCAGCAAGGACAATCACAGTCTTGCCTTGGGTTAGTTGCTTGGGTACTGTCCCCAATAACTTACAAGCTAAGTCAGAGGGACTGGGGTATCCTTTGCCGCGCCATACTCTAAAACTCCATGGTACGCGCCACTCTCCATAGACCAGATACAGTACAACCAGATGTAGTCCTCGCTTTCCGTTTAGTATTCTCACCCATGGGTCTGGTTCGTTTTGGGTGGGATTGCTCAAATGTAAAAACTTGCCGCTTTTTTCTAGGGTAGTCAAGTCTATCAGTATCTTTAATGGCACTTGTTTCGATGGGCGATGCTTGGCGATTTGTCCCAAAATAGCCTGCCGTGTTGACCGAATTACTGCTCTCGTTGACCAGTTATAGTGATTGAGAAATCGGCTGAGTGCACTCGCTGATTTTATCTGTGTATGTTCTGGATAAGGATGCCTTTGTGCTTCGAGAAATAGTCCTAGTATTGCATTGAGACTTGCTGTTTGATACACACTTGGCATCAAACACAGAAGACTATACACTAGCCCTTGGGCGTGCTTAACGATGCTTTCCATGCTCGTTATTTAATTTACTACTACGCCCTTTTTTTCACATTTCTGCTCTTTCTGCAACCCCTTTTCTTGAATGGTGCAAGATCTCAGTTATCTCATTTGCCAGTATTTTTGTACCGCCATTAAGGATCGCGGGAATTATCTTTTTGATTGGGTTGACATTGGGGGTAGTGAGTTTAGCGATCGAATTTGTCGAGGTAACTGTACTTTTCTTTTGTGTGTCCTTAGGCGCAGCTATTTTTTCACTATATGTTTTGACAGGAGCACCATTAGGTATAGTTTTGCTATGTCTTGGATTTGCGATCGCTAGTGGGCTTGTGGCTTTACTGCTGATCAGATTAATAGTTCAACAATGGCGAAAGTCAAAAAATGCTCATCGACAAAGAGGTATTCCATCAGTTATTTTGCGCCTATTTAGGGAAGTTGATAAATGCAATAAAACCATCTGCGATATTGATGTATTTGATCAGCTACAAGATGCAGGAAATCCGATTAAGTTAGAGTCTAGAGAATCAGCGATCGCGGCTTTGAGAATGACGCGCAATGATATTGTACGAGCATTAAAAACTGAACGGATTTTACGCGAACATCCAGACTTTCATCCTGATCGGTTTGATATTGATTTAAATGCGTTTGAAGCCATCCAGATCAATAATCGTGCGAAGGAGTATGGGCGGATTTTTGATACGACTGTACAAATAGCGATCGATGTACAGAAGGCTATGACTGAATTACAGGAAGCAACCTCAGATTTCTATTAAAAGAGAGTTGCGGCGCAAAGCACCGCAACTCTCTTTTGGTTTTTTTGAGCTTTATTTAGTTAAAATAGGGAAATACCTGCAAGTGACTAAATGTTTCTATGAAAGATACCAAAGATGAGAACGATACTTCAGATGAAGATGAACTATTTCGTTTGGGAGGGAAAACATCGAATTTTGTGATTACACCTGCGGAAGTTCGATATCACCATATTAAGGTTGAAGATTTGGATAAGCCTGTAGCCGCGATTACCTACAACAATTCCACTTATAGCTTATTTCGTACTAGCTTTGACTGGGCAGAAGTACAAAAAATAACAAGTCGTCTTTCGGCTGTCTATGTGATTACAGTTATCAAAAAAGGTTGGGCAATTTGGGTGTTTGAATATTAACTGATGTTAAGTCGAAGGAATTCCTGTATAACTCATTTGGCATCTTTTTATAGGATATATATAGCTTTCAGGCAACCGTTAACTCGACAATTCAATGATTTAATATAGCAGTAAAATAGATAGATTGAACAAATAAAACCCCAAATAAAAGTGGCGGTGCGAAGCGCCGCCACTTTTATTTGGGGTTTTATTTGTTCACAAAATGGCGTAGCCATTTTGTGTTTTGGAACAAGATATCTTTCGTCTTTCTTGATATTCAAATGGTTCAGCGATAACCATCACATTAGGATATGTGACTATCTGCGATCGGGTAGTCAAAGATGCTCGGAGAAAACCACTCCATAGAGTTTGTCTTGTACTGCTTGATGTAAAGCAGTTACGAAATAGTTTTTTAGGGAGATAAAACTAAAGCTTTAGGAATGGCACTGATTAGCTTTTGAGTATAGGGCTGTTGGGGATTGGTGTAGATCGATTCAGCGGTGTCTAGTTCGACGATTTCGCCTTTGTTCATGACCATGATGCGATCGCTCATAAATTTTACCACACCGAGATCATGGGAAATGAAGATATAGGTTAAGCCAAATTCCGCTTGGAGTTCTTTTAAAAGATTGAGAACTTGAGCTTGTACCGATACATCAAGCGCTGATACAGGCTCATCGGCAATGATTAATTTGGGATTGAGCGCCAAGGCTCTGGCAATACAAATACGTTGCCGCTGACCACCTGAAAACTCATGAGGATAGCGGCGCATGGCACTTTTAGTCAAGCCTACACGTTCTAGCAAATATGCGACTCTTTCGCGTCTAGCTTCGGCTTTGCGATAACGTTCAAAGCGGTTTTGATGACTATGGACGATCAAAGGCTCAGCGATCGCATCACCGACACTCATGCGCGGATTGAGTGAACCGTAAGGATCTTGAAATACTACTTGCAGATCACAGCGTAACTTTTGTAATGCTTCTCCTTTGAGTTGAGAAATTTCGCGTCCTTCAAATTTAACAGAACCCATCACGCCATTGGTCAAGCCCAGAATTGCTCGCCCTGTAGTGGTTTTACCACAGCCTGACTCACCCACTAGTCCAAGGGTTTCGCCACGATAGACATCAAAGCTAATGTTGTTGACAGCAACGAGATAGCGTTTTTTAAGTCCTAAAATGCTGCGAATTGGGAACTCAATTCTGAGATTCTGCACGGAGAGAATTGGTTCTTGTTTTTGCAACTCTATTAAACGAGCAGCAGTTTCTTCAGGTGGAACAACTTCTAAATAGCGCGGATCGCTTGGTTCTTTCTCAACCATTTGCCCATTTTGAATTTCCATAAAATCGCTCACCGTTGGTAATAGCCGCAACTGGCGATCGGGTTGCGGACGGCAGGCGATTAAACCTTTGGTATAAGGATGTTTTGGTGATTGGAAGATGGATTGTGTCTCGCCACTTTCGACGACTTCGCCTTGATTCATGACGATCGCTCGATCTGCAATCTCTGCCAAAATCCCTAAATCATGGGTAATAAAAATCATCGACATCTGACGCGATCGCTGAATTTCTTTGAGCAACTCCAAAATTGTTGCTTGGACAGTCACATCTAGCGCTGTTGTTGGCTCATCAGCAATTATCAACTGCGGATTGCAAGAAATCGCCATCGCAATCATCACCCGTTGCAATTGACCGCCCGAAAGTTCGTGGGGATAGCGTTCAATTAATTGCTCAGGATTTGGTAGTTGCACTTCCTGAAATAGCTGGATCGTGCGTGTCTCGGCTTCCTGCTTAGAAACTTTTTGGTGTAAGCGAATCGCTTCGATGACTTGATAGCCACAGGTAAATAAAGGATTGAGCGATGTCATCGGTTCCTGAAATACCATCGATATGCGATCGCCTCGATATTTGAGCATTTTCTGTTGTGACACACACACTAGATCAATTGGAGATTCACCACTGGGGCGAAATATAACTTCCCCATTGGTAATTTTGCCAGATTCCCCCAATAAGCCCATAATTGCTAAAGCTGTTGCTGATTTACCAGAGCCAGATTCACCAACAATGCCGAGAGTTTGTCCTTGAGCAAGGTCAAAGGAAATATTTTTGACAGCATGGACGATCCCTTCATCGCCCCTAAAGCTAACCTGTAAATTACGCACCGAAAGCAATAAATCTTCAGTCTGGGCTGGAGTTTGGGCTAAATCGAGGGGTTGTGACATAGGTTATTGGCTGGCATATTGTTTATTATTATAGGAGCCTGCTAAGCACGCTCTCATAATAATAAACAATATGCATCTTCCCTATTCACAACTACCCACCCCAGACTGTTCCCGCGCCGCTTTTATTGCTAGTGATGCAGTGGTAATTGGTGATGTACATCTCGGCGATCGCGTGAATATTTGGTACAAGGTGGTAATTAGGGCGGATGTCAATCGCATGGAGATTGGCTACTGTACAAATATTCAGGATGGGGCAATTTTGCATGGTGATCCTGACCAGCCTTTAGTAATTGGCGAATATGTGACAATCGGACATCGGGCGGTGATTCACTGTGCGGAAATTGGGCGCGGTTGCTTGATTGGAATGGGGGCAATCCTGTTGGAAGGGGTGAAAATTGGGGCGGGAAGTATTGTGGGTGCGGGTGCGGTGGTGACGAAGGATGTGCCTGCGGGTGTGGTGGTGGCAGGTGTACCTGCGAAGGTGATGCGTGAGCTTTCGGAAGAAGAACAAGAAAATGCGATCGCCCATGCAGAAAATTACTATCAGTTATCGCTTTTGCATGTGCAGTAAGTAAATGGGTATAACTCATTTCAAACCCAAAGCTGTAAGGATGCGCCCCTGCGGGGCGCATCCTTACAGCTTTGGGTAATTCAGCGCTTTGAGGAGTTTCTGTCTGGTCACACTATAGTTAGCGAAATGTTGCGATCGCTTTATCCGTAGCTCTCTTCAGTCCAGCAGAATCTACCCAACCAACAAACCCAGCGTATTGACATTCTCCATCAGCATTGGCGATGAATATATGATCAACACCGAAAATATTTTTCCAAGTGTACAGACTAGTTCCATCGGCAAAAGAAAAGATAGTTTTAGCATGGCAGAAATCTCGTGAATTGGCATCAGTTATGCCTTTCACAGCTCGAAAATGCTCTATTAACTCTAAGATTAGAGTGATTTTGGGCGCAGGTAGGGGCTCTCTAGGTTTAGCCCAAAACTCTTGGATCGCTTCAGCTACGGCAGGATCAAATCTCAACGCAGGGTGACTTACACCATTTAAGCAGACAAAATGAGCGTATTTTAACTTTGTAGACTCAGTTGTGACCGTACCATCGCTATCGATATTTCCTGCCACTACCAAGGTCGGCAATGCTGCTGTAATTTGCTCAGCTAGAGGTCGTCGATTTTTGCCAAGATGTTTCGCCATCCCAATTCCCCATGCAAAAGGATCGATAATTCGGGCAAGATCTGCACCGCCGATCGGCGAACCTAACAGCACCAAAGACTCAATTTTTGACCACCATTCTCGATGGCGAGATAATACCTCAATCCAAATCACACCTCCCAGAGAAGTAGCCACGATCCGAATTGGTAAATCAGGGTACTGGACAAATGCTTGTGCAGCCGATCGCTCAACCTTTTGAATCAAAGGTTCAATCTCAAAGTGGGTTTGGATAAACCCTAGATTTGGCGCAACGATATGCGAATGTGGCGGCGCAACTTTATGAGCTAATGAGTTCATTGCATGGTTGGTATCGCTCATTCCATGCTGAGAAAATATGATGAGCTTTGGTTGATGAACGCTTGACATACATACTCCCTTCAAGAATTGGTGGTGCTTTACAAAGCCCAGCACCACCAATTCTTGGCTTTGTAAAGTCTAAGTTAAGCCAGTACTGCCAAACCCGCCAATACCGCGTTCGCTAGTTCCTAGTTCTCCTTCAATATATTGAGCTTGAATCACTGGCTTTAGTACTAGCTGAGCAATCTTTTGACCTTTTGTGAAAGTATAAGCTTCTGTGCCAAGATTAATCACAATCACTTGAATCTCGCCACGATAACCAGCATCAACTGTCCCAGGGGAATTGAGAACGGTAATACCATGTTTGAGAGCCAGTCCACTCTTAGGACGCACTTGGATTTCGTAACCGATGGGAATATCGACTGCTAAACCAGTAGGAATGGCGGCGCGATGCTGCGGCTGTAGTGTAACTTCAGCAACTGAATAAACATCAGCACCAGCATCCCCGGTATGGGCATAACTAGGAACTTGAGCATCTGGATGCAGCTTTTGGAACTTGATATCTACAGTTTGCATTAATTAGAAAGTAAGTGGTTTTGATGGTTCTGGGGCTGGCTCAGTGGGAGTAGGAACGGGCGAAGGAGTTCGCGGTGGTTCAGTAGGAACAGCTGTAGGAGTAGGATCAGGCGATTGCGTCGGATTAGGCTGCCCAGAAGTAGGAGAAGGACTAGGAGTGGGCGTAGCTGTGGTCTTATCCGTAGGCGTAGCTGTTGGACTTGGCGTAGGAGTTCGGGTTGGTGTCGGCTGAGCTTTTACTGGAGCTTCTAACTGGACATCCAGCTTATAAGTGGTTTCATTTGTACCAGTGGTTCTGATTTTGATGTAGTACACACCATCCTTTTTCAAACGACCTTGCCAATATCCTGTGGCATTGTCAATTGCCTTGCGGTCTAGGCTAACTTGATCATCACTTTGGATGGTCATTTGCAAATCAGCACCCGTTAAAGATACAGTGACCAACTCATCTTTTTCGCCGTTAAACCGCACATTGACAACTTGTCCCGCCGCAATCTTATCACTACTAAATCCACGATTTAAGCCTTCATTAACTGACTTGAGTTCAAGACTGGTGTTGATGGTTTTGATGTTTGCCGTGGTTGGTGTCGCCGTAGGAGATGCGATCGCAGTTTCTGTTGGATTGGTAGTAGCTCGATTACGGCTAAAAAAGAAAGAGGTGATCGCCCATGAGCCAACACCAGCTACCAAAATGATTAAAATCCCTAAAAACCAGTTGACACCGCCACCACTGGTTGATCGATTAGGCGGATTTTGAGTGCCATAGTTGACAGGATTGCGATTGCTACCACCAGCTACCACCGTTCTTTGAGGGATATTTGCTGCGACATTGGATGGCACTTGTCGCCCTACCGCATAGGTTTTTGCACCCGAAAAAGAAGCTTGGGCAACTTGCATTGCTTGCGATACCTCATCGGCGGAACGATATCGATTGGTAGGCTTGTAGCTCAACATTTGGTTGATTACCCTTGCAAATGCAGGATTAACATTGGCAAACTGTTGCCAATTCCAAGCCAGATTGATGCTATCAAACAGTTCTGATGGCTCGCGTCCAGTCAGTAAAACAATCGAAGTTACGGCAAGGGCATAGAGATCACTATTAGCATAGGCGTTGCCAGACTGTAATTGTTCAGGAGGCGCATAGCCTGCTTTACCTGCAACGGTTGAGGCGGGAATGCCCATCTGCGAGTTTAGTTTAGCGGTGGTTTCCTGCACGACCCCAAAATCGATCAGCACAGGTAAATTATCCTGCGATCGCAGCATCAGGTTTTCAGGGGAAATATCGCGGTGGATAATATTGTGTCCATGCAAATAGCTAAGCACTGGCAAAAGCTGTTGCATCAGTGCAAAAATTTCATTCTCAGAGAATGTCTGTCCAACCTTGAGGCGATCAAGTAACAAATTTCGATAATTTTTACCTTCTACATAGTCTTGGACTAGGAGTAATCGACCTTCAGACTCAAAGGTTGCCCGAAATTCTGGCACTTGCGGATGGCGGATTTGATAAAGCACCGATGCTTCTCGGCGAAATAGCTCTTTCGCCTTTTCTGACACCTCTTGAGAATCTTGAGGAGGAATAAATTCTTTCAGTACACAGGCTTCGTTAAAGCGCTCTAGGTCTTGCGCTAGATAAGTGCGCCCCATGCCACCCTGTCCAATTGTTGATCGAACCGCATAGCGACCTTTAAGTACAAAGCCTTGAGGAAATGGGGGTTGCATAATTAATACCTCACCGCCATTGCACTACCACGAATAATATATTTCGGACCTTCAATGTCAATTGAAGTGCCGACTTTGACCTTTTCGCTAGCAAATACAGCGCCATCATTTGTGATTTGGGCTGTTGCTTCGAGGGTGATAGCAAGGTCTGATTGAGAGGTCGAGATAGCACGAGGGTCATCAAAATAAACCGCAGTGCCGTCAGATTTTGCCGCGACAATTTTTGGGGTTGAGATTTCTACTTTTTTGATGGTGACTTCACCGCGTGGTTGATTACGGATGATGATTTTTACTTTGTCGCCAATTTTGATAAGGTTTTGAGGATCGGTAGCACTTAAACCACGCACATTCATATCGACTTGGACGGTCTTATTCTCAGCAGATAGCATTTGCGCGATCGAACTGCCGCCGTTGCCAGGAACGATGAGTAAGCCAATCAGGACAATCAGGATCGTGGCGATCGCACCGATGTCGAGAATGCTAAATTTGCCAAATAAACGACCTTGTCGATCTAGAAGTGCCATGCGTCTTTTAAGAATGTAATTGAGGGGATAACAGTTGAAATGGGTGAAAGGGTTGTCGATGCAACAAAGTGCTTACAGCCTTAAAGTATAGCAATCGCTAAGGCGGTTAGATTGCTTCGGGCTGATTATTGCTGATTATTATTTGCGGGGCAAGGGTGCAATTAAAAGTGAAAGTTCAGCTCAATAAGAAATGGAAGAAAGATTAAGCCAATAAGCATCCCAATCTTGATTAGTACGGCAGATCCTAAGAGCAAGCATAGCCTTAGCATTTTCAATCGTCCACCAAGAGCCAGCAAGCTTTAAACGATTTTGAATAACATAGCGGTGACCACTCTCAATTTCACCAGAGCCAATGGGTAAATTGGAGTCAATCGTGCCCTGATAGTCTAGACGATTAGGACGATTGAAAAGATAGCGATAAGCGGATCTAACCACAGCCAGATTGTCAGGAACAGATTCAGGTTCTTGAAACGGCTTAAGAGCTTCAAGGACAGCCGAAGCATGATTGGATTTGAGTTGTTGCTTCTGCACATCCATCCATGCTTTCGGAGCATCTGGGGAACAAACGCGACTTGCATCGGCTAGATATTCACATACATGATAGAAATCTAGTAAGTAGCGACTAAGTACACCAAAACGCTGCTCGATTTGGCTAGCAATCCAAGGCGCACCGTCGCCAACCCCATGCACAAAGGTTTCTTCTCCCAATCCAGCACGGATAGCACAATCAAGTAATGCTGCTCCTGCATCATCAGTCGAGCCTATCGTTGCTCCGAAAATAGGCTGCTCTTGCTCAGGGGTACGCGCCGAGGTTAGACGCGCTTCTTTCCAGCTAATTTTACGCGTCTTACGACGGTCAACTTCTTCGCCATCAGTTTCGCTTGCCGTTGTTTCCACAATCGGAATCATTGTCCCATCCATCTCCGCTATTAAAAACTCCACACCCTCGATTGCTGGGAATCCTGTTTCCCAACTCTGCGTTTCTAATATACGCTGGGCATGACTTTCTGTGATCTCCTGTCCTGCACTAATTGGGATGCTTATTCCATGATGTTCCATCATTTTTTTTGGGATTTTCCCAAACGCTACATCTGACCCAAAGTCGGTAATCACTCTCTGCAATGGGCGTGAATATCCTCGGCAATGTACTTCGGCGGCTTTTTGAAATGGTCTCACTACCTGTTTGGACTCTCTTCCAAATTCGATGTACCTTTGCTCTAGTACTTCGATGCGTCCATATCGGCTGTACCAATAGAGTTTTTTTTACCACCTCGGTGTGAAGATGGATTCGCGGCGATATATGCTTCGCTTTGCTTGATTTCTTGCCGCGTTGCCCATGTTTGTAGTGCTGTTTGTCCTAACTGACGGATTTCTTCTATCACTCGTTCCTCGGCTGCGTCGGCTTTGATTAGATCACCTTCTGCATTTTCTACAACGGATAATAATCCTTCGATTTTCGCTTTCAATTCAGGATAATCGTTTAGTCTTTCTTCTATGCTTTTACTGGACGATGCTGTTTTTGTTTTTATATTCACGGCTCAATTTTATGACTTCTTTGGATTAGAACTGTTATCCATCATACTTTCTAACCTACTTTATTTCTCCCATTTCACTTTTAATTACACCCGCGGGGCAATGCATTTAATAGCTCCTCAGCAATGATTTCAGCCATAATGCTAGACATTTTGGGGAGCAAAATTTCATTGGTGCGTTTCATCGAGTCACCTATAACCTGAGGCAGGACAGCGATCGCCTTTTTGCCAGTTGCCGAATTATAAAAGCCAATGATGTCTCTCAATTCAGAGGTCGTAAAATACTTGTCGTAAATTGGATAGGACACCTCATCGATCAATTGGTTGACATCAATTTTTTTGATCACGCGATCGCGATATTTGCCTGCCATCCGTGAAACAATGTCGGTCAATTTCTTTTGAACTTCTGGGCTATCGCTGTCGAGCGCGGGAGCATTTTTGAGAATAGTCGATACTAATTTGGGTAATTCGGCTCTTACCATCTCATCCATGATTTGTTGGGCATTTTTGCTGGATTCGGTAATTTCTAATAGCTCTTTGATCAAAGCTCGTTTTTCTTGGGAAATTACTGGCGAACTCGTTTTTGTGGGCTGGGATGCATCACTGCTCTCTTGATGAGTCTGCGCGATCGCTTGATTAAAAGCAGGTAAGACTAAGGTAGCTGTGAGCAATGAAGATAATGTAACAGTTGTAAAAACACTTTCTAGCTTAGGGTTTCGCATAATTTTATGAGGATATTTTTTCGAGATTATAGGTGAGTTTGTCAGCGATCGCCGTTACCCAATTTTCATCTTGCTTAGTATAGCTACGGGGAATATTTGCTCCTAAAACCATGACTCCTTTTTCGCCTAGAGGTTGCACGATCACACCCTGAGTATTTTCGGGGAGATAGTCAAACTCCACCCGCCCAGGATAAAGCTCTAGTTTGACCAGATAAATTGGCTTTTGGGTTTTCATTACCCGCTCAGCGATCGTGCCGATATTTACCTGATTGCTCTTGCCTAAAATGCCTCTGCGGAGAATAGTTTGGCTATCATAATAAACTGCCACCACTTTAGTCACAGTATTGGTCAGCAAAATATGGGATGCCCAAGCCAGTTCAGTTTTGATCGCATCAGGCAGCTCTTCATCAATTTCTAAACCTTCTTCGCCAATTAAGGTCACTGCATCAGGAGGTTTTGGCTGAGCTTGTTGCCACAGTAGACCTACCAAAATCAAAACCGCGCTCAACAAAACCCCCAAAGCATCAGCTCGTGACTGACTGTTCGTAAGATTTGCCGTCACCATACGATTAGCTAATAGCGCCACACCGCCCAATCCCCCCACCACAAGAGGCAAATATCGAATCATCATATCTAAATCCATTTAAAGCCAATAAAATCAGAGGTGATGCTTTGCATCACCTCTGATTTTATTGGCTTTAAAACATTTCTTGCCATGAAAAACTGATATCGGGAAAGGCAAGCATAAAAAAATTATCATCTTTTTCATAACGCTGCATTTTCTTATATCCCTTTGCCGCAGGCTGCGAATATCCGAAAATTACTTGCTCATTTACATCGAACAACCACATTTCGGGAATTCCCGCCGCCGCATACAGTGGCATCTTGACTTCGCGATCATACGCGATCGTGCTGTCTGCGACCTCAATAATCAACAGAATATCAGCAGGTGTCGGCAAAGCCTCCGCGTAAAAATCATCACGAGGCTTTAGAATAGCAAAATCAGGCTGAGGCTCTGAACCATCATCTAAACGAATTGAATTTTGAACGGAAACTAAAACAAGATCGTCCAGTTTTTTTTGCAACAGCTTGGTTACACGAATGACACATGCCGCGTGTTTTCTGCCAATTGGTGACATTTCTGTAATTTCTCCATTGATTAACTCTAAGCGATCGCCATGCCCAAAAACACCAGCTTCATGCATGAGGTGATATTGCTGCGTGGTGAATTTGTGGGTGAGTAGTTGACCTGCCATAGAATTAATGCTCCTGACGATAAATACACTTCCTATAAGTTAGCATTTCGGCTAAAAGCCCTCTAGAGCTATAATTTAGATGTTATTTGACTAAAAATATAATGTCAAACGTAATGTCAAACCAAAATCCTGAACAAATCGCGAGAGATCAAATCGACAGTATGTTGATTTTAGCTGGGTGGGTGGTGCAGTCAAAGAACAAGGTGAATCTCGCGGCGAATAAAGGGGTGGCGGTTAGGGAATATCAGACTGATGCGGGAATTGCGGATTATGCGTTGTTTGTGGATAAGAAACCCGTTGGCATCATTGAGGCTAAGCGCGAAGAAGCAGGGGAACAACTCACCGCCCATGAGGAGCAGTCGAAGTATTATGCAGTCAGCAAACTGAAGTATTTAAAGAATGATCCTCTGCCCTTCGTTTATGAAAGTACGGGCGCTTTAACCAGATTTACAGACTATCGCGATCCGAAACCCCGATCGCGTCCAGTTTTTCACTTTCATCGACCTGAAACTTTAGCGGAATGGATTTTACAACCTGAAACTTTGCGATCGCGCTTAAATAAAATCCCTGAATTAGATCCAGCAGGTTTGCGTCCTGCTCAGATTAAGGCGATCGCTAATCTGGAAGCATCATTTAAAGCCAATCGCCCCAGAGCCTTGATCCAAATGGCAACGGGTGCGGGTAAGACCTTTACGGCTTGTACGTTTGTGTATCGGTTATTGAAGTTTGCTAGAGCCAAGCGAATTTTATTTTTAGTGGATACGAAGAATTTGGGAGAACAGGCGGAACAGGAGTTTTTGAAATATCAGCCGACTGATGACAATCGCAAGTTTACTGAGCTTTATAATGTGCAGCGTTTGAGTTCTAGCTATATTGCCTCTGATAGTCAGGTTTGTATTTCCACAATTCAGCGACTCTATTCCATTTTGCAAGGGAAGGAATTGGAGGAATCTGCCGAAGAGACCAATCCTAATGAATCGGTTTGGCAGAAAAAAGAACCTCTGCCCGTAAGCTATTCGATTAAGAACTTTATCGAACAGTTCGATTTCATCATTATCGATGAATGTCATCGCTCCATTTATAACGTTTGGCAGCAGGTGTTGGAATATTACGATGCTTTTTTGATTGGGCTGACGGCTACGCCTGATAAACGCACTTTTGGCTTTTTTAATCAAAATGTGGTCAGCGAATACACCTACGAAGAGTCGATCGCAGATGGGGTGAATGTGCCTTATAACGTCTATACGATTGAGACGGAAATTACGAAAAACGGCGCAAAACTGAAGGCGGAGCAGTATATCGATAAACGCGAGAAGCTCTCTCGAAAAAAGCGCTGGGATCGGCTGGATGAAGATTACGAATATAAGCCAAGTAAGCTTGATAAGGATGTGGTCAATCCCAATCAAATTCGGTTGATTATTCAGGAATTTAAACGCGCATTAAAAGCCGATATTTTCCCCGATCGCATTGAGGCTAATGGTGAGTACGAAGTTCCGAAAACGCTGATTTTTGCGAAGACGGATAGTCATGCTGAAGATATTATTGCGATCGTGCGTGAGGAATTTGGTGAGGGTAATGAGTTCTGTAAAAAGGTGACGTATAACGCTGAAGACCCAAAATCAGTATTAAATCGATTCCGTAATTCATGGAATCCTCGCATTGCGGTAACGGTAGACATGATCGCCACGGGAACTGATGTGAAACCCTTGGAAGTGTTGCTGTTTATGCGCGATGTCAAAAGTGTGAACTATTTTGAACAAATGAAGGGAAGAGGAACGAGGACGATCGCTTTTGACGATTTGCAAAGGGTGACGCGCACGGCTAAGTATACCAAAACCCATTTTGTGATTGTCGATGCTGTCGGCGCGATCAAGTCCAAGAAGACCGATAGCCGACCCTTGGAGCGTAAGCCGAGCGTGCCGCTCAAGGATTTGTTAAATGCTGTGGCAATCGGGGCGCAGGATGAGGATTTGTTTTTGACTTTGGCAAATCGGTTGCTGCGTCTGGATAAACAATTAACGGAACCTGAGCAGATGAAGTTTGCAGAATTGTCAGGTGGAAAGCATATCAACGCGGTGGTTAAGGACTTATTGAGTGCCTTCGATCCTGATGCGATCGCCGAAAAGACTACGGCTTTGGTCAATGAGATTGCAGTGGGCGATCGCAATCCTGCATTAGAAGAGTCAGCCCAAAAACAAGCTCAGTCTGAGTTAGCTGATCTTGCCTCAGCAAATTTCAATGGCGAGTTGAATACCTATATTGATAATTTGCGGAAGGTGCATGAGCAGATTATCGACACGATCAATCAGGATCGGATTTTGAAGTCAGAGTTTGATGCTTTTTCGACGGAGAAAGCGGAGTCGGTGGTACAGGATTTTGCGGAATATATTGCGGCAAATAAGGATGAAATCACGGCTCTGAGTTTGTTTTATGGGCAGCCCTATCAACGGCGGGAGTTGACTTTTAAGATGATCAAGGAAGTTTTGGAAAAGCTGAAATTAGATAAGCCGATGCTTGCGCCTGTGTATGTGTGGGAGGCTTACGCGCAGTTGGAAGGATTGCGTGTTGATAGCCCCAAGAATGAGTTAGTGGCGCTGGTGTCTTTGATTAGGAGAGTGACGGGCTTGGATCAGAGTTTGACCGCCTATGACAAGACGGTGGACAAAAATTTTCAAACTTGGGTGTTTGGGAAGCAGGCGGGTGCGTTGAAGTTTACGGAGGAGCAGATGAGTTGGTTAAGGATGTTGAAGGATCATGTGGTGATGAGTTTTCATGTGGAGTTGGATGATCTGGACTATACGCCGTTCGATCGCGAGGGTGGCAGAGGTCGGATGTATCAGCTTTTTGGTGATCGCATGGGCGAGATTATCGAGGAGTTAAATGAGGCGCTGGCGGCTTAGTTACATTTTGCTAACTCATGATCTTCAGGTGAGTAATATGGTTTGGTTGGTTTATTGTTTTATAATGAATGTATTTAGTGAGGAGGTTAGGGATGTTAGCGAAAGAACAAGCTAGAGGGACTGCTAATGAGCTATTCCGACTTCATTTAAAAAATTATCCTTTATGGGATAATTCATCGCGAATTAACTTAGCACAAAAATTTTTAGAAAAAAGACGTAATCGGCTAGCGCAAATGACAGTATCGGAAATGCAAGATGCTGAGGTTGCTTTTGATAGATTTAAGGTAAGCATTGATAGCGATCGCGCTGTGGATGCCAAGCTTTATCTATGATTGTATTTCTCGATTCTGGTGTAATTGGCATATTGTCCAATCCCAATAAGAATAATCAGGTTATTGCGTGTGAGAATTGGCTGTATAGTTTGTTAGCAAAGAGTGTATATGTTGTCAGTTCAGATATTTGTGATTATGAGGTAAGACGTAATTTAGTGCTTGAGGCGATGCGTTTTGAGCGGCGATCGCATTCGTTAACTGCTCTAGATGAGTTGCATGAATTTGTTGAATTTATATCAGTTTCTCCGCAAGTGTTGGGCAAGGCTGCGGATATTTGGGCAAGATCACGTTTACAGGGGCAACCAATGTCAAATTTGACTGGTATTGATGTTGATGCGATTGTTTGCGATCATTGGCAATTATTACGAGATGAGTTTCCTAGTCGTTATGTGGTGGTAGCGACAACTAATGTCCGTCATTTGTCGTTGTTTACTGAGGCTTTTGAGTGGCAAGATATTCAGCTATAGGCAAATCTATTATTTTGAAGATTTTGGGCGATAAGTTAGGTTATTGATGATGAGAGAAGATTGGATTGAGGTTAAATTGGGGGAGATTTGCGATTTAAAAAATGGATTTGCTTTTAAGTCTAAAGATTATGTGGAAATTTCTGAAACTATGAATTTCAGAATGAGTCAAATTCGACCTAATGGAAAAATCGATCTTGACCATAATCCCAAATATTTGCCCGATGAGTATGCCTCTTCATATTCTGATTACCTTTTAGAGAATGGTGACATAGTAATTGCTATGACAGACATGGCTTCTGATACCAAAATAGGCTCTTCTGGGTTCATGGGGATAAGCACAGCTAATAGTAATCAGAATCCTCTCGGAGCAACAGTTACAGCCCTACCATGTCGCCAATAATTGTATCGATACTGTACCATTTACCCCTCAAACCCAGATGAGCCCCAAAATATTAGGAGTGCCAACAATTGTTAAACAAGACAAAAGAAAACTTTTGTTAAATCAGCGAGTAGGAAAATTATTTAACTTAAATACTAATTGTGTTTATATTCCTTACTTGAGGTACATAATCACCAGCCCCCAAATTTATAGCTATTATAAAAAGCTGGGGAAAGGAGGAGTCCAAATTAATTTAAGCAAAGATGACATTTTAAATGCAAAACTTCCTCTTGCGCCACTGCCTGAACAAAGGGCGATCGCTTCAAAAATCGAGCAACTATTCAGCGAACTAGACAACGGCATAGCCAACCTCAAAACCGCCAAATCCAAACTAGAAATCTACCGCCAAGCCATCCTAAAACAAGCATTTGAAGGAAAATTAACAAATCCTAAAAATAAACTTGAAGACGATCTACCTAGTGGTGGAACATTAAAGAGAATAAATAGTTTATGTGAGGTTGTTAGAGGAGGCTCTCCAAGACCTGCTGGTGATCTTCGATATTATGAAGGAAATATTCCATTTTTAAAAGTTGCCGATATTACTAGAAATGAAGGTACATATCTCAATACTCATACATTCACTATTAAAGAAGCTGGACTTAAAAACACACGATATGTAGAAGCAAATACTCTTTTACTTTCAAATAGCGGTGCAACTCTTGGCGTTCCAAAGATTTGTACATTCCCAACAACTTTTAATGATGGCATTGCTGCATTTTTAGGTTTAGATAAAGATGATCTTGTCTACCATTATTACTTTTGGATGAGTAAAACAAGAGAGTTAAGATCAATTAATCAAGGAGCAGCACAACCTAATTTAAATACTGGAATGATTGGAGCTTTTGAAATTCCAGTAGTTTCAAAAGCAGAACAAACCCAAATAGTCCAAGAAATCGAAACCCGTCTATCAGTCTGCGACAAACTTAACGAAGCGATCGAGCAAAGCCTAGAAAAAGCCCAAGCCCTACGACAAAGCATCCTCAAAAAAGCCTTTGAAGGCAAACTCCTCAGCCAAGACGAACTCCAAACCTGTCGCCAACAACCCGACTGGGAAACTGCTGCTAAACTATTAGAAAGAGTTAAAAACAAGAAAAACAAATGAATAGTAACATCGAAATTTATCAAAGCCAAGACAACCAAATCGAGCTAAACGTCAAATTTGAAGCTGATACCGCTTGGTTAAATCAGTCTCAAATGGCAAATCTGTTTGCACAAACAAAACAAAACATCAGCCTTCACATCAACAACTGCTTCAAAGAGGGAGAATTAGACGAAAATTCAGTTGTCAAGGATTCCTTGACAACTGCCACAGATGGCAAAAAATACAACACCAAATACTACAACCTTGATGTAATTATCTCAGTTGGCTATCGCGTCAAATCCAAACAAGGCACACAATTTCGCCAATGGGCAACCCAACGACTCAAAGATTACCTAGTCCAAGGCTATGCCATCAACCAAAAACGACTAGAACAAAAAAATCAAGAAATTCAACACCTCAAAGACGGCATCAAAATTTTGAGCCGTGCCATAGAAGCAAAAACTGACAAATCAAACGAATTAGAATACGAAATACTGAAAACCTTTGCCAAAGGACTCGAACTACTCGACAACTACGATCACGAAAAACTCGACCAAAAAGGCAACACCACCACAGACACAATCTATCCTGATTACGATGAATATATCGAACTGATCACAGAAATGTATTCAGACTTTGAATCAGACATTTTCGCCAAACCCAAAGACGACAGCTTCCATAGCTCCATCAATCAAATTAGACAAAGTTTCGGTGGTGAAGACCTCTACCCCACCCTCGAAGAAAAAGCCGCCAACTTACTTTATTTCATCGTCAAAAATCACTCATTTATTGACGGTAATAAGCGCATCGGTGCAGCCTGTTTCTTATACTTCCTCCAACGCAATAACATCTTACTCAAAGGCAATAAACCAATTATCGATAATGAAGCCCTAGCCACACTTACCCTCTTCATCGCATCCAGTAAAACTTCCGAAGCAGAAACAGTTAAACATTTGATTATCAGTATATTAAACGGATAAAAATGACTAAAAAAATTCCTACTATCAGAGAATTACTCGATCAACTAGCTATTATTCAAGCAGAAGATCCCATCGAACTAGACGAAATTGAGAGAAGCGATCGCCATAATCCATTTCTTGACTATACCGAAACAATAGTTAACTCCGCCATAATTTCATCAACCGACCCTCGAAACACATCATCCCTTGCATAATCATCATTTGCTAGAGCAATATTACGAGCCATTTGATCGCAGCGCTTCTCTATTTGGTGTTTTCTGATTAGCTCCATCAAAGTCAACTGCTCATCATCTGACATCTCCTCAACTATTTCTAAAACAGTATCAAAGCTATAGGCGTTCATATTTGTTGTTAGATAAGCATACACATATCATTTTATAAGAATCTCCCCCCAATGAGTAACGAATCAAACCTAATCTCCAAAGTCTGGAACTTCGCCAACATCCTCCGCGATGACGGCGTGAGCTATGGCGACTACCTTGAACAAATTACATACCTGCTATTCCTAAAAATGGCAGACGAAATGTCCAAACCGCCCTACAGCAAAACCATCAAATTTCCCCGCATCAAAGATTCCGAAAACAACGAAATCGCCAACGGTGAACTATGTAACTGGGAAACCCTAACCAGCAACAAACGCGGCGCAGAACTGGAAGCCTACTACAGCCAAATGTTGCGATCGCTTGCCACCGAAAAAGGCACATTAGGGCAGATCTTCACCAAATCTCAAAACAAAATCCAAGACCCATCAAAACTGCTCAAAATTATCGACATGATCGCCAAAGAGCAATGGACAATGGTGGGAACCGATGTCAAAGGCAACATTTACGAAGGACTGCTAGAGAAAAACGCCGAAGACACCAAAAGCGGCGCAGGACAATACTTCACCCCCAGAGCCTTAATCAAAGCCATGGTCGCTTGCGTCAATCCGCAACCCAGCAAAACCATTCACGATCCCGCCTGTGGCACAGGAGGCTTCTTCCTCGCCGCCTACGACTACATCACCGCCCACCATTCCCTAGACCGAGAGCAAAAAGCCTTTCTCAAAAATCGCACCTTCTCAGGTAACGAAATCGTCGCCAGCACTCGTCGCCTCAGCCTCATGAATATGTTTCTGCACAACATCGGCGAAATCGATGGCGAAAGCTTTATCTCTCCCAATGATGCCCTGATCACCGATAGTGGAACTCGCGTAGACTACGTTTTAGCCAATCCTCCCTTTGGCAAAAAAAGCAGCATGACCATCACCAACGAAACAGGAGAACAGGAAAAACAAGACCTCAGCTATAACCGTCAAGACTTTTGGGCAACCACATCCAACAAACAACTCAACTTCCTGCAACATATCCGCACCCTCCTCAAAATCAACGGTGAAGCCGCCGTTGTCCTTCCCGACAACGTTCTCTTTGAAGGTGGCGCAGGCGAAACCGTTCGTAAAGAGTTAATGAAAACCACCGATTTACATACAATCCTGCGCTTACCCACAGGCATCTTTTACGCCCAAGGAGTCAAAGCAAACGTTCTCTTTTTTGACAACAAACCCGCCGCCAAAGAACCTTGGACAAAGGAAGTCTGGATCTATGACTACCGCACCAATGTCCAGCACACCCTCAAGAAAAATCCCCTCAAACTATCAGACCTCCAACCTTTTATTGATTGCTACAATCCCACCAATCGCCATCACCGCAGCGAAACATGGTCAGAATCTCAACCCGAAGGACGTTGGCGCAAATTTGGCTATGACGAAATCATGGCGCGAGACAAAACCAACCTCGATATCTTCTGGCTCAAAGACAAGAGCCTCGCCGATCTCGATAATCTGCCCGATCCTGACATTCTCGCCAATGAAATCATCGAAAACATCGAAGCAGGGCTAGCCAGTTTTCGCGAAATTATGGACACAATCAATGCGATCGCTCTAGATGCTGCATAATACAGCGCTTTGCGACCAAACCCAAACCAAGAAATTTTTTGAAAGTGCTGCAAAGCAACACTTTCAAAAATATCTTGGTTTGGTCTTGAGAAGTACCTATCTAGCGTAAATTTCTGTTTTATACCAAAACACAAAATGGCGTAGCCATTTTGTGTTTTTAAAACCCTTACTGGGTTTGTTTTTTAATTCCCAAAAGTGTGGCAACACTTTTGGGAATTGGTATTACATCCTCTAGTAATCCATAGAACGAAATGTAGTGGCAATTCATGAATTGCCACTACATTTCGTTCTTTTGCATAAGTCTTAAGGGTTTAATGTTGAGAGGACATTTGCACCTGTGACCGTGACAGTTTGAGTTTCGAGATTTGCTACAGCGCGATCGCCTCTCACATTGAGATTTTTATCGGGCTGTTGATAGACGATATTGCCATTAGCCGTAATCATTTTCGTGGGGATAAGCCATTCCACCTTATCGGCATTAACCACACCCTGAGTAGAACTAAAACTTGCCGATACTTCTCCTATGAGATTAATCTGCTCTTTCTCTACTTGGGCTTCTCCCTTCTGAGCCTTAACGACAATACCCCG
This sequence comes from Pseudanabaena sp. Salubria-1, assembly GCA_023336205.1. Classification (GTDB taxonomy): domain Bacteria; phylum Cyanobacteriota; class Cyanobacteriia; order Pseudanabaenales; family Pseudanabaenaceae; genus Pseudanabaena. The sequence goes on from JALQCR010000001.1 coordinate 223,618, forward strand.
ACTCTTACTCGTTCCTGTAAAAGGCACTGGCAGAGTTACCAACTTTTTCTCAAGGTTCCAAACTGCCTGAGCAGCTTCAATATCAACATCTAGTTTCGGATCTTTGGCTTTGATATCACCCGTGAAAGTAACTTCCTTTTTCTGAATATCCCAGTTACCTTTTTTCGCAGTCAGTTGCAATTTATCCTTGACTTGGATTACAGAAATAGGGACATCAGTAAACACGCGATCGCGCTTTGCATCCCAAGTAACTTTCTCGCTCTTCATTTCTAGCGGTGGCTCTACCGCGATCACAACTACTTGCTTCTCCATGCTATACACATTGACACTAGGCTTAGCCGTTAATTCTTTGCCCGTCATGGTCAGCTTATCCTCAGGCTTATCAATTTGAATATTGCCTGTCGCCTTGAGCAGATCTTCCTCTGATTGCCAAACCATGCGATCGGCTTTCATATTGATCTTTTCTTGAACTGCGATCGCCTTAATATTTCCCTCTAGCGAAATTGCTTTACTGGCTTGATCAATCGTTCCTTTATTACCAGTCACCTCCATGAGCGGTTCACCATCACGGTAAAATTTCCCCTTCACATCTTCGACATCAGCGATTTTGCGATCTTCTCGATAGGTAGCGCGTTTAGCTTGAATTTCCCAAAGTAGCTTCCCATTAGCATCAAATTCAGTAAGGGTAATATTCTGAAGGTTAGAACCAGCCGTTTGAGCAGTTTTATTGAGACTTGTGACAGAGGGGCGCAGAAATATAAACCATCCCAGCGCAAACAGCAGCACTGTTGCCACAAAGATGGTGATAAACAGGCGCAAATTCCGACGGCTAAATATTTGTTGCATGATGCTTCTTGATAAAGTTAGGTGATTTGCGCCGTGCTTCGCACAGTGAGAATCAAGAATTATTTTTTGTGAGGTGGCAAAGCCACCTCACAAAAAATAATTCTTGAGTTTTATTATTGCTTCATGGCGATCATTTCTGCCATATCTTCAGGTGAAATCGCCTGAAACTTACCTTGAGAATTAGCAATTTGCGCGATCGCAGCATCAAGACAATCAAAGCCATCCTGCACCGACTCAATCCGACAAAGGCGATCGCGCAGAGCCGCTGCCCCCATAAAACCCTTAGCATACCAAGTCATATGCTTACGAGATTGACGAATACCACGGATACCTTTGTAATCCCAAAGCCCCTGTAAATGCTCTTTTGCTACTTCCAAGCATTGAATAGGTGATGGTTTCGGCAAATATTCGCCCGTTTTTAAAAAATGATCGACCTCGCCCACCAAAAACGGATAGCCCAAAGTTCCCCGCGAACACATCACCCCATCCGCACCAGTTTGCTCTAAACAAGCGATCGCCGCCTCTACCGAGAAAATATCCCCATTAGCAATCACAGGAATCGTCAGCACCTCTTTAACTTTACGAATCCATTCCCACTTGGCAATACCTGTATAGCCCTGCGATCGCGTCCTCGCGTGGACGGTGATCATCTTTGCGCCTGCGTCCTCCATTCGCTTAGCAAAGTCCAAAATTGTAATTTCGGCATCGTCCCAACCGATACGAGTTTTCACCGTGACAGGAATATCTACGGCCTCGACTACCGATCGCACAATTTGTGTGGCAAGTTCAGGCTGACGCAACAGAGACGAGCCGCCACCTTTTTTAGTAATTTTATTGACTGGGCAACCCATATTAATGTCTACGGTGTCTGCACCCTCGATAACTGCCATTTGGGCTGCCTCTGCCAAGAAGTCAGGACGACAATCAAAAAGCTGAATACTGATCGGGGTTTCATCGCGATCGATCTCCATTAATTTGGGCAAAGCTGACCTGTGATGCAAATCTGTAGCGCTGATCATCTCGGTATAGAGCATCGAATCAGGAGCATAGCGCCGCACTAAGCGCCGAAATACCAAATCCGTCACCCCCGACAATGGCGATTGCAGCACCCGACTTTTGAGGATGACATTGCCAATAGTTAAAGGTTCAGCGAATTTTTGCGGTAATTTTGATAGACCAGAAATCATGTCTGCAAATTTTGCCCTAAAGTTGATCGTTTTTTGCTTTCTTGGGCGCTATATACAAAGGTATAGTAGTTTTAAGATTTTTTGTGACTCTTCGTCTACGAGCGATCGCACTCACGGTAATAATACCAATTCCCGAAAGTGTTGCCACGTTTTTGGGATTTAGAAAGTAAACCCAGAAAGGGTTTTAAAAACACAAAATGGCTACGCTATTTTGTGTTTTGGGATAAAAAGTGCATTAATTAAATAAAATTAAGGAGAAAAAATTTGTCTAAAAAACATCCAGTTATTTCTGTAACAGGCTCATCTGGCGCTGGGACTAGTACCGTCAAACGTGCTTTTGAACATATCTTCATGATGGAAAATATTAAGGCAGCGATCGTCGAAGGCGATAGCTATCACAAATATAACCGTTTAGAGATGCGTGAAATGATGAAGAAAGCTTCGGCTGAAGGTCGCAACATGAGTCACTTCGGCTTAGATGCAAACGTATTAGATAAACTAGAAGCACTCTTCAAAGAATATGGCGAGACAGGAAATGGGCAAAGACGCTACTACCTGCACAGTACAGAAGAAGCTGAGCATCACAATGGTCGCTTAGGTACTGACGCTAAACCAGGGGAATTCACTCCTTGGGAAGGCATTGAGTCTGGCACAGATATGCTTTTTTATGAAGGTTTGCATGGTGGTATCGTTGCTAAGGATATTGACGTTGCTCAGCATGTTGACTTACTAGTGGGTGTAGTTCCCATTGTGAATTTGGAATGGATTCAAAAAATTCATCGCGATAATGCTGAACGGGGCTATAGTGCGGAGGCGATCGTTGATACAATTTTGCGTCGGATGCCAGATTATGTAAACTACATTGCACCTCAGTTCTCGAAAACACATATCAACTTCCAGCGTGTTGCTACTGTTGATACTTCCAATCCTTTCATTTGTCGTGATATTCCGACGCTTGATGAAAGTCTTGTTGTTATCCACACCAATCGTTGCTTCCGTGAAAAGTTTAATATTGACTTCCCTTACTTGCTCGATATGATCCATGATTCTTTCATGTCTCGTCATACCACTTTGGTTGTCCCTGGTGGCAAGATGGGCTTTGCGATGGAGTTGATTCTTCAGCCGCTCATCGATTCGATGCTAATTGAGTCGAAAAAGCTGCAATCATAAGCAAAAAGGGGCGCTTCGCGCCCCTTTTTTTGTGCGTATTTTAACAAGAAATCTTTAGGTAGGTCTTGTGATGTCATCACAAGACCTACCTAAAGATTTCTTGCAATTGCCAATTAGCGATCGCTGGCAGTTGGTGCAAACTCTTCTTAGAGAAAAATTGATTTCTATCAATCAAGCCGTTATTGCTTCTTTAACTCGATCGCGTACTTGAAACTCTTTCAGGAATTTAAAAAACATTTCAAAGCCTGTCTTTTCATCGTGACAGGAGAGCATGATTAGTTTTGCCCATGAGGTAACGGATCTTACGCCTAGTTTTTGCTGTAGCCAAGGCTGAAACTCGTTATAAAAGTCTTCTTCTTCTTGGGTAAGTTCTACATTAACTTGACTTCGCGCAAATTCATATCCAGCAAGAAACATAAATAGATCGCTTACGGATTGACGACCTAAATACATTCCTGAGTTCTTCTCAACTTTTTGCAAAAGCTCAAATAATTCAATCATTTTATACCTCTCAAAAATTATTACAAAGTAGTTAGTTCATCGACTATAAAAGAGCCACTCAGACAAGTAAAGTCTTCTATCCAATCTTCACGAGACAAGCCTTCGGCGGACAAATTATCAAATACTTTTCCCATTACTTCTACTCCATAATGAGTCCCATTTTCGGTTATTGATTCGTCTAATCCATAGCGATCGCTTGTTATAAAGTTCTCACTACGACGTTTGGTTCGTAATCGAAGAATTTTTGCTTCGATGCCACGCTTTTTGAGCCAACGCATTACGGTTAGTGCACATTTATCACATTCTAGCAATGGAAAATTAATCGTAATCCTACCGACTGCTTGCCAGATTTCCTCCTGTCTTTCCATAATTAAAGTAATTTTTCTATAGGCTAATATTCGGTTTTAATGAAAATACGCCGATGCCTACCTACTAGATACAAAGTCGAGAATTTATTTGGAATCCAAGTTTTAGTATTAATAAAGTTTTGCAGTTTTTTCTCTGGTTCTTCTAAGTAAGAAGTAATAAGATCATCAAACATTATCAATAGTGCTGTATTTTCCTCATAAGTTTTCTTGAATTTACGATCTAAAGCTTCATCTATTAATTGAATTTGATCATTTAACGAATCTTGGACATCTCTCACAACAACTTTTTGATATTCTTTCTCTAATTTCCAGCCAGTACTTTGTGTCCCTACATTTTTAACATTAATTTTGCTGTTTAAAGGACATCGACCATAAATGTCAATCATTTCCCCTCTTAAGTAGTCAGTGTTATTTTGAGCTTGAGTTATTTCAATCCTTACACTGAAATTGAAATTGGAATTAGAGAACTTATGATTTATTAATGCATCATAGTTCTGGCTTCCAATTACAGGCATAAAGGTAATATCATCTCTATTAGGGAACTCGAAGCTTGCTAAAATACTGAGTGGATAAATTTCTTCAATAAATTGTTTGCAAAGACCTTTTCTTTTTCGTAGAGCATTTCTTCCATCTTTTTGACTAGAGATTTCTTTCAACTTCTGTTGCACCCAGCTTATTAAATTTGAAGAGTTTCTCTCTACATTTACCTCTTCTTTTGTAATAAAAATATTTTTCATTTGATAAAAATACCTATAAATTTAATTGTAGCAAACAGTATTAAACCCCATATAGTTAAACGTCCTGGGTCTTCTGGGTTTAAGGGGATAAGTAAATCTAATGAGAAAGACAAGCTAATAATCTAGAACGAAAATTTAAAAAATTTAAAAAACCATAAGCCTGTCGTTTAATTAATTTAATACGATTATTAAGTCCCTCCATCACACCACTAGATGTACGATTTAAAAAGTAGTTACAAATATTATCAAGATGATTACGAATGGTTTCCAAAACTGCGCCATAAACAGCTTTAGCTTTTTGAAGCCATTCTTTTAATTGTTTCTGACCCTCTTCAGGAGTTTTACAAGTCTCAAAAATACTTCTAAAGTCTTCTTTGAGATTATAAGCTAGTCGCAAGCGTTTAGAACATTTCAAGACATTTTCTAACTTCACTTTTTCTTCTTCTGTTAAGTCTACCTTGTTCTTTAGTAGAATAAATCGACTACCTTTAATCTTGATTTTAGCTTTTTGACGCAGTTGATTTAACTCTTTGATTAGTGGCTGCATAACATGAAATCTGTCGATGACAATTTTCGCATTTGGAAATACTTCTTTGACAACTTTGGGAAAGCCTCCCCACATATCAATGCTAACCTCCTCTACTTTTTCCCTTATCTCAATCGGTTGCTGCTTCAGGACTTCAATGATGTCATCTTGTTTATGACTATCAATTACTTCTAGTAATGCTCCTGCGTCAATACTTGATACGACTGTCACAAAGTCTTTATGTCCTTTGCGTTTACTCACTTCATCAATACTCACTCGTTTTACTTCTTTCCAATCATCTTTTTTTTTAGAGAAAATTGGTGATTGAAAATCCCTTGTATTTGATCCCAACTCAAATATTCATCTCGACTTACTTGCTCCACACTCGCACTTTGTACTCGTTGATAAACATACTCCTCATACCTTTGTGTGTATCGTCTTTCCCAGTCTACAAAGGGTAACTTTTCCGTAAAATGTCTTTGACAATGTTGACAATAAAATTGGCGGCGCGGCGTATTTAAATAAACTATTTTCCCAAATACTGACAAATCTCGAATCAATATCGGTCGATTTTGTTTTAATTTTCCACCATGCGTATTACAATGCGGACAAGTAATTTCATCCTGTAAAAATCTCAACTTTAGGGTGATTTTATTTTCTTCTTCCGTAAAACTTTCAACGGTTGTGTTGGGTAAATTTAGCAACCTATCTAGATACAAGTCCATACCTGTCACCACTTATCTTTGTGCTTCATTATACATTAATCCCCTCAAACCCAGAAGAGCCAACGTCCTAAAAAAGAAAACCAAAAATTATCAACAATAGGGAACTTGCCGCCATTTCTTGATTCTACAGATCTTATAAAATCCGAGAAATCATCCATTGAATTAAATAGCCCCCTAGATTTACCGTCAACTCTAGTAATAACTTGTTTGCAATATAGCCATATGACAGATATTCTCCATAGATGTTTATTTATGATCCCTAACTTTATTAAGAATATTAATATAGCTAAAACTCTCAATATTTTTATTTCTGAATCTATCTCTATCATTTTCTTTGTCCATCCTTTTTCAGTGTTGTCTAAATTAGGTGCTTTCACTCCATTCATTACATCTCTCACAATAGTGTAGCTACCAATAATAGTATTCATTCGAGTATAATTAATTTGATCATTGTGCGCCAGAAACAATCCTGATGCCATATCTAAATCTTGAATAGCTTCATCAATTAAATGAGAATCTTTTTTCTTACTACCCATTTCACCTTTTAGATTACCTCGACAAATATATATGTTGGTATCAGTGGGATCAATTTCCAATGCTTTATCGAAAAGACGCAATGCAGCATCATAATTCCCTCTTTCATGAAAGCCAAGTGCTAAAAAACCTAAATAGGCTGAAAGCTCTTCGTAGGATTTAATCCATATACTTTTTGCTATCTTTCTTGCTCTATCTTCTGGTGCTGCATTTGAGAGTGCATTTTCGTACTTATTGTGAGCATCAATTGCTAATTGAGCAAAGTTTGGCTCTTCTGGGTTCATGGGGATAAGCACAGCTAATAGTAATCAGAATCCTCTCGGAGCAACAGTTACAGCCCTACCATGTCGCCAATAATTGTATCGATACTGTACCATTTACCCCTCAAACCCAGATGAGCCCAAAGTTTTGACAATATTGCCTATGAGATTGCACTAAGGTAGTTCCAGAACACATAGCAAATGAAACAGAAGCCTCAGCATAGCTACCCATTCTTGCTTGCTCAATTGCTTCTAAAAGTCTATCAGTATGAAGATTTTCTAACCCTTGGGACATCTCATCTCCCAGCGTAGCATCTACAAAATTTTGAAATTTTTTTATAGGTAAATCATTTTGATTTTTCATAAAACTCTATAAATCTAAATATTACGAGCATTTTTGTAGGGATTAATTTTGCCGCCTAAACTTGATCAAGCGTCTAGAGCATTATATCAGTACATATTAGTAACAATGTGAAGGTCAAACTCCTATCGATCATATACTTCTGGTTCAACATCTGGAACCTTAGCCAAAATCGCCTCATACTTTGCCCGACTGTCCCTCTTAGCCCGTTCCTTAAGATACCCCTCAGTCATCAAAGCCGCAATTTTTTCAGTTTCTGGTCTAAGTTTATCTTGCATCTCTGACTCATCCTTCTTCATACATTTAATACTTTATTCTTATCCTGCTCAAAACAATTTGTTAGTTGAGTTTGTGCAAGGCGATCGCCTAAATATTAACATTTGAAATCTAAAGCGATCGCAAGTCTAAACTAAACTCAAGCAATACATCCTCACCATATAACACATTAGGATTATTGAGAACTTCCACTGCTTGATTTTGGCGATAAATCTCGACAATATTCTTCCTGCGATCTAACAACCAACCTAACCTCGCGCCATTTTCGATATATTCCTGCATTTTCGCTTGAGTCTCCTTGCGCGTATCCGTTGGCGACATCAACTCCAAAACAAAATCAGGCGTAATCGGTGGAAACTTTTCTTTTTGAGAAACTGTTAATGCGTTCCATCGCTTTAAACTAATCCACGACACATCAGGCGATCGATTAGCATTATTCGGCAACTTAAAGCAAGTCGATGAATCAAATACCTTGCCAAGCTTAAAGCGATTATTCCAAATCCAAAACTGAGCAATCAAACCCGCATTATAAATTCCCGTTTCTCCACCCGTCGGAGCCAAAATAATTACCTCTCCTCTAGAATTACGCTCAAACTTGACATCAGGATTTGCTAGACACAGATCGTAAAACTGATCGTCAGCTAATTTCGAGATTGGCGCAAGATTTAAAGTTACCGTATTCATAATTTTAGTTTGAAGATACAGTATTAAAATCTTAGCACTTACAACCGTTTTTCATCCCCCATTAACTCGTCTATGCGATATCCAGACCCGAAGAATTCTCACCCAATGGCAGGATTTCCTCAAGTTTGCTTTATTCAAAATACCGTTACTAATCCGAATATCATCATTGGGGACTACACCTATTACGACGATCCCGAAGACTCAGAAAACTTTGAACGTAACGTCCTGTATCACTTTGACTTCATTGGTGACAAGCTGATTATTGGTAAATTTTGCGCGATCGCAAGGGGCGTAAAATTCATCATGAACGGCGCAAATCATAGTATTTCGGGCATCTCCACCTATCCCTTTCAAATCTTTTGGAACGAATGGAAACCGCAAAATTTGGAATTTCCCTACAAAGGCGATACTGTAATTGGGAATGATGTCTGGATTGGTTATGAGGCAGTGATTATGGCGGGAGTGAAGATTGGTGATGGCGCGATTATTGCCTCCAAATCTGTGGTTACTAAAGATGTGCCAGCCTATGCGATCGCAGGTGGTAATCCTGCTAAAGTAATTCGACAGAGATTTGACGATCAGGCGATCGCAAATTTACTCAAAATCGCATGGTGGAATTGGGATATGGAGAAGATCACCAGAAATCTCGATCGAATAGTAAGTGCGGATATCAAGGCTTTGCAAAATTGTACTTAAGTTAGGAATTACTAAGACTAGCGATCGCCTTGAGGAGATAGATTGTTGATACGATCAGGTTTTACTTAAATCAAAATCTGGAGTAATTTTCCCAATGACTTGTTCTGAACCATTTAGCATTCATCAGCTTTCTGCCAAAGACATAGCACTTACGGAAGAATTATTGGCTGTCTTTGGTGAAGCTTTTGATGATTTTGATACCTATAGCTCGTCTCGTCCAAGCGCGTCATATCTTAAGCGTTTACTAAGTAGCAATTATTTCATTGCACTTGCAGCTTTAAAAACTGGAACAGTAGTTGGAGGTCTCGCCGCTTACGAACTTCAGAAGTTTGAACAAGAGCGTAGTGAAATTTATATTTACGATCTCGCTGTATCAGCAGAGCATCGACGGGAAGGAATTGCCACAGCCTTAATTCAGGAATTAAAGAAGATTGCTGTCGAGCGAGCAGCCTACGTTATTTACGTACAGGCTGACCTCGGCGATGACCCTGCGATCGCACTCTATACAAAGCTTGGTGTGCGTGAAGATGTGCTTCATTTTGACATTGCTGTTGACGATAGTAGCCAAAATCAAAAAATCTAATTTGACTATTGACACTAAACCGTCTGGACGGTATAGTTATTTTCAAGACAAGTCTATTGTCTTAATTTTTTAGTATTCGGGCAGAAGGTTATGGCAGAGGCTTTAGAGGTAGGCAAGCGATCGCGATCGGCGACGCGAGAATCACTGCTCAATGCAGCAGGTGAAGTTGTTTTGCGCTTTGGCTCTGACGCTTTGACCCTTGATGCTGTGGCAAAAGAAGCAGGCGTAAGCAAAGGCGGATTGCTCTATCATTTTCCTAATAAAGAAGCTCTATTGACGAGCATGGTGGCAAACCTGATCGCCGAGTTTGAGCAATTATTAGAGATAGAACTTGTTCGCGAAGGAGATCTCACCGCCAAAGGTGCTTGGTTACGCGCTTACATCAGGGCTGGAGATATATTCGATCGCCAGAATGCCGCAATTCAGACTGGATTATTAGCAGCAGTCGCGAAAGATAGCAAACTCCTCCAACCATTCCAAGAAGCCTCTACTCGTTGGCATCAACAAGCCTGTAATTGTGGTATTACTCCACTCAAGGTAGGGGTAATTCTCTTAGCTGCGGATGGACTTTCTTGGAATCAGTTACTAGGGCTTAATTGCATTTCTGATGAGGAGCGATCGCAACTGATCGGGGAACTCATTCGGATGACCTATGCGGATGAATGAAGCTTGCTAAATTTCTTTGAAATGGATTAGTAAAATATGACATCTCAATCTTTCTTTAACTCCCGCCATCATTGGCTTGGGGGAATTTTCCTTGCGACTCTAGCTACAGGAATTTCTATTTATAGCGTTGTCTTTTCGAGTAAGCCAAATATTACCAATAATATTTCAGCGATTGCCAGTGCGCCTCTGCCTGTAACTGCTCTGGGTCGATTGGAACCAGAAGGAGAAGTCATGCGTTTAGCGGCTCCTGTTGCCCTAGATGGCGATCGCTTAAAGGAATTGCGTGTCCAAGTCGGCGATCGGGTGAAAGCAGGGCAGATTATCGCCGTACTAGATGCTAGCGATCGCTTTGCTGATGAAGTGGCGCAAGCTAAGGCTCAGGTGGAGATTGCTCAAGCGGAATTCGCAAGAGTTAGTGCTGGTGCGAAACAGTCGGAAATTCAAGCCCAAGAAGCATCGATTTTACGATTGCAAGCAGATTTGCGCGGTAGTGAAGCTTCCCAATCGGCGACGATTTCCCGTTGGCAATCGGAAGTTCGTACTGCGGAGGCAGAGTTGGCTCGATTTCAGCAACTCTATGCCCAAGGTGCTGTTTCGGCTTCAGTTTTGGATACTAAACGTCTGGCGGCGGAAACAACCCGCGCTCAATTACAAGAAGCTCTGAGTACCCGCGATCGCTTTGCCAATACGCTCCAAGCTCAAATCCTTGAAGCAAGTAGTACTCGCGATCGCATTGCTGAAGTGCGTCCCGTGGATATTGCTACTAAAGCTAGAGAAGTAGACAGTGCGATCGCTGCTCTCAAACGTGCCGAGACGAACCTTGCTCAAGCCTATATTCGCGCTCCTAGAGATGGGCAAATCCTCAAAATCCGCACGCGATTAGGGGAAAAGGTTAGCAATGATGGCATTGTCGAACTAGGCGCAACCGATCGCATGGTTGCCGTTCTGGAAGTCTATCAAACGGAGATCGATCGCGTCAAAGTCGGACAATCGGCAACGATTACAGGGCAATCTTTTCAAGGCGAAGTGAAGGGTATTGTTTCGCAAGTTGGGTTGCAAGTGGAGCGTCAACGCCAAGCGACCAATCAAGCGGGAGAGAATCTCGATCGCCGTGTCATTGAAGTCAAAGTTCGCTTAAGTCCAGAAGATAGCCGCCGTGTTGCCGCTTTTACGAATTTACAAGTTCAAGGCAAGATTCAGACTACATCCATAAATTAATACAAATAGGAGGACTATTTATGCATATTCTCAACGATAAAATGACTACTAAAAACGAAGAACCACAAATCCACTCTCTTCAACAATCTCAAATTTCTATTGCTGCCAAAATGATGGCAGACACATTCTTTCCCGATCCCCTATCTTGCTATCTCCTTCCCAATGAACGTTATCGCTTAGAAAGCCTTGAAAAAGCTTGGCGTAAAACGATAAATCATGACTTTTCTTTAGGGCATGTCTATTGCAGTGAGCAGAGCGATCGCAATACTTCTACGGCGCTCGATAGCTCGCAAATTTTAGGAATTGCTAGTTGGTTGCCTCCTAACGCTAAGTCTCCCTCATTACTAGGATCACTGCCCTTGATCTTGCAAATATTCCTTCAGAACGGCTTTATTTCCACCAAGCGCATACTCAACACTTTGACAAAAACGGAAGCCTATCGCTTGCGTGACTGTCCGACACCACATTGGTATCTAGAAGGATTGGGCGTATCGTCAAAGGCTCAAGGCAAAGGGATCGGCGGTTTGCTATTGCAACCTGTCTTGCAGCAAGCCGATCGCCAAGGAGAGATTTGCTATCTCTTTACTTCTACCGATCGCGCCGTCAAATTCTATCAACGGCATGGATTTGTGGTACGCGATGAATTACGAGTTCTCAAGGATGCACCACCCCTATGGATGATGATGCGATCGCCTCAAGCTTAGTCTGACTTTATCTGAGATCTTGCACCATTCCTGAAAGAGTTAAGTAGGAATGGGTTTGAGAATAATTTCAAACCCATGACGAGCAGCAATATCGGCACTAATTTGGAGATACCTAAGAAGTTTCAACCAAAGGACAGAAGGAAATAAAACGGAAAGTGTCAAATCACAGGTAGCTTTCCAGTCCAAGACAGGAGGACTCGACCATTGATCAATCCAATGGGCCAAAAGATAAGCAAGCAGAGAGAGGATAAGCCAACGATAAACACCAAGTTTTGTAGATTGCCCAAAACAATGCAAACCAAAGCGATGTTTGATGGTTTTGAAGAATCCCTCAATCGCCCAACGCTTACGACCTAACATCACCAGATAAGCACCAGAATAAGGATGAGAAGAGACAACAAAGCGTAACTCCCGTTTACTATCAGCTCTTTTGAGCCAAAACCAAGAGATCGTCAAAGGCTGAGTTAGCCCTTCTAGCAAAATTTGTTGTCCACGTTTGCCATGACGATAAAGTTGTTTGACTGTACGGCCATCTTGAAGTTTACGATTGTTGCGTACACCGACAACGATGCGCCAAGTCTTGGCGCGGACAGTATTGAAAAACTTCACCGTACTAAACTCAGTATCAGCAAGGACAATCACAGTCTTGCCTTGGGTTAGTTGCTTGGGTACTGTCCCCAATAACTTACAAGCTAAGTCAGAGGGACTGGGGTATCCTTTGCCGCGCCATACTCTAAAACTCCATGGTACGCGCCACTCTCCATAGACCAGATACAGTACAACCAGATGTAGTCCTCGCTTTCCGTTTAGTATTCTCACCCATGGGTCTGGTTCGTTTTGGGTGGGATTGCTCAAATGTAAAAACTTGCCGCTTTTTTCTAGGGTAGTCAAGTCTATCAGTATCTTTAATAGGGCAACCGCACACGTTCATGAATAAACAACGAAACAAAGAAGGCAAAGTAAAATGACCAATATAAATTAAAAGTAAAAAAGTGACATGTCTTCTACAATCAGCCCAGTCGCATTAATTGAGACACATTTTGGCAACTTGCGAGACCCCAGAGCAGCACATAGTATCGAACATAAGCTATTAGACATATTGGTAATCAGCATATGTGGAACAATAAGCGGAGCAAATGATTTTACAGCAATAGCAGAATATGGAAAATCAAAGGAAAAATGGTTAAAGACATTTTTAGAATTAGAAAATGGAATACCATCAGCAGATACATTTGAGAGAATATTTGCTCGACTGAACCCATCAGAATTGCAAAAATGTTTTATAGGATGGATGGAAGCAGTCCATAAAACAACAGACGGAGAATTGATTAATATTGATGGCAAAACGTTGAGAGGAGCAAAGGAAGCAGGCAACTCCCGTAGCCTAATTCATATGGTGAGTGTTTGGTCGGCAACGCAGCATTTGGTTCTGGGACAGAAAAAAGTTAGTGAGAAATCAAATGAAATAACCGCTATCCCACCATTGCTGGAAATGTTGGCAATTCGAGGTTGTTTGGTCAGCATAGACGCAATGGGATGTCAGACCGAAATCGCCAAAACAATCATTGAACAAGGTGCAGATTATGTATTAGCGCTAAAAGGAAATCAAGGTAATCTCCATGATGATGTAAGTCAATTATTCACATCTGCTCGCTCGCAAAAATTCCATAATATCGAACATCAATTCCATTCAACAGTAGAAAAAGGACATGGGCGCATTGAGAAGAGATCCTATTGGACTATGGGTAATACAGAATTTCTCATTGGCGCAGAGAAATGGACAGGGTTAAAAAGTATTGGCATGGTTGAATCAGAACGTAGTGTCAATGGCGTAGTTTCTATCCAACAGCGATATTATATTCTGAGTATTGAGAGTGATGTTCACAGGTTCTCTCAATCTGTTAGAAGTCATTGGAGTATTGAAAATCAACTGCATTGGATTCTTGATGTTGGGTTTGATGAAGATGCTTCTCAATCTTGTCGAGGCTATACTGCTGAAAACTTAGCTGTTATTCGTCATGTTGGCTTAAATTTACTTTCCCGTGACAAAAAAACTAAGGTCGGAGTCAAGACTAAACGACTTAAAGCTGGATGGGATGACAACTATCTCAAGCTTATACTTAACGCCTTAAACATAGTCTCACCTTAGTCTTCATTATTTATTCATGAACGTGTGCGGTTGCCCTAGTATCTTTAATGGCACTTGTTTCGATGGGCGATGCTTGGCGATTTGTCCCAAAATAGCCTGCCGTGTTGACCGAATTACTGCTCTCGTTGACCAGTTATAGTGATTGAGAAATCGGCTGAGTGCACTCGCTGATTTTATCTGTGTATGTTCTGGATAAGGATGCCTTTGTGCTTCGAGAAATAGTCCTAGTATTGCATTGAGACTTGCTGTTTGATACACACTTGGCATCAAACACAGAAGACTATACACTAGCCCTTGGGCGTGCTTAACGATGCTTTCCATGCTCGTTATTTAATTTACTACTACGCCCTTTTTTTCACATTTCTGCTCTTTCTGCAACCCCTTTTCTTGAATGGTGCAAGATCTCAGTTATCGAATATTTAATCACACTACACTAGTCAAAACCATGTTGAAACTTTTCTATATTTCTCTATTTATCATCGGTTCGGTAATGCCCTACAGCCAATTTATTCCTTTTCTTTGGGAGCATGGCTTGGATCTACCACTTTTCTTTTCTCAACTTTTTGCTAATTCTATTTCACGCTTTTTTGCTTTCGATTTATTCATTTCTGCAATCGCTTTCTGGGTATGGGTGTATGCCGAGGGTCGCCGCCTATCTATGCTACACCTATGGCTATATCCTTTGATTACTCTTACTATTGGCGTTTCTGCTTCATTGCCTTTCTTCTTATGGATGAGAGAAAGTCATCTAGAAAAGAGTGTTAACAATGATACCGTTACAGTATCTTCCATTTAGTTTTTGAGAGTATTAATATTCTCCGTAAATGACTGAGAAATCGGATTCATCAAATAGGATGACAACATCCTCATAAGTTCTTGTTCGAGTTCGCCATTCTTGAGCAGATTAGGGCGATCGGCGATCGCATCATATAGCAGGGCTTTGATTGTACGGCTAACGATGAAAACTGTTATATCCAGATTTTGGGGTCGCAGTTGATCGCGATGCAGAGCCAGAAATGCGTGCAACATTTGCTCAATTCTGGCATCATCTAGTTTTTGCATCTCCTCACTGCGGGGAACCTGTTGGTGCAGGATGCGATAGAGTTTAGGGTTTACCGCATAAGCCGCTAAAACCGCTTTGATAATCTGCTGAAGTACTTCTAGGATTGAGCGATCGCCTAGATCTTCTAGATGGTGTTGCGCTAACTGAGCCATTTCATTCGCATGATGCTCTCCCAAAGCATAAAGCAACGCCGCCTTATTGGGAAAGTATTGGTACAGTGAGCCAACACTCACACCTGCAAGTTCCGCGACTCGATTTGTATTGAATTTATCGTATCCCTCTTCGGTCAAAATGCGAGTTGTGGCGATGAGAATAGCGCTAACAGTTGCTTGAGAACGCTCCTGTTTTGGTAATTTACGCGGCTTTTGTAAGGGTTTGGTCATAGGTTGCAAATATCAAAAAAAGTTCAAAAAAGGCGAGTTGTCAAGCACTCTAGAGTAGCTGTAAAATACGAGCAATTACTCACATTGTATCAGGCAAGTCTCTCGATTTGTTGTAAAAAAGAAGGATTGTTTATGCGAATTGCGATTATTTCTCTAGGAAGTCGAGGCGATGTTCAACCCTATATTGCTTTGGGTAAGGGATTGCAAAAGGCAGGGCACATCGTGCGACTAGCATCCCATGAAAACTTTGAATCCCTGATCAGTTCTCATGGTCTAGAGTTTTTCCCCATGACTGGGAATGTGCAGGAATTTATGGCAACTCCCAAGATGCGAGAGTTAACGGAAAAAGGGGATTTTCTGGCGATTAATGCGGAAGCGACAAAAGCAACTAAACGCGCTGCGATCGACTGGGCGAAAGATAGTTTGGCGGCTTGTCAGGACGTGGATCTGCTGATTACAGGTGTGGGCGGACTATTCCTCAGTCTTGCGCTTGCCGAAAAGTTCCATCTACCATTGCTTCAAGCCTATATCTTTCCATTTACACCGACAAAAGCCTTTCCCGCGATCCTATTTCCGAAATCATTAGCGAAACTCGGTAGTTATGTTAATTGGTTGTCCCATGTGCTATTTCGACAGATCATGTGGCAAGGAACCCGCCAAGGTGATGAACTAGCAAGAAAACAAGTTCTGGAACTCCCTGCTACCCCGTTTTTTGGTGCTTACAATTCCCCACATTTGCAGCGTTTTCCTGTTCTCTATGGGTTTAGTCCATCGATAATTAATCCACCCTCCGATTGGCAGAATACCCATGTCACTGGATATTGGTTTTTAGATGAAGAGCCTAATTGGACTCCATCTAAAGACTTGATGGATTTTTTACTTGAGGGTTCACCACCTGTATTTATTGGCTTTGGCAGCATGGGGAATCGTAACCCAGAGGCAACAGCCGATCTTGTTTTAAAAGCGATCGCGATCGCAGGGCAACGCGCCATCCTGCAATCTGGTTGGGGTGGTCTGAGTAAGCGAGATTTACCAGATACGGTTTTTATTGTGGATTCCATTCCCCATGCTTTTATCTTTCCCTATGTGGCGGCGGTCGTCCATCACGGCGGCGCTGGGACGACATCTGCGGCACTTAGAGCAGGTGTTCCTAGCATTGTGATTCCCTTCTTTGGCGATCAACCATTTTGGGGTAATCGCATTGACGAATTAGGGGTTGGCACTAAACCAATTCCCCGAAAAAAGCTGACTGCGGAAAATCTTGCAAAAGCTATACAGATGGCGGTCACAGATCGCTCAATATGTGAAACAGCAGCCAATTTAGGCGAGAAAATTCGAGCTGAAAATGGAATTGCTAAGGCAGTTGCAATCGTCAACCAAATTGAATATTAAAAACTACACAGAGGATCTATGCTTCGTAAATTGCTGCGAAAAACTCCCCTTGCTTGGCTCCAACTGACTCGTAATAAAGTTCGCTTTGTCGTGGCGCTATCAGGTATTGCCTTTGCCGATATTTTGATGTTCGTGCAGATGGGTTTTGAAGGAGCGCTCTATGATTCAGCGATGAAGCCCTATCGCAAACTGATTCAGGCAGATTTAGCGATCGCTAGTACGCAATTTCAAACACTCATCTCTACTCCTAATTTTCAACGCGATCGCCTTTATCAAACCCTTGCTCACCCTCAAGTTAAATCTGTTTCTCCCCTCTACATTTCTGTTGCTGGTCAATGGCGCAATCCTGAAACTCGCCAAAATCGAGCGATTCTTATCTGGGGAGTCGATGCAGGTAATCCTAGCGTTAGGCTGCCCGATCCTGCCCAACAAATCCCGCAGATTCAACAACTCGATCACGTCCTGTTTGATCGCGCTGGTCGTCCCGAATATGGCGATGTGGCGAATATGTTTATGCAAAAGGGAGAATTGGAAGCCCAATTAAACAATAAATTAGTACAGGTAAGCGGACTATTTGAAGTTGGTTCTTCCTTCGCGGCAGATGGCAATATCATCACCAGTGACGCAACTTTTTTACGTTTATTTCCAGACCGACGCAGCGATCGCATTGAGATGGGATTAATTCATCTGAAAGAGGGAGCCGATGTTCAACAAGTTAAAAGAGAACTCGCGAACCTTCTATCTAGTGATATGCGTGTTCTGACTACCGAAGAATGGGCAGGTGTCGAAAAAAGCTATTGGGAAACGGGAACTAGTATTGGCTTCATCTTCGGACTGGGTGTGGCTATGGGCTTTATCGTCGGTATTGTAATTGTCTATCAAATTCTCTATTCCGATGTCTCCGATCACCTTGCGGAATATGCCACTCTCAAGGCAATGGGCTACAGCGATCGCTTTCTCTTGAGTATCCTTTTTCAAGAGGCTCTTTTGTTAGCTTGTCTGGGATTTCTGCCTAGTTTCCTGCTTTCTGTCGGACTCTATCAAGTTACCTACGCCGCCACGATGTTACCTATAAAAATGACAGTAGAACGTGCCACTTCTGTTTTTGTGATGACTGTAATCATGTGTACAGTTTCGGGAGCGATCGCCATGCGAAAACTCCAAACCGCCGATCCTGCTGATATTTTCTAATCATTGTTTGAACTTGATACTTGAACTGTATGTCAGCCTTACTTCCATCGCTAATTGCGATCGCGGCACTCGATAGTCTTAATCCATCGGCGATCGCTTTACAAGTCTATTTGCTAGGAACGACAAAGCCAATTCTGCGATCGATCGCCTTTGTAATTGGCATATTTTTTGCCTATTGGACATCGGGATTATTGGCTGTATTGGGCTTAGATAGACTAATTCAGACCGTGATTGTAAACTCTGGATTCTCTTTGTCCACGCCATTATTTTATATAATTCAATTTCTGACTGGCATAATTTTATTGATAGTAGGCGTTACTCTCCGAATTCCTACTCAATCTGAACCAGTAAAAGCACCGCAAAAATTAAATTTGGCAAAAACTTTCCTGTTAGGAATGTCTGTAACGATTTTAGAATTTCCCACCGCTTTACCATATTTCGCAGCGATCGAGCAGATTGTCCGCGCTAACCTAGATCTCCTATCAACTATGAGTATCTTGGCACTTTACAACCTAATTTTTGTTCTGCCACCGATCGCTCTAGTTGTTATATATCTTTTCTTTCATCGTCAGAGCTTTGCCCTGTCTCTAATTCAGCGTATTAACCGCTCTATTGCCATCTATTCTCCTCACATCATCCGTTTTCTAATCTTGGGTTTAGGCATATTTTTTATTGCCGATAGCCTCGTCTATTGCATTGCCAACGCTTTTGGAAATCCATTAATCAAACTCCTATAGCTATGAATTCTCCACTTGCCATTGCTCCATCTACACCCGTAATCTCTGCTCAAAATCTCAATCATTATTTTGGTGAAGGTGACTTACGCAAACAGGCGCTTTTTGATATCAATCTCGATATCCATGCTGGCGAAATCATCATCATGACGGGACCTTCTGGCTCAGGCAAAACTACCCTTCTGACGCTTATGGGTGGTTTGCGATCGGCACAGGAAGGTAGTTTGAAAATTTTAGATCAAGAAATCCGTGGTGCTGACAAAAACTCTCTCATGCAAATCCGCCGCAATATTGGCTATATCTTTCAAGCCCATAATTTGATGACCTTCCTCACCGCCAAACAAAATGTACGCATGTCTCTAGAACTTCACGATGAGGATGAAACTTGTGATCTGGATGGTAATGCTACCGCTATGCTCGAAGCGGTTGGGCTGGGTCATCGCCTCGATTATTATCCTGACAGTCTCTCTGGTGGTCAAAAACAACGGGTAGCGATCGCTCGTGCGCTAGTCTCTCAACCCAAAATCGTCCTAGCCGATGAACCTACGGCAGCTCTCGATAAAAAATCGGGTCGCGAAGTGGTGGAACTCATGCAAACCCTCGCTAAACAAAAAGGCTGCACAATTCTCCTCATTACCCACGACAATCGTATCCTCGACATCGCCGATCGCATTGTCTATATGGAAGATGGCAAACTCGTTCCCAATATTGAAACTGGGCATTAATTAATGGCGATCGCCTAAAAATCACGACTCACAGTAATAGCGATCGCATTTTAGGATTGACTGCTATTGGTCGGGCGACGGTTTTGGCTTTACAATTAAAGAATCCTTATGCGACTACAGTTAGACAAGTATGGATATCTGCGGGATGGCATCTACTCAATCGCTAATTTTGCCTCAGAGATTGGTATTGCGGCTGGGATTGTTGTTGGTAGGTTGCACCATGACAATAATTTGAGACGAAAGATAGATTTATTTGATTTTTGATTAAACTCTCACTAATTGGCAGTGTACTTTCAGAAAAGCAATTCAGATCTCTTTTTTATAGAATTTATCAACTACCAGTAACATATTTCAATTGTTCTATAATGTACTGAACACATCCTACCAACCAATCATACAATAGAGACTCTTTATTGAGAACAACTCTATGATTTTCCTTAGTGTGCCATTGAGATGCCATAGCAAAGTGAAACTTAGTTGAGGAATCCCAACTATTATCAGTTGAGTTTTCCTGAGTATTCTCAAGGTTAGTTTCTTCTGGATTTTCAAAAATTCTTTTTTGAGATTCTCCTAAATTCAACTCTTCTATGATCTCCCCAAAATCTTTTACCTCATTAGATAGAATTAGGGATGATGTAAAATCTGATTCTTTAAAAGTATTAGAATCAGCCGTTTGGAATGATTTATAAACATGCCAGTGAGGTTGTGCATGATTATTATCATCTTTGAGAGCATCCCATTCTGCACGAAGTATTGGCTCCTTGTCCGCAGAAGCTAACGCTCCTTTAAAAACCCTTATACTGACCCCTGAAAATTGAAAATTGTTAGGTTTAATTTTTGGTTTAGATTGCTCAGGTAAAAAAGTTAAAGATATATTTATCCAATAATTATCAGATTTAGTTGAGAGTAAAGGAATAATTTGGTGTCTATTCCCTCTATCATCAGGAGTACTTGAACTGCTTGAGTTTTTAATAATAAGAGCAAAAATATGGCGATTTGAGTCTTTTTGTATTTCTTTATATCCTAATTCGTAGTTACCTAGTAAAGGTTTTAGCTTGTTGGAACAAAAGTTCAAAACCTTACTAGGATCTGTAACTGAAAAAGGTGGAGATTGTTTGAGAGAAGTTTTAGCCATCCTTAAATATCTAAAAGTGAAATAGTATTATCTGGTAATTGGTATAAATCTATAACTAGGTCGTTTAAGACGTGGCTATCAAAATCATGACCAGAGTTAATTCGTTTGCCAATTTCATGCAGAGATTTAAGGATTTCTAAATCCAAATTTTCAATAGTCAAATCAGGAAGAGGCATATTGCTAACATATCTTTTCGATAAGTCCCATTGTCCTCCACCTATGTGATTAGATATAGAGTCCAATAGATTGTTTATGAATGGACAAGACAATATTGCGAGATATGCTAATCCAACATTTTCAGGTAATACTTTATCTTTTTTGGGGAACCAAGCAAATCCATTTATAACAACATAATTACCAGAACTATCCCAAGCGAAAGATCCTACTTTACCAAAATGAGTTGAAACTAGCTTTGGTATTTTTTCTACTTGCCAACTTCTGTACTCATTAAGAGTCCACCAATTACTTTCTGTCTTCCTAGGTCTAGATACAAGCTTTGATTTATATGGCAATAAATAATCATTGTAGTAAGTCTCTATATATTTTCTAAGGTCATCTTCTAATTGAATCTTTGGTATATCTTCACCGTAAGGATAGAAAACATAAGAAGTATCAGATAATTTACTTTCATTAATAGATTCAGTAGTTATAGCTGGTCTAAAAAATTTTCTTTCTCTTTTTGGTAACTTTTCAACATTTTTTTTAGCTAGTATAAAAACAGCATTTAGACCTGTGGAAACTCCTTCTTTAATCTCGAAAAAATCTTTGGCTTTCGAGAATTGCTTTAGCTGTTTCAATAGATTAAAAGCACTGTAAGAACGTGGAGACCAACTGATAAGGTTTTCAGAAAGAGATGGATTTTCATAAATGCTAAATCCTTTTTTATCCACTATATTGAATGAGTCTCTACCGTGGTAATTATATCTACGCAAAGCACGTAAAACAGCAGATGATGATTCTAACCGATGATCAGCCCATAGAGAAAGCGTTGAGTTACTGGTTTTAGGTGATTTACCAACTAAAAAAGCAGTATCAATCTGAGCATTTGAGAAAAGATGATGACTCCCTAGCTTTCCAACTAAATAAATGTCCAAGTGGGATATGAATGCTTGTCTAATTTTAGTGTAAGATTCCGCACCTAAAATGGAAGCAGGTAAAATACAGCCAATCACTCCCCTAGATGTCAAACTTTGTAATGCCTTGTACAAAAAAACACTTGCAAGATCTGGAGTTTTTTGCATTAAACTACCCAAAGATTTTTTCACTAAATCTCTTTGAGATTCGCGCAGCTTATTCCAAGATACAAATGGAGGATTCATTAAAATAACATCTGCTTGATTGCTCCATTGTTTTGTCTCATCTAGAGAATCTTGATGGTTAATGTTTATTTTTAGCGAAAACTGATCGCTTAACTTATCTTTTTCATAAAAAAGAATAAATTTTGCCATGTCAATTGCTGCTGGCGAAATATCCCACCCTTCAAGCTCCACTGAGCCACTATAGTTTCTTAGAGATAATTGTCTTAAGACTTCTTTGAGAAAAACTCCAGAACCACAAGCAGGATCAAATACTTTCAGTTTACGCGGTAATTCTCCTAACGCATTTAATGTTTCTTCTACTAATGTTCTAGCTATTGAAGGTGGCGTGTAATAAATCCCAACAAAATTAGTCTCCTTCTTAACTGACACAGGATTAGGTAAAATTCCAGGCAAATGAAGCTGACTCTGATCAAATGCTTCAGCTTCATAATGTGCTTCCTCAAACAATGTACCTGAAGCATGACGAAGTAAAAGAGAAATATTTGGCTTTAAACCATAAAAGCTAGTTCCATTTCTTAGGCTATCTATTAGAGATTCCCAGTCAGAACTATTAACCGAATTAACAATATCTTGAATGTCAGGATACAGTCCCCATTTGTCTAAATTTACTTCATTGCGATTAACATCATCTGATGTACAAGCTAATAAGTAAAGGAAAGCTCTTAAAGATTGTTGTCCGTCAAAATCTCTTCCTAATACTCCTCTAAGAGTCCTAAATGTTTTGATCGCAAAGGAAATAATAGATAAATCTCTTGAGGGTTGATCTTTCTGTAAATAGTCGTAAAACTTTACTAAGTTCTCTTCAACACTTTTTTTCTTGTAACGCTCTAGAGAAGAAGGTTTACCATCCCACCTGTAAACTTCTACAATGTCATCATAAATTTTAACGTAATGTCCAACATCTGAAGACCATGCTAGGTTTCGGGGATCTTCATCACTAGGAGACAAATCCAAGCAAAAGTTCCCGATTCTACCATTAAGCAAAATAACTTTATCATTTTGATTTTGAAGATTAAACAAAGGTACTGGAAGCAAGCCTAGCTCCAGTTTCCAAGATTCAAGTGATTTAATCTCCAGACTTCGTAACATATCAATTTTGTTGATTCTTATACACGCTTTGCTATATTAACCCATCCTAGCTATAATTTGCCACTATTTTGAATAAAAATAAACAATTCATCCTGAGTAAAAAGTCACCTAAATACTTGCTGATTCAAAGATGTAATGTAACAAGTTCTGATAAAGTAAATCGCCACTTAAATGAAGTCGCTAGATTTAGAGACTTGTGCGGTAGCGATCGCCTTGAGCAGATAGATTGTTGATGCGATCGCCTAGCATTCACGACTTACAGTAATAGCGATCGCCTTCAGGAGATTGATTGTTGAAGCGATCGCCTAGAAATCACGACTCACAGCACCTAATGTGACTAATTTGTTAATTTGGAAAATTCTCAACCTTATGAGTTTAGTTTATTAAGACTTATTAACAATCAAATCAATATATACCCGAACAAGAAAAATTGATGCCTCTTCTTCTAAACTTTTAGATGTTGGTTGTGTTAATATGAGATGCAATCCCTTTGAAGTAGAACTCACGTTCAATGTTCTTTGAAAAACTCTTGACTGCATTTTAGCAGAGGAAAGGATTATGACAGATAAAAAGCATCCAACGATCGGATTAATTGAAGTTCCAGCAACAGGATTATACGATGCGGAAGGCAAAAATTGGACTTCTCTCTATAGACATCGTTCCTTAATCAGCAAGCAAGTTCTGCTCGCCGACTTGCAAGCGGGAGGCTTTGATGCTCGATTGGTCAATCTCAGAGATGGCGATTATAGTGAAGAGTTCGGTCATATTTTCTGGAAAGGGATAACCCTGCGGAAAACATTTGTCGGGGGCGATATTTTCGCTCTCGATCCTCACGCATTCGATGCTTGGGGGATTACCGTGAATTTCTCCCAAGACCGTCAAGTCAGTTGTCTGCTGATCGAGCATTTAGCCAAGGGAGGTCGTCCGATTGTCGTTGGTGGATCGGATGCGGTAGCCGAACCACACCACTACTTGCAAGCGGGCGCGACTGCGGTCGTCTTAGATAAATCCGGGGCGGCGAATTGGCCGATTTTTGACTATGTTCTGGGAAAAACTCCACGGGAAGAACTCACGGGTGTAGTTTTCGCGGACGGCAAACAATATGCTAGGAAATCTAAAGCCAAAAGTCCAGAGGAGTGGGCGCTACCCTCGGTGGAAGTAGCGCGAGACTGTTTAGGGGTACTTCCCAATATCCAAGGATTTGTCCCGATTGGTTCTTTGGTAGCCGATATTGGTTGCGATCGCACCTGCGATTTTTGCATGACACCGACCTACGGCACTGGCTATCGAAGAATGACCCCAGAAACAGCTCTCAAATGGTTGGCGATTCAAAAAGAGGCGGGGGCTGTTTCGATCAATATTGGTTCCGATCAATTCCTTGCCCGTGGACTCTTTCCTGGAGGTCGAGATGAGATTCTCAAAATTACCAATGGGGCACGGGAGATGGGAATTTCGCTCATGTGGCCGAATGGTTTGGAATTGCGGAAAACGACGCTTGGCTCTGGGCGTAATTACGAAAACACCGACCTCAGACCAGACGAAGAACTGATTACAGCCCTGTTTGGCTGGGATGGTAAGGTCGGTTGTCCTTTAGCCTATATCCCTGCTGAACGTCCTGTTTTTGGGCGAGAAGCCTACAAGAAACTCCTGCCCTGGCAAGAGCATCGTACCTTGATGAGATCTGTCGTCAGAACAGGTGTACCTGTCATCGCTTATGGCATCATTATCGGGCTACCCGATGATGACCATGATGACTTGTTACGTCTTGAGGAAGCGATCTCGGAACTCGTGGATGAATTGGTAGAGATTAACCCTAAAGTCGAGTTCCAAATCGCTTGCTACAGCATTGCTCCTCTGCCTGGAACTCCACAATCCCATAACTTACGCAAGTTAGGTTTGTTACAGTTTGAAGATGCCTGCGTTTGGGGGGGGCTATGGACACCAACTTGCAATACGCATCATCTTAGCTACGAGCAGGTTTCCGATTGGCAAATTCGCCTATCTAAGATTCGCAGATCAGCCTCTGAATTTACTAACTATAGCGGTGAATATTCAGGGTTAGTGGGTACAGCTTCCTCCAACGACTCAAAAATTGCATTGGCGAATTTTGGGTAAACACGATAGCTAACAACGCAGTGGAGCGGACGAATTAAGTTTTCTCGCTGCGTTTCAATCATATCTGTAGTCGCTCACTTTTGTCGTTATACCTAAGCCCGATAAGTCCGTTGAAGTTGTCTGTTTCTATCGGAGATTAGAATGTTCGGCTGCGTTGTTAAGTCCCAAAAGGCGATCTCACTACAGCAAACATACAATTGATCGGCGATCGCCTATAAATCACCGCTCACAGTATTAGCGATCTGGTTTGTCTGATTTTGAAGATTTCTAACGCTATAATAAAATTTCTGTCATTAGAGCATTGCACATACGATTTAGTTGCCTATAGAGTCTTCAAACTTTGAAAGCTTCTAATTGTAACAATCAAGAATATACACAAGGGTAGCAAATATGATTACTCAAACAATGGTGCAACCTTCTTTCTGGATAGAGGTTGGTATTCAAATCCAAAAGATAAGAGGGCTTAACCTTTTTAAATTCAATGATGATCTTCAATTGCGC
Source organism: Pseudanabaena sp. Salubria-1 (assembly GCA_023336205.1). Lineage (GTDB taxonomy): Bacteria > Cyanobacteriota > Cyanobacteriia > Pseudanabaenales > Pseudanabaenaceae > Pseudanabaena. The sequence goes on from JALQCR010000001.1 coordinate 249,456, forward strand.
CTCGAAATCCTTATCGAGCGAAAAAAAAATAACATCCTCACTCTAGAGGAAAGTGCTGAGCTTGCTGGCATTACTGAACTTGATCGTATTTTCACACTTATGAATGCTCGAATTATTGCCGAGTCATGACCATCAGTTTCGCCAGTCGTCAACGCATCCGCGATCGAGCTAATTTTCTATGCGAGTTATGAACGATGAGCGTCATGATGATGGTGCTATTCAGCGTGCGCGTCGTTTCTGGATTCGTGGCGGCTGGCATCCACCTACCGATGATCCTCAACAGTAACCTATTGAGAACGTTGAAGCGATCGCCACATAAATCACGACTTACAGTAATAGCGATCATCTATAGCAAACCCTTTAGCAGATAGACAATTGAGGCGCTCACCTAGAAATCATGACTCACGGTACTAGCGATCGCCTTGAGAAGATAGATGTTGAGGCGATCGCCTAGAAGTCATGACTCATGGTAATAGCGATCGCCTTTAGGAGATAGATTGTTGATGTGATCGCCTAGAAATCACGACTCACAGTAATAGCGATCGGCTTTAGAAGATAGATTGTTGATGCGATCGCCTAGAAATCAAGACTCATAGTAATAGCGATCGGCTTTAGCAAACCTTTAGAAAATATATCGTTGAAGCGATCGCCTAGAAATCATGACTCATGGTAATAGCGATCGCCTTTAGAAATAGATTGTTGAGGCGATCGCCTAGAAATCATGACTCATGGTAATAGCGATCGCCTTTAGGAGATAGATTGTTGGTGCGATCGCCTAGAAATCATGACTCATGGTAATAGCGATCGCCTTTAGGAGATAGATTGTTGATGCGATCGCCTAAAATCACGACTGATAGTAATAGCGATCGCATTGTCTAAATGGAAGATGGTAAGCTCGTTCCCAATATTGAAACTGGTCATTAATTAATGGCGATCGCCTAGAAATCATGACTCACGGTAATATCGATCGCCTTTAGGAGATAGATTGTTGAGGCGATCGCCTAGAAATCACAACTCATAAGAATAGCGATCGCCTTTCTCAAAATCCCTCCTAGTTATTCTTCATCTTCTTCGGAATCAAATCCTAACCATACGAGTAAGACATCTTCTAAGTCTTCCATTTGCTCTGATGTTAGCTCTCCCAGTTTGCGTAAAAGTTTAGCATGAGGGATTGTGATGAGATTTTGCACATCAAAAGCGCCTTCTCGTAAAAATTTAGTTTTCACTTTCACTTCAAATCTGGAATCGCGTAAACTTGTTGTATGTGGAACTAGGGTGATCCCTATCTAGTGCTGGGATGCTAACAACTAAACATGGTCTGACTTTGGCGACATAGCCAAGATCGACTAGCCAAACTTCTCCACGATAGGGGCTATTCATAAGCTAATTCTTCTTCCTCTAGTGTTAGGAAAATATCCTCGGCATTCAGCGTTAATTCTTCGTCAGATAATGGTTCAAAGTCTAAATAAACTGTACGCCTCAGAATTTCTGACAATAAATCTAATCTTTCTGAGTACGTTAGGTTGTCAAAGGTGTTTAGAAGCTCTTGTACTACAGCAGTCATAGCTTTATTCCTTAAGTTATGTTTTATAGATTAACACGATCGCCACTTTACAAAAATCAAACAGCGATCGCATCGCAATACAGCAAAATCTACAATTGATCGGCGATCGCCTAGAAATCATGACTCACGGTAATAGCGATCGCCTTTAGAAGATAGATGTTGGAGCGATCGCCTAGAAATCATGACTCACGGTAATAGCGATCGCATTGTCTATATGGAAGATGGTAAGCTCGTTCCCAATATTGAAACTGGTCATTAATTAATGGCGATCGCCTAAAATCACAATTATTTTGGACTAGAGATTAGCAATATTTTTATAGCGATCGCAGGAATTTGACTAGCTCCCTAAATGATGAGCAATACCTAGAGCATTCAACCATATCCAGCTTTTTAGCTAATTCAGCATTTCTGTTAGTCCCATAACTTGGCTTTCCATTTTTCCCAATTGATAACTTTTTAAGAGCCTCTTTTGGGCTTTTAATTTGGTGAGGGTTTGGATTTGCTTTCCATTTTTCGCCACCAATCTCTTTGATAATCTTTGAATCAGACCAAAACCAAGCCTCTAATTCTTCAATGGGAATACAGATATGTTTGCTAAAGCTATTCACCACAGAAAATAATGGTTCTAACTCTGATCGTAATGTTGCCTCATCTTTAAGGGAACCATTTGGAGAACGATCCAAATCCTGAACAACAATAAAAACATTACAACCTTTGTTAAAAAGAACTTTAAGCTCCCTTGAAAGTTTCTTTTTGGCAACAGATCCCCCAGATGTCCATTTTTTTATTGTTACATTTGAGTCAAGCACACGATGAATAATTTCTCGAACTGCATCCCAGTCCGTATCATCTTCGGTAATTAAACCTATTTTAATGTTACTCATCGAGAATACCACTGTAAATCCATTCCCCTAAGTTACCTTCTTCGGAAAGGTATTCAATAATGTTGTGAATATCGTCTTCAGCTAATTTCTGTACGAATGTTTGCCCATCTTTACGGTGAACTAGATTTATTCTTTCTGGTCTTGTCCATGAAACTACTTGTGGAGAATGCGTTGAAACAATTAAATTTTCTCCATAAGTGTAAGTCTCGATCTCATTGAGTAGCTTAGATAACATAGCAGGGTGAATTTGAGTTTCAGGCTCCTCAATTATTATTGTTAAACTGGGATTTGAAGCAATTATTTCTATAAGAATCGACAATACCCTAAGTGTTCCATCGGATAGTAATCCTATATTAACTCTATCTAACTGCACAGAAAAGATATACTCTCTGTCTTCACTTTCAACTTTTTCTTTGAAACCTTCACTTAAGATGAATTTCTGGACAGTTATTTTCTCCCCAAGCTCAATTCGCTGACAAATACTTTCAAGTTCGTCAAATTCACTCATCTGCATACGATGTATTCTTAGAGTTAGGTTATCAGCTAATTCTAAAAGACCATTAATGGTATTTATAGATACACCTTCGTGTGGTGACACTTTTAGTAAAGAATCCCTACGACCAGACGTTTGCCTAACAGGGGTCTTATTAATTACATGAATGCCTGTCAGGACTGTATTGATCCAATACATCTCTTTAGGAATATTTAAGGATGCGTTGTCAACATAATTTGTCTGTCTAACAGAATGTATACTGCCCCAAAAAGTGCCAGTTGAACCGTCTGTTTTTTTGAAACTTGTTAATCCATGTTTTGTTTCCCATATAGTTTCATTATCTCCATCAGCATAATGACAATGCTCATTCCACAACAAATCTTCTCCTTCCAAGTTATCGCTTGTAAATGTGTCTATGTTTATACTTTGGTTGGATTTAGGTGTTGGTACAAGTTCATACTTATATGTTAGACAACGGGCGGTCGGGGTCAAAATTTTGACTTCTAATATTTTGGGAATACTGTCGCTGCTGTTGTATGGAACTCGGTTGGATTTACCAACAGCACATAATGCGATCGCCTGAAGTCCTTCAATAATTGCTGATTTCCCAGATCCATTGCGACCAACTAATACTGCAACACCATCGTGTAAAGACACAGTAACTCGACCACCCAAAACAGACCAACCGTCAAGGGTAAATGATAAAAGGCGAGGCTGATTTGTGCTGGAATCTAGGTTAGACAAAATAAAGATCCTTTTCCAATACTAATCGTCTTAATAAATTCTAGTTGAATATGTCTAAGTCTGCCACAAACAAAACAACAGCGATCGCCTCAATTTTTCGACTCACACCATCAATGCGATCGCCTAGGAATCATGGATTACAGTAATGGCGATCGCTTACAGTAAAACCCTAAATTGGACTTTCCTTTTTCCAATCGTTTTCAGTCTCCACATCCGCTGGAAAGAAACATTCAATTCTAATTTCCTGAAGAGTGATGTCGTAGGGAGTGCCAAGAGTTGCGATCGTTGAGAAAAACTGCCAATTTAGATTGCTTTTCTTTAAATGCATAGTAAGCAGCAAAGTATGCTGCTCAGAGTGACTTGAGGTATTCCACAATTCGGAAGCATCAGGATAACTTAGGAGTTCATTAAACAATAAAGCTGACTGTTCGCTCTCAATCGATGAATTAGCTTCACGATATGTTCGCTGAAGTAAATGCCTAGCAACTTCTTCCCAATTAACAATAAAGGGACGTAGACCCTGAGGATCGAAAACAACGCGCATCAAATTGATTTTCCCATCAATATAGAATAGGCTTTGGAGCTTATCTGGATCGATGAAAGTACTCAACAGTCGAGCAGAGCCTTGGTTGGTCAGAAGTAAATTCCAATAGCGATCGATGACGATTGCTGGATAAGGTTCTTGTTGGTGCAACATAAAATTAATTGCTTTGCAAACTGATGTCATTTCAGGAGCCGACAAATCGGTCTCCGAATGAATAGGTGCAAAGCCAGCTGAACTGAGCATTAGATTTTGATGCCTAAGAGGAATTTCTAAAACAGTCGCTAGTTGCAATACCATCTCCTGACTAGGTTTTGCTCGTCCTGATTCCAAGAAACTAATGTGACGCTGGGAGACTTGGCTGACGAGGGCAAGATCGAGCTGGCTAAGACTACGGCGATCGCGCCATTGCTTCAGTATGATCCCAAAGGAATTTGGTTGAGGTGCGCTAACTCGCAGCTGCATAGTAAATCTTTCAGAAAAATGAGTTTGATTACCTGTGAGGTAATTGCTTTGATTATCTCTGTTTGTCAAGATGATGGCAAGCACACACATGCGTATGTCTTCTATTCGGTTGATTCGGCTAATAAGAGTAATAACAACATGACCTTACCTAGTTCTTTTCTAATTCCTTCTGAGTCGCTGTTACCTACTATCGCCGCTGCATTTTTCTTAATATTCTCCATATATATTCTTGTTAAAGATGAGCAATCTGTGAAGAACAGTTGGATATTTCCTGCTGCGCTATCGATTTTGTTCTTGCTTTTTTCTTTGAAAGCGATCGCATCAGAAGGACTGTCGGGAGTTTGGTTTGAACATACTCGCGATTTGTGGGGTAATCAGATTTGGTTCGACCTTCTCTTGGGAATTGGTATTGGGTGGTACTTGATCGTACCGCAAGCAAAATCATTAGAGATGCGTGTAAACCTTTGGCTAGTGATCATTGTTTGCACTGGCTGTATTGGGTTCTTAGCGATGATTGCACGCCTAATATACTTACGGGATTGTTCTGAGAAGCATGAGCAGTTGTCGAACAACTAGATTTTAGGGAGGGATCTCAACACTATTTTTTTTAACCAACAAGAGTAACAACAACATGACATTACTTCGCGCTTTTTTAATCATTGCTACGCTGATAATCTATGCCGTGTCAATTTATGTTATTGCCACAATGGGCATTAACTATCCAGCGGTCTTTTTAAGTGACATGTTAAAGCTTGACTGGCGATCGCAGTTCAACACAGATCTTTTGATTGCTCTATGCCTATTCTTTATTTGGGTTGCATGGCGAGAGGGATTTACCATCAAGGGATTTCTATTCGGCTTTCTGTTCATGAACTTGGGTTTTATGTTCGGATGTCCTTATTTGCTATTCGCGACATATAAGGCAAATGGCAATATCAAGGCTTTGCTATTAGGTGTTCATGCTGATAAGTGAAAGATGTTGAGGGTAAGAAGAAATCGTTTAAAGCGATCTCCTAGAAATCACGACTCACAGAAATAGATCGGCTCCAAAAATGCAGCGATTGGTTTATTCTTGATTAAGAGTCGGTGTTTGTATGGAATTTAACTACAGCTACAAGAGCAGTTCGACAATCTCTGGACAAGGCGATCGCACAGCGATGTCGTTCTCGCCTGACGTGACAAGGCAACCCACTTACTTTAGAGGCGAACTGCACCAGAATATTGCCTTTCGAGAAGCGATTAGTGCTTTGCATGACGTTGTAGTTTCTGACCTTCGTTTTAAGCCAAAGGATAAAGAAGCTTACAAAGCTTGGGCAGCCCAACGCAATGAGATTGACTGGCAACTGGTCGCCGCACAACGCCAAGAAGTTACAGATAGGATCAAAGCCCTACAAGCCGATCTCACCGATCTAAATCGGCGTAGTTCGGAACGGATGTCTGGATTTTATAGAGCTACCGCGAGATATTTTGATTATCTCTATCAAAAGGATCGAGATTACTGGTTTGTGCTTGATCCCGTAATTACCGTTCATCCCGACGAAGTTTTCTTTGAATGCTTTAGTCAAGATGAGTCTAGCTATGGTCGTCTGGGAGCTAGCTATGAAGTATTTAAGAATGTTGATGAATTTGCCTGTGGCACTACCAACATCGATTACTCCGCTGCACTCTACGATGAGTTCCAAAAGATTCGCAGCTATAAACGGACTTCGTTGGAGGTCGATCCTTCAGGATTTGAAGTGCAGACCACAGGAGAATCTGACTATAAAGAAGTCAAAATCGATCTGCCAGATACTTGGGTGCGCGGCTTTTTGCAGGTTAGCTCGGCTATGTCACTTCCCGCAATTCGCTTTGACCTACATCCCACTGATATTTATAACATCTGTTTTGTTTTGCGTCGGCGCAAAGAAAAGCAGGGACCGCGCAGTATGCGCTATATTCTCAAACCGAACGAACCGATACGGATTGTATTTGAGCCTTGGGGAACGGAAATTGTCTGTTCCCGTTCGATTTATGAAGGCAATAGCGATCGCACGATCCGCGTTTGGGGTCGTCGTCGTCTCTTGATTTTGGATCGTCTGATTCCCGTTGCGCGTAAATTCACCGTGCATTTACTTGGCAATGGGATGCCTTCTTTTTATGTCGCTGATCTTGAAGATATGTCCTTCACGCTGGGACTATCGGGTTGGACGGCTAATGACTGGGCAAAGGCGAGTAATTTTGATTTACTTGCACCTAGGGCAAATGTTGATGACCGCACCAAACGCCAGATTTTTGAGGCACTCAAGCAGAATTGGGTAGAATCCCCTGACGCGTTGGCGGCAAGACTCAGACTGGATCGCTCGGTGGTGCTTGGTGCACTCAGTGCCTATACTCAGGCGGGTAGAGCGATTTATGACCTGAATAAGCAGGTCTATCGTGTCCGCGAACTGTCCAATGTACCTTTGCCGATGGATAAGCTGCGTTTTGCTAGCGATCGCGAAGCTCAAGCGAGTAGTTTTTTAGAGCAAAATGCGGTGCGGGTTACCAGTGACAATATTGATACATTGGGAACTCAAACCTTGCAAGGAGAAGTGCGTCACAAAAATCAAATTTTCCTGCCTGTAGTCACACTCGATCGCGATCTACGCATTGTTCACGCCGAATGTACTTGCAACTGGCATCAGCAAAACAAGCTATTCAAGGGACCATGCGAACATATCCTCTCAATGCGAATGCATAGCGATCGCATGGCGACATCAATTGTGTAATACCGTTTCGTTGCTCTTGTTCAACGCGCCAAATGTTCTTTTAGCCAAGCACTTAAATCAGCAATTGTTTGTAAGTCAAAGATTGCTTCAGCTAAATTTTCTAGCTGCGCGACGGATAGTTTAGCAATCTTAGATTTTATGCTTGGAGATATTTTACCAAATTTGCGGGTTAGCATCCGTACCAACATCGCAGCCTGCCTTTGCAAACCCTCTTGTTTACCAATTTGCAAACCCTCTTGTTTACCAATTTGCAAACCCTCTTGTTTACCAATTTGCAAACCCTCTTGTTTACCTTCCTGCATAGCCTCTTGGTAGACGCGGGTTTTCTTTAGATCGCTATGTGTAAACATCGATTCAACCTCTTGACGACGGTAGTCCTAAAAAGGAAAGGACGCACACGGAGGTAAAGAATCGTTGTAATGATGAATAAAATTCCAAATGGCTCCAATGTGATTTTCCAATTTCTTAGAAAAAGATAAGGTCTTTCTAACTAGTCTTGATACTCGTTGACGTAACGTACAGTTGAATCTCTCAATATAGTTGGTCTTTCCCGTTTCTTTCCCGACAGCCCTATGACGTTTGCTGGGCAGGACAACTGGATAAGACGAATAGAAGTCAGTATAAATAACCGCACATTGGCGATAGACGCTAGGCAACGATTCCCATAACTTCTGAGCTGATTCACCAGTGCGATCGCCTATATAACAACCGACAATTTCACGAGTCTCGGCATCAATGGCAAGCCATACCCACTGTTTATTGCCTTTGTCGTCCACAAAAGACCACAATTCATCCATCTGTATGGTCAAACGGCGTTTTGGTTTTGGTTCTACCTCCACCTGCTGAGGAACGTTTTCATATTTATGATTGACGTAACTTTGCAACCATCTCTCTGACACCTTGAGGACTCTGGCAATTCCAGCTAGTGGGATTTTTTCTAGTAGTAGTTTCTCAAGAAGGTCATAAGTGTCTTGGGTACGCTCTGAAACTCTCTGCCACTGTGGATTTTCTACAAATTGACGACCACAGTCCCGACATTTATAATTTTGTTTTCCATGTCGTGTACTGCCGTTTTTTACAACGGATACGGACTGGCAGGATGGACAGGATGGCCTTGCTTCTGACATTACTTTACTTTGTATCAACTATCTGGATATTTTCCTACATCCTTTCCTTTTTAGGACTACCCAATCTAGAGTTCGTCAATTTAGAGAGCAAACGCACATGAAAACAGCAACCATCTCCCGCCATGTCACACGCAACCCTGAAATCCTCTCATGTGAACCAATCATCGATGGAACCAGAACACCCGTTAGAGCGATCGTCGAAAACTGGCGCTTAGGAGTTAGACCAGAAGAGATTCCATTACACTTACCACATCTCAATCTCGCACAAATCTTTGATGCCCTTAGCTTTTACCTAGACAACCAATCAGAAATCAACGAATACATCGAACGCAACCACGTCCCCGATGAACTAGTTCACCCAATCATCAAAGCTAGACTAAATCAAAGATGACTATTTATGATGGTTAAATTTTTGCTAACCTAAAATAAGCAGGTTGAGCAGGTAATAAAAATGCAGACACTTTTAAAAGTAGAAGATGCTGTAATTTCAGTGTTACGAACCTTACCACCTGACAAGCAACAAGAATTACTCGATTTTGCAGAGTTTTTACAAGCCAAAGCTATGGTTAAGCGACCACGTAAAAGTATCAAAGGTTTGTCTGCTGATCTAAATATTGATATTACTGAAGAAGATATTAGAACAGCAAGACAAGAAATGTGGGGTAATTTCCCTAAAGATATTGAACTATGAGTGCAATTGTTTCAGATACACATACTTTAATTTGCTACGTCGCATACGTCTACAACACAAGGCTACAAGTCCTGATATGATCGTCAGGCAGAATCACCGTTAACAGATCAACGAAATTCTAGCGAATATCCCTAGCGAACATCTCCAGCAATATGCGTCTATCTCAAATGCTCTGGGTCACTCTGCGTGAAGATCCCGCCGAAGCAGAACTCACAAGTCACAAACTCTTACTCCGCGCAGGTTACATTAGGCGCGTAGGTTCAGGCTTGTATGTGTACTTGCCGCTCATGTGGCGCGTTTTGCAAAAGATCTCGGCGATCGTCCGCGAAGAGATGAACGACACAGGGGCGCAGGAATGCCTGTTGACGCAACTGCAACCTGCGGAACTATGGCAAGAGTCAGGACGCTGGGATACTTACACCAAAGCCGAAGGGATCATGTTTGCCCTCACCGATCGCGCCAATCGTGAAGTCGGTCTTGGTCCTACCCACGAAGAAATTATTACAGCGATCGCTAGAGATACGATTCGCTCCTATCGTCAATTGCCACAGCATTTATACCAAATCCAAACCAAGTTCCGTGATGAGATTCGTCCTCGGTTTGGGTTAATGCGTGGGCGCGAGTTCATCATGAAGGATGGCTACTCCTTCCATGAAAATGAAGAGAGCCTCAAGGAAACCTACTACGAAATGGATCGCGCCTATCGGAAGATGTTCGATCGCTGCGGTCTAAAATTCCGTGCTGTCGAAGCTGACTCAGGTGCGATCGGTGGTTCAGGTTCACAGGAGTTTATGGTATTAGCGGAAGCTGGTGAAGATGACATTCTCTTTACCGAAGATAGCAGCTATGCCGCTAATGTTGAGAAAGCAGTATCTTTACCACCTGAGGCTGTACCTTCGCACTTCGACAAGTTCGAGAAAGTGCATACACCTAAAAAGGGAACTATCGAAACTGTATGCAAGTTACTGAAATGCGACCCCACCCAAGTTGTGAAACAGGTTCTCTATCAAGTCATTTATGACAATGGCACAACGGTTTTAGCGCTAGTCAGCATTCGTGGCGATCGCGATGTTAACGAAGTGAAACTGCAAAATGAACTGACGAAACTAGCAAGTAACTACGGTGGGAAAGCCGTTATTAACCTCCAAGTTGCCGATCCTGAATCTCAGCAAAAATGGGCGCATTCCAAACTTCCTGTCGGTTTTATTTCACCAAGTCTGGATGATTCCTATATTGATAAAAGCTCCGCAGTTTCTCCAAAGTTTCTCCGTTTAGCTGATCGCACCGTTGAGCATTTACAAAATTTTGTCACGGGTGCAGATGAAGCTGATTATCACGTTGTTGGTGCAAATTGGGGTAAGGATTTTACATTGCCTACAGTTGTAAATCTTGATAAGGCAAAAGCAGGCGATCGCGCCGTTCATGATCCTTCACAAATCTTGCAAACCGCCAGAGGCATCGAAGTTGGGCATATCTTCCAATTGGGAACTAAATATTCGCAAGCGATGAAGGCGACCTTCACCAATGAGCAAGGTGAAGAGCTGCCCTTAGTCATGGGTTGCTATGGTCTGGGTGTCTCGCGCCTCGCCCAAGCTGCGGTGGAGCAGTCCTACGACAAAGATGGCATCATCTGGAATAAAGCGATCGCGCCTTACCATGTGATTGTCACTGTGCCGAATGTGGGCGATGCGAAGCAAATGGATGTTGGCGAAAGGCTGTACACGGCTCTCGATGCTGCGGGTGTCGAAGTATTGCTTGACGATCGCGATGAACGGGCTGGTGTCAAGTTCAAGGATGCCGATCTTGTAGGCATTCCCTATCGGGTGGTTACAGGTAAGGCGATCGCTGATGGCAAAGTCGAAATTGTCAATCGGGCGACGAAGGTGGCGACTTTGGTAGAAATAGAGTCAGTGGTGGAGTATCTACAGAACGAACTCAAGTAAAATAACAGCCTTGCACTCAAGTGAAGGCTAAAAGCTAAAACCCGTTAAAACGGGTTGCTATTATTATTTAGTCTGCTTCAGCATACTTAACTGGAGTTTATACCAAAACACAAAATGGCGTAGCCATTTTGTGTTTTGGTATAATTAATTTATAAGCCTTTTCTTTTATGCTGCCTAGCGAACTCCTGATGCATCGACTGAATGGCGAAACCGTCGTTCCTAAAAGATTGAAATTAGACGATAAGCATCAAGCGATCGCTATAGAACTAATCGCAATTTTTGAGAATGCTAAGGGTGGCACGCAGAGCGAACTCGATCGCCTATTGCAAGAACTTGAAGGCGACACACCTGATTATCGGGTAAAGCGGGGATTGGCACATATACTCAAGTCCAGTTTTAGTACTTTTGAAATTGTTAGTCCTCTCGAACCGCAAGAATTACGCCGCCGTATTTTTGAATTATCGGCTCAAGTTATTCCCAGCCAGCAGGCTACACAGCAAACCCTTACCAAACTCGCCGATAGCCTGACGGAAGAACTGAAGCGTGAAGTCTTACCTTCACAAATTACAATGGGGCTTTATGCCGATCTGATAGAAAATCGGATTCTGACCGAATTTGAAATACCTACGCCTGAAGCTCTGATCCATCGCTATAATCTTTCGCAAGTACAGGGGATTTTCTATAGAGCGAGTCACTTGACGCTCAAAGTCCATCGTAATGATCCAGGAGAATATAAGCTGCTATTCCGTTATCTCAAGCTATTTCAATTGATGTCCTATATCGAAGGTGATGTTGATTATGGCTTTACGATTACCGTCGATGGCGCAACGAGTTTGTTTGGTACGAGTACCCGTTACGGATTAGCGATCGCCAAGCTTCTGCCTGCTTTGCTCCATGTCACCAAATGGAGCCTCAACGCTACCCTCGTTGAAAAAGATACTTATTCAAAACAAAAGCGTACAGGCTTATTTACTCTCGATTCTGATTGTGGTTTAGTCAGCCATTATCCTGCTGGCAAAATGTATGACAGTGCGATCGAATCTTCGTTTGCAGAAAGGTGGGCAGAGTTAAAAACAGAATGGAAATTAGAAAGAGAAGTCGATTTAATTCCGATTCCCGGAAGTGTGATGATTCCTGATTTTCGACTGGTACATCCTGATGGACGTACTTATCTCTTAGAGATTGTCGGCTATTGGCGACCTGAGTATTTACGCAAGAAGTTTTCGCAAGTGCGGCAAGCTAATTGTGAGAATTTGATTTTGGCGATTTCTGAACGCCTAAATCTGGAGAAAGCAGGCGTAAAAGTAAGCGATACACCTGCTCTGACGGTTTGGTTTAAGGATAAACTTTCACCCAAAGTAGTTTTACAAGCGATCGAATAAATCGCAAATATAGCAATGTGTAAGCTGAATAACAGAATATTCATGGAACATTAGTTATTTAGATACAGTCTAAATAACTAATTAATACCAATTCACGAAAATGTAACTACACTTTCGTGAATTAAAAACAAAACCCAGTAAGGGTTTTTAAAACACAAAATGGTGCAGCTATTTTGTGTTTTAAGTTAAGACAAAAAGCTTAGTTACCTGAATTTTTTTTCGTCTAGGATTAGTTGTCATCTATTTTTCTATATAAACAAAGTTAGCAAATCATTTAGAGAATGAAGATTAAGCAAAAGTTGACTCTGAGTTATTTAGCGATCGCTGCTATCACCTGCCTAGTTGGAGTAATCAACTACAAAAATATAGAAACAATCAACCAAGATTTTCAAGCTGTTTCCGAGGGAACTATACCTACCAACTCAGCGCTCAAAGACCTAAAAAATTCGGGCTCAAAAATTATTGCTGCTACTTCTGAATACACAACGATCTCAGCCCGCTCGAAGGTTTTGGCTCCAACCCCAGAAATAAACGCAGCTTTACTTGAAGAAGAAGAAGAGGTAAAAGAAGGATTTTTGGCATATGACTTTGCCTTGGATCTCTATAAGTCTGTACCCGAAAACTTGTCTGCTGACAAAAAAGGTGCTCTTACCCAAATTCAAGCCGCAGGTGCATCCCTCAAAGCAAATAGCTTAAAATTAATTGAGGTTCAAAAAACAAGCAATGATCCCCAGAAATTTTTTGAGCAAAAAGAGGAGTTTGAGGAGAGCGAAGAAGAATTTATTAAAGCAATCGATGTCGCACTAAAGGCAGAAGAATTAAAGTTGCAAAGGCTTAAGACTGAAGTCCAGATTGCAATTATTGACAGTCGAAATATCTTCTTAATTGCTAGTATTTTTACATTTATTTTCGCGGGAGGAATTGGGCTAGCTTTATCAGCTTCAATTATTAAGCGTTTACAAGAATTGGTTCTATCTACTAAACAGATTAGCCAAGGAAATATAGATGTGCTGCTTCCATCCCCTAAGAATGATGAATTGGGACAGCTAAGCCAGAGTTTTGCCATTATGCAAAATGAACTTAAATCCAACTTTGATCGACTTGAAGACACCGTAGAAGAACGCACAAAACTTGGCTCTTCTGGGTTCATGGGGATAAGCACAGCTAATAGTAATCAGAATCCTCTCGGAGCAACAGTTACAGCCCTACCATGTCGCCAATAATTGTATCGATACTGTACCATTTACCCCTCAAACCCAGATGAGCCCAAAACTTTTAATAATTGAACAGGCTAATTTAAAAAAGAAGCTAACTCAAGAGCGGCTGGTGTTGAGCATTGTTGAACAAATACGTCATTCTTTAGAGATTACGGAAACCCTCAGCTCGGTTGCGGCTGACATGCGCTCAATATTTGCTTGCGATCGCGTAGCCATATTTCAATTTATCGATCAAAACTTTGCTTCCTTCATCATCGAATCAGTGGGGCAAGACTACGATCCAATTATCAATGGTGCACTTCAATCCTTTTCCGTCGAGAATAAGGCTTTTCGTTCTGGTTTAAGTCATCTCGCCCTCAAAGAGCATGAAGATAGTTGCTCACGTTTGAGTATGCCGATATTTGAAGGCGATCGCCTTTGGGGAACATTAGTAGCTTTTGACTATCAGCAGCCTAGTCGTATCTGGAAAGAAAGCGAAATTGCGATCGCTACAGCAGTTTGCTTACAGGTAGGAATTTCGGTCAAACAAAATATTCTATTGAATGAATTGAAGCATTCTAAAGAAAAAGCTGAAGCCGCAAATGTTGCCAAAAGTGAGTTTCTATCGATGATGAGTCATGAGATTCGTACTCCCATGAATGCGGTAATAGGCATAAGCGACCTTCTTAGTTTTACTGAACTTAATCAAGAGCAAGAGGAATATGTCCAGATGATTCTGAATGGGGGAAGAACGTTATTAAATGTGATTAATGATATCCTTGATTTTTCCCGCATAGAAGCGAATCACATAGAGCTAAATATAAAAACTTTTGGATTACGTAATTTTATAGAGAGTACAGTTAACTTACTCAGCCCACAAGCCAGTCAAAAGAATCTAGGTTTATTCCCCATAATTGATCCATTGTTACCAGATTTATTTTGGGGAGACAGGAATAGAATAGAGCAAATTTTAATTAATTTAGTTGGTAATGCCATTAAATTCACTGAATCTGGAGAGATTAGAATCATAGTAGAAATGCTAGATCAAAATGAAGGCAACTATACAATTAAATTTAGTGTTTCAGATACAGGGATTGGGATTGAGCCTAAAAACCAAAATAAGCTTTTTAATCCATTTATTCAGGTAGACTCCTCAAATACTCGTCGCTATGGTGGTAGTGGTTTGGGGCTAGCAATTTGCAAACGGCTAGTTGAGAAAATGAATGGAAATATTTCGGTGCGATCGCAATTTGGGAAAGGTTCAACATTTAGTTTTGTGATCCAGTTAAAAGAAGAACAAGAGCAACGCCCAGTTACCCCACAAGCTGTCGCAGAGCCCCCGCAAGTAACTTCCATAGTGCCTCCTCAAGCTATTGACGCAGAAGCAAATCTACAAGTCTTAGTGGTAGAAGACAATCCCTTAAATAGGATCGCAGCGCTGAAGTCTTTAGACAAAATGGGATACTCGGTAACTTTAGCTGAAGATGGACTTGAAGCGATCAGCCATCTTAAACGGCAACGTTTTGATTTAGTATTTATGGATCTGCATATGCCCAAATTAGACGGGATTGGGGCTACTAGGCTAATTCGCCAAGAAGCATCTGATGATTCTCCCTATATTATCGCTATGACCGCAGATATTACCGAAGGAGTAAGGCAAGAATGTATAGATGCTGGTATGAACGACTATATTAGTAAACCAGTCACGTTTAAAGAATTAGACTCAGCTGTAAAACGAGCATTAAAATCAATGGATTCCAAATCAACTTTAAAATCTATTGATTTATAGCAATGCAAGCTTTGCTTAGGACATAAAACCCAAAAGATGAGTGGGGGCGCTTCGCGCCCGCCACTCATCTTTTGGGTTTTGATTTGTCCTAGCTATCTCTTGCATTGCTATAGAACCCATTTAAGAATTACACAAACTCAAAAACTCTAGGTGTCTAGCCCCCTAAATCCCCCAATTCTGGGGGACTTAAATATAGTTCCCCCCAGAATTGCTACCGTGTACACACATCTCAGTTTGTGTGCGAAATCAAGGAAATTACCCCACCCTAACCCTCCCCTTGCAAAGGGGAGGGAACAAGATTTCTGGTCTTCCCCCTTTGCAAGGGGGAATTAAAGGGGGTAAGTCCGACTTGTGTATACACGGTAGCCAGAATTGGGGGGCTAGGGGGTCAAAAACTACAATTCTTTAAACCCAGAATGGATCGGCGGCGCTTTGCGCCGCCAATCTATAAAAGCCAAATACACTTGACGAGAGCTATAGATACTAGGGATTGCAGTAGGAGCAGTACATCGGATCAGCAAATTGAACTTGATCTGGGAAGAGAACTTCTTGCTGAAACTGGCAGCGATCGCATTGATAAACATGAGCGCGAGTAACTTGGGTGGGCAATCCGCAAAGTTCACATGGCAAACCCTTTATTTTTTTTACTACATCAAAATTCACAAAATTACAATGGGGACAGAGTTGCTGTAATTTTCTTACTAATTCTTCGGTAGCTTTCGCTATATTGTTCATGCGGGTCGGATTGTAGAGCGATCGCATATCTGTTTCAATATGGATTTGTGGCGATTGATTTAGCAATTCATGAACAGATTCTTTGAGTAAATTTTCTGAAGTAATTCCTTTATAAATTGCCTCCTTTGCTGAGGTCTTGGCATCTGGCATCAGCACGATCGCATGATCGGGAAAGCCAACTTTGAGCGCAAACTCATAGGCTTGTTCGTAGCTATAAATCTCTTGATGACGGAAGTTTGTATCAGTGGAGAGAAATTCGCCATAAACAGAAAAGTTATGTTTTTGATCCAGTAAAAACACAATTTCGCGATTGAAAGGAATACCTAACATCGGATGTGGAAAAAAGCTACCTTCACTGGCGATCGCTAGATCAGCATCAATTAGTTCTAGGGCTTTCCGCGCCTTGAGTTCTGCGGTTTCGACTTGATTTGCCGTGCGATCAATATCGCGGGTAAATGTGCCGAACAAGTCGCTATCAAAATCTTGAGGTACTGTAACTCTCACGCCTAATGAGGTTTGTAAAATTGGCGCGATCGCTAATTCCTTACGATGCATGGTCGCAATTACCACTAGGCGATCGTGAAAGTTTATTCTGTGGTCTTGTTCCCCTCTCCCAGTGGGAGAGGGGCTAGGGGTGAGGGCATCACTCGTCATGGGCAAAGCGGTTATATAGGAAGTCTAGAGCCGTATTTCTCAGATCGTAGTATAAAGGATCTTCCATGATTTGAGCGCGATCGCGGGGACGGGCAAAGGGAATCGTTAAGACTTCACCAATACTGGCGGCGGGTCCATTGGTCATCATCACAAGG
This sequence comes from Pseudanabaena sp. Salubria-1, assembly GCA_023336205.1. GTDB lineage: Bacteria > Cyanobacteriota > Cyanobacteriia > Pseudanabaenales > Pseudanabaenaceae > Pseudanabaena. Next base: position 266,566 of record JALQCR010000001.1, read on the forward strand.
CGATCGGCTAAGAATAAAGCTTCATCAATATCGTGGGTGATCATCAATACCGTACAGCGATGTTCTGTCCAGATTTGCAGAAGTTCCTCTTGTAATTCTTCTTTAGTAATTGCATCTAAAGCACCAAAGGGTTCATCAAGGATTAGAACTTCGGGACGGATCGATAAGGCTCTAGCGATCGATACGCGCTGTTTCATCCCACCTGAAATTTGGGTTGGCTTTTTCTCAGCCGATTCACTCAATCCGACCATAGCTAAATGATGACGGACGATATCATTTTTCTCGCTTTTCGATATATTGGGATTAACCGAGTCCACCGCCAACATGACATTTTCATATACTGTGAGCCAAGGCAAAAGCGCATAACCTTGGAATACGACCATGCGATCGGGACCTGGTTTGGTAATCAGTTTGCCATTAACTAAGACTTCGCCGATCGATGGTTTTGAGAAGCCGCCAACCATGTTTAGGAGCGTAGATTTACCACAGCCTGAGTGACCGATTAAGCAAATAAATTCACCTTCTTGAATATGTAAATTTACATCTTTGAGAACAACATATTCACCGTTATTAGGTGTTGGATAAATTTTGGAAACATTTTCAATACGAAGGAAGGATTCTTGAGGAGGGATTGTCGCGATCGATGTGGGATTAAGGGTTGTTTGTGTCATGTTCTTTTTAACTTTTTAATTTTGTTCTTAAAGTTTGAGATTTAGATCCCCCCCAGCCCCCCTTGTAAAGGGGGGAGAATCAATTAATTATCTTCTTCCCCCTTTACAAGGGGGATTGAGGGGGATCGTATTTAAGCAACCATTCGCATAGAGTCCATGCCAATTTCTGCCATCGTGATATTGCGCTTAATCTCTAGATGATTGAGATAATCAATCGGATCTTCGGCATTAAAGGGAATGTCGTCAAAGAGTTGAATCGCATTACGGCTATAGGTAATATCGGTTAACTGAGATCTTGCACCATTCAAGAAAAGGGGTTGCAGAAAGAGCAGAAATGTGAAAAAAAGGGCGTAGTAGTAAATTAAATAACGAGCATGGAAAGCATCGTTAAGCACGCCCAAGGGCTAGTGTATAGTCTTCTGTGTTTGATGCCAAGTGTGTATCAAACAGCAAGTCTCAATGCAATACTAGGACTATTTCTCGAAGCACAAAGGCATCCTTATCCAGAACATACACAGATAAAATCAGCGAGTGCACTCAGCCGATTTCTCAATCACTATAACTGGTCAACGAGAGCAGTAATTCGGTCAACACGGCAGGCTATTTTGGGACAAATCGCCAAGCATCGCCCATCGAAACAAGTGCCATTAAAGATACTGATAGACTTGACTACCCTAGAAAAAAGCGGCAAGTTTTTACATTTGAGCAATCCCACCCAAAACGAACCAGACCCATGGGTGAGAATACTAAACGGAAAGCGAGGACTACATCTGGTTGTACTGTATCTGGTCTATGGAGAGTGGCGCGTACCATGGAGTTTTAGAGTATGGCGCGGCAAAGGATACCCCAGTCCCTCTGACTTAGCTTGTAAGTTATTGGGGACAGTACCCAAGCAACTAACCCAAGGCAAGACTGTGATTGTCCTTGCTGATACTGAGTTTAGTACGGTGAAGTTTTTCAATACTGTCCGCGCCAAGACTTGGCGCATCGTTGTCGGTGTACGCAACAATCGTAAACTTCAAGATGGCCGTACAGTCAAACAACTTTATCGTCATGGCAAACGTGGACAACAAATTTTGCTAGAAGGGCTAACTCAGCCTTTGACGATCTCTTGGTTTTGGCTCAAAAGAGCTGATAGTAAACGGGAGTTACGCTTTGTTGTCTCTTCTCATCCTTATTCTGGTGCTTATCTGGTGATGTTAGGTCGTAAGCGTTGGGCGATTGAGGGATTCTTCAAAACCATCAAACATCGCTTTGGTTTGCATTGTTTTGGGCAATCTACAAAACTTGGTGTTTATCGTTGGCTTATCCTCTCTCTGCTTGCTTATCTTTTGGCCCATTGGATTGATCAATGGTCGAGTCCTCCTGTCTTGGACTGGAAAGCTACCTGTGATTTGACACTTTCCGTTTTATTTCCTTCTGTCCTTTGGTTGAAACTTCTTAGGTATCTCCAAATTAGTGCCGATATTGCTGCTCGTCATGGGTTTGAAATTATTCTCAAACCCATTCCTACTTAACTCTTTCAGGAATGGTGCAAGATCTCAGTTAACCCAAGCTCACGCGCTGCCGTGCTGAACACTCCAACCCGACAGCTTTTTTCGAGAACTTCTACCCAGTTGCGAGGGAAGGGAACATCGCCCCAACGCGCCATCTGGGTAATGTGCCAGAGATGCTCAGAACGGCTCGGACGATTGACACCAGCACCATAGAATTGATGGTGAGCAGGTTCACGCATGGGAGTATCGATCGCACAGGTGACATCATCAGGATTACCTAAATGGATGTAATTAACATTCGTGCTGACATAGGCTCGGCGAGAAAGGATTTGGCGAATCTCCTCTGAATTGTTGGGATCGGCGCAATACATACAGGCTTCTAGTAATGCCTTGACGAGAGCGATGTGGGTGTTTGGATAGGCATTAGCCCAATCTTCGCGCACACCGAGAACCTTGCCAGGGTGTCCTTGCCAAATTTCTAAATCCGTGGCAACAGTAAAGCCGATATTTTCCATCGCGGCGCGGAAGTTCCAAGGTTCACCGACACAGAACCCATCGATACTGCCTGCTTTGAGGTCAACGACCATTTGGGCGGGAGGAATTGTTTTAAGCTCCACATCGTGATCGGGGTCGATGCCACCTGCGGCTAACCAGTAGCGCAGGAGTAGATTATGCATTGAAGACGGATGCACTACACCCATGCGGTGAGAGCGATCGCGTGTATTTTGCAACATCTCTTTAAAATCAGGGAGAGTATGAATACCGCGATCGTAAAAGCGGCGATCGAGACTAATCGCGTTACCATTACGGGTCATGGTTAGCGCCGTCACAATTGGTTTGCAAGCGCCAGCGCCGCCAAGGGTCATCCACATGGGTAAACCAGAAGGCATTTGCGCGGCATCCAGATAACCACCTGCGATCCCATCGACAATTCCGCGCCAACTGGTTTCGCGAACTAGAGAGACTTCATCAAGTCCATGTTTTTGAAAGAAACCTTTTTCTTTTGCCACAGCGATCGGCGCACAGGCAGTTAAGGGAACGAAGCCGATTTCTAGATTGACCTTTTCTAGACCATGACGAGCCACTGTGGTTACAGTCCTTGCATTCAGCTTTTTAACACGCTTCTGTTGGTTTAAGAAATAGATAATTTCGCTGCGTAAGCTGTAATAGCTGGGATGCTTGACGGCTTCTAGTCTTTGGCGAGGGCGAGGAATATCTACTTCCAAAATACCGCCAATTTTTGAAGACGGTCCATTGGTGAGCATTACAATGCGATCGCTAAGTAATACAGCTTCATCGACATCATGCGTAACCATTACTGCCGTAATTTGGTCTTCGTTACAAATCTGCATTAATTTCTCTTGCAGATTGCCACGGGTGAGCGCATCCAAGGCTCCAAATGGTTCATCAAGAAGTAATAATTTTGGTCTAACTGCGAGCGCGCGGGCGATCGCAACCCTTTGACGCATACCACCCGATAGCTGAGTGGGCGGCTTATCGATCGCATGGGCTAACCCCACCATGTTTACATAACGCTCAACTAAAGCGTGACGTTCTTCTTTTGACAAATTCGATAGAACTTCATCAACAGCCAGAGCCACGTTGTCGCGTACCGATAGCCAAGGCAAGAGCGAATAGTTTTGAAATACGACCATGCGATCGGGACCGGGACGAGTGACGCGCTCATCTTCGAGCATTACTACGCCGCCAGTGGGCAAATCAAGTCCTGCAATCATGTTGAGCAAGGTGGACTTGCCACAGCCAGAGTGACCGATGAGAGAGATAAATTCTCCTTTCTTTATTTGGAGATCAATTCCTTTGAGGGCAATATATTCTTTACCGCCACCTAAGGGGAATGTTCTCTCTACCTGATCGACTAAAACAAAATCCTGCATTTTAAAATTCTCCTTTAATTAAATATCAATCTGCTGATAGCGCGAGATTCTAAAGATCCCCCCCCAGCCCCCCTTAAAAAGGGGGGAGAATAAATTAATTATCTTCTTCCCCCTTTTTAAGGGGGATTGAGGGGGATCTCCCTACTTCTGTTCTTCAGGCAAAATCACGTTCTGAAGCCAGCCGATCGCACGGTCAAGGATCAAGCCGACAGCACCGATATAAACCAGAGACAAGATAACTTCGCCCACCTTGTCATTAGTATAGGAATTCCAGATGAAGAAACCGATGCCAACAATACCTGGCATGATGATTTCGGCGGCGATAATGGCAAGCCATGCGAGACCGATAGAAATGCGTAGTCCAGTAAAAATATAAGGCAGGGCTGAGGGAATCAAAATCTTGAAGAAATACTTTTGGCGAGAAAGTTGTAGCACCCGCGAAACGTTGCGATAGTCTTGGGGGATTTGCTTCACACCAACAGCAGTATTTAACAAGATTGGCCATACCGCAGTGATGAAGATAACAAACAGGGCGGCTGGTTCATTTTGACGGAGTGCAGCCAGAGCGATCGGAACCCATGCAAGTGGTGGAACAGTTCGCAAAAATTGGAACAATGGATCGAGAGCTTTGTCAATAACCGCATTAGTACCAACTAGAATTCCAACACTAATACCAACGATCGCTGCTAATGAGTAGCCCTTAGCCACACGCTCAAAACTAGCGAGGGTTTGCCAGAATAATCCTTTGTCAGTACCACCGCGATCGAAGAAGGGATAGAGCAACAGATTGCGAGTGGATTTTTCAGAAATAATATTAATTGGACCTGGCAGTTTGACTAAGCCAATGCTAGAAACAATCTGCCATACAATCAAGAATCCCAAAATGCCGATGATTGGGAGCGCCCAATTCTGAGCATTTTTCTGCCAAAACTTCGCGATCGCATTTGACGAATTTCGATTACCAATACTTACTGCCATAATTTTTTACTCCTAAAATATTTATTTGTGATTAATTTTCAAGAGATCCCCCTCAATCCCCCTTGTAAAGGGGGAAGAAGAAATTAGAAATTTTCTTTCCCCCCTTTACAAGGGGGGCTAGGGGGATCTAAACCCTAAAACGTAGCCAAAATCTAAGCCTTCTTAATCTTCAATCCATCAAGATAAGCCTGTGGATTCTCTGGATCGAACTTTGTGCCGTCAAAGAATTCCTCAATACCGCGAGAAGTACTAGTCGGAATGTCGGCAACTGGGAAACCAGCATCTTTTGCAGCCTCCCGCCAGATATCCTCACGGTTGACCTTCTTGATCCAATCCTTCGCAGTTGCTAGAGATTCCTTAGGTAAGAATCCCCAACGCACACTCTCGGTGATGAACCAGAGATCGTGACTTTGATAGGGATAGGAAACATTCCCTTTTGAGTCTTTCCAATAGAGCGTAGCCATACTCTTGTCATCAATCACGCGCCCATCACCCATGTCATACTTGCCCATCATCGGCGCTGACAGGATTTCAGGATCGACACCAAAGTAGTTTTGCGTGGCTAAGATCTGCACAAGTTCCTTGCGATTATCAAAGTTGTCGCACCATTGCTGCGCTTCCATAATTGCTTTTAGAATCGCTTTTGTCGCTTTAGGATACTTATCCACCCAATCCGATCGCATTGCGAAATATTCTTCAGGATGTCCTTTCCAAATTTCCGCAGTCAGCGCAGGAATGAAGCCGATCTTGTCTTTAACGATGCGATAAGGCCAGGGGTCGCCTGTGCTGAAGGCATCCATTGTGCCAGTTTTCATATTGGCGACAGTTTGCGCCGCAGGTACGGTCAGCAATTCGATATCCGTATCAGGATCGACACCATTGGCGGCTAACCAGTAGCGCAGCCAAAATTCTTGATTAACTTTTGGGAAGGTGTAAGCCGCTTTGAATTTCGCACCTTCAGATTTAACCTTCTCAAAGAAATCCTTAGCTTTGTCGATTTTGAGAGTTAATCCTTTGTTTTTGTGCTTATCTGCAATTGCGATCGCATTGCCCTGTGTATTTAACTGCAACAGTACATACATCGGGATTTTGAGATTATCGGTGATAATTCCTTCGGAAATCAAATAGGGCATGGGCATTTGCCATTGACCACCATCAATACCACCTGCGGAGGTGCCAATTTTGACACTATCTCTAGCAGATCCCCAGTTGGCTTGCTTGGATATTTCCAGATCAGTCATGCCATATTTATCAAAAAATCCTTTTTCTTTGGCAATGATCAATGGTGCTGCTTCAACAATTGGCAAGTAACCCAGCCGCACTTTCGTGATCTCAGGCACTTGTTCAGTGGGAATAGTGATTTTGGCGGCTTTTGGTGAAGTAATGGTTGGGGTATCTTCGGGGGGATTACCCAGACAGCCTTTGAGCAGAACTGAGCTAAGAGCGGTTGCCCCTGCTGTGGCGATAAAGCGCCGCCTTGAAATGTTGTGCTTGAAATCAGACATAATTTCGTTCTTTTAATTAACGTTGGAAAAAGTGATTAAATTTTTAAGGTGTTATTTAAGTCAGCGCAAAGCCAAGCTGCGATCGCCCTTAGTTACATTGCAGTTTGCAAAGCTACAGGCAATCTCAACTAACCCAGATTCAGAAGCTAAGTTATGAGAAGACTTAGCGAAAAAACTTGAGAACGATTGATTCGTTGCTATTGATATCTTAGAGTTAAACCTTCATAGAGTAAAGACTATTATTTTTATGTAATACATAGTATTTACTCTATGTATTAAGCAGCCTATAATTAGGACGAAATCTACCTAAGTCATGCTGTCAAAGGATAGATCGGGGTTTGATATCATCACCCCACTTGCAGATTTCTGACAGGTAATTCTCAAATAGAGAAGGTTGCAAGAAATAAGAGCGACTCTATTTTTGCTATACAATTGCCATAGCAACAACAAATGAATTAAGTATGGATACAGCAAGTCTCAATGCTCTGCTCAATAGTGGCGCGATCTTGCCAGAACTAATCGTCATTGGGACATTGGTACTCGTATTGATCGTCGATCTGATTGCCTCAGGGCGCAAATCGGCAAATGTTCTACCCTACATTGCGATCGCAGGTTTAGCGGTTTCCACAGGCGCTTTGATCTGGCAATGGACGAGCTTAGAAAACCCGATCGCCTTTTTGGGTAGCTTTAATAGCGACAAACTCAGCATTATTTTTCGCGGCATCATTGCCCTTTCGGCTCTACTAACGATTCTCGTCTCGGTGCGTTATTTAGAGCAGTCGGGCGTAGTGGTGGGCGAATATCTAGTGATTTTGCTCAGTGCCACCTTGGGCGGTATGTTCCTCACTGGCGCTGACGAAATGGTGATGGTATTTGTCGCCCTTGAAACCTTGAGTATTTCGTCATACTTGCTGTCAGGCTATACCAAACGCGATCCTCGTTCTAACGAAGCAGCTCTTAAGTATTTATTAGTCGGTGCAGCTAGCTCAGCAATTTTCCTCTATGGCATGTCTTTGCTGTACGGACTCTCTGGCGGCGAAACTTCATTAGCGGCGATCGCATCGAAGATCACCGTGAGCAATACTGCCCTGATCATTTCAATGGTGTTTGTCATTGCGGGAGTTTCCTTCAAGCTCTCGGCAGTACCTTTCCACCAATGGACTCCTGACGTATACGAAGGCTCACCAACTCCTGTAGTTGCCTTTTTGTCGATTGGCTCGAAAGTTGCTGGTTTTGGACTTGCTCTCAGATTTTTAATTACCGTTTTCCCTCTTGCTTCTCTGCAATGGCATTACGTGTTTGTGGTATTGACAGTTCTAAGCATGGTCTTGGGCAACGTTGTGGCGATCGCGCAAACCAGTATGAAGCGGATGCTTGCTTATTCATCCATCGGTCAAGCAGGATTTGTGATGCTCGGCATGGCGATCGACTCTGAGGCGGGTTATGCCAGCATGATCTTTTACTTGATCTTGTATCTATTCATGAACATGGGTGCTTTTGCCTGTGTAATCTTGTTTGCTTCTCGCACGGGAACCGATCAAATCAGCGAATACAGTGGTCTCTACCAAAAAGACCCTCTACTCACCTTAGCTCTGAGCGTTTGCTTACTATCATTAGGTGGTATTCCTCCTCTGGCAGGTTTCTTTGGTAAGCTCTACATTTTCTGGGCTGGTTGGCAAGCTCATGCTTACGGCTTGGTATTGCTAGCTCTAGTCATGAGCGTAGTTTCTCTCTATTACTACATCCGCGTCGTCAAGATGATGGTGGTCAAAGAGCCTCAAGAAATGTCCGAGTCGATTCGCAATTATCCTGAGATCTCATGGACTCAAGTAGGTATGAAGCCTTTACAAGCAGCGCTCGTATTTACACTTATATTTACTGCGATCGCAGGTATTGCTTCTAATCCTCTCTTCTCCCTCTCCAATCAAGCCGTAAAAGAAACCAAGTTTCTCCAAGCTAAAGCTCCAATATCAAAACCAGTTGCAGTCTTACCAACAACTGCACAGTAAATAGCTACCTAAGATTTAAGGGGGCATTGCCCCCTTTTTTAGTAAAATTTGGCTTGATTATATTAAAGATTGATATTCAAATAATTGTTTTGTGATTTTACAGTTTGATGGATGAATTTGACGAACTACTTCATCGTACTTGGGTACAACTCATAATCGATAATGGCTATAGAGAAGTTGCTGCAATCGCTATAGAAACCGATGCTTCTATACTACATTCTGGTTGCCAACCTGTGTCTATTGCTTTTGATATTCCAACGTCTACTTATGTTCACGTAAAAAATAATGAACAAATTAAGAAGGTTATGGAGCGTGCGATGAGAAGTGTTAGCCTAGGACGTATTTATGATTATGATCATGATGTTATAGACAACTTGCCTTTTGTCTATCGAGTTAAGCTTATAGAAGTAGAGACTGGCTGGCGAAACATTGTCAAAAACTTAATTGCTAATGCTCAAGATCCCAACCAAGCATTAATAAGTGAAAAAGTATTCTTCAAAAAGGGGAAGCAAGTCAATGTCTACAACGAAATGAAGTTTGCTTCTCGTTCTGAAATAAGAATCGCTCAGGAGCTAGAGACACAAAAAATTTTATTTTTTCCATTACCTTTGGCAGTTAGAGCGGACACAGGAAATTTTTACGACGATCATCGCGAAGTAGATTTTCTTATCTGCAATGATGGCACATGGGGAATATTGGAGGTCTCATATCATCCTGATCGATACGAGAAAGACGCTGAAAAAGACTCTTGGTTTAAAAAATCAGGGATTCTATGTATTCAGCATTATTCTGCTGAACGGTGTTATGAATTCCCAAAAGAAGTAGTTGATGAATTCCTAACAATTTTGGCAAAACATAGAAGGTAGATATACACCACAGGTATCTAACTTCTGTATTTTGCTATTCGTAAAACCTGAAAACAAGCTATAAAATAGAAGTATTGATTAGCTGAAAATACTCTCATAGCTAAGCTAAGATGACATGCACATAGAAGAGGCAATACGTATGCTTTTGAAGACTATTTCGATTTTCTAAGCCCAGATGACATCCGCATCAAAGGTCATCGTATTGGTATCCAAGATGTCATCAAATACTATTTAAGCGGCTATAACCCCGAAGAAATTTTAGAAGAACTGCCAAGCTTGAATCTAGAAAAAATCTATGCCGCAATTACCTATTACTGGGGTAATCGAGTTCAAATTGATGAATATATTTTCCGCTTAGAGCAGTCACAAGAACAGCATTATCAAGAATGGCTAAAGAAAGAACCTTCAGAAGTAATCGCAAGATTGCGATCGCATAGAGAACAGGTAAAAAAAGAACTTTTACTTACTTCATGAAAATATACTTTTTACTTAGCGATCGGCTAACAGCAAACTTTCAAAGATATTAAGATAAATACATTCATTAATTTTAGGAATAAATAATGATACTACGAGAAACTCTCAAGCAAGAAATAGATACCCTTAGCGAAAGCCAACTCCAAAAAATCGCTGAGATGCTTGCCTCACTCAAACCTCAACCGCAAAAGCCAATAGAATCTATCCCAATCTGGCAACGTGCAACACCTTTAGAGCGCGTCAAAGATATTCGAGCATGGGTTGCTCAACTGCCTAGAACCAAATTAAGCCTCTCAGATGAAGCTTGCGATCGCGGTAGCATTTACGAATAATGGCTAAATATTTACTTGACACCAATGTTGTCCTACGGCTAAGCAATCCCTCCGACGATCAACACAAACTAGTAACAGAGGCAATAGCAACTTTACTCACACAAGGAGATGAATGTTATCTAACAGCCCAAGTCTTAATTGAACTTTGGGTAGTTGCCACACGACCGATTAACGTAAATGGTTTAGGCTGTTCTGTCGAAGAAACGCGCACCATAATAAACCAACTACTAGAGCGTTTTCCATTTATAGAAGAAGTACCGCAAATTTTTTCGACTTGGCTAACGCTAGTAACTGAGAATCAAATAACAGGCAAACGAACTCATGATGTGCGTATTGTTGCTGCCATGATTGAGTCTGGTATTACTCACATTTTAACTCTAAACCCAAAAGACTTCTCAGGTATTTCTGGCATTACAGTAGTACATCCCAAAGCCGTCTCTTAGATGATTTTGATGTTATCAAAAAATATCCATAGGAAGTAAGACAATGCAAACAATCCAAACGACAGCCCAAGTTGATGAAAAAGGCTTACTCCAAATTCAACTTCCTGAACATTCAGGAGAAACCCTAGATATTTTATTGGTGTATCAAATTATCCAGAAGACTCAAAAGCGCCAATGGTCACAGAGATTTTTGAGTGCATTTGGAGCATGGCAGGAAGAACCGTTGGGAAGAGAACCCCAGCCCTAATTTGCGGACAAATACACGCCAAAGTACAAAGCTGGGAACTCCGATTGGAAGCTATGATTTACAGATTGCTGCGATCGCTTTAGCCAATAATCTTATCCTTGTAACCCACAATACTAGAGAATTTGAGCGAGTTGAAGGATTAAAACTTGAAGATTGGCAAGAATAAAGATTTTCTCTCATTTCTTGAAAATATGTCTATGTGACGGATGTGGCGATCGCATAGAGAACAGGTAAAAAAAGAACTTTTACGCATTTCATGAAAAGAAAATATGACTGTTTATGCAACTTTTTTAGACAAACTGTAAAATAGCTGTATCGGTTGACTGAGAATATTCCTATGGTTGTCACATTACCTATTTCTAAAACTATTTTAGCGATCGCGGATGTTGAAGACAAATTTCAACTATTGCCTTGCACTGCGCCAACATTTTTTAGAGAGTGGCAGGACAATTTACCCGAACTCACCGAGCGCGAAAAAGCAGCACTCGATCGCCTATTAGTAAGATTTTTTGCCCACAGACGACGGGGGATTTTAGCCGAAGGTGCTGTTGACAAGCTCATGATCTCACCATTGTTAGATTTGGTTGGTTTTTATGAGCCTGAATACGAGGTGCGAACTGAAGAATCAGTTGAATTTGCGCTAGAAGGTGATGAAGAAGTTTTGCGCGGAAGAATTGATACTCTAATTGTGCGTGAAAAGCTATGGATATTAGTGATTGAGGCAAAACGCACGATTATGGCTTCGTTAGCAATGCCACAAGCTCTGTCCTATATGATGTGTAACCCTCAACCTGAAATCCCATCTTTTGGAATGATCACAAATGGTGATGAATTTATTTTTCTGAAAGCGATCGCCAAGCCAAATCCCCTATACAGTGCTTCGCGATTATATTCAATATTTTTCCCCACTGGTAGTCAAGATTTAGCTGAAGTGTTCCGCGTCTTGAAGAAGATTAAGGAGCAAATAGGGTAGATACAAAGTAATTTATGAAACCTAAATTCCCCTTATTTTCTGAAGTTGTCTTGCTGCAAGATATACCCATGTCTAACCTCAAGCGCGGTTCAGTTGCTACAATTGTAGAACATTACAGCACGGACGAATTGGCAGAAGATGGCTATAGTCTTGAGGGTTTTGATATCCCAAATGTGACAGTCGAAGTTGCAGAATCACAAATTGTCTCTGTTGAACAATGGCTAAAAGAGATGGAAATCCTAGAAAAACTGCATCGATTAAGCGTAGTCAAACTAGTTCATTTAGAGTCCTACATTGAGAAATTATTAAGCGAAGAAAGTAGCGATTGGCTAAAAGCATCGTAGTTTCAGTACAATAGCAATATTGATTAGCTGAAAATACTCTTATGGCTGTCACACTACCCATTTCTAACGTACAGCAAGGGATATTTTGCGATCGCGCAACTTAAGGCTCAGAGATTAGGCTCCCCGATTTTTTGGAAACTTGACATACTGCCAAAAAGTAGCTACTGTAACTACAATCTGGCTCCGTAATATTTTCTCTATTGTCACTATAGTTATAAGGGCATGAAAACAGGGCATGAAAAAGCAGCCACGAGTTCAGAGTATTAAGTTAGTTTCGATTGGCAACTCTAAAGGCGTGAGATTGCCTAAGTTGATATTACAAAAGTATGGCTTTTCCGATGAGTTGCTTTTGGAAGAGACAGAGCGAGGGATTTTGTTGCGAAAAGTGGATGATGTGAAGTTGTCTTGGGAGGAGACTTATCGGGAAATGGCTCAGGAACGTGAGGATTGGCAAGATTTTGAAAATATTGTTTTAGATGGGCTGGAGATGAATGAAGTTGCAACCCAAACGCTATGAAATTTATTTTGCCGATCTCAATCCTACGATTGGTGGTGAAATTAGCAAAATCTGTCCTGTGGTTGTGATTAGTCAAGATGCGATGAATTCTGCTCTAGATACTGTGGTGATTTGTCCGTTAACTTCTAAGCTGCATCCGAAATGGCGCAGTCGTTTGCAAATTAATTGTGCTGGAGCAGATGCTGAGATTGCCGTGGATCAGATTCGGACTATTAGCAAGGTTCGTCTCAAAAATAAGATTGATGTTTTGTCTGAGGATGAGGCGGCTCAATTAAGAAGGATCATTACTGAAATGTATGGATAATTGGGTGTGATGTGCGATCGCATAGCATCTATCATTGCAAAACTTTTCCTAACTCTTCATTCTCTTTGGCTTGACGCAAGATTTCGTTAATTAGGTTTTGATAGCCACTTTCTCCTGCTTTTAATTTGAAGTATTCAATGAGGTTGGCATCTAATGAGAGCGTGATACTTTGTTTGCGAGATGATGGTTTCATGCCAATGCGAAATTTAGCGCGATCTAAATCTGCTTGTGTTACTTGAGGATATTCGTCGCGATCGTTAGAGGTTTCTGAAGAAGAGAAGTTGCTCATTTTTGTTTGCCTCACGCATGGAAATTATACGGATTTCATCTTCGGTTTCGGTATGCACGATAACGACAACTCTCATGCCTAGGAGTCCAAGTGTTACCCAACGTTGTTCTCCATAGTTTTCACGATTATCTTCAAATGTGAATGTTGAGCCATTAAAAACTCTTTCTGCTTCAGCAAAATCGATTTCGTGTTTTTTTAGATTAGTTTGCCGTTTTGGTTCGTGCCAGATGAATTTCATATGTAGTTTTCATTATACATATTGCAAATAACTGGACTTTAGACTAAAAAGAAGAAAAGAAAGGCAGGAAGTGAATGTCACAAACTGCCAAAAGAGCAATGATCAATAAACCAAATTGACATTGACTACTATGATTTTCCAAAAATTACAAGAATTTCGCAAGTCGATATATGAATACCTAGGAACAGGAAAAGATGCAGTATTTGAATTAATGGATGCCGTCCTGACAAGTCCGAGCATTAGCTCGTATGTGAGTCTGTCAATGAATCCATTATTTCGGCGAAAATGGTCAAGTATTTATGAGGGACTGCGCGATAGCCGACCAGCAAGAGGAAAGTTGATGAAACTAATGGTGCAAGAGATCCCAACCGAAGAGCAACCTTGTCTGGCTGGAGATAATAGCGTGTGGTTGCGACCAGATGCGGAAACGCTGAAGGAAAGAGGATTCCATCATGGCAAAGACGAAAGTATCGGCGTAGGACAAAGCTACAGCACGTTGGCGTGGATTCCCGAAGCAAGTGGGAGTTGGGCGCTACCGATAAAACATGAGCGGATCACCAGTTTCGAGACTCCTGTGAGTAAAGCTGCCTTCCAACTCAAACAAGTCACAAAGCAGTTAAGCGTACGCCCCCTAGCTGTCTATGACCGAGGATATGGGAATGCAAGTTTTGTGAAAGCAACAGCGAATATTGAGGCGGATTTATTACTACGTTTGGCATCTAATCGCTGTGTTTGGGGAGTTCCGTCTGCCTATAGCGGTCGTGGTGCACCTTGTAAACATGGGCATAAATTCAAACTGAATGCCCCAGAAACTTGGGCTGTTGCCGACACCACTATAGAAATTACAGACCCAAAAATAGGTCGGGTACGGGTAACTTATTGGCGTGACTTTCATTTCCGTACTTCTCCAGAAAGACCGATGCAGATTTTTAGAATTGAGGTGATTGAACCCTTGGGGCGCAACCGTAAGTTTCAGCCCATGTGGTTGGCTTGGTTGGGTAAAACTATGCCTGCTTTGGAAACTCTTTGGTTAAAATACTTGCGTCGCTTTGCCATAGAGCATTGGTATCGTTTTGCCAAGCAACGGTTACATTGGACTCTGCCCCAGATTACCTCTACTCAGGCGGCTGAGCGTTGGAGTGCTTTGATGCCTTTAATGACTTGGCAACTTTGGTTCGCTCGTCTCGATTGTGTTGATGCTCCTTTACCTTGGCAGTCTCCTCAGGATAATCTTGCTCCTGGTCGTGTCGCTCAATCATTTGCGGTAATTATTGCCGCGATTGGTACTCCTGCAATCCCTCCTAAACTACGCGGTAAATCGCCCGGACGCTCCTTAGGCGATCGCCTTCCTCCTCGTATTCGCTATCCGACTGTTAAAAAACACGCCTCAAAAAGAAAGAAAACTGAAAAGACTCCTCCGCCAACCCATCCAATTGCCATTTAGGTTCTGCTTCTCTTCTCAATTTTGAGCTGGATTTTGCTATTGCAATCTCCTGCTCAATTTTCTCGTGTCTTTTGGTTCCTCTCTCATACCTGCCCATTAGTCCAAACTAAAGAAATAACTTAGAGCTTTTTGTTGTAGTTTACCATTTGCTTTCATAGTTTGTAGCGCGATCGCTTATTCGCATCTCATACAACAAGCTAAATTTGGCGATCGCTTTTTTATGGATATTTCGCGATCGCTACAAAAAGATCGGGCTTAGATTAATATACAAATAGATAAAAATGCTGTATCAGCAGAAGTTACGGTTTAAAGTCAATGAACTATCGCGATCGCATTACTATTGAATCTGGTAAACGTAGTGGCAAGCCTTGTATTAGAGGGATGCGAATTACTGTTTATGATATTTTGTCCTATCTTGCGTCTGGTATGACCTATCAGGAGGTTCTTGAAGATTTTCCTTACCTTACTCAAGAAGATATTTTTGCTTGTCTTAGCTATGCTGCCGATCGCGAACAGCAAACCCTTTTGGTAAAGGCATGAAGCTTCTTTTCGATCATAATCTCTCTCCAAAAAGTGAGAAAACATTGTACTGATATTCAAGATTTGATTAATACTGAATCTTTGGGATTGTTGACGCTGTTCTAAATGCGATCGCTTAGGAATGAAAATTAATTAAAACCAAAATTTGTTGGGGCGAGCTTCGCCCGCCCCAACAAATTTTGGTTTTAATTGCACAAGTTAATTAATTTTCATTCCTTAGCACTCAACCGAAAAGCAAAGATTAAGATCTCCGACTTTTTCTGTGCGATCAAAAGTGATTTAAAAGTTCACAGAAAAAGTCGGAGATCTGGGGGGTTCATGTTTAGTAAAGGCGATCGCAGAGCCAGCATCTCTTGCAGTCTGAGGGATTTTGCGAGATCGCTTAGCTCACAACCTGAAGTGCAGAGATTAAGATCCCCGACTTTTTTTATGAATTTGCAAATCACTTTTGACAGCAGAGAAAAAGTCGGGGATCTGGGATGCTATTTGATCATATTTTCTATTTCTGCATCAAGAACAAGTTCGCGATCAAGTTGTTTAGCTTCTTTAAATAGAAAAATTGCGTCATCTTTTCTACTATCCATCAGCTTTGTTCTTGCCTCTGCCACAAGAGCAGGTGCAGCGGCTTTCAATGTTTGTGGATCTAAACAGGTTGAGAGCTTTTGCTGCAATTCTGGCTGTGTTGCAATGTAGTCTTGCAGCCAATGGCAAGCAAGTCCCATCTGACGGTCTAAGTCTAGACTCCACAATTTGATAGTTAGGTCTTCACTGCCAGTGGCAATCGTCTTGCCATCGGGACTAAAGGCTACGCTATTGACACTATCGCTGTGCCCTTTCAAGGATTGGATTTCTTTTCCTTCCAGATTCCACAATTTGACGGTTTTGTCATAACTTGCTGTGGCAATCGTCTTACCATCGGGACTAAAGGCTACGCTATTGACACCATCGCTGTGCCCTTTCAAGGATTGGATTTCTTTTCCTTCCAGATTCCACAATTTGACGGTTTTGTCATAACTTGCTGTGGCAATCGTCTTACCATCGGGACTAAAGGCTACGCTATTGACACCATCGCTGTGCCCTTTCAAGGATTGGATTTCTTTTCCTTCCAGATTCCACAATTTGACAGTTTTGTCCCTACTTCCAGTGGCAATCGTCTTGCCATCGGGACTAAAGGCTACGCTACTGACACTATTGCTGTGCCCTTTCAAGGATTGGATTTCTTTTCCTTCCAGATTCCACAATTTGACGGTTTTGTCATAACTTGCTGTGGCAATCGTCTTACCATCGGGACTAAAGGCTACGCTATTGACACCATCGCTGTGCCCTTTCAAGGATTGGATTTCTTTTCCTTCCAGATTCCACAATTTGACGGTTTTGTCATAACTTGCTGTGGCAATCGTCTTGCCATCGGGACTAAAGGCTACGCTCCAGACACTGGCGCTATGCCCTTTCAAGGATTGGATTTCTTTTCCTTCCAGATTCCACAATTTGACGGTTTTGTCCCCACTTCCAGTGGCAATCGTCTTACCATCAGGACTAAAGGCTACGCTCCAGACACTGGCGCTATGCCCTTTCAAGGATTGGATTTCTTTTCCTTCCAGATTCCACAATTTGACGGTTTTGTCCCCACTTCCAGTGGCAATCGTCTTGCCATCAGGACTAAAGGCTACGCTATTGACACTATCGCTGTGCCCTTTCAAGGATTGGATTTCTTTTCCTTCCAGATTCCACAATTTGACGGTTTTGTCATAACTTGCTGTGGCAATCGTCTTACCATCGGGACTAAAGGCTACGCTATTGACACCATCGCTGTGCCCTTTCAAGGATTGGATTTCTTTTCCTTCCAGATTCCACAATTTGACGGTTTTGTCATAACTTGCTGTGGCAATCGTCTTGCCATCGGGACTAAAGGCTACGCTCCAGACACTGGCGCTATGCCCTTTCAAGGATTGGATTTCTTTTCCTTCCAGATTCCACAATTTGACGGTTTTGTCCCCACTTCCAGTGGCAATCGTCTTACCATCAGGACTAAAGGCTACGCTCCAGACACTGGCGCTATGCCCTTTCAAGGATTGGATTTCTTTTCCTTCCAGATTCCACAATTTGACGGTTTTGTCCCCACTTCCAGTGGCAATCGTCTTGCCATCAGGACTAAAGGCTACACTACTGACACTGGCGCTATGCCCTTTCAAGGATTGGATTTCTTTTCCTTCCAGATTCCACAATTTGACAGTTTTGTCCCTACTTCCAGTGGCAATCGTCTTGCCATCGGGACTAAAGGCTACGCTACTGACACTATTGCTGTGCCCTTTCAAGGATTGGATTTCTTTTCCTTCCAGATTCCACAATTTGACGGTTTTGTCCCCACTTCCAGTGGCAATCGTCTTGCCATCAGGACTAAAGGCTAGGCTCCAGACACTGGCGCTATGCCCAAGAAGACGATTTTTTTCTTTCATGGCATAGACAACTTCTTGGATAGAGGTGATTACGCGGATCTCCGTATCAGGAGAGGTAATCTTATCTTTTTGCAATCTCTCGCCAGTCTCTACTGCCTCAACTAACGCCTCAAGCTGAAGGTTGCTGTTCAGTAGCGACAATATTTTGTAACTATCGGAGATAAATTCTTGATTGACTTTACTTTTCCATGCTTCGTCACTACTTCGCAACGCAAAAAATCCTGCAACTCCTGCCGCGATCGCCATCACACTCGCCACAATCCCCACCCCAACAGCCAACCGACTCCGCCCCCTAGCCTTAAACTTCGCCGCCTCTTCCTCCTTCACCGCAACACTCAGCCGATCCACAGTTTCCCTCAAAGTCTCCTTAGTCTCCATTAACTCTTGCTGCAACTTCGCCATCTCAGGCGCTTGCGACGCACGGATAAACTCCGCCAGATAATCATGCACCAACTGATAGCGATCCAACGGTGACTCAGGAATTAACACCACCAAACCCGATCGCACAAAAATCTCCAACACCAAATCCAAAGCTGACGTATCCCCCTGCATCTCAGCCAGCAAATCATGCAAATCCTTTTCTAACTCTTCACGAGTCTTTAACGGACGAGTCCCCCGCTCATCCGTCAACATAAACAGCAAGAACTTAGCCAAGCGCTCATTCTCTTCTCCACAATCCACAATCACATCATTCAAATATCGCTCCACCAATATCGCCTTTGGATTCGCCCCCAACAGGCGATATTGCTCCAAAGTCTTAATTCCCTCCTGCTGCAACTGCGCTCCCACCACCTGAAGCTCAATCGGACGCACCTCGCCTAGCTCATCCTTGAGGTCATCTGCGATCGCCCCAATCAACTCAGGCTCCAAATAAAACCGCGACTTCTCTGTCAGTGTTTGAATCAGCGACTTAGCCGCCTCTACCTTGAGATTTCCCACCCGATACAACACATTCTTACTGAGAATATCCTGATCGATCGCCGCCATGCTCTCAATCTGATTACACTCCAGTAAATAATGCAGATAGTCCTCTCGCAACGACAAAACCACCTTCAGCGAAGATAGATTTTGTGAGTCATTTAGCAACTTCCCAATAAACTCAAAAAAGCGTCGCCTCTCGGCAGGTTGATTGTAATAAACAAAAAAGAACTCTTCAAATTGATCGAAAATCAAGACCAGACGCTTATTTTGCGCTTCTTTTTCTCGCAGTTTCGTAATGATGCCCTCACCCCCAGCCCCTCTCCCAGAGGGCGAGGGGAGCAAAGAATCTGTCTCCCCCTCTCCCATTGGGAGAGGGGGCTGGGGGGTGAGGGTCTTTAAAGCCTTCTCCAACTCCTCTTCCCAATTCGTATAAACTCGCAATGAGATCGTACAAACATCCCTACCCTCAAAGGAAGTATGCTCCAACTGCGGAATTAATCCCGCATTCACCAGCGAACTCTTACCCACACCCGACTTGCCATACAGTACAATCAGCTTATAGCTCGGCTTCGCAATGCGCGTAATCAACTCATCAAGATCATGCTTGCGTCCCGAAGCCTCAATTTCCGTCGCCACATCAGTTTGCGATTTACCAACTGACTTCTTACCCTGCAACCTGCCTGCACCGATAAACGCACGATAGCCATACTGTTGCTCGATCGCATATTGCTCCTGCTTCGTGACATAGGCTTCGAGATATTGCTTTTGTTTGGTGTAAAGCGATCTCAATTCTTGCAAAACCGCAATATAAACCTGTGGATGTCCTGTATCACCTATTTGCTTTGCTTCATGCAGCGCATTTAAAGCTTCTTGATTATTCCCAAGTTTCATTTCTGCATGAGCAAGCGTCAACAAGAATAGATTACGCCATTCTTGATTCTCGATCACATCTTCAGCTAAAAATAAAAGTGCAGTTTTTGCATGATTCCTAGCAACTTCCCATTCTTGTTTGCGAAGCGCAATATCTGCCAAATAGCGATAATCTATTGAAAGATAAAACGAGTTTTTGAATTCTCTGTGTAGAGGTAAAGCCTTTTCTAGAAGAGTTTCAATCAGTTCCCAGTCAGAAAGATGTTTTGTAACTATAATCAGTTTAAGAATGATATGGGCAACAAGATCAGGGCGATTTGCTTTTTCAAACAACGAGATGGCATCTTGATAAGCTAATTGTGATGGTTGCCAGTCAGGAGTTCTATATTTATCAGCATTGGTAATTCGGTCCATTAATCTACCAATTTGACCGAGCAATAGTCCACTACGTTCAAAATCTTCTATTTGTCGCCAATATTCCAAACTAGCTTTTAGATATTCCAATGCTTTTTCTGCTGAGCTACTCGGTGGCAAATCATCTAGTCCACGAATGAAATTAATATTTGCTAGCAGTTTTGGCTCAAGATTTAAACCGCGATCGCCTAAGTCCTTGAGTGCTATTTCCAATTCCGAACATTGAATCGAGCCGAGCTGATGAATCTCACTCAACTTTTTAAAAAAAGGAACCTCACTGGGCGCAAGTACATGACTAAATAAAGCTTCACTGCCATCATGCAAAGAAGTTAGTAACTCATCAGTATCAATGGGAAACTCTAGCGTAGTTGTCCAACTCTCAAAGTCTGGAGCAACTTTAATAATCCGTTTATGTACCGCATCCGAAATCCACCAAACAATCGGATAGGGGCAGTGATTGCGAAACATTTCGCGATTGATATTAAGATCCAACAGCGCCGCCTGTAGATCATCTAGTTCATCCATTCCCACAATCGACAATACTGCGGGAGGCTCAGACTGTACTTGAGAAATGATGTGGTTATATAAGGCTTTTTGCGATCGCGGTAACTTTATTTCAAAAATTGGTTGTGGATGAATTTCTTTGAGGCGGGTGATGAGGCGATCGCGTAAATCCTGATAATTGCATCGCACTAGCAGCAGTTTAAACTCGCCCTCATAGAGATCTAGCGTCATCGAAAGCTCTTGCAATACAGCCTCATTCTCAGAAGAAATATTTGCTACTGCCAGCTTAGACTCATCGCTCATCGCTTTGTGACCTAGATTTTGGATTGCTTACATTATTCACTAATTCAACAAAAAAGGCTTGCTAAGCAAGCCTTTTTTTATTTTTACTTAATCAAATTTTTACTTAATAGTTTTTAAGTAGATTTTGGTGCGACAAAGCCGCACCAAAATCTACATTAATTGATAATTAAATTCACTAAAGTGCGTACAGCAAAACCTGTACCACCAGCATTGTTATAGCCAGACTCGCGCTCAGTCCAGACTGGTCCCGCCACATCAAGGTGCGCCCATGCCTTAGTCTTTTCCACAAATTGCTTCAAGAATAAAGCCCCTGTAATCGCACCACCAGCCCGTGAACCTGTATTTTTAAAATCGGCAACCACTGACTTTAATTGATCGAAATAGGGATCTTCAAGGGGCATCCGCCAGAATTTCTCACCAGCATCCTTAGCAGCTTTAGCGATCGCCTCGGCAAAATCATCATCAATCGACCACATCCCTCCAATATCCTCGCCCAAAGCGACCACACAAGCACCCGTCAGCGTCGCAAGATCGACGATCGCATCGACACCCAACTTATCGGCATAGACAAGCGCATCGGCAAGGGTCAAGCGACCTTCAGCATCAGTATTATTTACCTCAATGGTTTTGCCATTAGAAGCTGTGAGGATATCCCCCGGACGCATCGCACTGCCATTGACCATGTTTTCGCAAGTCGCCACGATGAAATGCACTTCGATGTCTGTGGGTTGCAGATGAGCAATGACTTTCGCTGCACCGAGTGCGGCGGCGGAACCACCCATGTCGGTTTTCATGAGTTCAATGCTGCTACCAATACCCGTTTTCAGATTCAAGCCACCAGAGTCAAAGGTTAAGCCTTTGCCCACGATCGCCAATTTGCGCTTTGGTGTACCGTTGCTATAGGTAAGGTGAATGAACTTTGGTGGAATATCCGAAGCTCTAGCCACACCAAGGAATGCACCCATGCCCAGAGTTTCACATTCAGCTTGTTCAAGGATTTTGGCAGTGAAATGCTCAGATTCAGAAGCGATCGCTACCGCAGTTTCTGCCAATGTAATCGGGGTAACAATATTTGCTGGCGCAGATACTAACTCTCTCGCCAAAATTACACCATCAACAATCTGCTGCGCCTTAGCGATCGCAGGATTTGCTAACTCAGGATCAGTTTCTAAAACCTCCACTTGATCGAGGAATTGCGGATTGGCATTTTTGGATTTAAAGCGTTTGTCTTGATGGGCTGCAAGTAATACACCCTCTGCGATCGCTTGAGCCGTCAAACTCACATCTTGGTTATAGGTAGGAAAAGAAAGCGCCAGCTTTTTCACCTTTTCCTTATTAGCCCATTTCACCGCCGATGCAGCAGCTTTACGCCAAACATCAGCATTAGCCTTAGCGGGATCGCCCATACCAATCAAAATCACCTTACGGATCGCATAGTCAATCCCGACACGCCCACCAACTGATGCACCAATTTCCCCCGTAAATTCTGACTCAGTAATTAAATCAGTCAAAGTACAAGCTAAAACCTGAATATCTAAGTTTTTCAGTGATTCAGATAGTTGTAGAGTTTGCTTGGCTGGATTTTCTGATTGCTCATTGCTAGATTTTGGACTAGCAAAAACAGCGATCGCAAGGGCATCACCATGCCAAGCCTGCGGAGCAGTTACTGAGGGAGAAATATTCATTTTTGGATACAGTCTGTAAATTTTGTCGCGACGTTACACTTTAATATTAACGCCAGTTAGACGAATACGAAAAAAGGTGGTTTTATAGACGTAAAAGGATTGCTTAGGATATAAAACCCCAAATAAAAATGGAGGCGCAAAGCGCCTCCATTTTTATTTGGGGTTTTGATTTGTCCTAGCATAAATATTGAAAGCTATAGAAATCAGGGCAAAGCACCCTACCAAATTTCTAGGTTTGTACTACAATCTGTAAGGTAAACATACAGCGCTTCCTCTTCATTTTGACCCGATAGCATGATGATTGTTACATGTGAGCTATCCGAAGATGACCACAGTAAGGTATGTTAGCTGCTATTTTAAAGACGAATAAGAGACGGTCTGAATTATGCGAATTTACTCCAGTTGGTTGACGCTTGGTGCGAGTTTATCGCTTCTGATTCCAGCTTGGACAGCCAATGCTCAAGAATTTACCATGCCTCTAAAACCCTATACAAAGGTTGTCCTAGAGCCTGACAGTACGATAAAAGTTACTTCATTAATTGATGAAGTAACTACCCCAAAAAAGGTAGAGACACTCAAATCCAAACCTGAGTTAGTTAGTAATCAGCAACCTATTCTCCAAGACATTCAGGTAGTGATTGCAGCTTTACCAAAAGCCGATACTTCAGAATCATCAAAATCGCCTGCCTTGGAGACTACTATCCTTCAAGATAGTCAGCGATCGCAACCTGAAAAAGTCAGTTCTTCTACTGAACCTGCCAGAGTAATTCCTAGCGCCGCAGCCTCTACCTCAGGTCAACTTGATCCCGCACAGACACTAGTTGTCCCAACGACACCTAGCCAAGTTAGATTAGATATCACTAAGCCAGTCACCCTAGCCGAAATTCTTGATCTAGTTGAAAAAACTAACTCAGATGCAATTCGCGCCAGAATTGCGATCGATCGCGCTCGTGCCGTATTGCAAGAATCCGAAGCAGGGCGATCGCCTACTGTTACAGGAACGATACAGTACAACTACACTGACTCGGCACAAGCACGCTTAAATAGCATAAATAACAATACCCCATTAGGTATAACCACTAGTAATCCACTAAATGCCACGATTGGAGTTGATTACAACATATTTGACTCAGGCTCTAAGGAGTCTACGGTTCGGATCGCCGAAAACAACCTACGCATCGCTGAAGCCGATCTCAGTCGTATCAGACAAAATATTCGTTTGGGCATCGTCACAGCATATTACAACTTACAGAATACTGACGAAACAATTCGTATTCAACGCAAAGCTGTTGAAAATTCAGAAAGAAGTTTAAAAGATACCAAGGCTAGAGAAAGAGCAGGTGTTGGCACAAAGTTTGATGTGTTGCAATCTGAAGTTCAGCTTGCTAATTCTAAGCAAGATTTGCTCAATGCAGAGGCTGCTCAATTAGTAGCGAGACGTGAGTTATCAAGACAACTAAATTATCCCTCCATCGTCGAAATCACGGCTGCGGATAAAATCGCACCCGTGCCTGAATGGAAATTGCCAGTTGAAGAAACCATTTTATTAGCTGTACGCAATCGCGCCGAGCTAGATATTCGCAAATTAGAGCGTGAAGTTGCTCGCGATCGTGCTAATAATTCTCTAGCGAGAATAGGACCTCAAATTAATTTGTTTGGGAACTTTAATACTGCTTCTGAATTTACCAGTGGTGGTGGTATTGGCGTTGGCTATCAAATTGGGGCAACTCTAAATTGGAACCTCTTTGATGGAGGTAGAGCCGACGCACAAGTAAATCAATTTAAAGCCGATCAAGCGATCGCGGAAGCTCGATTTGAGCAAGATGCGCGTCAAGCTCGTTATGATGTGGAAGAGTCATATATCAATCAGCAATCGCGCCTTAAGCAAATTGACACGGCTACTAAAGCTGTCGAACAAGCTCAAGAAGCCTTGCGTTTGGCTCGTCTACGGCTTGATGCAGGTGTGGGAACTCAGCTTGAGGTAATTACGGCTGAGTCTGATTTAACTCGTGCTGATGTTAATCGTGTACAGGCAATCATCGGGTACAACCAGTCCCGAGCTAATCTTGAACGAGCTGTAAGTGGTTTATAAATACCAAAGCCAAAATGGGAGGACGCAAAGTGTCCTCCCATTTTGGTCTTAGTATATTTAAAGTACAAGACAAAAACTAAGGATTAACTATGGTGTCCGTTACAGAGGGATTTATTTATGTTTCTGCTCTTTTCATCATTGTGTGGGTTATCCTTAGCCTTCAATCAAGTATTAAAAAGCTTGAGCAAAAGATAAAGCGTATGGATCTTTCTCTAAGCTTGCTATTAAATCGGATGGAGATTGAAGTTCCATCTCTAATCTCAGATCAAGTTAAACAGCTTGCATTAGATCCCTATCGCAAGATAGAAGCCATAAAACTCTATAGAGGAGAAACTGGCGAAAGTCTTTTAGAAGCAAAAGAAGCCATAGAAGAGTTTATCTTGCAGAATCAAGAGAAATGGAGATAATACCCAAACACAAAATGGCGTAGCCATTTTGTGTTTTTAAAACCCTTACAGGGTTTGGTTTTTAATTCACAGAAGTGTAGTCACACTTTTGTGAATTGGTATAAAAGAATAAGTTAGGACTTACGCAAGACTAATGAATTTACTGGATTTCGGGTAGATTTGGCGAGGGCTTTGCCCTCGCCAAATCTACCCAATGAGTCACATTATTCTAAGAGTCTAGTGGGCAAGCCATCAATGCTTTGCTGATTGTTTTTTTGCCAATATTTATAGACACCTTCTTCACCTTGTTTCTCAGCCCATTCTTTTAATACTTGTCGATCGCCTGAAAATTCATAAAAGGGAACTGCAAAACCACAGGATGTTTGTACAGATTCCACTTTGACCCGCACGATTTGGCGAGTACCTGCGATCGCAGGAAATAGAGATAGATATTCTTGCCATGCCTCATCCCTAGGACGGATTGGTTCGCCTTGACCATAGAGACGCAGGATTAAGGGCTTCTCTGTAAAGCTACATAGCATGACAGTAATTCGGCTATTTTCGAGGAGATGGGCGGCGGTTTCATTGCCACTTCCTGTGAGATCGAGATAGGCAATTTCGGATTCGTTGACTACCCGCAAAGCATCCATTCCTTTTGGCGACAAGTTCACACGTCCATCATTAGGAGCGCTTGCCACAAAAAAAATATGCTGAGCTTCGATGAAGTTCTGTAGTTCGGTCGTCAGGCGATCGTAAAATTTTGCCATCCGTTTAACTGTCCAATCTTTGCGAAGTATATTTCTAACTAGATAAAACCATAAGGTTGCGCCCCGCAGGGGCGCAACCTTATGGTTTTTTATTCGTGAGTATTTTTAATAACTCATCATTGAGCATCTTATAACCTTGGCTATTGAGGTGCAGAGTATCTAGGCTATAGATTTGGCGAACATTGCCGCGCTCATCCGCTAAGAGTGCGGCTGCGTCTAGAATAATAACGCGATCGCTCTTGAGTGATTTGATAAATTGATTAATCTCAATAATGGCGCGATCGGCTTCTTCTGGCCAATAAGCTCGAACTGATTGAGATAACTCGCTAGTCGGGAAAATCGTAGTGAGAATGACGGTTGCTTTTAGTTCTTGGGTTAATCTATCAACAATTTTTTGAATATTTTGTTTGCAATTATTGACTATATTCCGTGATTTATCAGGGAATTCGGCAAAATCCCTCAGGTCATTCACACCGACTTGGACGACTACGATTTGAGGTGATAAGGAAGCGACATGAGCAGATAATCTTCCTAATACTTGGTTAGTAGTTTGTCCATTGATGCCACGATTGATAAATTCAAAGGGAATATTGGCGATCGCTGGCCAAGCCACCGCGCGGGAGTCTCCAAAAAACACGACTAAGGGTTTGTTTAGATCGCGTTTTGACAGATCGGGGTTGATGGGGTAGGTGCTCAATGCATAGGGATCTGAGCCGAGGGATTCAGTCATGCTATTGCTGGGAGTACGATTATCCAGTAACCAAAAATTTAGCCCGAAATATCCACAGAGCAAAATAACAATGGCAGCTATAGCGAAGTAGATTTTGTTCATATAAGCTATCAATAGAAAAAGCGGCGCAATGCGCCGCTTTTTCTGTTTATCTAGAGATTAAAAATGTTTCTCGACAAATTGGCGAATGCGATCGCAGCCTTCGCGAATCGTGCCTAAATCAGTGGCATAGGAGAGACGAATACAATCGTCTAAGCCAAAAGCAATCCCTGGAATGACAGCAACTTTCTGATCCTCTAATAATTTGTCACAAAATTCTAGAGAAGGAATGTTAAAGGCTTTGATGCTAGGGAAGAGATAGAACGCTCCATCAGGTTTGGGACAGGTAAGCCCTCGAATCGCAGTTAATAGGTCATACATGACATCGCGACGTTCTGCAAAAGCTTTGCGCATTACTTCGACACAGTCTTGGGAGTCATTGAGGGCTGTAACTGCGCCATACTGAGCAAAGGTGCAAATATTCGAGGTGCTATGTCCTTGGATCATCGTAGTCGCCTTGATGATTTCGGGTGCGCCTGCCAAATAGCCAACTCGCCAACCTGTCATCGAGTAAGCCTTAGCAAAACCGCTACTGATCAAAGTGCGATCGTACATCGACTGACTCACCGCCGCGATACTTAAATGGGTCGCCCCATCATAAAGAATCTTTTCATAAATCTCATCGGAGACGATATAAACATGGGGGTGTCGGTCTAGGACTTCGGCTAGAGCCTTGATTTCCGCAGGCGAGTACACCATACCCGTGGGATTAGAAGGCGAATTGAGAACAAATAGCTTGGTTTTGGGTGTTATGGCTGCTTCTAATTGCTCAGGAGTGATTTTGTAGCCAGTTTCTTCAGTTGTAATCACAAATACTGGAGTCGCTTCGGCTAATTTTGCCATCTCAGGGTAGCTCACCCAAAACGGCACAGGAATAATTACTTCATCCCCCTCGTCAAGGATAGCCATCATCAGGTTATACAGCGAGTGTTTACCACCATTAGTGACGATGATTTGTTCGGGCTTGTAGGTTACGTTATTGTCGCGCAGGAGCTTAGCGGCGATCGCTTGTTTCAGCTCAGGGATACCTGCGGCGGCTGTATAGCGAGTCTTGCCTTGATCGAGTGCGAGTTTGGCAGCAGCCTTGATATGGTCGGGTGTATCAAAGTCTGGTTCGCCAGCACTAAAGCTACAAATATCAATTCCACTAGCCTTCATCGCCTTAGCTTTTGCGTCGATCGCTAGAGTTAAGGAAGGCTGAATATTACGAAGTCTTTTTGCCAGTTGCATTTTTTCTGGAGGAGCGGAGGCATCTTTATGGGATTAGCATCGCATTGTATCAAAGCATACTTGCTAGAGTTTGCTAGATTTTTAACAATTTACGATCAATAACAAAAGTCGGCTGCGCCGACTTTTGTTATTGATAAGCACGGATCATTGCTTGTGTGCCTTGTTCAGCCCCTTGTCCGTCATCGAGTTGACTCACTTTTTGGAAATTTTGCATAGCTAGGGCGATCGCAGGTAGATCTACAGGAAAATCTAAATCTTGGCGATCGCTAATTTCTTGCACAAGTCTTAAATCTTTAAGCATATGTTTAATTGCAAATCCTGGCTGATAATCCCCAGTCGCAACTTTCATACCAAGATTTGTTAAAGCCCAAGACCCTGCTGCCCCACTGCCACAAACATCGACGATTAATCGCGGATCGAGCCCCATTTTTTCGGCAAATTGCATGGTTTCGCAAAGAGCCAGCATATAGACTGACACTAGAGTTTGATTGCAGAGCTTTACGGCTTGACCGCTACCGATCGCCCCACAATGCTTGATATTGCTACCCATCGCCTCAAACAGGTATAAACAATCCTGTAAATCTTCGGGATTGCCACCAACCATAAATGTTAATGTGCCATTACGTGCACCCACATCGCCACCCGACACTGGCGCATCCAAAAAGCGTAAACCGTCATGCATTAAGGCATTGCCAATCTTTTTTGCAGCATCACTGCCGATGGTGCTGGTATCAATAAATAAGGTATTGGCTCTGGCAAAGTGCATCGCGCCGAAGTCACCGATGAGTACTTCGGTGACATCAGGGACATCGCCTAGGCAAGAGAACACCACATCTGCTTCACGAACTGCATCTTCTAAGGAGTTAGCTAATGTGCCGACTACACTCGTAAATGTAGCGATCGTGGGACGATCTTTAGTGCGATTCCAACCTAGTACTGAATATCCACGTTTGACTAAGTTGGCAGCCATTGCCCCACCCATTACGCCTAAACCAAGAAATGCAATCTTTTGAGTCATATTTGCAATTTATCAAAACTTTATCAGCTTAATAAATTTACTATAGCGATCGCCCTGATTTTGGCTCGCAAGACAAAAGATAGTGCTTTGCACTACCTTTTGTCTTGTGGCGATTAAATCTGCTTATATCCAGATGGACATTCTGGGACAGTTTGGAGGATAAACTTGGGAGGGCTCTGACGAGTAGGTGTTATGCTCTCGCAAAGTAGAGATGTGGTGTAGGGTTCTGGAGAGTCAGGCGTTTTGGCAACATATACCAATCCTGTATAAGATTTCAAGCCATCACCCTTGGCGATCGCCATATTCTGAACTGCCTTAGTACTGTCTAAACCCATCACTTGATACTTGTAGTTCGCAGTTTCCGATGGGATACCAATGGCTAATACTTCAAGGTTAACTGCAAAATAAGTTTTTTCCAGAAAGAAAGCTTGCTGTGCGCGATTCATAGAACCAACATAAGTTTTCGCTTCGGACTGTCTTGCTGAACTTAGGCTAGAAACCTCAACTTCTTTTGGCAAATTAGTATCGTTGGAAATGCGATTGAGAAATAGCGCATTAGGCAAGAGCAATCCTCCAAGAATATTCCCAGACTGCTGAAAAGCCGCAGGGACGACTAACTGTTGTAAAATTAGCTGACCTTTTTGACTAAAATCAACGGTTGTTCTGGACGCAAAACCACCTTGCAAAATATATAAGTACGTCTGTCCATTAATCGTATTAACTTGATATTCCAATGCATATGCTGTCTTTTCATTTATGCCCAACAGATATAGCTTGCCATCAGCAGTGAAGATGAAGGTCAATGTTTCAGGATTATTGATGGTAGAGGATACTAGTTGCCATTGCCCCGTTAGTCGTTCAATCAAGTGTTTTGCTTCCGCAGAAACGGGAGGATTTTCGGCGGCGATCGCAGCTGAACTGAGGTAGCTAGAATTTGAAAAACATGCGACATTCATCGCGATCGCAATGGAAGCAAAAACTTTAGTAATGGAACTTAGTTGAGTTAGTTTAAACATCATCTTGTTAACCGTTAATCAATATCTGGCGGCAAAAAAACAATATTATAGCGCCTTGACTCAAACACGCTCTAATTTTTGTAGAAGTGTTGCAAAGCAACACTTCTACAAAAATTATTCTAAAAACTGTTGAATGACAGTTGCGAGTTGCTTTAGCTTAATTGGTTTGCTCAAATAATCATTAGCTCCTGCTGCCAAACATTTTTCGCGATCGCCTGTCATTGCCAAAGCGGTGAGAGCAATTATTGGCACATCGGTAGAATGATTGCTGCGAATCCACCTTATAGCTTCTAGTCCATCCATCCTCGGCATTTGGATATCCATTAGTATTAGGTCGGGATTTTTTGATCGCACCAGTGCGATCGCTTCCTGGCCATCGTTAGCGACGGCAATCCGAAAGCCCTTCACCTCAAGATAACTGACAATGGTCGTAATATTAGCTTCGTTGTCTTCGGCTAACAGGATCAGGGGTGATTCGCTAGTACTGCCAACATGTTCAATGGAAGCTGAAGAGGATGGGGTGGGCACTTCCTGCGGGATTTGAGATGTTATTTCTATGCAGGGAAGTGCGACCTCAAAGCGACTGCCTACGCCCACTTCACTAGTGACGCTAACTCGTCCATTATGGAGTTCGACAATGCGTTTGACTAAGGCTAAACCTAAGCCTGTACCATCGTATTGACGATTGAGGGCGCTATCGATTTGGATAAAGGGTTGAAATAGTTTCTTTAGGTCTTGGCGGTCGATGCCGATGCCTGTATCGATGACAGCAAACTTTACCCATTGTGTAGATATGCTGTCTTTGATATCATCAATCATGCTTTCTAGTGTTACTTCTAGAGTAATGCTGCCGCCCTCTGGCGTAAATTTCACAGCATTATTGAGCAGATTAATTAGGACTTGACGAATGCGACGCTCATCTACTTCTATATAGGGTATATCTGAAGGCACATGCATTTCCAGTTTGATCTGCTTTTTCATGGCTTGATTTCTGACAAACATGATGCTAGCCTGACAAATTTGATTAACGCTAGCAACTGCGCAGTCTAAGGTTAATTGACCAGCTTCAATTTTGGCGAGATTGAGAATGTCATTAATTAGCTCCAGCAAATGATTGCCACTCTTTTCGACTATCTGCAAGCTATTCTTCTGTTGTTGATTGAGAACTCCAAAGACTTCTTCCATTAAGCTTTCGGTCATACCGAGAATGGCATTGAGTGGAGTGCGGAGTTCATGGCTCATGTTGGCAAGAAATTCATCTTTGAGACGAGTTGCTTGCAACAGTTCTTGATTAGCGAGTAGCAATTGTGCTTCACTGAGTTTGCGATCGCTAATATTTTGCGCGACACCTAAAAATCCCACAATTTGCTGATTGAAATCCTTTAGGGCGGTAACAGATACCCACACAGGAAATCGAGAGCCATCTTTGCGGATATAAGTCCATTCATCTTCATAGGTGAGTCCCAGACGCGCCTTTGCGAAGCAAACCTCAGAGGCAGAAATATCAAAACCCAGTTCAACTGAGAGTGACTCTGCCTTATCAATTGCCTCCTGAGGTTCATGGAGAATTGCTGGTGTGACTTGACCAATTACTTCAGAAGCACTGTAGCCCAACATTTTTTCAGCACCAGCATTAAAAGTCTGAATGATGCCATTTAAATCAGTCGAGATAATTGCGTAATCAGTAGCATTCAGGATGGCTCGTTGTAAATAAGTGACTTGCCAAAGCTCTTGGGTTCTTTCTTCGACCTTAGTTTCTAGGAATTGAGTGAGTTGTTTTAGTTCTTGTTCAACTCGCTTGCGATCGCTTATATCGCGAATAATCCAACAAAGTTGAATCCCATTTGTCTCAGGATCAATATTTTTAGTTACAGTAAGTTCAGCAAGAAAAGGGTTTCCCTCACGGGGGGTCAGCGTCATCTCCCAAGTGGTGCTAGCCGAGCTCTCATTGTTGTGGAGGCACACATGATTGAATTTATTATAGAAAAGCTCTCTTTGAGCTGGGGCAACAAAAACAATGAATGGCTTCCCTACAATAAAATCACACCTAATCGCCAGCAAATCTACGACAAATTGATTTGCCTCTAATATCTTTCCCGATGCATCTGTCACAGGGTGTAATTAAAAGTGAAATGGGAGAAATAAAGTAGGTTAGAAAGTATGATGGATAACAGTTCTAATCCAAAGAAGTCATAAAATTGAGCCGTGAATATAAAAACAAAAACAGCATCGTCCAGTAAAAGCATAGAAGAAAGACTAAACGATTATCCTGAATTGAAAGCGAAAATCGAAGGATTATTATCCGTTGTAGAAAATGCAGAAGGTGATCTAATCAAAGCCGACGCAGCCGAGGAACGAGTGATAGAAGAAATCCGTCAGTTAGGACAAACAGCACTACAAACATGGGCAACGCGGCAAGAAATCAAGCAAAGCGAAGCATATATCGCCGCGAATCCATCTTCACACCGAGGTGGTAAAAAAACTCTATTGGTACAGCCGATATGGACGCATCGAAGTACTAGAGCAAGGTACATCGAATTTGGAAGAGAGTCCAAACAGGTAGTGAGACCATTTCAAAAAGCCGCCGAAGTACATTGCCGAGGATATTCACGCCCATTGCAGAGAGTGATTACCGACTTTGGGTCAGATGTAGCGTTTGGGAAAATCCCAAAAAATGATGGAACATCATGGAATAAGCATCCCAATTAGTGCAGGACAGGAGATCACAGAAAGTCATGCCCAGCGTATATTAGAAACGCAGAGTTGGGAAACAGGATTCCCAGCAATCGAGGGTGTGGAGTTTTTAATAGCGGAGATGGATGGGACAATGATTCCGATTGTGGAAACAACGGCAAGCGAAACTGATGGCGAAGAAGTTGACCGTCGTAAGACGCGTAAAATTAGCTGGAAAGAAGCGCGTCTAACCTCGGCGCGTACCCTGAGCAAGAGCAGCCTATTTTCGGAGCAACGATAGGCTCGACTGATGATGCAGGAGCAGCATTACTTGATTGTGCTATCCGTGCTGGATTGGGAGAAGAAACCTTTGTGCATGGGGTTGGCGACGGTGCGCCTTGGATTGCTAGCCAAATCGAGCAGCGTTTTGGTGTACTTAGTCGCTACTTACTAGATTTCTATCATGTATGTGAATATCTAGCCGATGCAAGTCGCGTTTGTTCCCCAGATGCTCCGAAAGCATGGATGGATGTGCAGAAGCAACAACTCAAATCCAATCATGCTTCGGCTGTCCTTGAAGCTCTTAAGCCGTTTCAAGAACCTGAATCTGTTCCTGACAATCTGGCTGTGGTTAGATCCGCTTATCGCTATCTTTTCAATCGTCCTAATCGTCTAGACTATCAGGGCACGATTGACTCCAATTTACCCATTGGCTCTGGTGAAATTGAGAGTGGTCACCGCTATGTTATTCAAAATCGTTTAAAGCTTGCTGGCTCTTGGTGGACGATTGAAAATGCTAAGGCTATGCTTGCTCTTAGGATCTGCCGTACTAATCAAGATTGGGATGCTTATTGGCTTAATCTTTCTTCCATTTCTTATTGAGCTGAACTTTCACTTTTAATTGCACCCTCTGTCACAAGATAACCATCAGGAGCAATCTGAAATAAATTTTGGTAACGAAACCTTTCATATCTGAGTTGTTGATACTGACTAACCAATTCTTCCGAAGTACCACTTAGCTCCTCCACCGTACAGAGCAATTCTTCATTGGTAGCCTCTAATAGAGAATTGCGTTTTTTTAGCTCTATTTGCTGACTTGAGATCAAAGCTTTTGCTTCTTCTATCTCTGCCAAATTAGACATTTCTAGCAGACTTAAGGCTTTGAAAAAACTAGTCTGGGTGACAATTCCCAATAATTCATCCTGATCGCCAAGTACTACTAACTCATGAATTGATCGCTGATTTAAAATCTCTTGCACGTTGCTAATCAATGTCTCTAGATTGATCTCAACAATTTCGGGACTCATCACCTCTTGCATCACTAAGAGATCAAGGTCTTGTTGCTGAGCGCTCAGGCGTACGACATCCCGCTCAGTCAATATCCCGATCACCTGATCATCCTCAACCACTAAGACACAGCTCGACCTTACCTCTTGCTGAAATGCTTGCCGATTGTCACCATTATGGTCAGTATCTAGTTGCGATCGCCCAATAGCCATTTGTGCGATCGCGTCAATAACATTTGTATAAGGATTAACTACTAAAGGGTAGCGAACAATCGCTGACTCAAGTTCAGATAGTTTGGGTTTAGTTGTGTTCAAGAGTATTTATGAGAATTGCTTCTCCTCCAACCAAGAATTTGAAATTCAAATACAAACTAAACTTTCTTAGAGTTATTCATATCAAGGAAATTTGATTGTTATAAACATTTTATAACGATTCACAGGATCATAGCTACACTTTCATAAATTGTTATAGCTATAGCTGAATCCGCGCTTTTTTTTTTAAAAAAAAAAAAAAAAAATTGGGGGCGGGGGGCCCGCCCCCCCCCCCCTCTCACTATTTGGGTTTTGATTTGTCTTGATAAAAGTGTCTAAGGCTATATAACCAATCTATTTAAGAAACCATTTAAGAATTGTCTAGATTCCCCTCAATCCCACTTTTATTACTCTACCTTGTACACACAAGTAATAAAACCCAGATCAGTCAAGAATTAATCGCCCCCTAGCCCCCAATTCTGGGGGAACAAGAAAATAAAATTCTTTCAAAGTCCCCCAGAATTGGGGGATTTAGGGGGCTACGATACATCGAAACGTAGACAGTTAGCCTTGTGCATACAAGGTAGTTTTATTGGATTAGCGGTCTAAATCCATGTTTGATCGAGACTTCACCAATTTTGTCCATATTCTCCATGCTGATTTGATTTCGTCCCCAAGAGAAACTAGTATGCCAACCCTCAAACTCTAAAAGCATCGCCTCCGCAAAACAGGCAAAAAGCTGACGGGCAGGAGCAGTCATATTCACGATCTTCATTATCTTCCAATCAATATCGAGACTATGCTCAACGATGCCGCCATCAATCACATGAATTCCATCTTCTTGAACAAGAGTAGACATATTCTTCGGATAGCCACCATCAATGAGAATACAAGGACGCTTGAGAGTGGCTGGATCGATCGCCATTCCCTTTGCCATACTCGCTACCCACACGATAATGTCCGATTGCGGCAGAGCAGCCTCCATATCCATTACCTTACCGCGTCCAAGTTGGGCTTGCAATTCTTGTAAGCGCTCCTGATTCCGCGCAACTAGCAATAACTCTTTGATGTTGGTACGTGTATCTAGCCAACGACATACAGCGCTACCAATGTCACCAGTTGCACCACAAACAGTCACCGTGGCTTTAGCCAGATCAATACCAAACTTACGACTTGCCTCTTCGATCTGACGACAGATAATGTAAGCGGTGTGGGTGTTGCCCGTGGTGAAGCGATCAAATTCTAGTTGGATATTTCGCACGCTCGACATCTGACTGAGATTAAAGTTCTCAAAAATGATCGAAGAAAATCCACCTAAAGCCGTAATATCAACATCATTTTTTTGAGCAAGCGCCATCGCGTTGAGGATCTTGCGAATGGCGGTTTTAATTTTACTACCTGCTAACATTTCAGGTAAAAAACAAGATTCTACATATAGCCCTTCGATCTGCTGACCTGTGGCACTCGTAACTTTAATGCGATCGACGATTTGGGGCGGGGCGCTACACCAAAATTCCAAACCTTGATCGGCGTATTCGGGATAGCCTAATTCCCTTGCTACAGCCTGAGCGTGTTCAAGACTTGTCAAATGCCCTATAAGACCAAACATCGATTGCAGTTACCAGTTATCAGTTGTCAACAAAAAAAAGGGCTAAACGCGCCATTGGCGCGTTTAGCAAATAATCAAGCCGCTACCAAACCCATTGCTGACATTCTCATAATGTCGCGGGTGTTGAAGCCGATTTTGCCGAGGCTTTCGCCATATTGAATCATGAAGTCTTCAACCAAAGCTTCTTTTTCCATGCCAAGAACTTTGGCATCATTTTCGACTTGGTTGAGCATTTTCCAGACGATTGGCAAGTTTTGACGATTGGCTTGCTCTAAAGCAGCTTTGGAATCATCAAAATGATTGTGCAACCATTCTTCTCCAAAGTTGAGATGCAAGTATTCGTCTTTGACCACACCTTCAGTGATCTTGCGTGCAAAAGGATCAGCAACGGGAATGTAGATGTTGTAAGCAGCGATCGCAAAGCACTCAATGATGAGTGATTGGATCAGCAGACAAGTGACAATATCCCCTGTTGCAAAAGCTTTTTGAAAGTTGCCATGCAATTCAGAAAAGAATTTCTCAGCAAAATCCATGTCAGGTGTGACTTTGAGGTTTTTACCACAGGCAATAAAGCCTTTTTTGTGGCGATCCTCCATCTTCGCAAGTCTGGTAAAATCTTCAGTAGATTCGGGCAGTAGCTCCCCTAGTTGGAGATAGTTGCTGTACGCCTCAGCTTCACCCTCAATGACGATCGCATTGATTCGACTGTAGGCATCGCGATAGTTTTCTGTGTAATAGTCAATCGCTACAGCTTCGAGTGTTTGCCCCATGTTTTGCCTCTTTAAATATCCCTGCTCAATAAAAGTTAATCTCTTGCTATTTTATGCTAAGTGGACTATGCAATAAAATTAAAACCCAGAAAGCTATGGTGAAGCTTCGCTCAGACATACGTTATCTAAGTTTTAAGGGGCTTACATAAAATAATCGAGCTCAAAAAAAATAGAGGCGGGCGCAGCCCGCCTCTATTTTTTTGGGTTTTATATGGATCATTTTTTCCTTTGAGTTTCCTAAGTACTTGTACTAAAGAAGTTACCGAAACCCGTAAAGTTTCGCCCCGCAGGGGCGAAACTTTACGGGTTTCGGTTTGTAATTAATTTTGCTTGAGTTACTTTCGCATCAAAGCGTTAAACTGAAAACAGTCCCTCAACTCGTGGTTATGGCAAGTTTTCTGTTAGAAGTTGGTACTGAAGAGCTACCTGCTAGCTTTATTGTTGATGCTTTGCGCCAATGGCAAGAGCGCATCCCAAAAAATTTAGATGAGCACCAATTAACTACGAGTAAGGTCAGTGTCTATGGTACGCCTCGTCGTCTTGCCGTATTAATCGAAGGCTTACCAACTCAACAAAGCGATCGCAGTCTAGAAATCAAGGGGCCAGCGATCGGTTCAGCTTTTGTTAATGGCGATCCACAAGGCGAACCCACCAAGGCTTTATTAGGTTTTGCCAAGTCTAAGGGCATAGATCTCCAAAATATTTTTATTAAAGAAACTGATAAGGGCGCATTTGTCTTTGCTCATCAGCAGATTATCGGTCGCTTAACGAAAGATATTTTGCAAGAACTTGCCCCATCTTGGATTACGGGACTCGAAGGTAAGCGCTTGATGCGTTGGGGCAATGGCGATCTAAAATTTCCCCGTCCGATTCGTTGGTTGGTGTCATTATTTAACTCCAAGCTTTTACCGATCGCCTTAGAAAATGTCCAAAGCGATCGCATTAGCCAAGGGCATCGTGTCCTACATCCGCGATCGGTCATTATTGACACTGCGATCGATTATGTGGCGACTTTACGCGAAGCCTTTGTATTAGTAGATGGAAAAGAGCGTAAAGCACATATTCTCACGCAGATGAATAGCATTGTGGAATTATTTAGCGGTAAAGCTGAAATTCCTGAAGATTTACTCGAAGAAGTTACTTACCTAGTGGAATTTCCCACAGCGTTAATTGGTGAATTTGAACGGGAATATTTAGATCTGCCTCAGCCCGTAATCAAAACCGAAATGGTTAGTCATCAGCGCTATTTCCCCGTACATTCGCTCAAAAATCCCGATCAATTATTACCTCGCTTTATCACCATTTCCAATGGTGACCCCGATAAATCACGTTTGATTTCGGCTGGAAATGGTCGGGTAATTAGGGCTCGTCTCTCCGATGGCAAATTTTTCTACGATAGCGATCGCGCGGTGCATTTAGAAACTTTCTTGCCACTTTTAGAAAAAGTTACCTTTCAAGCCCAACTTGGCTCGGTTGCTGAAAAAGTAGAAAGGATTCGGGCGATCGCTAAAGTGGTGATTGCGTCAATCGCGAATTTAGAAACCACTGAAGCAGACAAGGCAATCATCGATCGCACAGCCCAACTCGCCAAAGCCGATCTCGTCACGCAGATGGTCAAGGAATTTCCTGAGCTGCAAGGTCAAATGGGTTATTACTACGCCCTTTCTAGCGAAGAACCTGTTGCCGTGGCAACGGGTATTCGGGAGCATTACCAACCACGCGGTGCTAGCGACTCATTGCCGACTTCCTTGGCAGGTAAGATTATTGCCATTAGCGATCGCATTGATACCCTCGTTGGTATTTTCGGTTTAGGGATTATTCCCACAGGTTCGTCAGACCCATTTGCATTACGTCGCGCCGCTACTGGAGTTGTGCAGATTGCTTGGGAAAGTGATTTTGCCCTCGATTTGCCGAAGTTATTACAAGCTGCGATCGCTATTTACTCAGCCAAGAATTTGCTGGCGACACCTGCGGAAGCCGTTCTTGAGAACTTATACAAATGGTTTAAGCAGCGTTACGAGACAATTTTGGCTGATCAAGGGATTGAATACGATCTTGTTAATGCTGTCTCAGGTATTGAAGATCTCGCCTATACCTTGCAAGGTTTGAGCAATCTCACTCGTATCAAAGAACGCGCCCACTTCCTCCAAAAATCTCGCGAAGATGCCACACTCAGTGCCATCTATGAGCCAATTGTTAGAGCTTCTCGGCTTGCAGTTCAAGGCGAATTGGATAGTATGACGGTTGATGTGACAGCAATTATTAATCCTGAAACTTTGACCGAACCAGCGGAAAGGGATTTATATCAGGCGATCGCCGCTTTGCCGAGTCAGCCAAGTGATGATCAGTTAATGGAAGGGATTATGGCGATCGCGCCTGTCTTAGCCAAATTCTTTGATGATGTATTAGTCATGGCAGAAGATACATTAGTACGGCAAAATCGGCTTAATTTACTAGGCATTATCCGCAACTACAGCCGCAAACTCGCAGACTTTAGCGCCATTCTTAAATAAACTCTAGACAGGTATAGCTGTGGCTATTCTTTTTTAGGACATATAGCAACGTAAGAGATAGATAGTACAATTCAAAACCCAAAAGATGAGTGGCAGAGCTTTGCTCTGCCACTCATCTTTTGGGTTTTATGTCCTAAGCAAAGCTTACATTGCTATAAAACCCAAATAGTGAGAGGCGGCGCGAAGCTCAGCCTCTCACTATCTGGGTTTTGATTTGTCTTTATAAAATTGGCTAAGGCTACACTTATAGCGATAGATCCCTTCTCCTGTGTTTAAAGGGGGAATGATTGATTGAATTTTCATATCAAAAATGGTTATGTGATTACGTCTGTAGATTAGATTAGAAAAACTTATTAAATAAATCAAAATATAAACGAAAACTCATCATTTTTTTAACCTACTAAAATACCTACAACTCTTTCGGGAAAACAGTTATAGATATTACGACAACCTTGAAAGCGATCGATAACTATCACCTATAACCAATGGTAGAAATAAAAAGCTAATTGTTCGCTTGGTTGCCAAGAACGATATGATGCGTGTTGATACCCTTGTGGGTGATTGAGATAAACGTAACTTGGTTGATTACCTTTAACTAGGTATAGGTTCAGGCGATCGTTTATTTTTTTGGCTGCAATCTTTAAGAGGTTTATTACATACATGGCTACCTTCAAAGTAAGACTGATTAACGAAGCTGAAGGACTTGATAAAACTATCGAAGTTCCTTCTGATGACTACATTCTTGACGTTGCCGAAGCTCAAGGAATCGATCTTCCTTACTCCTGCCGCGCTGGTGCTTGCTCTTCTTGTGCTGGCAAAATCGTTAAGGGTGAGATTGATCAAGGCGAACAGTCCTTCTTGGATGACGATCAAATCGAAGCTGGATACGCTCTCCTTTGCGTAACCTATGCTCAGTCTGATTGTGAAATCTTGACCCACAGAGAAGAAGATCTCTACTAATCGCTTCTTTTCATAAATTTTTTAAAAGCTCCGATCGCTAGTACTTTAAGTGCAACGCTCGGAGTTTTTTCGTTAATTCTCATTTTAAACACTGGTTTTCTGAAAGCCTTTTTGCGGAAGGCTTTCAGAAAACCAGTTTTGGGTTCTTAAGCATCTGTGGTACTGAAGAACCCAAAACTGGTTTCATAATTAGAATTGCTAGGTTTTGATGCAAGCTTTAACGTGAGTGGTATTTTGATGATACATTTCTCAAAGTCTAAAAAGTCTAAACTGCAAAGAGGCATCACCAATTTTGTCTGGCAACGAAGAAGAAATCGACATGGAAATGCAGGAATTACAATCCACTGCAAAATCTGCTAAGCGATCGCTACTGAATATCGCTACGATTGTGGCGATCGCAACTTTGTTGAGCAAAATATTTGGATTACTGCGTCAAGTGGCGATCGCGGCAGCTTTTGGAAACGGTACTGCCTACGGAGCTTACAACTTCGCCTACGTGATTCCAGGCTTCTTGCTAATCTTACTTGGCGGCATTAATGGGCCATTTCATAGCGCGATCGTTAGTGTTTTAGCAAAACGCGATCGCAAAGAAGTTGCCGCAATCATCGATAGCATCACCACCATCGTTACAGGGATTCTCTTGCTGGTGAGTGTTGCGCTAGTAATTTTTGCAGAACCATTGATGCATCTGGTAGCACCAGGGTTATTTATCCCAGAAGCAGATTTACTCGCCAAAGGAATTACCCCTGAAACTATTCAAAACCTAAAGATTACCAAGGACATTGCGATCCAACAATTTCAGATCATGGCTCCAATGGCAGTTTTGGCAGGACTAGTGGGGATCGGATTTGGGGCTTTAAATGCTGCTGACGCATACTGGTTGCCTTCTGTCAGTCCTATATTTTCTAGCTTGACAGTACTCATTGGCATCGGCGGCTTGTTTGTGGCAATGGGCAGCAAGATTTTACTACCAGAAAATGCGGTGCTAGGCGGTGCGGTGCTCGCTTGGTCAACTCTAGCAGGAGCAGTTTTGCAATGGCTGGTGCAATTACCTATACAGCTCAAAGCTGGTATGGGTGGATTTAAGCTAAGGTTTGACTTTCAACGTCCCGAGGTCAAAGAAGTCTTAAAAATTATGATCCCCGCCACTTTTTCATCGGGGATGCTGCAAATTAATGTCTGGACAGATTTATTTTTTGCTTCTTTCATTCCCAATGCAGCGGCGGCAGTTTCGGCAATGGGCTATGCGGGGTTATTAGTGCAAACGCCTCTGGGGATTTTGTCGAATGTGATTCTTGTACCGCTGTTTCCTGTTCTTTCTAAGCTAACTGATCCCGAAAATTGGGACGAACTAAAACAACGAATTCGTCAAGGACTGATGCTCACAGCTGTCACGATGTTGCCAATTAGCGCAGTGATGGTAGCACTAGCTTTGCCGATTTCTCAGGTGGT
Source organism: Pseudanabaena sp. Salubria-1 (assembly GCA_023336205.1). GTDB lineage: Bacteria > Cyanobacteriota > Cyanobacteriia > Pseudanabaenales > Pseudanabaenaceae > Pseudanabaena. Next base: position 308,137 of record JALQCR010000001.1, read on the forward strand.
TTATGAGCGCTATGCTTTCGATGCTGAGGCTTCACAGCTCACTGCTGTAGTTTTAATGGCTTATGCGGTGGGCATGTTTGTGTACTTAGGGCGCGATGTGTTGGTGCGCGTGTTTTATGCTCTTGGCGATGGCGATACACCTTTTAAGATCAGCATTGTGAATATTTTTCTGAATGGACTATTTGATTATTTGTTAGTCCAAAGATTTGGAGCAGCAGGAATAGTTTTGGCAACCGTTGGCGTGAATGTGATCTCCATGCTAGCGATGATGTATTTCCTCGATCGCCGTTTGAATGGGATGCCTCTAAAAAGTTGGAGCAAAACCCTCTTGGGTTTAGCGATCGCCAGCGTGATCGCAGGTGGTGCAAGCTGGGGCGTTTATCATTTGCTCAGCCAGAGTTTTGATAGTTTTGGCGCTGTGGCAAGATTTGGAGCAGAGTTGGGAGGTTTATTGCTAGCCAGTGCGATCGGGTTTACTATTTTTGGTGCGATCGCTGTCCAAATGAAAATCCCTGAGATCAAAGCCCTCACCAATCAAATCAAGCGTCGATTTTCACGTTAAGCAAATAAAGCAGAGCGGCGCGAAGCGCCGCTCTGCTTTATACCAAAAAACAAAATAGCTACGACATTTTGTTTTTTAACCCTTACTGGGTTTGGTTTTTATAGCAACGCAAGAGATAGATAGGACAATTCAAAACCCAAAAGGTGAGTGGCAGAGCTTCGCTCTGCCACTCACCTTTTGGGTTTTATGTCCTAAGCAAAGCTTACATTGCTATAATCCACAAAAGTGCTAACACACTTTTGTGGATTGGGATGATTTGGGTTAGGTAGCGCTTGCCGCATTAATAGCCATTGCGTCCGAGATATAACAAACTCCGCCAAACTTTTTGGTAACTGGCTTCAGCTTTTCAACCAAAGTCTTCGTTTTGTCTTCCAAAAAGAAAGCAATCACATAGTCATTTTCCAACATACTCATATCTAGATCACCCGAATTCGTACCACTGACTCCCTTACCGACGACATTACGAATCACGGTGTAGTTTAAAACTCCAACTTTTTCTAAAACCTTGATAATTTTGTGTGACTCAACAGAATCAGATACTATTTCGATTCTTTTAACAGCTTGCATAATTTTATTTCTACTAAATTTCTACTAAATTCTTGCTAATTTTTTCGCTAAATTTTTTGACCGATAATCAACAGAATTGGCGACAGGTTGAGCCGCCAATATCTCCTAAGTTGTTGCCCAAAACATATTAATCACATACATGTACAAAGGAATCCCCACAATGATATTGAAGGGAAAGGTGACTGCTAAAGCTGTTGAAACATAGAGGCTAGGATTGGCTTCTGGCACTGTGAGACGCATCGCAGCAGGTACAGCGATATATGAAGCACTGGCGCATAGCACTGCAAACAATAGTGCGTCTCCCTGAGACATAGAAATTAACTTAGCGATCGCAATGCCAACACCCGAGTTCAAGATGGGCATCAACACGGCAAAAGCAATTAAGAAAAAGCCTGTTTTTTGCAAATCCTTAATGCGTTTCGCCGCAACTAAACCCATATCCATCAAGAAGAAGGTCAACACACCGTAAAACATATCTTGAGTAAAAGGTGACAACACATGCCAACCTCTTTCGCCAGTCAAGCAGCCAATGAGCAAACTACCGACGAGCAAAAATACTGAGCTATTGAGAAAAGCTTCACGTAGCACCTCTGACCATGCAAATTCGCTAGTTTCACCTTTTTTGGCTTTTTCTTCTGCCGTAAATAGACTTACGAGAATGAGTCCGACAATGATCGCGGGAGACTCCATCAGTGCTAAAGCTGCCACCATATAGCCATCAAAGGAAATACCTAATTGCCCCAAAAATGAACTTGCCGTAATGAAGGTAACAGCACTAATTGAGCCGTAGGTAGCTGCGATCGCCGCCGCATTGTAAGAATCAAGTTTGATCTTGAGAATAAAAAATGAATAGACAGGTACGATGCAAGCCATTAGGATTGCTGCTGCCATCGTCAAAATCACTTCTTGGTTGATACCGCTTTTAACTAGCTCAACACCGCCCTTAAAGCCGATCGCCAATAGCAGATATAGCGAGAATAATTTCGGGATTGGCGGCGGGATTTCTAAATCTGATTTAATCAACACCGCTAACATGCCTAGAAAAAAGAACAGGATTGGCGGGTTGAGAACATTAGAAACAATTAGGTCTAAATCCATTTGGACAGATCCATTAAAAATACAAGGATTTTCTAAAACAATTCATACATCATGTCAGTCTACAGAATTGTATGGCGATCGCCAGTCGTGTCTTGTTATATATTTAGCTTTATTAAGCTAGTTCCACAATATAAACATGACATTTCTTAGAGGTACAGCGATTGTCGAGACTGAGAAGGGAATCATACTTGGTGAAAGTAAATCAGGCAGAATCTTACTCCCAGGGGGAAGAGCCAAAAGTGGAGAATCAAGATTTTTAGCGGCTGTTCGCGAACTTAGGGAGGAGACTACATTAAAAGCAACTTGCGCTAAAACGTTATTTGAATATAAAGATTTGCGAGATTTTCATAAGATAGTATGGGTCGCATCTTATGGCAGCCCTAAAGCCAAAGATGATTTAGTAGCTATACATTATTGCGATCAATCTAATATTTCTAAATTTGATTCGGCTTTAACTAACGCAACTCGGAACATACTAAATCTCTTCTGGAAATATAAATTTGAAAATGAAGACTTGTTCAAATCCCTTGAAATAGCTAATTTACAAGAAATAGTAACGCACAAGTCAAGAAGCATTATTTGAGTTTGATAACATAGAACAAATTATGATTTTTGGGAGAATATCAAGATGACAGTGATCGCGCCTCCCCCCATCAAACAACAGGCAGATTTAGCAGATACTCGATCCCAACAACTGATCACCGATCAGTGGATTAGTGCAACGTGGGACGAGTTTGTGCAGGTTCTCGAAAATCCTCTGTATGCAGAATCTCGTTGCTATTACGACACTAATCAAATTAAGCAAATGAGGATTGAAACTATGCCTGTGGGTTCAGAACATGCACGAGATAATGGCATTATCTACTTTGCGGTCGCCTTATACTGCACATTAAAAAATATTCCCATTACAGGCTTACTTAATGCTAGCTATGTCAAAACAGGAGTTCAAGGCTGTCAGCCAGACATCTCGTACTACGTTGGTGAAGTTTCAGCCCGCGCACCTCGCAGTAGTTCCATCGTCAGTCTCGATGAATCACCTGCACCAAATTTGGTGATTGAAATACCTAGTTCCACGATCAATGATGATTTAGGAAAGAAGCGCTTGCTGTATGAGCAGTTAGGTACTAGTGAATATTGGGTGATTGATGTCCAAGAGGTGAAAATTATCGCCTTAGAAATGTTGGAAAATGGTGGCAGTCGTCAAATTACCTCCTCTAAATTATTAGGTGGACTAGCGATCGCTGATCTCGAAGCTGCACTAAAACTCAGCCGCGAAAAATCTCAATCTGAAGTTGGGGCATGGCTATTACAGCGCTTTGCACTCTAAAGCCCGAAAAGAAAGTTGCGGCGCGAACACCTCAACTCTCTTTTCGGGTTTATAAAATTCGATGAGTATTTTAAATGAGGCGCTATACTATCTTTAGACATTAAACTGCATACTATTTTCTAATTTAGTTGCTTACCTTCCTTTAAACATTCATAGTTGGAAAAATGAGCGAACCAACTCCCTACGAAAAATTAGGAGTCAACGACGAAGCCTCCTTTGAAGAAGTGCGCGATGCACGCGATCGCCTATTGCGCGAAAATGAGGGGGATGAGTCTCAACAAGAAATTATCGAGGTTGCTTACGATGCCATCCTCATGGATCGTCTACGCGCCCGAAAAGAAGGCAAGATTGCTGTCCCCGATCGCATTCGATATCCTGAACGGCTATCAGCGGCGATCCCCGCTTCTATACAGAATAATACACAGCGTCGCGCCCCATCTTGGCTGTCGAGATTATGGGACAGCCCTAGCCAAAAAGATATTTATATTTCTCTAGGAATTTTTGCGAGCCTTAGTGCAGTCAGCTTTTTCATACCCGCAGTAACGACTACATGGCTATCATTTGGGTTGATTGCCAGTGTTATTTTGCTAACCCGCAAAGAAAATCGATTTGGACGTGCTTTGCTGATATCCCTATCAGGAATTACTGTCGGAGTATTATTAGCAACTTTAACTAATCAAGTTTTAATAGTATCCCGTTTAGTAGGAAGTGGATTTTTCCCTAGTCCGATCCAGACAGTAATTATTTTGTTGGTGATGTGGCTTCATGCTTGTTTCTTAAGATAAAAGCGATTAGCTGTTAGTGATTAGCTGTTAGCTGTTAGCTGTTTAGAGTGCTTTGCAATCTTTGGTAAACTCAAATATATTTTAAAAGCCTTGCAAAGCAGGGCTTTTAAAATATATTTGGACAAGCTAATCGCTAAAAGCTAACAAATCGCCAATAATTTCAAAAAGATAAAACACTTATGTCACCTACATTTTTTGGGATCGCACAACTTAATCCCGTAATTGGTGACTTGCTCGGTAACTGCGATCGCATCCTAACTGCTGTCCAGAAATTAGCTAAGCAAGGGGTGCAGCTAGTGCTGACACCTGAGCTGTCAATTTGTGGTTATCCACCTCGTGACTTATTGATGAATCATCAATTTGTGCGCGATATGGGAACTGCGATCGCTGAGCTTGCTAGTAAACTTCCCCCCGATGTTGCAGTGCTAGTGGGAACAGTATCAGTAAACCCTCAGGCTAATCAATCGGGAGGAAAACCTCTATTTAATAGTGCAGCCCTATTGCAAGATGGCAGGGTTCAGCAAGTTTTTCATAAGCGGTTGTTGCCAACCTATGATGTATTTGATGAAGATCGTTATTTTGCGGTGGGAAATGGGAGCAATGTTTTTACACTCAATCTGAAAGGGGGAGCCTCTCTAAATATAGGTGTAACCATTTGTGAAGATATTTGGAATGACGAAAAATTTTGGGGAAAGCGTAACTATGCTGATGATCCTGTTGCTGAACTAGCTACGAATCATGAATTAGATTTGCTGCTCAATTTATCGGCTTCACCCTATGCGGTTGGTAAGCAGAAGTTACGCGAATCGATGCTAAGTCATAGTGCGATCATGCATAACTTACCGTTGCTTTATGCCAATCAAGTTGGGGCAAATGACGATCTGATTTTTGATGGGCGGAGTATGGCTTTTAACAGTCAAGGCAAAATAATTGCAAGAGGTAAGGGCTTTGAAGAAGATTTACTGGTAATTAATCTAGATGAAGTAAGCCTTGATTTATCCAGATACGAAAGTGATGACGCAGAAATTTTTGCGGCTCTGGTGCTTGGTGTGCGTGACTATGTTCAGAAATGTCGATTTCGTCAGGTGGTGATAGGGTTAAGTGGCGGCATCGATTCGGCTCTAGTAGCCGCGATCGCAGCTGAGGCGATCGGGAAAGAAAATGTGCTGGGTGTGCTGATGCCTTCTCCCTACAGTTCTGCACATTCGATTACCGATGCGATCGCCTTAGCGCAGAATTTAGGAATCTCTACACAAACAATTCCAATTCAACCAATGATGGAAGCCTTTGACGCTAGTCTTAGCAATCTATTTGCAGGACAAACTAGTGATGTCACGGAAGAGAATTTGCAGTCGAGGATTCGCGGTAGTTTGCTGATGGCAATCTCTAACAAATTTGGTCATTTACTCCTTTCTACAGGTAACAAGTCAGAAGTTTCAGTGGGTTACTGCACGCTTTATGGTGATATGAATGGTGGGCTTGCTGCGATCGCTGATGTCCCTAAAACAAGAGTATTTTCTATCTGTGAATGGCTAAATCGTACTAGTTCTCTTTTGATGATTAAGCAAGAGAATAGCGAAGTAATTCCTGTGAATATTATCACCAAGCCGCCCAGCGCGGAGCTTAAGCCAGACCAACTAGATCAAGATTCTCTTCCTCCCTATGACATCCTTGATGATATTTTGCATAAGCTGATTAATCAACATCTCGCGGCTGCGGAAATTAGTGCCACAGGGCATGATCCAGCGATCGTCGATCGCGTAGTGCGCCTAGTTAAAACCGCAGAATTCAAACGCCGTCAAGCTGCCCCAGGGTTAAAAATAACTAATCGTGCTTTTGGCTCTGGCTGGAGAATGCCTATCGCCAGTAAAGTCACCTCATTATAGACTTTTGAGCTTTTTTGAGCAGCACATCCTACAAACGTACTTCTCAAAAATTATTTTGGATTGATATTGGCTATCGATTTCCAAGAACTTGTTGACATCTCTATCTGTGGGAGTAAGAAGTCTCAGACAGGAATATTGAGAAAGATATACAATGTAAGGCTAAGGCTAATGTACCTAGCGATTGATTTGTATATTTATTCGTTCCAGCTCTTTACGATTAAGCTCGAACCAGTAAATTTTTAGCAATGTTTCTTCGCAACACTGTTAAAAATTTTATTGAGCTTTGTTTGATTGTAAACAGCTATAAGAAATGGGTTCTTACAGCACTTTGCGCTCAAACCCAAATCAAGAAGTTTTTTGAAAGTGTTGCTTGGCAACACTTTCAAAAAACTTCTTGTGATTCGTTTGCTCGGTAATTTCTGTAATCTCTCAGATTGTTTCTATAAAAGTATTTGTAAAGCAAATTACATCACTTTGCCTATGGCAAAAGTGAAAAGTTTAATTTGATATTCGTTATATTAGGCTTAACTAAATGTATACAGTTTTAGAAGCGATCGCAACTGCGAATCCACCTTATAAACTAACACAGGCAGAAGCTGCGGACTTTATGTTAAAGACAGAGAGTTTATCCGCTTCCATTAGAAAAAGAATTCCAGCAATTTATGCAAATTCAGGAATAGATTATCGCTTTAGCTGTATTTCAGACTATGGTGGCGATCTCCAAAATTTTGAATTATATCCTCATAATTGGGAACTTAAGCCCGCCCCAACTACCTTTAGCCGCAATCAAAAATATGAAACCTATGCACCAAAAATTGCTCTGCAAGCAGCACAACAAGCAATCGCTGAAGCCGAAAATATTAATGCTCAAGACATCACCCATTTAATTGTCGTTAGTTGTACTGGTTTTTCTGCTCCTGGTATCGATATTCACCTCATCAAGCATTTGGGACTTTCCTATAGTGTTTCTCGTACGATGATTGGCTTTATGGGCTGCCATGCAGCTTTTAATGGACTTAGAACTGCTCATGCCATCTGTCAAAGCGATCGCCAAGCTAAAGTTCTCTTAGTCTGCGTTGAGCTATGTTCATTGCATTTTCAAGTCGCTGACACCTTAGAGAATACAATTATCAATGCCATTTTTTCCGATGGAGCTGCTGCCGCTATTCTGACTTCGAGTCCATTTGCTCAGGCTGAAGGAAAGCTTGCTTATACCGATGGGTATAGCTTGCTGATCGAAAACACTGAAGAACTAATGAACTGGACAATTGGTGATACTGGCTTTTTGATGGGTTTATCACCGAAGGTTCCTGATGTAGTCGTATCGCATTTACCTGATTATTTACAAGCTTTCTTAAAGCAACATCACCTCTCTGCAAGTGATCTAGATTTTTGGGCAATTCACCCAGGAGGAAGAAAGATTATTGAAAATATTCAAGCTACTTGTGAACTTAGCGATCGCATGGTGGCTGATTCTTTTGAGGTCTTGCGCCGTTATGGCAATATGAGTTCGCCAACAATTCTATTTATCCTCAAACAGATTTTAGATAAGCATCAGTCAAGCGTGTCTGCTCCCTTTCACAATGGGATTGCCTTAGCCTTTGGTCCTGGGCTATCAATTGAAGGTTGTCTATTTCAAAAGGTCTAAGAACATGTTTAAGAATTGCTGTCTACGTTCAAAAGCTCCAAGAGATCCCCCCCAGCCCCCCTTATAAAGGGGGGAGAATATAAATTATAAATTCTTCCCCCTTTATAAGGGGGATTGAGGGGGATCTAGACAACTCTATAAATGGGTTCTAATCATCAATTCACACAATTAGGAACATATATGCCTTCATTTCAAATCCGCACTAATCAAGATGAATTGATGGATGATTTCTCAATTCAGGATGAGCGACTTACTGACGCATTAGAGCAACTGCGCCCTATCAATCAACTACTGGGAGGATATGCAACTACGATGGAAATCCTCGCGCCCTTTCTCGAAGCGCGATCGCAATCAAATCAAACAACACGCATTCTCGATATTGGTACTGGCATCGGCGATTTCCCTGAGTACATCGTGCGTTGGGCGGCGGCTCAATCTCCTGCAATTAATGTAGAGATCGTAGCGATCGATGCTAATCCTGTTACGGTGGATTATGCCCGTGAAGCGTTAAAAAAGCGATTGCCAGCGGATCTACAAGCAAAAATCAAAGTGGAAGTTGCGGATGCTTTGGCTCTGCCCTATGCGGATCAGGAGTTTGATGTTGCGATCGCCGCAATGTTTTTGCATCACTTTGCCCATGAGAATGCCGTGCAAATTGTGCGATCGATGCAGCGGATCTCGAAGCATGGCATTCTAATTAATGATTTACATCGTCATCCTTTTGCCTATTATGGAATCTATGCGCTGACAAGGCTATTGCCTGCTGTGCAGATGGTTCGCAATGATGCGCCGCTTTCAGTTTTGCGTGGATTCAAATCCTCTGAATTAAGAAGCATCGCTGAATCCGCAGGATTGATTAATTTCTCGCTCAAATGGCGTTACGCCTTTCGCTGGGTACTTAATACAATAAAAACTTCCTGAGATTTGCGGTAAAGGGGCGAGCACGAGGAGCCTCGCCCCTAACATTTCTAGTCCAATTCATTGGAAAATACAGCTGCGATCGCCTGTTTTGCATCAGAGCGGAATTCCTGCACATTCACGAGACTGAGTAAACTTACAGCAATAATCATTACAGCAGCTTCGCATACAAACACAAAACTATAGGCATAGATCGCAGTACTAAAGATCTTCTTACCAACATCCAGCACGATGCCACCTGAAAGCGTGGCAATACCTCTTGCGATCGACTGAGATAAACCCCAAGCACCGATGAATGTACCTGCGGTTTCGGCAGCTGTGAGGTCGAGCATGAGACTTAAAGCGCCTGAAGTGGTGATTCCTGACGCAAATCCAAAGAGAGTGAGAGCTACTTGCAAAACAACAGTTTTTTGAGTGAAGCCTGCAATCAATAGGAGAGCACAGCTAGCCGAAACTAAATAACAACCTAATTTTGTAGAATTTTCTTTGCCGAGTCGGGGCACAATTAGAAATCCTGAAGAACTTAAACCAATGAGCGTACCTGTCCCAAAAGCTGCATTAAGTTGGGTCGTCGCACAAATGCTCATTCCAAATACAGCACCCCCAAATGGTTCCATAATCGCATCTTGCATAAAAATACCGATGGTCATCATTAGCAAAAACGAGAAAAATAAACCAGTCTGTTTACTTGCAGTTAATACGCGCAAAGCCCGACCTAAGCTAAGTTTATCTTCTGTTGCAGTAGTTCCATTGAGAATATGATTTTGAGCGACGCGCAATTTATAACGGGAATATTTTCGCTCAACGCCATAGGTTGCAAAAAAAGATAGTCCAACTACAGCAATAGGAATGATGATGAATACGGAATTAATTGCTTTTTGGAGCTGCGCAAGGCGATCGCTATTTGCATAAATAGACACTTCGCTAGGCGGTGCACCTGTGCAGGGCAAAAGTCTTGAAACTGCGATCGCGCCAATCACAATGCCAACCATGAGCATCGACCAAACGATCCCAACTAATTTTGAGCGATCCTCTTCATCGGATATATCAACTAACAATGCTGCAAAAGGAGTAGAACTAAAACTTATTGCCATTCCATAAATCGCGAACATTGCACCTAGTAACCCTACCCATGCATATGTAACACCATTCCAGCCAATCTCATGAACGCTAAGTCCCAATTTCCACATTACCTGTGTAAGCAAAAAGGCAATGATCGCAAACACTACTGCTCCAACCCAGACATATCCTGAGCGATGAGTTCCAAATATGGTTTTAGCGTCGGAGGTCTGCCCAAACCAAACTCTCGTCGGTGATACAAATAGAGGCATGGCTATAAACCCTGCGGCGAGGGTAGCTGGAATTGTCAATTCGTTGATCATTAGGCGGTTAAGCAGACCAGCAATCAGCAAAGACATAATCCCTAAGCCCATTTGAAATAATCCGATCCGAAACATCTGGATCAGTGGTAGTTTAGGCGGCTGTTCGTCTAAATTTGAAGTATCCACTTGGTTATTCATCGTTTACGATTGAAATTTTAAAAATCAAGAAAAAATATTACTATTCACTTTAGCACTAAGAGCAGAAAGCCCTATGCTGTAAAGGTTTAAATAAAAGACAGCACAAAGTACTGTCTTTTATTTATAAACTTCCGCAGAATTGCGCTAGCCGATCGCAAAACAAGTTCGTAAGCTCTAAATCATTCTTGGTTTGTTTTGTTGCTGTGCAAAGCACAACAACAAAACAAACCAAGAATATTAACTTGAGATGCGAGTAGATCTATGAATATTTTTTTGAAAAGCTCAAACTTTTTATTAGCCTGTAGCCTTGTTCTTAGCTTTAGCAGCAATGTCTATGCTAATGATCTCTATCCGAATAATTTATTACCGCATAGCTCTGAGTTAAGCAAACCAATTAATATCCAAAACAAGCAGATTAAGCAAGAGAAAACCAAGCAAAATCTGAATGCACAATTACTCATAGCTGCTCAAAATGGCAACATCAAGGAAGTAAGATCGCTAATTTCTCAAGCAACCGATGTTAATGTCCGCGATGAATATGGCTGGACACCAATCCTATGGGCGGCAATGAATGGACATACTGATGTGGTGCGAGTGTTGTTAGTGTCAGGCGCAAATCCCAATACGCGCAATAAGTATGGATGGACTCCACTGATGTGGGCAGCGGGGCAAGGCTTTGGCGAAATTGTGCGATCGCTAATTGCATCAGGTGCGCGACTAAATGCACAGGATCGCAATGGCTGGACAGCGATGATGTGGGCATGGGATGGCAATCATCAAGAGACTGTCGCAATTTTGCGAAGTGTTGCAAATAATTAGAGAAACATTGCACTTTGTGCAATGTTTCTCTAATTATTTGTCAACTGTATCAAAGAGTCCCAATCGTAATCTCCTCTTGTTCCATTCTCAACTTGAGACGACGACGGAATTCCCTTGCCACGACCCATTGCTGAAGTGGTTGTGTTTTAATCCAGATACGGATTAACATGCCTGATTGCTGTAAATCATCAATACCAAGAACCTCTGGAGGTTCAATAATTTTGGCTCGCCAAATATTCTCTTGGTATATCTCTTGGGATAATTTTCTTAAAATTTCTAAAGCGCGATCGGGATTAGTCTCATAAGTAATACGAATCGCCAAATCCACTCTTGCCCAATCTTTAGAAAGGTTACGAACGATCGCAATCGAGCTATTGGGGATGGTAATTAATTGACCTTCGTTATTACGGATTTGAGTGATTCGTAGATTCATATTTTCGACTAACCCTCTCAATTCACCTACCATGATCACATCACCGACAGCATACTGATCTTCTAAAATAATCAAAAATCCATTAATTACATCCTTAATCAGCCCCTGAGCTGCAAAAGAAATTGCAATACCGACAATTCCCGCACCTGCTAATAATGGAATTAAGTCAAAACCTATAGCAGAGAGAATTGCTAAGGCTCCTAGACCAAACAAAGCGATCCCAGTAATATTTTTAAGGACTTGCGAAACCGTAGATACTCTTAGATCTAACCTTTGGTATGGCTTCAACATTGAAAAATCCCTAGCCTTCAGAAATCCTGAGAAGCGCTCAATCAGAAGATTACTGATCCGAAGTAACAAGTAAGTCCCGAAGACGATCGCAGCAATTTGTAGAGGAGTTGAGAGCAAGAAAGATTGAATCCAACGACTATATGGAAATAGTCCCAAAATGATAAATATCCCACCACCGACCAGCCCTAAATAGCTCAGTTGTAAAGCCCGTCTTTGGAGATCCAGGGCAACCGCACACGTTTCTGAATAATTTATAAGTAGACTGTAAACGCTTGTTAGGTAAAGGTTTCAATCAAAATGAATACAAAACAGGAAATTCTTTCAAAATCTATCAATTGTGTATTTATTGTGAAACTTGCGATCTCAAAATTCTAGAATCAAGCAATCTCGATCTAAGAAATGGATTTTACCAAAATATTCAGAAACGTGTGCGGTTGCCCTATTGGAGATCGCTGAGGTTAGCACGTTGTTTTTGGTTTAGTTGTTGTTCCAAATCCGTAACAGCGACTGCATCAAGGTATGGCGGCGAGGTATGTTCAATCTGCGCTTCAATCGTTTCCTGCTTTAACTTTAATCGATCCTGCCAGTAAACAATTGCTCGCATCCCAAGCAACATTATCAGGATAATTCCCGCTGCAATTAACCCACGATTGATTAAAAATTGGGGTTGGCGCTCCTGTCTAGCTCTAACTAAAGCATCTCGCAGAACCTGAGCAATCTGATTTGCCCAGCCGATCGGATCTCGCCCCTGTAGTTGAGCATCTATAGTTGTCACAGTCATTAGGTAGCGATCGTTAATAGCAATTACTGGTTGATCGCTCTTTGGGTCAATGCTGCTTACTACTTGCAAACTATTAGGCTCAAAGTTGCTATTAGCAATACGATTCAGTTCCTCTTCAATACCTTGTACTCGTTGCTCTAGAGGAAATCTCTGATTAAAAGTTGGAGCTGCTAACACAAACAATTGATAACCATCAAGTTTTACCCCAGCATGATCAATTCTGGACACATTGACAGCACTTTGACCAGTCAACCAATTTAACTTAAAAAATTCAGATTGCCCCCAAGCGCTTTGACTAGACGAAAAAGATAGTGATAGAGCGATCGCTAAAATACATAAAACAGAAGCATGTAAACACTTTTTCCAAAAGTAGAATTTGGATTGGATTGAATGATTGGACATTGATTAAATCTTTCTCAAAACAAATAGATTCCCTTCATTGCCTCTACCGATTCGCAAATCCTGATCTAGATAGGTTGTCTCTAGCCATCCTTTTTGATCTTCTCTTTTAATTTGGAAGTCGATCGCAAATAATTTCTTAGGCGATTGCAAAGTATCAATAAAACTATCTACATTCCGATAGCCAATTAAGTTTTGTGAACCAGCTACCAAGCGCTCAAAATTCACTTTAACTCGTTTCTCATCAACCACCGTAAAATTTGCACAGACACTCACTATCCCACTTAGTAACGGCAGTCCTTTAATCTCGGCAACATTAAAAATCTTGCCTTCCGCTACACGCAAACATTGATATATATTACCTAGTTTGTACAAAGGGAATCGATCAATTCCCAAGAGCTCTTGGCTAGTCGTAAATAGTAGTAACCAATTGCCATCTAGTAGTTCAGGAGTGTCATTTGGTGAAGAGTTAGGATTTAATTCTTCAAGGTACGCAACAGCCGAAAAAATCGCCTTACGCTGATTTTCGGACAATTGCAAGCCACGATTCACAGGTGCAATCGCATTAATAAGATTTGCTTTGCGAGTATTATTAGTCATGTCTTTATTCTAAACGCATCCAAACCAGACAGGATCAACAGAATATGTACATATATTTTAGCAATCCATAGCTAAAATACTAATTGCCGATTAGTTTAAGGCTTAATCTCAGTGGTGCTCACCCACTAAACTACTATCTTTTGATAAGCTCTCAACAGACAGAATCAAATGGGTCTTCTGGGTTTAAGGGGATAAGTAAATCTAATGAGAAAGACAAGCTAATAATCTAGAACGAAAATTTAAAAAATTTAAAAAACCATAAGCCTGTCGTTTAATTAATTTAATACGATTATTAAGTCCCTCCATCACACCACTAGATGTACGATTTAAAAAGTAGTTACAAATATTATCAAGATGATTACGAATGGTTTCCAAAACTGCGCCATAAACAGCTTTAGCTTTTTGAAGCCATTCTTTTAATTGTTTCTGACCCTCTTCAGGAGTTTTACAAGTCTCAAAAATACTTCTAAAGTCTTCTTTGAGATTATAAGCTAGTCGCAAGCGTTTAGAACATTTCAAGACATTTTCTAACTTCACTTTTTCTTCTTCTGTTAAGTCTACCTTGTTCTTTAGTAGAATAAATCGACTACCTTTAATCTTGATTTTAGCTTTTTGACGCAGTTGATTTAACTCTTTGATTAGTGGCTGCATAACATGAAATCTGTCGATGACAATTTTCGCATTTGGAAATACTTCTTTGACAACTTTGGGAAAGCCTCCCCACATATCAATGCTAACCTCCTCTACTTTTTCCCTTATCTCAATCGGTTGCTGCTTCAGGACTTCAATGATGTCATCTTGTTTATGACTATCAATTACTTCTAGTAATGCTCCTGCGTCAATACTTGATACGACTGTCACAAAGTCTTTATGTCCTTTGCGTTTACTCACTTCATCAATACTCACTCGTTTTACTTCTTTCCAATCATCTTTTTTTTTAGAGAAAATTGGTGATTGAAAATCCCTTGTATTTGATCCCAACTCAAATATTCATCTCGACTTACTTGCTCCACACTCGCACTTTGTACTCGTTGATAAACATACTCCTCATACCTTTGTGTGTATCGTCTTTCCCAGTCTACAAAGGGTAACTTTTCCGTAAAATGTCTTTGACAATGTTGACAATAAAATTGGCGGCGCGGCGTATTTAAATAAACTATTTTCCCAAATACTGACAAATCTCGAATCAATATCGGTCGATTTTGTTGGCTCTTCTGGGTTTGAGGGGATTAATGTATAATGAAGCACAAAGATAAGTGGTGACAGGTATGGACTTGTATCTAGATAGGTTGCTAAATTTACCCAACACAACCGTTGAAAGTTTTACGGAAGAAGAAAATAAAATCACCCTAAAGTTGAGATTTTTACAGGATGAAATTACTTGTCCGCATTGTAATACGCATGGTGGAAAATTAAAACAAAATCGACCGATATTGATTCGAGATTTGTCAGTATTTGGGAAAATAGTTTATTTAAATACGCCGCGCCGCCAATTTTATTGTCAACATTGTCAAAGACATTTTACGGAAAAGTGGCTCTTCTGGGTTCATGGGGATAAGCACAGCTAATAGTAATCAGAATCCTCTCGGAGCAACAGTTACAGCCCTACCATGTCGCCAATAATTGTATCGACACTGTACCATTTACCCCTCAAACCCAGATGAGCCGGAAAAGTTACCCTTTGTAGACTGGGAAAGACGATACACACAAAGGTATGAGGAGTATGTTTATCAACGAGTACAAAGTGCGAGTGTGGAGCAAGTAAGTCGAGATGAATATTTGAGTTGGGATCAAATACAAGGGATTTTCAATCACCAATTTTCTCTAAAAAAAAAGATGATTGGAAAGAAGTAAAACGAGTGAGTATTGATGAAGTGAGTAAACGCAAAGGACATAAAGACTTTGTGACAGTCGTATCAAGTATTGACGCAGGAGCATTACTAGAAGTAATTGATAGTCATAAACAAGATGACATCATTGAAGTCCTGAAGCAGCAACCGATTGAGATAAGGGAAAAAGTAGAGGAGGTTAGCATTGATATGTGGGGAGGCTTTCCCAAAGTTGTCAAAGAAGTATTTCCAAATGCGAAAATTGTCATCGACAGATTTCATGTTATGCAGCCACTAATCAAAGAGTTAAATCAACTGCGTCAAAAAGCTAAAATCAAGATTAAAGGTAGTCGATTTATTCTACTAAAGAACAAGGTAGACTTAACAGAAGAAGAAAAAGTGAAGTTAGAAAATGTCTTGAAATGTTCTAAACGCTTGCGACTAGCTTATAATCTCAAAGAAGACTTTAGAAGTATTTTTGAGACTTGTAAAACTCCTGAAGAGGGTCAGAAACAATTAAAAGAATGGCTTCAAAAAGCTAAAGCTGTTTATGGCGCAGTTTTGGAAACCATTCGTAATCATCTTGATAATATTTGTAACTACTTTTTAAATCGTACATCTAGTGGTGTGATGGAGGGACTTAATAATCGTATTAAATTAATTAAACGACAGGCTTATGGTTTTTTAAATTTTTTAAATTTTCGTTCTAGATTATTAGCTTGTCTTTCTCATTAGATTTACTTATCCCCTTAAACCCAGAAGACCCAACTATTTTCCCAAATACTGACAAATCTCGAATCAATATCGGTCGATTTTGTTTTAATTTTCCACCATGCGTATTACAATGCGGACAAGTAATTTCATCCTGTAAAAATCTCAACTTTAGGGTGATTTTATTTTCTTCTTCCGTAAAACTTTCAACGGTTGTGTTGGGTAAATTTAGCAACCTATCTAGATACAAGTCCATACCTGTCACCACTTATCTTTGTGCTTCATTATACATTAATCCCCTCAAACCCAGAAGAGCCAATCAAATATTATTTTGTACAAGACTTGTACAAAATAATCAATATGGTGTAGACTGTTGCTTCATATTTCTAAAAGCTACACTTAAATAAATTTTTAGATCGTATAGAGTTAAAAATTCATTTAAGCATAGTTGTGACAACTATATAGATTTACATACTATTACGATGTAATTTATATCACTGATTCTGTTTGTTCGCTGCTATCCGAAATATTGAAATATGGAAACATCGCAACATGTCCTCTATGAAAAAATGCATGTCGTTGATTTTAGTTTGGAAAATTAGCTGAGATCTTGCACCATTCCTGAAAGAGTTAAGTAGGAATGGGTTTGAGAATAATTTCAAACCCATGACGAGCAGCAATATCGGCACTAATTTGGAGATACCTAAGAAGTTTCAACCAAAGGACAGAAGGAAATAAAACGGAAAGTGTCAAATCACAGGTAGCTTTCCAGTCCAAGACAGGAGGACTCGACCATTGATCAATCCAATGGGCCAAAAGATAAGCAAGCAGAGAGAGGATAAGCCAACGATAAACACCAAGTTTTGTAGATTGCCCAAAACAATGCAAACCAAAGCGATGTTTGATGGTTTTGAAGAATCCCTCAATCGCCCAACGCTTACGACCTAACATCACCAGATAAGCACCAGAATAAGGATGAGAAGAGACAACAAAGCGTAACTCCCGTTTACTATCAGCTCTTTTGAGCCAAAACCAAGAGATCGTCAAAGGCTGAGTTAGCCCTTCTAGCAAAATTTGTTGTCCACGTTTGCCATGACGATAAAGTTGTTTGACTGTACGGCCATCTTGAAGTTTACGATTGTTGCGTACACCGACAACGATGCGCCAAGTCTTGGCGCGGACAGTATTGAAAAACTTCACCGTACTAAACTCAGTATCAGCAAGGACAATCACAGTCTTGCCTTGGGTTAGTTGCTTGGGTACTGTCCCCAATAACTTACAAGCTAAGTCAGAGGGACTGGGGTATCCTTTGCCGCGCCATACTCTAAAACTCCATGGTACGCGCCACTCTCCATAGACCAGATACAGTACAACCAGATGTAGTCCTCGCTTTCCGTTTAGTATTCTCACCCATGGGTCTGGTTCGTTTTGGGTGGGATTGCTCAAATGTAAAAACTTGCCGCTTTTTTCTAGGGTAGTCAAGTCTATCAGTATCTTTAATGGCACTTGTTTCGATGGGCGATGCTTGGCGATTTGTCCCAAAATAGCCTGCCGTGTTGACCGAATTACTGCTCTCGTTGACCAGTTATAGTGATTGAGAAATCGGCTGAGTGCACTCGCTGATTTTATCTGTGTATGTTCTGGATAAGGATGCCTTTGTGCTTCGAGAAATAGTCCTAGTATTGCATTGAGACTTGCTGTTTGATACACACTTGGCATCAAACACAGAAGACTATACACTAGCCCTTGGGCGTGCTTAACGATGCTTTCCATGCTCGTTATTTAATTTACTACTACGCCCTTTTTTTCACATTTCTGCTCTTTCTGCAACCCCTTTTCTTGAATGGTGCAAGATCTCAGTTAGCCTACATGTCTAATCGTAATAGTAAAACTAAAACTGGCTTAAGGTCTTCATTCTATCAGTTGATAGCCGCGACATTGACAGTTGGTGGTATGTCATTGCTACCACTATATGCCTCAGCTCAGACTTCATCTCCTTAGTGGTGCAGAAAAGTCTGGAAAGGGTTGACAGGCATAGAATCTCAAAATGAGACAAGAGGAATAAAAAGGGCAAGAGATGAGATACTCAAGTTCCTCAACAAAAGATCTTATACAAATGCCCCACCTATATCTTCAGCTACAAGAACAACTGCGTCAATGGCTCAAGCCAAAAGATAAGCGACATCTCCAAGGATTTGCGGAGGCAGTAGCCGCGATATTGCAATCAGGAAGGGCAAGTCTGAGTCATTGGTTGCCCTATTTGAGCCATCGAGAGTGCCAAGCCAGAAGTCAGATGGAAAGACTAACTGAGATCTTGCACCATTCCTGAAAGAGTTAAGTAGGAATGGGTTTGAGAATAATTTCAAACCCATGACGAGCAGCAATATCGGCACTAATTTGGAGATACCTAAGAAGTTTCAACCAAAGGACAGAAGGAAATAAAACGGAAAGTGTCAAATCACAGGTAGCTTTCCAGTCCAAGACAGGAGGACTCGACCATTGATCAATCCAATGGGCCAAAAGATAAGCAAGCAGAGAGAGGATAAGCCAACGATAAACACCAAGTTTTGTAGATTGCCCAAAACAATGCAAACCAAAGCGATGTTTGATGGTTTTGAAGAATCCCTCAATCGCCCAACGCTTACGACCTAACATCACCAGATAAGCACCAGAATAAGGATGAGAAGAGACAACAAAGCGTAACTCCCGTTTACTATCAGCTCTTTTGAGCCAAAACCAAGAGATCGTCAAAGGCTGAGTTAGCCCTTCTAGCAAAATTTGTTGTCCACGTTTGCCATGACGATAAAGTTGTTTGACTGTACGGCCATCTTGAAGTTTACGATTGTTGCGTACACCGACAACGATGCGCCAAGTCTTGGCGCGGACAGTATTGAAAAACTTCACCGTACTAAACTCAGTATCAGCAAGGACAATCACAGTCTTGCCTTGGGTTAGTTGCTTGGGTACTGTCCCCAATAACTTACAAGCTAAGTCAGAGGGACTGGGGTATCCTTTGCCGCGCCATACTCTAAAACTCCATGGTACGCGCCACTCTCCATAGACCAGATACAGTACAACCAGATGTAGTCCTCGCTTTCCGTTTAGTATTCTCACCCATGGGTCTGGTTCGTTTTGGGTGGGATTGCTCAAATGTAAAAACTTGCCGCTTTTTTCTAGGGTAGTCAAGTCTATCAGTATCTTTAATGGCACTTGTTTCGATGGGCGATGCTTGGCGATTTGTCCCAAAATAGCCTGCCGTGTTGACCGAATTACTGCTCTCGTTGACCAGTTATAGTGATTGAGAAATCGGCTGAGTGCACTCGCTGATTTTATCTGTGTATGTTCTGGATAAGGATGCCTTTGTGCTTCGAGAAATAGTCCTAGTATTGCATTGAGACTTGCTGTTTGATACACACTTGGCATCAAACACAGAAGACTATACACTAGCCCTTGGGCGTGCTTAACGATGCTTTCCATGCTCGTTATTTAATTTACTACTACGCCCTTTTTTTCACATTTCTGCTCTTTCTGCAACCCCTTTTCTTGAATGGTGCAAGATCTCAGCTAAGCTACTTTGTGCATAATCCACATATCATCGCCGAGAGATTCTATAACCCATTGGTGAAGCACTTTCTCCAAGCATTTGCAGGAGAATCGTTGGAACTAGCCTTAGACACAAGTATACTGTGGGATAAATTCTGTCTTATAGAAGTATGCTTGATTTGGGGAGGGAGGTCGATTACTCTAGCTCAAGTAGTACTAGAGCATGGCAGCGCTACAGTTGGCTTTGAACATTATCGTCCCGTCTTAGAACAAGTACGCTCTCTATTGCCGCCACAAAGTACGGTGACCTTGCTTGCCGACCGAGGTTTTGAACATGGGGAATTAATCCGATGGTTACAGCAAAATCACTGGTCTTGGGCAATTCGCGCAAAGAGCGATCTGCTAGTGACTCTGCCAACAGGTACAACCAAGCGTGTTGAACAACTGATACCTCCCGCAGAGCAAGCTTATCTAGTTCCCGATGTCACCGTACTCGGTGATGTTAATTGTCATTTAGCGACGGCTAACCTAGACATGGCTAACGGTTCATGGGCTGTCCTTAGCGATATTCCCCCTTCATTACAGACTTTTGCTCTCTATGGCAAACGCTTTGGTGGAATCGAACCC
Source organism: Pseudanabaena sp. Salubria-1 (assembly GCA_023336205.1). GTDB lineage: Bacteria > Cyanobacteriota > Cyanobacteriia > Pseudanabaenales > Pseudanabaenaceae > Pseudanabaena. The sequence goes on from JALQCR010000001.1 coordinate 328,481, forward strand.
CATTTTAAAGACTATAAGTCGGCGGCTTTTAATGTTGTTAGCTCTCATCTCCGTGATGCTCAAGCTCTTACCTGTTTATTTATGCTCCTTGCCACGGCTAACCTGATTGCTGTAATTCTTGGCATAATGTTGGTGCGTTTGGGGCAAAGGGCTGCGATTGATTGGCACGATCATCGCGGCTTGAGTTTTCTGCAACTCGGTCTCCGTCAGCTTCACACTCTTCTTTACCAACAAAAATCTCTTCCTATTTTGCAGATTTTGCCTAGAACTAATCCTCCTCCTGCCTCTGCTTCTATTGCTAAACGCGAAAAGTTAGATTTTCGTATCGAATTTGCCCGTATTACCATTGTCTCATCTTGAGACTCCCATGAGTTTTCTGCACCACTAAGCTTCATCTCTCCCACCGATCAACAACACTGCAACTGCAACCTTCGAGAGCCCTAACTCTCTTGGCACAGTCATTAGTACCATCTCTAATACAACCACTCTATTGGATCTGGCTGGCATCAGTTCCTGTGATGGGAGCCTACTAACAGACTACACTGGCTTTAGTATTGGCTTGTATGAATCGCTGAATTCAACTGGCGAAATTGGACAGCCTGTCTCGTTAACTGCTACAGTACCTCCAAACCAAGCATCAGCAAGTATACAAGCTGGTCGAGCACCTAATTTTTATAACTCCAATCCTTTCTTCTTAGTCAATAGCGATCAGGGTAAATACAACTTCTTGTTTGACGTTAATCGTGGACAGATTGATGTTGGCAGAGTATATATTCTTGTGGTGAAGCCACCAACTGGCTCGGCATTTGGCGAGCGAAGAATCAGAATTACGCTCAATTCCCGCAATGGTAATATTGTCAACTATACTGCTACTTCCTTGGATGGGAATCCGATCTCAGCATCAAGTGGATCTACTTCCCTGAATGGAGTTATTGATGTCTCTAATACCACCTCAGGGCTTAATTTAGTTGCGGGAGTAAATTTTGGTATTTGCGTATCCGCAGCGCAAGCAATTCAACTTTTGAAAACAGGCGATCGCGCAGCAGCTGAACCAGGAGATATCGTAGTTTATCGCTTAGCCGCTCGTAACCTTTCAACCATTGCGGTTAATAATCCTGAAATTCGTGATGATTTACCCTTAGGATTCCAATATGTTGATGGTTCGATTCGTGCTGAGCTTGGTGGGAATGCAGTTGCTGTAACGGTGGAGCGAAATGGTCGCAACTTGGTTTTTCGCCCCAATGTATCGCTCCCCAGAGCAGACAGCAATCTCACTCTCAATCTTGTCTACGCCGTACAGATTACCAATGATGCGATTCGTGGAACTGGGCTTAATCGAGCTTCTATAGCTGGCGCTCGCGCAGACAATCAGCAGATTGTTCGAGATGGTCCCGTATCACATTTACTGCGAATCCGTCCAGGTATCTTGTCAGATTGCGGAACCCTAATCGGAAGGGTATTTGTCGATAAAAACTTTGATGGCGAACAACAACCAGGTGAGCCAGGTGTACCAAATGCTGTGATTTATATGGATGATGGTAATCGAATTGTCACTGATCCAAACGGATTATATTCTCTCAGTAGCGTCTTGTCTGGCAGTCGCACTTTAGCGCTTGATTTAACTTCAGTGCCTGGATACACACTTGCGCCAAATCTATACTTTATAGAGCGCAATAGTCAATCACGTTTAGTGAGGCTTGCTCCTGGCGGATTAGGGCGTGTTAACTTTGCTGTGACTCCTGCGAATCGTGGTCTTAGAGATGCAAATCAAGGAGGGAAAAAGTAATGAAGAACACTTCTGCACCTCTTGTAAATTTAGGGATTTTGGTCTTCCCTCAAGTCTTGCTTTTACTGATGTCAACAAATGTCAAAGCAGAATCACTCGTAGACGTAAACCCTAATCCAGAAATTAAGCAACAAGAACCATCAACCAATCAGGTCGAAGCAAATTCTAATGAGCCCAGTCCTCAACGTCTAGATAAATCCTCCAATACGGCGGAAGTTTCTAGTCCCGTCAAGGTTCCTGCATTTGTTGCTGATATTGCTAATACCGTTGCTTCTGACAACTCTTCACCACGAATCGTTATTCTTTCGCCCACGGTTGGCACTGTTTTAGATGCACCTGCGGCGACTGTGGTGATCCAAATGCCAAGCAATACCAAGATTGAGCTTTTGGTAAACGGAAAGGCTGTCGATCCTAATCTGATCGGGCGATCGCAACTAGATGAAGCTAATAAAACCATTACGCAAACATGGTATGGCGTATCTCTGCAAGCAGGTGACAACCAGATTACGGCAAGGGTGATCGGTTCAGATTCAGTTTCTAGTTCGCTCAATCTCAAAGTTCGAGGTGTTCCCACTAAATTAGTCGTTAGTACTTTGGAGTCAAAAGTTCCAGCGGATGGAAGATCCTATGTGACAGTTGATGGACAACTAGTTGATAAAGATGGCAATCGTTCCAACTGGGATGCATTAGTCACCCTAGAAGCTAGTGAAGGGGAGTTTATTGGTGCTGATGCTTCACCAGAGCAGCCAGGCTTCCAAGTTCAAGCTAAGCAAGGTAAGTTCTCGACGCAGTTAAAGACTGGACTAAAAGCAGGAACGGTAACAATTCGAGCGCTCAATGCTCAAATGGAAGCTTTTACTCAAGTTCAGTTTGAGACTGATTTGCGCCCTTCATTGGTAACTGGAGTAATTGATCTGCGGATTGGCGCACGAGGCACTGATTTTTATCGTAGCTTGCGGGACTTTTTGCCTGCCGATCGCGACAATAGCACTCAAGTTGGTTTGTATGGTGCAGTATTTGGAACTGGGCGAGTCGGGGAATGGCTATTTACAGGCGCTTATAACAACAGTCGCACACTCAATCAGGACTGCGCTGGCATCAGTAGTTTAGCTGGCACAGAGAAGTATTGCGACCAACAATATCCTGTCTATGGTGATAGCTCTACTGTAAGGGTGCAATTAAAAGTGAAAGTTCAGCTCAATAAGAAATGGAAGAAAGATTAAGCCAATAAGCATCCCAATCTTGATTAGTACGGCAGATCCTAAGAGCAAGCATAGCCTTAGCATTTTCAATCGTCCACCAAGAGCCAGCAAGCTTTAAACGATTTTGAATAACATAGCGGTGACCACTCTCAATTTCACCAGAGCCAATGGGTAAATTGGAGTCAATCGTGCCCTGATAGTCTAGACGATTAGGACGATTGAAAAGATAGCGATAAGCGGATCTAACCACAGCCAGATTGTCAGGAACAGATTCAGGTTCTTGAAACGGCTTAAGAGCTTCAAGGACAGCCGAAGCATGATTGGATTTGAGTTGTTGCTTCTGCACATCCATCCATGCTTTCGGAGCATCTGGGGAACAAACGCGACTTGCATCGGCTAGATATTCACATACATGATAGAAATCTAGTAAGTAGCGACTAAGTACACCAAAACGCTGCTCGATTTGGCTAGCAATCCAAGGCGCACCGTCGCCAACCCCATGCACAAAGGTTTCTTCTCCCAATCCAGCACGGATAGCACAATCAAGTAATGCTGCTCCTGCATCATCAGTCGAGCCTATCGTTGCTCCGAAAATAGGCTGCTCTTGCTCAGGGGTACGCGCCGAGGTTAGACGCGCTTCTTTCCAGCTAATTTTACGCGTCTTACGACGGTCAACTTCTTCGCCATCAGTTTCGCTTGCCGTTGTTTCCACAATCGGAATCATTGTCCCATCCATCTCCGCTATTAAAAACTCCACACCCTCGATTGCTGGGAATCCTGTTTCCCAACTCTGCGTTTCTAATATACGCTGGGCATGACTTTCTGTGATCTCCTGTCCTGCACTAATTGGGATGCTTATTCCATGATGTTCCATCATTTTTTTTGGGATTTTCCCAAACGCTACATCTGACCCAAAGTCGGTAATCACTCTCTGCAATGGGCGTGAATATCCTCGGCAATGTACTTCGGCGGCTTTTTGAAATGGTCTCACTACCTGTTTGGACTCTCTTCCAAATTCGATGTACCTTTGCTCTAGTACTTCGATGCGTCCATATCGGCTGTACCAATAGAGTTTTTTTTACCACCTCGGTGTGAAGATGGATTCGCGGCGATATATGCTTCGCTTTGCTTGATTTCTTGCCGCGTTGCCCATGTTTGTAGTGCTGTTTGTCCTAACTGACGGATTTCTTCTATCACTCGTTCCTCGGCTGCGTCGGCTTTGATTAGATCACCTTCTGCATTTTCTACAACGGATAATAATCCTTCGATTTTCGCTTTCAATTCAGGATAATCGTTTAGTCTTTCTTCTATGCTTTTACTGGACGATGCTGTTTTTGTTTTTATATTCACGGCTCAATTTTATGACTTCTTTGGATTAGAACTGTTATCCATCATACTTTCTAACCTACTTTATTTCTCCCATTTCACTTTTAATTACACCCCTACTGTAACGCGCACAACTCCATCTTATGACAGCTTGTTTTTGCGCTTTGAGCGTAACTCGCCTGTACAGGGTGCTAGTACTGATTACTTCATGTGGGGAAATTACAGTACAGAGGAGTTTGCAACGCGATCGCAGCAATTTAGTGCGATTTCTCGACAGTTACAAGGCTTTAAAGGGAACTTTAATTTAGGCGATCTCCAAATCACGGGATTTTATAGCAACGTTGGTAAAGCATTCCAGCGAGATACGATCGCCCCTAATGGCACAAGTGGAAGGGTGTAATTAAAAGTGAAATGGGAGAAATAAAGTAGGTTAGAAAGTATGATGGATAACAGTTCTAATCCAAAGAAGTCATAAAATTGAGCCGTGAATATAAAAACAAAAACAGCATCGTCCAGTAAAAGCATAGAAGAAAGACTAAACGATTATCCTGAATTGAAAGCGAAAATCGAAGGATTATTATCCGTTGTAGAAAATGCAGAAGGTGATCTAATCAAAGCCGACGCAGCCGAGGAACGAGTGATAGAAGAAATCCGTCAGTTAGGACAAACAGCACTACAAACATGGGCAACGCGGCAAGAAATCAAGCAAAGCGAAGCATATATCGCCGCGAATCCATCTTCACACCGAGGTGGTAAAAAAAACTCTATTGGTACAGCCGATATGGACGCATCGAAGTACTAGAGCAAAGGTACATCGAATTTGGAAGAGAGTCCAAACAGGTAGTGAGACCATTTCAAAAAGCCGCCGAAGTACATTGCCGAGGATATTCACGCCCATTGCAGAGAGTGATTACCGACTTTGGGTCAGATGTAGCGTTTGGGAAAATCCCAAAAAAAATGATGGAACATCATGGAATAAGCATCCCAATTAGTGCAGGACAGGAGATCACAGAAAGTCATGCCCAGCGTATATTAGAAACGCAGAGTTGGGAAACAGGATTCCCAGCAATCGAGGGTGTGGAGTTTTTAATAGCGGAGATGGATGGGACAATGATTCCGATTGTGGAAACAACGGCAAGCGAAACTGATGGCGAAGAAGTTGACCGTCGTAAGACGCGTAAAATTAGCTGGAAAGAAGCGCGTCTAACCTCGGCGCGTACCCCTGAGCAAGAGCAGCCTATTTTCGGAGCAACGATAGGCTCGACTGATGATGCAGGAGCAGCATTACTTGATTGTGCTATCCGTGCTGGATTGGGAGAAGAAACCTTTGTGCATGGGGTTGGCGACGGTGCGCCTTGGATTGCTAGCCAAATCGAGCAGCGTTTTGGTGTACTTAGTCGCTACTTACTAGATTTCTATCATGTATGTGAATATCTAGCCGATGCAAGTCGCGTTTGTTCCCCAGATGCTCCGAAAGCATGGATGGATGTGCAGAAGCAACAACTCAAATCCAATCATGCTTCGGCTGTCCTTGAAGCTCTTAAGCCGTTTCAAGAACCTGAATCTGTTCCTGACAATCTGGCTGTGGTTAGATCCGCTTATCGCTATCTTTTCAATCGTCCTAATCGTCTAGACTATCAGGGCACGATTGACTCCAATTTACCCATTGGCTCTGGTGAAATTGAGAGTGGTCACCGCTATGTTATTCAAAATCGTTTAAAGCTTGCTGGCTCTTGGTGGACGATTGAAAATGCTAAGGCTATGCTTGCTCTTAGGATCTGCCGTACTAATCAAGATTGGGATGCTTATTGGCTTAATCTTTCTTCCATTTCTTATTGATCTGAACTTTCACTTTTAATTGCACCCCAAGTGGAACTTACTTTCTCTCGAAACGCCTGTTGATTAATGGCAGTGAGAAGGTCGTTGTCGAGTTAATCGATTTCTTTAGTGCAGGAACTGTGGTTTCGCGTAAGGATCTAATTCGTGGCAAAGATTATGATATTAACTATGACAATGGTTCTATTATATTTCGCCAACCCCTATTGCAGACTGAATTAGGGGATGCTGGGCAAATCTTACGCCGCCAGATTGTTGTTACTTATCAAAACGAGCAAGTCAGTGGTAACAGTAATATCTATGGTGGACAATTGCGTTACCATCTCAACCGCAGTCAAAGTCAGCCTAGTTGGATTGGAGCCAATTATTTTCAAGAAAATCTTGGCATTCGTAATTTTGTGCTTTACGGAGCAAATGCGCTGATATCCTTTGGCGAAAAAACGCAACTGATTGCTGAATATGCCCGATCACAAAATGATTCTGAGATTTTAGGCTATGTAAACGGTTCAGCGATGCGTTTTGAGCTAAACAGTGAGCTCGTTTCAGGTATTCTCGGAAAGCTCTATTACAGCAAAGCCGACACAGGTTTTGCGAATAATGCCACGATTAGTTTTGTACCAGGGCAGACCAGATATGGAGCGGACTTAATTGCCAAGGTCGGGGCTACAACTAGTCTGCAATTTCGCTACGACCAAGAGGACAATATTGGTGTTGCCCCGCGTCCATTGACTACCCTTGCTGATTTACTCTCACCGAGGCAAGATGCTATCCCTGGATCGGCAGTAAATAACTCACTTCGCACGATTAGTTTGGGTGTTCAGCAAAATATCGGTACTGCGCTGCTCAATCTAGATCTATTATATCGTGACCGCCAAGATCGTCTGTCACCTAACTCGTTATCAAGTAACTCTACCCAATTGTGATCGCGTCTAAATGTGCCAATTGCCGACAATCTCCGAGTTACAGCCCAAAATGAAGTTAGTCTTACTGCAAGCTCCGACGCTATAATTCCTGATCGCAGCGTTTTAGCTCTAGATTGGACGATTGTCGAAGGTTTAACTGCAAGATTGGGGCGGCAGTGGTTCCATTCAGGTCCATTAGCGGGCAATGCCATCAACAGTGCCGATCTGCTGGGAGAGTATAAACTAGGTCGTGATACCACCTTTACAGGTCGTTATTCTGTGATCGGTGGTGCTGATAATGCTGCATCTACTCAAGGCGCTTTAGGTATTAACCAGCGGTGGCAAATTCTACCAGGACTACGCATGAGTTTTGGCTATGAACATATATTCGGTAGTTTTGCCACCGCTACATCTACAGGAACATCATTTTTGCAACCCTTTGCGATTGGTCAATCCTCTAATGCTCTGACCTTCCAAAACGGCAATAGTTACAACATTGGTGCGGAATATACCGATAATCCTGACTTTAAAGCAAGTGCTAGATTTGAACATCGTAGCGACAGTACCAGCTCTAACACTGTGCTTTCGGCAGCGTCTCTGGGCAAGCTTTCTCCTGCTTTTACGATGCTGTTTAACTACCAGCAATCTAGCGCCGCTAACCAACTAATTTCTGGGCTGGGAACAATATCGAGCCTTAAGGTTGGGGTTGCCTATCGCGATCCTGAGGATGACAAATTCAACGTTCTCTTACGTTATGAATACCGTCAAAACCCCAATACTATCCCTGATTCACTGCTGCTCGGTAGCGGCTCTGGTTATGCCGACCATACCTTTGCTTTAGAAGCAATTTATGCTCCTAATTGGCAATGGGAATTTTATGGCAAGCTTGCCCTGCGTAATAGCACCACGACGATCGCAAGAGATTTTACGGGTATCTCTAGTACCAATTTGTCGCAATTTCGGGTTACCTATCGTCTTGGCTATAACGTCGAGCTAGTGGGCGAGACAAGATTGCTCAATCAACCAACCGCAGGTTATAGCGAACTCGGACTAGTCGGGGAATTAGGTTACTATCTCACCCCAAATTTACGTTTAGCCGCAGGTTATAGCAGTGGTTCTGTTAATGTCGATCGCGACTTTAATGGTTCACGCTCAACAGGTGGGCTGTATTTAGGACTTACGGTCAAGTTAAATGAATTGTTCGATGGTTTTGGCTTACAAAAGACTCCTCCTCCTCAGCAACAAGAACCAATTGACCCCGCAGTTCCAGTCGCCCAGACATTGCAGCCCGATCCGAAGTCACTGTCAAATCTAAAGAACTAGAGATTATGCGAAAAGTAACCAGCAAAAAATTAACAGCGACATTGATTAGTTCTATCGGGTTGATCAGTATCTTTGGTGTAGCTATCGAAGCAACTTTGAGGGTAAATGACAATTTGGCGATCGCTCAAACCCCGTCGTCAAATATTCTCAAATACCAAATCACCGTCAATAGCGATCGCGATGGAGACATTCAACCCGATCTCGAATTGACCTTGCGTGAAGCCATTGCGATCGCCAATGGTAGCCTCACACTTGAACAGCTTAGTAATGCTGAACGCTCTCAGGTTAAACCATCTAATCAAAAAGGTTCACAGATTGGCTTTAGCTTGCCTAGCGATCTCACTACGATCCTGCTACGCAAGGCTTTACCTGATATCAGTAGCTCATACCTAGTTATTGATGGGACAACCCAATCAGGCTATGACTCTCAAAGCTCCTTTGCTCAAGAGCTAGCAATTCCAAAGCCGATTGTGGCGATCGCCCCCGCCGATGGGGTAGAAATTTTTCGCGGTTTGACGATCGTTGCTGATGGCGTGACGATCAAGGGCTTAAGTATCTATGGCTTTAACGCGATCGAAAGCGTACCCACGGTAACGCCATCCGCCGATATTTTCATTTCTCATCAAGCGCCACCGCCCGACACCACACAGCAACAGCAACCCGCCAAATTTTCGCCTTTTTACGACAGCAATCGTCCTCCTCAAGGTGTGATTCTCGAAGCTAACTGGCTTGGCATTAATCCCGCAGGTAAAATGCCCAAGCAACCTTCTAGTTTTGGGATTTATTTATTTAATAGCGCCGATACGTTGATCCGTCGCAATCGTATTGCTTACCACGAGGGTAGTGGCATTGTCACATCGGTAAAAGCAACAGGAACGCAGATTCTCGAAAATGCAATTACTAGTAATGGTTTTGATGGACTACCCCATGGCATCTATCTCGAAGGTGAAATTGCCAACTTAAGTATCAAGGGAAATATCCTTTGCGCCAATGATGGTAGTGGCGTTTATCTGTTCAAGCCTAAAGGCGCGATCGCCATTGAAGATAACCGCATTTTGTTTAACGATCGCATTACCAACTACGCTGCCATTTATTTAATGGGCAACGATCATCGAGTTACTAACAATCAAATTCGCAATCAGCGTGGTGCAGGTGTAGCGATCGCTGCTTATCCTAAAAGCGATCGCAATCTAATTCGCAAAAATACTTTTACGGCTCTCAAGGGCTTGAGTATTGACTTAATTTCTCAGCGCCATGCAAATACTCGCGATTTCGTCACAGGTGACGGCATTAACCGCCCCCGCGATTCTCATTTTCGGCGGGTAGATACTGCTAATGGAGCCATCAATGCACCGACTTTTTTAGCGACAACTTTTCCGATGTTTAGCCCCAACCAAGTCAATATTGATGGTACGGCTGACCCTGACACTGAAGTAGACATCTATCGTGTCACTGGCAAAGCCGATCCCAATCTGCCCTATGGTTCTCTCAGTGAATATCTCACCACAGTCAAAACTAATGCTAATGGTAAATTTAGTACTTCCTTAAATAATCTCCAAGTTGGCGATACGATTAGCGCGATCGCCACTGATCCGCAATATGGAACTTCTGAGCCAGCATTCAATGCGCGGATCGTCAATCCCGATCTATCGGTTCCTGCGCCAACAGATGAGCAAGCAACTATTCCTGCCTGTACGACACCACCTCAGATTGTCCAGATTCCACCAGCGCCGCCCGAACCGATTGTTTTATCTGTGCCTCGCCAAATTCACTTTGCGTTAGATCGCGATGAAATCAGTCCCATCAGCGCTAAAATCCTGAATCGGATCGCTGATGTTTTAGAGCAATATCCCACAATTATGATTACTCTCTCAGGGCATACTGATCCTAGGGCAAGTGATGACTACAACCGCGAACTGGGCTTTAGGAGATCGCGTGCAGTACGTAATTACCTAATGCGACAGGGCATTGCCTCAGAACGGATGACCGTGCGATCGCTAGGCGAAACGCAACGCGCCTCACAGGGCAATCAAGTTACTGACTATGCTCGCGATCGGCGGGTTGAGATTGAATTTACCGATGTGCGCGATGTCGAGATTCGCTTTGAAAATCAAGAATCAGACTTGCAGCTTTAAATAGCAAGGTCAATCCTTAAAATACACTGGCTTCTGAAACGCCCCAATGCACTGCTGAATTTAAACCCTCATATTGATCGCCAATCTTAGTCAATCAACGATGAATATATTTAAACTTTTCAACCAACTCAATCGCCAACAAGATCCCCAACGTCAAAAGCGATCGCCGATTTTCGATGCTCAACTAACAATTGGGGCGATCGTCGGGCTTAGCATCGTCTCCATGCCCTTTCAGGCTAATGGACAATGCGTACAACCTGTGGTTCCACTTAATAGTCGTCCAGCTCTTCCCCCATATGCTCTAAATACCGCGCTCCAAGCTGGATTACCACTCACGTTTTTCGGAGGGGCTATGCAGTTCAATGCTACGTTGGGTGGTCTGAACGTTCCTTTGGCTTCATGGCTCAGCGGGGTACAAGTGCAGAATGCTGCGGGTGTGGGCGATTACATTTTCCTGCAACCTCAAGGTCTGGCTAACTATCTCGTTGGTGGTAATACGGCTACCTACGTTTTATCGTTTCCTTCACCACTCACAAGTTTTTCAATGAGGGTCGGTGGTGTGAATAACTTTGATGGTACTACCATTAGTGCCAGCTACCGAGGAGTTCCAATCCCAATCACGGCTGCAAACTTCAGTAATTTAAACCCTGCTATTCTTGGTCAATTGGTAGTTACTGGCAATACCATAGCCAGCAATGGTAATGATGGCGCTGGCAATATTTACATTGCAAACACTTATGATCTGACTATTCCAGGTCCTGTCGATACAGTCACCGTTGTTTCGGGCAAGAATCAGGCTGGCAACAATAACACCGTTACGATTGGCTTAACTACTCTTATACTCTGCACTTCCCCTCCCAATTTGCCTCTAGTGAAGCGGATCACTGCTATTAATGGCGTTCCAATTACAGGTTTTAATAACGATGGAGTTCCTGCATCTGCTGACGATAATCCTAATTGGCCCGATCGATCAACTTATTTGCAAGGAGAGATTAACCGAAGTGGGATTAAATCAGGCGATCTCGTAGATTACAGAATCTATTTCTTAGCTGATACTGCTGCTTCTACTAATGTGACTATTTGTGATTTGATATCGCCTCAGACGACATTTGTTAATGATTCTGGAGGTAGTGGCTTGGGCATCGGTTTCGCAAATAGTGCCGTTGCTTTACCTACAGCGCCAACTTATCAGACTAATGCTTTGGATGGCGATCGCGGTACATTTTACCCACCTGGCACTACTCCACCAGCAGCTTGCAGAAGTTCTGTAACAGGGCTTGCTTTGACTGCTGCTGACAATACAGACGGGGTAATAGCAGTTAATGTGGTCACAAATCCTGCAATATTGCCATTTGCCACAGCCCCCGGAGTACCAACTAATTCCTATGGATTTGCACAGTTTCAAGTAAGAGTCAAATAAAATAAAATAAAATAACGAACTACAGCACTTTGCGCTCAAACCCGAACCAGTAAATTTTTTGAAAGTGTTGCTTTGCAGCACTTTCAAAAAATTTATTGTAGTTCTTTTGATCGGAAATTGCTGTAAGTCCCAAGAGATTATGTAATACCAATTCACAAAAGTGTGGCAACACTTCGGTGAATTAAAAACCAAACCCTGTAAGGGTTTTAAAAACACAAAATGGCTGCGCCATTTTGTGTTTTGGTATAAAAAGCTTGCAAGGCAAGCTTTTTACATAATCTCTTGGATTCCATATTTCCTCAATAGGCTGTAACAGCCAAGAAGTAATCAAGATGAGTCACACTAATTTTTCTGATTTACTAGACTGTCTCCGATCGCGATCGCAAGATCATTCTAGTAAACGCGCATTTACATTTCTCGTAGATGGAGAATTAGAGGAAATTCATCTGAGTTATGGGGAACTAGATTTGCAAGCAAGAGCGATCGCAGCTCAATTGCAAAGCCTAGTTTCAGTAGGGGCGCGAGTACTGCTGTGCTATCCATCAGGACTAGAATTTATTAGTGCCTTTTTTGGTTGTCTCTATGCAGGAGCGATCGCCGTTCCTGTCACCCCACCCAAGCGCTCTCAGATGCAGTCACGCTTGCAGGCGATCGTGAATGACGCTCAACCTACAGTGGTACTAACGACATCAGCAATACTAGATGGCTTAAAGCAGTCTTGGCAGAGTTTGCCAGAGTCGCCAGTTGTGCAATGGATAGCAAGCGATCGCCTATCTCCTGACATAGCGATCCAGTGGCAGCAACCAGATCAGAATCCAGATCTGGTTGCTTTTTTGCAATATACCTCTGGCTCAACTGGCAACCCTAAAGGCGTGATGGTCAGTCACCACAACCTGCTCCATAACTCCGCCTATATCCAGACTGCTTTTGAGCTAAGCCAAAGTAGTGTTTCGGTGAGTTGGTTGCCCAATTTTCATGACATGGGGCTAATCGACAGTATTATTCAGCCGATATATACAGGTTTTTTGGGGGTGTTAATGTCGCCCGTGGCTTTTTTGCAACAGCCAATGCGTTGGTTAACAGCAATCTCACGCTATCGGGCAACTCATTGCGGAGGACCAAATCAAGGCTATGAGTTATGTGTCCGCAAAATTAGTGAAGACCAAATTAATCGAGCACAAATCGATTTAAGCTGTTGGCAAAGTGCTTATACAGGTGCAGAACCAATTAGGCGGACGACATTAGAACAGTTTGCATCGAAGTTTCAGCCTTTAGGATTCCAGTCTAAATTTTTCTATCCTTGCTATGGCATGGCTGAATCGACACTGATGATTTCGGGTGGATCTGTTGACGCAGAACCAGCTTATAGCGCGATCTCCGCCCCAGCACTCGCACAAAAACAGGTTGTCACAGTTCCCGAAACTGACCCGAATGCCAAACACTTTGTCAGCGTTGGTAAAGCATGGTTGGATACCAAAATCGCGATCGTTGATCCAGACACGCTTACAGAATGCCAGCCTGATCGCATCGGTGAAATTTGGGTGTCGGGTGGTAGTGTGGCTCTTGGGTATTGGCAAAACCCCGAAGCGACTAAAGCCACATTTCAAGCTGAACTTAGCGATAATTCAGCACATTGGTTAAGAACTGGCGATTTAGGATTCTTGCAAGGGGGAGAACTTTTTATTACAGGTCGTCTCAAAGACTTGCTAATCCTGTGGGGACGCAATCATTATCCTCAAGATATTGAACTAACCGTCCAAAACTGTCATCCTGCCCTTCGGATTGATGCTGGAGCCGCTGTGGCGATCGAGGTCGATCACCAAGAATATTTGGTAATTGTGCAAGAGGTAGAACGCACTGCCTTACGTGACTTAGATGTTGATGAAATTGTGTCCGCAATTAGGCAAGCCATTTCTGAACAACATGAGATTTCTGTATTTGCGATCGCCTTAATTAAACCAGCCAGCATTCCTAAGACCTCAAGCGGCAAGATACAGCGTCGAGCTTGCCGTGACCAATTTTTAGCAAGCAGTCTTGATATAGTTGGTCAATGGACACAACCTCAACTAGAGTCTAACGCTATTACCATGCTACAAACTTCAGAATCAATGAACGAAAATACCTTGACCGAAGAAGCGATCGCAGACTGGATTGTGACTCGACTGAGCCAAGTTGCCAACCTTGATCCAGATGAGATTGATATTGATGAGCCACTTTCTCGTCATGGCTTAGACTCATCGGTGTTGCTTAGCCTCACCGCAGATTTAGCTGATTGGCTTGAGCAAAAACTAATGCCAACTTTATTTTGGGAATATCCGACGATCGCTGAGCTAGCTGCTTATCTAATTACACTCAAGTAAAAGATATGAACTCTACTTTTATTGGCGATATTTGTGAGTGTCCATCGCCTTTTCAAGCATCCTTGCTGCAACCTGACTCACTCTTACCATTAGTGCTTACACCAGATCAAGCAGATGTAAGCTTTTCGTCCTTATCGCATTGGCTAACTGCTAATAAAAACTGGTTAGAAAAGATCTTACTCAAGCACGGAGGAATTTTATTCCGAGGATTCCCAATTCCTGATGCTGTTGCTTTTGAAGAATTTATTCAGGCTCTGAAGCTGGAAATGTTTATCTATCGAGGTCATTCACCACGTCCAAAAGTTCATAATCAAATCTATGTTTCCACTGAGCTACCATCCCAATACTCGATTAGCCTCCATAACGAGCTAGTCAATACAGGTAATCCACCTCGCAAGATCTTCTTCTTCTGTCAAGTCCCTGCATCAGAAGGAGGTGAAACGCCAATTGTCGATAGTCGTAAGGTGTACCAACTAATGGAACCAGAACTACGTGATCGCTTTACCTCTAAGCAAGTTTGTTATACTCAAAATATGCCGAATGGAAAGGATATGGGCATCCTTGGCAAGTCATGGCAGACATTATTTGAAACCAGCGATCGTACCGTTGTGGAAAACTACCTGACAGAAGCAAATATTGAATTTGACTGGCAACCCGATGGCAGCTTAAAAACTCGCCTAATTGGTCCCGCAGCGATCAATCATCCCCAAACCGCAGAGCCAGCATGGCACGCCCAAGCCCATACTCTGCATTACAGCAGTTTCGGTGCTGCATTAGAGGCAATGCGTCGATTAGTGGGAGAAGAAAATCTACCAGTGAATACCTTTTATGGTGATGGAGCTTCTCTCGATCCTGCCGATGTGCAGGCTATCAGCAAATTACATTTCAATCACGCTATCCTTTTCCCTTGGCAACATGGAGATGTATTGATGCTAGACAATTTGCTGACAGCTCACGGACGACAGCCTTTTAAGGGAGAGAGACGGGTTCTCGTTGCGATGACAAATTAGTTTTTATGCCAAAATCAAATTAAATTATGAACTCCACATTTATTTCTGAATTTATTTCTGACTGTCCATGTCCTTTTCAAGCATCTTTGCTTCAGACTGATTTGGTTTTACCCTTAGTAATTACCCCAAACCAAGATCCCATAACCTTTGAGTTTTTATTGAATTGGCTAAAAACCAATCGAAACTGGCTAGAAAAAGCTTTACTCAAACATGGAGGCATTCTGTTTCGAGGTTTTCCGATCGCTGACGCAGAGACATTTGAAAAGTTTATCAACACATTAGGCGACAAGATGCTTTCCTATAAGCAAGGGAACTCACCACGCTCTAAAGTGCATAATCAAGTTTATGTTTCGACAGAATTTCCTGCCCATCATCTGATTGGATTGCACAATGAGTTAGCCTATACCAACCATCCTCCGCGCAAAATATTTTTCTTCTGTGAATATCCTTCACCCGAAGGCGGCGAAACTCCAATTGTCGATAGCCGTCGCATCTATCAAATATTAGATCCCGTAATTCGCGATCGCTTACTCGAAAAGAAAGTTTGCTATGTGCAGAATATGCCAAGCGATCGCAGTTTTGGAGTGTTAGGCAAATCTTGGCAAGCACAGTTTGAAACCACAGATCGAGAAGTTGTCGAAAGCTATCTTCAAGAAGAAAACATTCAATTCTACTGGAAAGAAGATGGAACTTTACAAACTCGCTTAGTGGGATCGGCGGCAATCGCCCATCCAGAAACAGGAGAAATGGCATGGCACGCTCAAGCGCATACTCTGCATTACAGTAGCTTTGGTCCAGCACTAGAGTCCATGCGGCGCTTGGTGGGCGAAGAAAATTTACCTGTCAATACTTATTATGGTGATGGTACGCCACTTGATCCCGCAGATGTTAAAACCATGAGCGAATTACATCTAAATGAGGCAACCCAATTTGCTTGGCAAAAAGGCGATGTGTTGATGCTCGATAATTTGTTGACAGCACATGGCAGACAACCATTTAAGGGAGAAAGACGCATTCTCGTGGGTATGACCAATTAGCTCTGATAGATTGCTAAAAGCTTTGCTTCGCAAAGCTTTTAGCAATCTATCGGTATAATACTTATTTTGGGAAACGATTATATGACAACGAATACAGTCAGATTCGATCCATTTTCTCCAGATTTTCATGCCAATCCCTATCCTATTTATGATTGGTTACGGGAGCACGATCCAATTCATTGGAGCTTTATGCAAGCTTGGGTGATCACCCGCCATCCCGATGTTGATACATTGCTCAAAGCACCGCAACTGCACGTTGATGATCTACCAATGCGGTTAAGACAAAAAAGCCAATACCTCAAGCAGGGTAACTTTGAAGCCTTGGCGCAAACTATCGAAAATTGGCTGTTTTTCTTAGAACCACCGCACCATACCAAACTGAAGAGTTTGGTGGCAAAAGCTTTTTCGCCGCAGATGATTGAAACTATGCGCCCAGCGATCGCCCAATCAGTTGATCGCTTGCTCACACAAGCCGAGCAGAAGGCGCATCAAAATAATGGCGAAATCGACATCATGATTGATTTTGCCTCACCTCTGCCTGCGATGACCGTCACTCAAATTTTGGGTGTACCACTGGAAGATCATGACAAGTTAATGCGTTGGTCTTACGATTTGTTTTTTGTATTCGATCAACCGATGTCCCTTAGCGGCTATCAAAAACAAAACGAAATTGCGATCGAAGCGAGGGAATATTTGATTAACCTCATGGCAACTAAACCTTCAGGGCTAATCGGGCAACTCATGACCGCAAGAGATCAGGGTAAGCAACTGAGTGAAGATGAGATCCTAGGATTTTGTATTATGCTGTTAATTGTGGGACAAGAAACCACCAAAAGCCTCATCAGTAATAGCATTCTCGCCCTTTTACAGCATCCTCAAGCCTTAGCCGAATTACAGCAAAATCTGGATTTAGTTCCTGCCGCGATCGAGGAGTTATTGCGTTATGACAGCCCTGTGCAGGTGATAGCCCGTCTTGCTACTGAAGATTTTGAGTATGGTGGCAAAACGATTCATGCTGGAGATAAAGTGATTTTGTGTCTGGGCGCAGCCAATCGCGATCGCGAAACTTTTCCTGAACCCGACCAAATCAATTTCCACCGCCATAATTATAATTTGCCGTTTGGTGGTGGGCTTCATTATTGCCTAGGTGCTGCTCTAGCAAGGGTGCAGGGACAGATTGCAATTAAGAGTTTGATTCAGCGTTATCCTCATTTAGAATTGACAGACTTTAGCAATCCCGATCTTCAGTGGCGGGAGAGCATCACTTTGAGAGGGCTCAAAACTTTGTCCATAAGATTGTGAGTATCATGAAAGAACCGATCGCAATTATTGGTATTGGCTGTCGTTTTCCACAAGCTAATAGTGTTAAAGCTTTTTGGCAATTATTGCATGATGGTGTTGATGCGATCACACCTATGCCGAGCGATCGTCGCCAACTGTATCCGTTTAGCTGCTTTGATGACGCTGCACTTGAAACCATCAATGGACAATGGGGCGGATTTCTGAATGGAATTGAGCAATTCGATGCAGAGTTCTTTGGGATTTCTCCCAGTGAAGCATCAACAATCGATCCACAGCAGCGCCTATTGCTAGAAGTTAGTTGGAGCGCTTTAGAAGATGCCGCCATCAATCTAGCCCAAATAAACGGTAGTCAAACTGGCGTTTTTATTGGCGTTGCGGCAAATGGTTATGAATCACTTTTGCAAACAGGTAACGACCAAACTGCTTATATATCTTCTGGTACGAGTAATGCGATCGCCGTTAACCGCATTTCCCATTACTTCGATTTGCAAGGTGCAAGTCTAGCAGTCAATACTACTTGTTCATCCGCTTTAGTTGCCGTCGATTTAGCTTGTCAGAGTATTTGGGCTGGTCAAAGTTCCCTCGCTTTGGCAGGTGGGGTCAATATCTTTGCCAATTTAGGAATATCTCCAGAATCCTCAGAGTTACTCTCTAAAAATCATCGATGTCAATCTTTTGCGTCAACAGCCGATGGTTATGTACGTTCTGAAGGGGTGGGAATTGTAATTCTTAAACCCTTGTCTGAAGCTCTCAAGAATAGCGATCGCATTTATGCATTGATTCGTGGCAGTGCTGTTAACCATAATGGTCAAGGCAATGGACTCACTGCACCTAATCTCCAAGCACAGGAATCACTATTGCGTCGCGCTTATCACCAAGCCGAGATCGCTCCTCATGTCGTTCACTATCTCGAAGCACACGCCACTGGCACAATGATGGGCGATGCCGTGGAAATGAAAGCGATCGAACGAGTATTTAACTCTAGTTCCTCGCAGGATTCCGCAAAAAAAATATGTCAAATTGGCACGGTGAAAACGAATATTGGGCATACGGAAACTGCTTCAGGAATTGCGGGGCTGATCAAAGTCGCCTTAGCCTTGCACCATCGACAAATTCCACCCCATTTGCATTTCGATCAGCCTAGTCCATACATTGAGTTTGAGAAGTTATCTTTTCAAGTACCGACCATACTTACGCCTTTACCTATAGAAGGAAATTTATACGCGGGTATAAGTGCTTTTGGTATGGGTGGCACGAATGCTCACGTTATTTTAGAATCTGCACCTCCAGTTTCTATTCCCCTTCCAAATTTATCTATTAATTGTGCTTACCATGTTTTAATTCTGAGCGCTAAGACCGAAAATGCTTTGCGGCAAATGGCAGTTAATTATCATGACTTTTTGAAAGAACATCCAGAAGTCACGATCGCCCAAGTATGTGCTACAGCAATGCGAAGATCGCAATTTAACTATCGCCTTGCAATTGTGGTAAATGCGAGTAAAAATGAGATCGATGACTTACAGCAAAATCTGAGTGCATATATTAGCGATCGCTCTTCCAGTCAAGTCTTTAGCGGTAAAGTAAACCTCAAAAAATATAAAAAACAGTCTCTTCACACAATTCTGAATAATGAAGAACCTCTAATTAGCAAGCTTAGCCAAAACTATCCCCAACACACATTAGAACAAATCAGCTTTAGTGTAGGATCTTTACCTGAACTAGATCCAAACACTCATAAACTTTTACGCGATCGCATACTAGATCTTTGGGTGAATGGGGTAAAAGTGGACTGGAGCAGTTTATATGCTAGTTCTCATTTGACACCAATCTCATTACCATCTTATCCATTTGAGCGACAGTCTTTTTGGGTGCAACCATCTTCTCAATCAAATACTTCAGAATCCCCCCTCGTTGCTGAAATACCCATACCCAATCCACCCAAGACAAAATCAGCAAGAGATTTAGAAAGCAATTTTGTTGCACCACGCGATCGCACTGAAAAGAAACTAGTAGAAATTTGGGAAAAGGTTTTCGATATAAAACCAATTGGCATTCATGACAATTTTTTTGATATTGGTGGAACTTCGACAATCGCAGTTAACTTATTTGCAAAAATCGAGCAGTCTTTTAAATGCCATCTTAGTTTGGTTGTTGTATTTCAATGTCCCACTGTTGCGCAACTTGCCCAGATGCTAAACCAGCTTAATCAGCAAGAGCAATCGGATCAAAAAGCAGCTTGGTCAACCCTTATACCCATTAGACCAACAGGCATTCATCCTCCTCTATTTTGTGTTTCTGGTATTCATGGCAGCGTGCTTATATATGCTGATCTTGCTAAACATTTGGGTGCAGATCAACCTTTCTATGGACTACAACCTAAAGGAATAGATGGCATCCATCAGCCCCTCACCAGCATCGAAGAAATAGCGGCTTACTACATTCAAGTTGTGCAAACAGTTCAGCCTAAAGGACCTTATTTCTTAGGTGGTTTTTCTTTGGGGAGTCATGTAGTTTGGGAGATGTCTCAACAGCTACATCAGCAAGGTGAAAAAGTCGCCTTACTGGCGTTATTTGATGGCAAAATTAGATCCACCAATACAGTTAGGCAGCCTTTTCGGAAGAGAATTTTTTTGCATTATCAAAGCTTCAGAGAAATGGGGTTTACCTATCTTTCTCAAAAATTTCCCGCATGGCAAGACTGGCTAATCGGCAGGTATCAGTATTGGACAAAGAGAATTATTCGACGTTCTTATCAACGGATGCAATGGCAACTACCGATCTATTTGCGGCAGTCAGAGATCGAGGATACCTTAGAAAAAGCTGGTAAAGAAGCAATGAGAAACTATGTCATGCAAGTCTATCCTGACAAAGTAACTTTGTTTAGGGCTGACACACAGGAAGCAGATCAAGGTGTAGGTTTTGTGCCACCAGATTGGGATCTGGGGTGGAGTAAGTTAGCGACAGGTGAATTGGATATCCAACCTATCTCTGGCGATCATATGTCAATGTTTCGCGAGCCACAGGTGCAAATCTTGGCGCAGAAATTACAGGAATGCTTGCATAGAGCGCGGCAGGCAGCACCATAGATAACAATTTCTATGGTGCTGTCGATCATAATTTATCAAGAAAGAAAAAGCCCGTCATATGACGGGCTTTTTCTTTCTTGATAAATAACGCAAAATCGTTGATTATCCTTGACGAGCTTTGAACTTTGGGTTTGATTTGCAAATGACATAAATTCGGCCGCGACGACGCACAACTTTGCAGTCCTTATGGCGAGTTTTTGCCGATCTGAGGGAGCTAACAACTTTCATGAACTAATGCCTAACGTTTACTGATGATCAAAATTTTTGACACGGCTTTTAATCTTAACATGATTTTTGACCAGATATTAAAGCCAATTTTAAAGAGAGTTCTTAGCACTCTCTTTAAAATTGGCTTTAATGTAGTTGAGTTTAGCCAATCCAGTGCTATGCTTGCAAGCATAAATTAGCCCAATCCCAACACTTAATTTTATTCTTGTAATGCTGCATCCAACTGCCATTCCTTACTTGGTCGCCTTTGCAGTATCTGCGATCGTGGTGTGGCTAAGTACTCCGATTATTCGACATTTTGGTCTTAAAGCAGGATTAGTAGACAAACCTAATCACCGTAAAATGCATACAACCCCAGTTGTGCGTGTTGGTGGGGTAGCAATTTTTTTGGGCAGTGTCAGCGCCTTGCTGCTAATTTGGGCAGGCGGATACTTTGGGATATTACCGCAGACTAGAGAATATGAAGTCTGGGGTGTAACCATTGGTGGCGCAGCTTTTTTTCTAATTGGTTTTGCCGACGACCTGTTTAATTTGCCGCCATTACCCAGATTACTCGCTCAGTTAGCAGTATCCGCCGCCGCATGGCGCGTGGGCGTAAGAATAGATTTTATTTCAGTGCCATTTATCGGCATTATCAAATTTGGTTGGTTTAGCTTGCCAATTACGATGGTTTGGCTTTCGGGCATGGCAAATGCGATTAATTGGTTGGATGGACTTGATGGACTTGCGGCAGGAGTAACCACGATCGCTGCTGCTGTAATTTTAATTACTAGTTTATTTATGAAGCAACCTGCTGCGGCGCTTATTGCGGCAGCACTTGCTGGTGGATGTTTAGGCTTCTTGCGCTACAACTTTAAGCCTAAAAGCTCAGCAGAAATCTTTATGGGCGATGGTGGTGCTTATTTCTTAGGTTTTACGCTGGCGGGAGTGAGTGTGATCGGACTAGTTAAGGCTGTAGCGACGGTGGCTTTGATTATGCCTTACATGATTTTGGCTGTGCCGATTGTGGATGCGACGGCTGTGATTTTGCAGCGTATTGGTCGGGGTGAATCACCAATGACGGCTGGTAAGCAGCATTTACACCATCGCTTAGTCCAAGCAGGCGTTTCTAAACGGCTTACAGTTCTATTTATCTATGCCCTCACCCTTTGGGTTGGTAGTATCGCGATGGCGGTTTCAGGGATGCCTGCGGGGGGAACCTATGCGGCAATTAGTACTTTATTGATGGCTTACGCTTGCTTCAAGGTCTGGCAGCGGATTAGAGCTCAAGAACTGCGATCGCAAAAAGAACAGTCAATCAGCGAACCCTAAAACCCAAAAAGAGGCTCAAAGAGCCTCTTTTTGGGTTTTAATAGCCTGTTTTAGCTTTTTTATTTATTTTCTGGTTCGAGGAACTAAACAAATACCATGGATACCTATTGAGACAATTATCACGCTTAGAAGAGTCCAAACTCCATCGGCAAAAAGATTGATTCGCTGGATGTTTTGCATTGCTTCGGTGACAAATAAAGTTTCTAGGCTGGATTTACTCTGAACTGCATTTGCAAAGGGGATATAAGCTTGTTGTAAGTCATGCCAATCTGCTAAAGCATGATATCCAAAGATCAAGACTCCCAATACACCTGGCAAAATTGTAAATATTGCCAGTAATAAATAACGCAATGATTGAAATTCCATAACTAAGATTTAGATGAACAGAATAAAAGCCTAAATGCAAAGAAAAAAAATTGAATTAACTGAGATCTTGCACCATTCCTGAAAGAGTTAAGTAGGAATGGGTTTGAGAATAATTTCAAACCCATGACGAGCAGCAATATCGGCACTAATTTGGAGATACCTAAGAAGTTTCAACCAAAGGACAGAAGGAAATAAAACGGAAAGTGTCAAATCACAGGTAGCTTTCCAGTCCAAGACAGGAGGACTCGACCATTGATCAATCCAATGGGCCAAAAGATAAGCAAGCAGAGAGAGGATAAGCCAACGATAAACACCAAGTTTTGTAGATTGCCCAAAACAATGCAAACCAAAGCGATGTTTGATGGTTTTGAAGAATCCCTCAATCGCCCAACGCTTACGACCTAACATCACCAGATAAGCACCAGAATAAGGATGAGAAGAGACAACAAAGCGTAACTCCCGTTTACTATCAGCTCTTTTGAGCCAAAACCAAGAGATCGTCAAAGGCTGAGTTAGCCCTTCTAGCAAAATTTGTTGTCCACGTTTGCCATGACGATAAAGTTGTTTGACTGTACGGCCATCTTGAAGTTTACGATTGTTGCGTACACCGACAACGATGCGCCAAGTCTTGGCGCGGACAGTATTGAAAAACTTCACCGTACTAAACTCAGTATCAGCAAGGACAATCACAGTCTTGCCTTGGGTTAGTTGCTTGGGTACTGTCCCCAATAACTTACAAGCTAAGTCAGAGGGACTGGGGTATCCTTTGCCGCGCCATACTCTAAAACTCCATGGTACGCGCCACTCTCCATAGACCAGATACAGTACAACCAGATGTAGTCCTCGCTTTCCGTTTAGTATTCTCACCCATGGGTCTGGTTCGTTTTGGGTGGGATTGCTCAAATGTAAAAACTTGCCGCTTTTTTCTAGGGTAGTCAAGTCTATCAGTATCTTTAATGGCACTTGTTTCGATGGGCGATGCTTGGCGATTTGTCCCAAAATAGCCTGCCGTGTTGACCGAATTACTGCTCTTACTTTTCCCGTTAAGTATGAATTTGAGCAAGAAGCCAACCTTGGCAAAGTTCACGTAGATTAGACCAGCCCCGCCAGAGGACTTGAATGCCAATGGGAGATTTACGACGATGTTCAAGATACCCGCCAAGGAAAGCAATCGACTCGATAGCCCAAGCAACGGTTAAAACAGGAGGAGATTTAGGGAATCTAGCCTTTAAAACCTGAATTTGGACAGGAGAAAGAATCTCAACGGCAGGAGCATCAGGTTGATTGCGATGGAGATAAGTAACCTGTAAAAGTTCGACCGCACAGACACTTAAAAAGCCTAACAATGTCTTCATCCCTTCAGCAGCAAGTCTATAGCGCTCACACTGACAGCCAGACTTAAAGATTTTATGGAAATCTTCGACACGCCAACGGTAAGTATACCAACGTAAAATCTTAATGGCAGTCTCTAGTTCTTCTACGACTTCAGTGGTCAACAGCATCCATTCCAAAGAGGTTTCACCTTCTGGGCAATCGATTTCCGTTGCATAGACAGCATAAACGGTTAATGGGTCACGATTGTCAAAACGATAGGGAACCCGTAGATGAACCTTAGAAAATCGTACAGCTAATTTCGCGATACGGGCTTTACGTTTACCAGTCTCTGGTACTTTGATTTCCTGTTCAAATCTTACGGGTTGCGACTCCAGTTTTTGCCATAGACGTTCGCTATTTTGGTCTAAGCTACGGTCATGGGCTGCTCGTACTAATACCCCTGTATGTTTCAGTTGTCGTACTTGGTCGAAGACTTCGGTGATATCTCCTTCGCGGTCGAAAATATGAATTACATTGGTGCTGCTACTTACTTGATGCTCGACTGCGGTCATCGCTTCTACCCATCGATAAGACTCTTTATCTTTGAATAACCTTTGTCGGGCTGCTTTTCGGTCAAGCGCCTGTCGTTGCTTTTTCGCTTCTGGAGTTTCATCTTGCGGTGGCTTTGCTTTCGGTTCTCGGTTCCACAATTTTTGCCATAACAACCCGATTACTTGTCCTTGTTCGGGGGCGATCGCTAAGGCACTATGCAGAATTAATCCGTTCCCACCGTTTCCTGTTGGTCCATACCCTTCCCGTTTGGCTTTAATTTTGCCATAATCTAGATAGGTGGTATCTCCTATGCATAAGACCAATTCTTGTTCTTCCACGGCTTCACTGGTCATTTGACAGTGTGGTTTTATGATCTTGCTAAATTCTGTTTTCCGATTGGCGAAAACTCATAAGCTCTTTTTAACTCAGAGCCACTTTTAAATATCTCTGACAAGGCTTTCCCAAATCCTTCACTTATCTTTTTGCCGATTGAGTAGGCTCTATCGCTTAGTCTCTCATCCCCTAATTCACAACTCGCAAAGTTTTTGTCCCACCAGTTCATCATTTTTCTTGCCTACTTTTACTTCATTTTTTATACTTTAACCTCATCTGGGCTCTTTCCCTGAAAGACTTTTCTATTATGCCTTTCAAAGATCCCGTGAAAAGTAAGAATTACTGCTCTCGTTGACCAGTTATAGTGATTGAGAAATCGGCTGAGTGCACTCGCTGATTTTATCTGTGTATGTTCTGGATAAGGATGCCTTTGTGCTTCGAGAAATAGTCCTAGTATTGCATTGAGACTTGCTGTTTGATACACACTTGGCATCAAACACAGAAGACTATACACTAGCCCTTGGGCGTGCTTAACGATGCTTTCCATGCTCGTTATTTAATTTACTACTACGCCCTTTTTTTCACATTTCTGCTCTTTCTGCAACCCCTTTTCTTGAATGGTGCAAGATCTCAGTTAATCTATTATTTACCTAAATGTAATTCCATTTCTTTACGAACTAGCTTTTTTACATCTTCAAGATGTTGTCTCAATCGTGTCAACTCATTCTCAGCAAAAGCTAAATGGCTCTCTATCTCTAGCCTCTCATCACCGCTCAATGCCCTAAGCTGAGACCTATGTTCGGTGATTTCTTCTACCAATGCATCTACATTATCCTCATTAGCTTCAATATAGTTCGATACTTTCTCTAATCTCTTTATGAAATCGTCCATTTTCTCCTAATATCTCCATTAAGTCAGATTATGCTTGAAATCTAAAAAAAGAGGCGCAAAGCGCCTCTTTTTTTAGATTTCAAAGCCTGTGGCAGCTTCCTCGATCGCCATTTTGTGCATCACTTTCGCCAGTTCCGCCGCCACTTCAGGACGGGAGAATTCAGGCGGAGGACATTCGCCACGACGGAGCATTTCGCGGACTTTTGTACCAGAGAGATGTACTCGCTCTTCTGGGAGACTGGCACTGGTCTTAGTAGTTGCCATGCCCTGAACCCGTTTGCAATAGAAAGCATGTTCAAACATCAAAGGCGTAATTCCCAGTTCACCATCTTCAAATTCATAGAAAATATGTTGAGCATCATAGGTTCCGTAGTAGTCCCCGACACCTGCATGATCGCGTCCCACAATGAAGTGCGTACAACCATAATTTTTACGAATCAAGGCATGGAAAATTGCTTCACGGGGGCCAGCGTAGCGCATCGCCGCAGGATTAATCGCTAGAGTTACCCGATCCAATGGGAAGTAATGCTCAAGCATGATTTCATAGCAACGCATCCGCACATCCGCAGGCACGTCATCACTTTTAGTTGCGCCAACTAGAGGATGTAAGAACAAACCATCGACCATTTCGAGCGCACATTTTTGGATATATTCATGGGCGCGATGGATCGGATTACGAGTTTGGAAACCGACAATGGTGCGCCAACCTTTTTCGATAAATAATTCGCGAGAATCTACAGGATCGATCTGGTAAGTGGGGAAAAGAGGGTGGGGGCGACGTTCTAATAACCAGACATCACCAGCCAGATATACATCACCTTGGGCATAGACGACCTTGACCCCTGGGTGGCGATCTTCGTTGGTGCGATAGACATGGAGGGCTTCTTTGAGTTTGTCGTATTTATACTTTTCGCTTAGTTCTAGTACGCCGATGAATACGCCATTGGGGTCATTTAAACGGACAAGGCTACCAACGCTTAAGGTGTCGGCAACTTCAGAAGTGACAGGTAATGTGATTGGAATCGACCAAGGCAAGCCATTGGCGAGACGCATATTTAAAACTACGGACTCATAGTCAGCTTTGCCTAAGAAACCAGTCAGTGGGCTAAATCCACCGATCGCTATTAGCTCAAGATCGGAGAGCGATCGCTCAGTCAATTGCACAATCGGCAAGTGGTCAGCTTTGCTATAAAAAACTTCTTTTTGGGCTTCTTTAGCCATGCGGTTGATCAGTTGACCACCATGCGGTGCAATGTTTTTGAGTTGTCGAGCCATGACGTTTGAGTTCAAAGGGTTTGATTTACTAATATTCTAGTTTTTAGCGAAGTTTAAGGTTATACCAAAAGATAAAGTGGCTAAGCCATTTCATCTTTAAAAATCTTGTTTAAATTGCCTTTAATTCATGAAAATACGCTAATATTTTCATGAATTAGTGTGATTTATTTTTACAAGCTATGGAAAAATAACTTGATTAAGATTTCTAGAATTATTAAGTTAATGTTAACTTTTTTTGACAATAAATTTTGAATTTGAGTCGTAATTCTGATTATAAAAATCGATTTTGGAGCTTTCAGTGCAAATTGCTCAAAAATAAAAATAAAAATAAAAGAGAAGTCAAAGCTTCGCTCTGTCTTCTCTTTTTATGAAACCTTATATAGAAGTATAAGCGATCCCCAACCGCAAATCTAAACCAGATATAGGGATACGCGATCCTAATTAGCTAATCTAAAAGAGATATACACATCCCTCAGAATTCTTGCAATCTCATGTAGAGTTGTGAAGTCAGAAGTTATAAAACTAATTAGCGACAGGAACAAATCGTAATTTTATGGTAACAACTCCTCTCAAAATGGCTGACACAGACTCCGCTACCACAGCAATTAGTTGCTATGGCTCTGCACGCTCCACTGTTGCAGGAACCCCTCTCAGTGCCGAAGAACTGCGGAAAACCGATGCCTACTGGCGGGCTTGTAATTATCTCGCGATCGGGATGATCTATCTGCGCGAAAATCCACTTTTGCGTGAACCTCTCAAGCCAGAACATGTCAAAAATCGCCTACTCGGACATTGGGGATCGAGTCCTGGCATGAGTTTCGTCTATACGCATTTAAATCGTCTGATTAAGAAATACGATTTGAATGCCATCTTTTTGGCAGGACCTGGACATGGAGCACCAGGGATTTTAGGGCCTGTATATCTAGAAGGAACCTATTCTGAGGTTTACCACGACATCACCGAAGATGAAGAGGGAATGAAGCTCTTCTTCAAGCAATTTTCCTTTCCTGGTGGAATTGGTAGCCACTGCACACCTGAAACTCCAGGATCGATTCATGAGGGCGGAGAACTCGGTTACAGCGTTTCCCATGCCTATGGAACTGTATTTGACAATCCCGATTTAATCTCGGTGGTGATGGTCGGTGATGGTGAATCGGAAACTGGCCCCCTCGCCACTGCTTGGCATTCCAACAAGTTCATCAATCCGATCCGTGATGGTGCGGTATTGCCAATTCTGCATTTGAATGGCTACAAGATTAACAATCCGACAGTGCTATCGCGCATCAGCCATGAAGAGCTAGAAAGTCTATTTATTGGCTACGGTTATCAACCCTACTTTGTGGAAGGTTCTGATCCTGAGTCGATGCATCAGGCGATCGCCGCTACCCTTGAGCATTGCATTAACGAGATTAGACGCATTCAACTGGAATCTCGGAGTACAGGTGTTCCCACAAGGGCAAAGTTCCCAATGATCGTGTTTCGGACTCCCAAGGGCTGGACAGGTCCAAAGGAAGTGGATGGGCATAAAGTCGAAGGCTTTTGGCGATCGCACCAAGTGCCACTGTCGGGAATGCATAGCAATACTGAACATTTAAAAATGTTATCGGATTGGATGCAGAGCTACAAGCCTGATGAATTGTTTGATGCGTCAGGTAAGTTGATTCCTGAATTGAAGGATCTTGCCCCCACAGGCAATCGCCGTATGAGCGCGAACCCGATCGCTAATGGTGGTTTAGTTCGTCGTGGTTTGAGGATGCCCGATTTCCGCAGTTATGGCGTAAAAATCGAGAAGGCAGGGACGATTGAAGCGGAAAATACCAAACCTTTAGGTGTTTTCTTGCGCGATGTGATGCGTCAAAACATGGACAATTTCCGTGTCTTTGGTCCCGATGAAAACACTTCTAATAAACTGCAAGCGATTTATGAAGTCAGTAAGAAGTTCTGGATAGCTGAATATCTGCCTGAAGATGCTGATGGTGGTGAATTAGCTACCGATGGTCGCGTGATGGAAATCCTTAGCGAGCATACCTTAGAAGGCTGGCTAGAGGGATATTTACTGACAGGAAGACATGGATTCTTCTCGACCTATGAATCCTTTGTGCATGTGATCGACTCGATGATCAACCAGCATTGTAAATGGTTGGAAATCAGTAGAGAGATTCCTTGGCGATCGCCGATCGCGTCGCTTAATCTCTTGATTACCTCAACAGTATGGCGACAAGACCACAATGGCTTTACCCATCAAGATCCTGGATTCTTGGATGTAGTGGTAAACAAGAGTGCAGAGGTAACACGCATCTATTTGCCTCCCGATGTGAATACGCTGCTATCGGTTTCCGATCATTGTTTGCGTAGTACTGACTATGTGAATGTGATCGTCTGCGATAAGCAATCGCATTTACAATTCCTGAATATGGAAGATGCGGTTAAGCACTGCACCAAAGGCTTAGGTATTTGGGACTGGGCAAGCAATGATCAAGGTGCGGAACCTGATGTGGTGATGGTAGGTTGTGGGGACATTCTCACTCAAGAGGCTTTAGCCGCCACAATCTTGTTATGGGAGCATTTCCCAGAGTTGAAGATCCGTTTTATCAATGTTGTCGATTTGTTCAAGTTACAGCCTGATACTGAGCATCCTCACGGTTTAAGCGATCGCGATTTTGATTCGCTGTTCACCACTGATAAGCCAATCATTTTCAACTTCCACGGTTATCCTTGGTTGATTCACCGTCTCGCCTATCGCCGAACCAATCACAAAAATCTGCATGTGCGCGGTTACAAGGAGAAGGGTAATATCAACACACCTTTGGAACTGGCGATCAATAACCAAGTTGATCGTTTTAGTCTGGCGATCGATGTAATAGATCGTGTGCCAAAGCTCAAAAATATCGGCTCTCATGCGAAGGAAGCTTTGCTCAATCAACAAATTGATTGTCGTCGATATGCTTACGAGCATGGCATCGATATGCCTGAAATCGTGAACTGGCGTTATCCCCATTAAATAAATGCTGTGAGGGGGGGGGGGGGGGCGCCGCCCCCCCCACAAAAAAAAAAAAAAAAAATTTAATTAATTAAGATTTCACATGGTGAAACTGCCTATAGTCGTACTGGCGGCTATTGTGGCGATCTTGATCCTGAGTTAACTGCTAACGGTGAAAAAATGGCGATCGCCTTTGGCGACGCTTATAAAGCGATCGCATGGGATGCCGTATTTGTCAGTCCCATGAAACGGACGATCGCTACAGCCACACCATTATGCAAAGCGATCGGCATGGAAATGCAATTTCGAGATGGCTTGAAAGAATTACGTTATGGCAAATGGGAAGGACTAACCAATGATTTTGTCAAAGAGAATTATAGTGAAGATTATCTCCGTTGGTTAACGGAACCTGCGTGGAATCCCCCCACGGGCGGCGAAACGGCAGTACAGCTTGCCAGTCGAGCTTCATTTGTAGTTGCCGAAATTCAAGAAATGTATCCATCGGGTAATGTATTAGTCGTTTCACCTGGAGCAACAATTCGCGTTATTTTGTGCGGCTTATTGGGAATCGATATGGGTAGATATCGCGAATCGCATTGATGTCCCCGCCGCCTCGCTGAGCATAATTCCAGTTTGGCGCACTTGGCACATGCTCAAGGTTTTAGGTGATCGCAGTTTTATGGATGCTGATTTGCGATCGCTATCTGGCATAAAAATTTGGTAAGTGCTCCCAATCTTGCTGCGTTAATCAGGCGGAGATTTTTAATGCAAGCCGGCTATATCGGTCACGATCGCGCTTATCAGAAAGACGTAACGACCCCACAATTATGAGGGTTGGGTGGTGGATATGCTGAATTGGCTCCGTAGCTGGCAACCGATGATCAAGCAGCTTTTTCCCAAGCAGGGTAAACTTTGGAGCTGAGTTTGTGGTGCTGGCAATCTCGATGTTAACTTTATTGACGGGCTATGAAGTGGTAGGTGTGGATATTGCGCCAGATGCGATCAGCTTGAGCGAACGAAAATGCAGCAGGCAAGTTAAGGCTACATTTCTAGAAGCGAATGTACTGGATTTGGCTGGTTGATGATGCATCTTTTGATATCGCGTTAGATGGGCGTTGTTTTCATTGCATTATTGGTAGCTATCGCCGCCGTTTTTGGAGAATATTGCGCAGATTCTCAAACCTAACGGGATTTGGCAATTAATACAATGTGTAATGAAGTTCCCAAAGAAAGTGCATATTGGCTTGACGTTTGATCTCACGATCGCGACAAATCATTCATGATGGGATCGCGAATCGTTATATTGGAGACTCGAATGATATTTTGCAAGAAATAATGCAAGCGGGTTTCAGAGTGCTAGATGTGGAGATTGTGCCTCAGAGGATGCAGAAGATCTCGCCGATCTACGATGCGATCGCGACAAAGTTATCGTAAGTGTGAGAGCAGGTCCGAGAAGTAGATACAAAAATAATGAAGATATTAATTCTCAATGCGGGATCGAGTAGTCAAAAAAGTTGTTTATACAATTTAGAAGGTGTGTTACCCGATACGCCACAGAACGCCAATTTGGGAAGCAGTATCGACTGGACGCATCATGATGGGTTTGCGAAATAAGGTTCGCCTCAACATGGGAAGGTTTTAGAAATTGCTGCAACCTCCCGTCCTGAAGTATCGCGCATATGCTCAGAAACGCTTTGGAGTGGTGAAGCTCGATTCTTAAAATTCCTTCAGAAGTAGATATCATCGGACATCGGTAGTGCATGGGGTACAGAATATCGCCAAAGTACGATCATTAATGACGAGGGTGAAAGAGGCTGATCCTTCATTAGCCATCTTCGCACCGTACATAATCCTGCCAATTTAGAAGGAATTATCGCTGCCGAAAAAGGTGTTTAGAACATTCACTCAAGTTGCGGTATTTGACACGGCTTTTTCATGCTCACTTATCACCTGCTGCTTATACATATGCAATTCCCACTAAATATACTGAGCAAAGGGATTCGGCGCTATGGTTTTTCATGGTATTAGTCACCCATGTGTCGCGATCATGCCGCAAGTATTCTCAATCGCAAAGTCAGAAGTTTACGCTTAATCACCTGTCATTTTAGGCAATGGATGTTCATTAGCTGCTATTCAGAATGGACAGGTATTGAAAGTACAACCATGGGTTTACCCCTTGAAGGTTTGGTAATGGGCAGTCGTTCTGGTTCCGTGATGCTGGGATTATCGATTCATTTATTACGCCAGCCTGATATGGATGTCGAAAAACTCGTCGCCTATTAAAATCGAGAATCAGGTTTGTTAGGTGTCTCAGGAATTTCTGCGGATCTTCGCCCAGTGCTGAAGGCGATCGCTGAAGGCAATCCAGCAAGCGCAACTAGCCTTTGATGTCTATGTGCATGGCTTGAGATCGCATATCGGCTCGATGCTAGCAAGTCTTGGGGATTAGATGCTCAGTATTTACCGCGGGCGTTGGTGAAAATGCTCCGCAGTCAGGCTGCTGCTTGCAGGATTTGAGTTTTAGGACTGAAACTGGTTGAATAACAATCAGAAGTGATGGATGTAGATATCGCTACGTATGATTCATTGGTAGGTTTAGTAATTCATACCCAAGAGATTGAAATCAGCTCGCGAATGTTGGCATTTAAAATAAGAAAGGGTCGCATAGCGACCTCTTTCTTATTACCACTGTTGGCTTTGTAACCTAAGCTAGCCTGTATCAGATCTCAACGCGAGGCCGTCAGATCGCCTCAAATATGAGATTTTGCCCAGAGACCACAACCGCTCGAAATACCATAAAGGGACATCCGTGATCCGAGCTATTTGGATTTTGCTGGTTGCGTTACATAGAGCAGACAATCTTTTGTCATTACCGTCAACAGGTAAGGGATCAAATATGGACATAGTATTTTTTTATAGCCAGATACTGCGGTTGCCCTGATGAAAGCAAGGCGGAAACAAGCAAGGTAAGATTTCAGAGCATCAGTGCTGAGACGATCGCCAGGAATCCAAACAACGGTTAAGAGCAACACACCACAGCCCAGGCAACTAGCAGGGAGAATGGAAAGGGAGGGGCTAGGTAAAAATCAGCTATGAGACGATTTATCTGATGATCTATGCAAACCGTCGAGATGGGAATATATCAACAATATCTGAGCGAAGCAAAAGCAACGAAAGGCGCAAAGGTCGCCATCAGAAGCGGGTGGCATTCCCAATAGGGTAGGGATAGAGAATCGACCGGTGCAGATTTAAAAACAGAGATTGGACATTGGGAAAGTGATACGGTAATCAGGTGCAACCACACAGGTATCGTAGTTACGCATGTTGATAAAGCATCGAAGTATTTACTTGCTGGACTAGCTAAGAACAAGACGATGGATGAGATAAACAGAGTGACATTCAATCTATTTGAGCCTATAGAATCAACATCTCGAAAGACAATGACCTTTGATAATGGAAGAGAATTCTGTGGGCATGAGAAGCTATCTGAAAGATTGAAACTAGAGACCTTCTTTGCGAATCCATATCATTCATGGGAACGTGGATTGAATGAACACACCAATGGATTAATTAGAGAGTTCTATCCCAAAAGTACAAACTTTAAAATCGTGAAAGAAGAGGACTTTCAGAAGGCAGTGAATTTGATCAATCACAGACCCAGAAAATCACTTGACTATCGTACTCCTTACGAAGTATTCTTTGCTTCATCAGAACCCGTTGCATTTCATCCTTGAATTGGCGAAGTCAAAATTAATAACCCCTTTATTCTGGATTAATGCGCTCATTTCCATGATCTAAAACTTCGTAATAAAGGGGTAAATATCCCGACTTGATACCACCTTCTTCTTTAGCTTTGTCTAAATTGCCGCGCAAGGTATGACTGTTATGAACGCTATAGATTTCGTAGCGATCGCCTATAAATACATAATCAGCAACATCTGTAAACTCCTCACCTTTGACTAGCTGCCAGAGATCATTCACATAAACAAAATGATAATCTGCTAGATCTGGACTTGCGGAGGGGCGCTCCACAGCCGCCGAAATTTCGGCGGTATAGTGAGGATTACTATTTGTTGGGGGGATAACTTTACTGGTGACGTTGCGATAGAAACAGCTTTCGTTATAGCAAAATCTGAGTTTTGCCATTTTGTTTTTAATATTTTCAAAGCGCTCAACGATCTGAGACGAGGAAGGTTCAGTTGCCGCTGATACTTTAGGTGCAAAAGCATTTGAGAATGTTATGCCAAGGCAAATTAGGCAGATAAAAAAAATATTGGCAAGCGATCGCCATTGTTTGCTGGTCATAAAGCGCATTGTTATTAAAACTATATAGCAATCCTAATTCATTTGCAGTTTTCCGTGTTTGAGAGCAGCAATTCGCATTATGAAACCGATTTTGGTGTTTCCAGCGCCTTTGGCGCACAAACGCAAAATCGGGCTGACAGCCCACCGAAGTTAGGCTGTCAAAAAAACCGATTTTATAATGAGAATTGCTGGTTTGAGAGGGATCTCACAATTTGGCGACGATATTCGTCGAAACATTTATATCAGTAAAAGAAATCGCTATGACAAATCAAAACCCTAAATATAAAGTGGCGGGGCAAGCCTTATACTTATATTAGGGTTTCACTTCTGAAATGGCGTAGCCATTTTGTGCTTTGGCATTATGTCCTAAGCAAATCTTTTATTGCTATAAAACCACAATTGTCTAAAGCAATGGCGTTTTGCAAATTTGTAACCAAAAAATAACTACAGTAAAACAAAAGACAAGTAGTGGGGCAAACCACCACTACTTGTCTTTTGTTTTTTGTCTAAGATGACAAAGTTGCTGACTTTTCGGCTATGAATAGTTCAACTTCTTTCAACCTCAAAAACATCTCGTCAATAAGCTCCAAAGCTTTTTCTGAATCTTGCGATTGATTTAACACTTCAAGTTGTAGGGCTAATGTCTGTACTTGAAAAGCACCAACATTGCTACTAGCACCTTTAAGGTGATGAGCCTCGCCCATAATTTGAGACCATTTATTGCCAATGATCTCGGCTCTAATTTTGTCTAAACGTTGCGAAATATCTTCAACATAAACCTGTAAAACCTCAATCTCAAACTCTATATCTCCTTCAGATATCTGGTGAAGTTGCTCTAAGTTAACAGGTGATTCTGGTTGATGAGTCATATAGGTAAAAGCCTTACAGCAGTTAACTAAGCTAGTTTAAGTTTGCTTCAGGTTAAATTACCATGTATACAATCCAAAAAAGCAACAAGCTAAAAAAGCATTCACATCAAAGCTGATTCTTATACAAATTCACAAAAGTGTGACAACACTTTTGTGAATTAAAACAAACCCAGTATTAATTCCAAACTAAGAAATGGCGTAGCCATTTCTTAGTTTGGAAGGGTCTTCTGGGTTTAAGGGGATAAGTAAATCTAATGAGAAAGACAAGCTAATAATCTAGAACGAAAATTTAAAAAATTTAAAAAACCATAAGCCTGTCGTTTAATTAATTTAATACGATTATTAAGTCCCTCCATCACACCACTAGATGTACGATTTAAAAAGTAGTTACAAATATTATCAAGATGATTACGAATGGTTTCCAAAACTGCGCCATAAACAGCTTTAGCTTTTTGAAGCCATTCTTTTAATTGTTTCTGACCCTCTTCAGGAGTTTTACAAGTCTCAAAAATACTTCTAAAGTCTTCTTTGAGATTATAAGCTAGTCGCAAGCGTTTAGAACATTTCAAGACATTTTCTAACTTCACTTTTTCTTCTTCTGTTAAGTCTACCTTGTTCTTTAGTAGAATAAATCGACTACCTTTAATCTTGATTTTAGCTTTTTGACGCAGTTGATTTAACTCTTTGATTAGTGGCTGCATAACATGAAATCTGTCGATGACAATTTTCGCATTTGGAAATACTTCTTTGACAACTTTGGGAAAGCCTCCCCACATATCAATGCTAACCTCCTCTACTTTTTCCCTTATCTCAATCGGTTGCTGCTTCAGGACTTCAATGATGTCATCTTGTTTATGACTATCAATTACTTCTAGTAATGCTCGGCTCTTCTGGGTTCATGGGGATAAGCACAGCTAATAGTAATCAGAATCCTCTCGGAGCAACAGTTACAGCCCTACCATGTCGCCAATAATTGTATCGATACTGTACCATTTACCCCTCAAACCCAGATGAGCCTAATGCTCCTGCGTCAATACTTGATACGACTGTCACAAAGTCTTTATGTCCTTTGCGTTTACTCACTTCATCAATACTCACTCGTTTTACTTCTTTCCAATCATCTTTTTTTTTAGAGAAAATTGGTGATTGAAAATCCCTTGTATTTGATCCCAACTCAAATATTCATCTCGACTTACTTGCTCCACACTCGCACTTTGTACTCGTTGATAAACATACTCCTCATACCTTTGTGTGTATCGTCTTTCCCAGTCTACAAAGGGTAACTTTTCCGTAAAATGTCTTTGACAATGTTGACAATAAAATTGGCGGCGCGGCGTATTTAAATAAACTATTTTCCCAAATACTGACAAATCTCGAATCAATATCGGTCGATTTTGTTGGCTCTTCTGGGTTCATGGGGATAAGCACAGCTAATAGTAATCAGAATCCTCTCGGAGCAACAGTTACAGCCCTACCATGTCGCCAATAATTGTATCGATACTGTACCATTTACCCCTCAAACCCAGATGAGCCCTTTTGTTTTAATTTTCCACCATGCGTATTACAATGCGGACAAGTAATTTCATCCTGTAAAAATCTCAACTTTAGGGTGATTTTATTTTCTTCTTCCGTAAAACTTTCAACGGTTGTGTTGGGTAAATTTAGCAACCTATCTAGATACAAGTCCATACCTGTCACCACTTATCTTTGTGCTTCATTATACATTAATCCCCTCAAACCCAGAAGAGCCGTTTGGAATTACATAGTGAGAATTGCCTGAGTATATTAAAGGCGCTTCAAGCGATCGCAATATCGATGTTAGAATGAGAGATAATTGTAAAGATTTGCAAAGCAATCTATTTATTCAAAATTTATTAGGCTGTATAGAGCAAAGCGACGTTCAGCCTAGTCTCATCAAAATTTAAACAAGACGAGTCATATCGACCATGCGTATTATCTTAATGACAGGAAAAGGCGGAGTTGGCAAAACTTCTGTCGCCGCAGCCACAGGTTTACGCTGTGCTGAATTGGGTTATAAAACTTTGGTTTTGAGTACCGATCCTGCTCACTCCCTTGCCGATAGCTTTATGGTCGAATTGGGGCATGATCCTAAAGAAGTTCGTCCAAATCTTTGGGGAGCAGAGCTAGATGCATTACGTGAACTAGAAGGTAACTGGGGTGCGGTCAAGCGTTATATTAGTGAAGTTCTCCAAGCCAGAGGATTGGAAGGAGTTCAGGCAGAAGAGTTGGCTATCTTGCCAGGGATGGATGAGATTTTTGGTTTAGTGCGTGTCAAGCGTCACTATGATGAAAAAGAATACGATGTATTAGTAATCGACTCTGCACCTACAGGGACAGCTCTTCGACTGCTTTCTCTGCCTGAGGTGGCAGGTTGGTATATGCGGAAGTTTTATAAGCCTTTACAGGGGATTGCTCAAGTTCTCAGTCCTGTATTTCAGCCGATTTTTAAGCAGGTGACTGGTTTCTCTCTTCCCAATAAAGAGGTAATGGACGCACCCTATGAGTTTTATGAAGAACTGGAAGCGTTAGAGAAAATTCTCACGGACAATACCACCACAACGGTCAGACTGGTGACTAATCCAGAAAAGATGGTGATCAATGAGTCATTGAGAGCTCATTCCTATCTCAGTCTTTATAATGTGGCGACTGATATGGTGATCGCCAATCGTATTATTCCTGAGGAAGTCCAAGATCCATTCTTTAAGGTTTGGAAGAACAATCAGAAGCAGTATTGTGAACAAATTCACCGTGATTTTCATCCTCTACCAATTAAGGAGATTCCTCTTTACGCAGAAGAAATGTGTGGAATTGCTGCTCTAGAAAGGCTAAAAGAGACTCTATATGGTAATGAAGATCCATCTCAGGTCTATTACAAGGAAAATACGATGCGTGTAGTCGAAGAGAACAAGCAGTATCGTTTGGAATTGTATTTGCCAGGTGTACCGAAGGAGAAGATTGAGCTAACCAAGACTGGTGATGAGTTGAATATCCGTATCGGCAACCACCGCCGTAATTTAGTTTTACCTCAAGCTCTATCGGTTCTGCAAACTGCTGGCGCGAAAATGGAAGATGACTATCTAAAAATTCGCTTTTCAACACCCGTTTAAGATTATATCAATTACATTGGTTCAAGGCGAATAAGTTGCCCTGCTTGTTCATCGGTCAGAATATAGATAAATCCATCTTTCCCTTGGCGAACATCTCTTACTCGCTGACCGACAGGAATAGTTTCTTGAACTATTGTTTTATTACCTTCGATTTTGATGCGCACAACTGATTTAGATACTAATCCACCAGCAAATAAATTACCTTCCCAATTTGGAAAGATATTGCCACGATATAGTAACAGACCCGATGGAGCGATCGCAGGAGTCCACACCAATTTGGGATCGACCATATTGGGACGAGATACTTCCTTAGAAATTTTACCTCCTGTATATTCTTGGCTAAAGGTTACAACTGGCCAGCCATAGTTTTTCCCAGCTTCGATGAGGTTTAGTTCATCACCACCTCTTGAGCCATGCTCGGTTGACCATACTTGCTTGGAGATGGGATCGGCAAATAATCCTTGAATATTGCGATGTCCATAGCTCCAAATCGCAGGATTAGCACCAGCAGTTTTCACAAAGGGATTATCAGAGGGAATAGAGCCGTCATCTTTAAGTCGTAGGACTTTGCCAAGCTGACTATTCAGCTTTTGGGCTTGATTGCGAATCAACTCACCATCCAGTTGTAATGGAGGATTGCCGCCATCACCGATCGCAATCAGCATTGTGTCATCTGGCAACCAAACAATACGCGAACCGAAGTGTTGATTCCCTGATTTTGATGGCTTTACCTCAAAAATCACTTGTGGTTCCACCAAAGCTTTACCATCAAATTTTGCTCTCAAAATACTGGTGTGATTAGATTGGAAATTGCCACTGGAGTATGTGAGATAAACCAAATTATTTTGAGCAAAGCGTGGATGGAGTGAGATATCCATCAAACCTGCTTGTCCAGATACAAATAAATTGGGAATTTCAGCGATCGCAATTTGCTCTAACGATCCATTGCGAAGGATTTTGACTCGACCCACTCGCTCGGTAATTAGAATCGCGCCATCGGGCAACCATGCCATTCCCCAAGGTCTTTCTAAATCTTTGGCTACCGTAACTTGCTTGAAACTGTTTGGAGTAAGTTCTTTGTTAGTCTCGGCGGTACGCATCCGCTTCGGAATCGCCGATGTTGTAGGTTGCGCAACAATTGATGGATTATTTGTTTCTGGGACAGTACAACTTCCTACGATCAGCGCAATCGCGCCAATTAAAAGGGCGAACGGACGGTGTAAATTCTTCATCGCTTTTGGTTGATAATTTATAAATGATTATTGTGAATGGCGATCGCTTGTTTGCGATCGCTTACTTCTAATTTATGCAAAATCGTATGAATATGTACCCGCACTGTCCCTGATGAGATGTACAGCAGATCGGCAATCTGTTGATTGGTTTTCTGCTCAGACATCAAAAGGAGAATTTCTTTTTCGCGTCGCGTCAAAGTATCAACTTTTGACCCAGATAAATTATCAGACGTTATTTCAGAAGATTGATTTTGAAAAATATTATGGATTTCAGCAGTTGCAGCGGCATCCCACCAAGATGCTCCTGCGATCACCGATCGCATAGCAAGAATTAAGGTCTCGGCAGCAACCCCTTTGAGGCAATAGCCCTGTGCGCCTGCGGTAACTAGACGCGAGATTAGCGATCGCTCATTGCGTGAAGTGAGTACTAAAATCGGTAAGTTCGGATGATTGAGCTTGAGTTGGCGACAGGTTTCCAGCCCACCAAGCCCTGGCAAACCAATATCCAGCAGGACAAGATCAAAGGGTTGCTGTTTGGCAAGATCGATCGCCGTTTCCCCATCGTTAGCCTCTGCTAAAACCGCGATTTTGGTGTCCTGTTGCAAACGCACTTGTAAACCAAGGCGAAATAGTTCATCGTCTTCAACTAACAGGATTTTAAGGTGATCTAAGGTCATTTTTTTACAATAAACTTCGGGTATGGCAGGATAGATGGCGCTCTGTGCCGTCTATCCTGTCGTTTAGGTAATGTCATGCGATGAATAGGGCAAAGTGGGTAAACGAAAGCCGAATATTGCGCCATGGGGAATACGATTTTCTGACCAAATTGTACCGCCATGAGCTTCGATAATTTGGCGGGTTAGATATAAACCCAGCCCAGAACCAGTAGCTAAGCGATCGCTTTGTCCTTGATAAAACCGATCAAATAAGTATGGCTTTTCATCAATCTTAATACCTGAGCCAACATCGAGCACTTGCACAACCTGATATGAAGATTGGATTTCTAGCACAACTTCTACTTTTGCGCCTCGCGGAGAATGATTAATCGCATTGGTTAGTAAATTTGTAAAAACTCGCCGCAATTGGAAAGCATCACCATTTACCCACAGGAATTTGCGAAAGTCCGACTCTCCATAATGCAGGTTCAGATAAACGCTGCGGCTTGTAGATAGTCTCAAAAGCGAGGTTGCTACATCTTCCGCTAATATTGCGAGATTAATTGGTTCTAATTGCAATTGTAAGCCTTCCGTTTCATTGCGATAGACATCAAGGAGGGTTTCCACTAATCTCAAACTATTCTGATGACTACGGATCATCGTTGCAACTACAGTTTTTTGTTTGGCATGAATAGTCCCAAACTGTTCGCGATCAAAGGCTTGAAGCGTTTCGATCGCACCAAGTAACGGAGTTCGCAAATCATGGGTCAAAGTGGAAGCAAAGTCTTCGCGGACATTCATGATTTTTTCTTGGGATTGAAGTTGGGCTTGTTGCTGTACCAAAATTTGTTGTGTTTGCCGATCGCGATCGCTTAAGAAACTAGTTACGATTAATGCCGAAATTGTGACCAGCCGATTCACAATCATCGAGATTTGCACTTCTCCTTGTTTGGGAATCCATATATTTAATAGGGTGAGAATTACGGCTACTAAGGTGAGTTGAAAAGTGCTACGGCGACCCAATTGCGAATTGGCGATGAGGATTGGGCTGATGTAGAGATAACCCATGACATATTCGGGAGGTGTGGAAAATTCCAAAATAATCACTAGCCCAAATAGTCCCACAATTATCCAAAATAAATGCGATCGCCAAGGTGATGCTGATGATTGTTTAGCCATGCGTATCGAATTTCTCACAACCAGTCACCTCTCTCAAAAAATTAATCAAATAGCGCTCATTTACCCCTTTAGCGAAGATTCTCTAAGTCCGCTAGGTCTTGAAGTCTTCCAGATGCTAATTTATTCTTTTTAAGGTTATCAAGATCGATAAATTTAACAGCTATATCGTCAAGCATTACTTCTATTTTAGATGCGTAACAGATTTGGAAGTCAATGCCATCTGGACTGGTAATTAAGTCAATGCGGTTAGGGGGATAACCAAGTTGGATGATTTGATGCGGTTCTTGAAAGTCTTGTGCAGTCAGTCCTAAGCTGCCAAAGCCAAATTCTGCTAGTGCTGTAATTATTTTTTGTGAATTTTCTTCGCTGATTTCTATCCAAATATCGATGTCTTTGGTATATCGTGGATGTCCATGTACAGCAACTGCATAGCCGCCGATGACTAAATAATTAACTTGGTTGTCGTTTAATAATTGTATAAATTCTTTGAAGTCTTGGTTGAGCATTGTATTTGTACTGATGGTATTCTTGGCGAATTTGTTCGAGGGTTTCTAGTCGCTTTTGGGGCGTTTGTTGTTGCCAGTATTGAAAATCGCTGAGTTGTTGTTTGATGTTGGTTCTGGTGATTACTTTTTCCATTTGTTTAATTTGTCATTAGTTATATTTTGTGAAAGCTAGATATTTTTAGATTGATTAACTGACTCTCTCAACCCAAAATGCTTATCAAAATGGAATATCACTATAATCACATTTATCTGACTCTAATTGGTTAA
Source organism: Pseudanabaena sp. Salubria-1 (assembly GCA_023336205.1). Taxonomy (GTDB): domain Bacteria; phylum Cyanobacteriota; class Cyanobacteriia; order Pseudanabaenales; family Pseudanabaenaceae; genus Pseudanabaena. The sequence continues at coordinate 370,598 of JALQCR010000001.1, forward strand.
AGTTGTCAAAATCACAAGTCCAATTGCCATTATTGGCTAGATATAAAGCTAGAATTTCTTCTTGCTCATTACACAAATTCACTTCTATTCTGTTAGATTTAGAACTCCAATTACGTTCGCTTAAATATTGTAATCGTGAGCCATTGGCTAGTAATTTCTGGGCTGATTCGACTTTATTCCAAGATTTTGAAGTGCCATTCCACTTAAAACCATCTGCTTTTAGTAATTCTCTAATATTGTACGTTCCGTTGCTTTCACGACCTTTTTGATTGCTAACTTTGACGGTTACAAAGCGAGTTTCATTTGTGAAGACTGGATAGCTTTTCCAGTCAAGTTCTTGTAGTTGAATTTTGCTGGTTAAGCCTACAACAAATGGCGACATTTTGAAATTATCTATAACTATATATAACTCTTCTTTAGCACGGGTTAGGGCGACATAAAACAAGCGGCGTTCATCTTCAAGTAATTTATTTTCATCATCGCCAAAAATGCGAAAAAAGATAGATTCAGGGTGAACACTGGGATAGTTATAGGCATCAAGAATAATTACTGCTTGTCGTTCTTTGCCCTTATATTTATGGGTTGTGGAAATATCGACTAAATGTTCTAAATCTCCGACTAAGTTGAGCTTTTTGAGAATATATTTGCGAAATAAGTCTAGTTTTTTGATTTTGCCATCTACACCTTGCAAAAGATTTTTCTTGCTGAGTAGAGTAACTTGTTTTCCGTCTTGGATGAGTTGACCTGTTAGACGAATGATCGCAGCAGTTAAATCATAGCCATGTTCCTGTTCTTCGATAGGAGTCATCTGAAATTTAGCGATGTTAACCAGTTGAATTTTGCCTTGCGTTTGAGTGGAAGGCTGGGCAGGTATGCCTCTGTTTGCCATTAACTTGTTACCAATTTCGACAATCTGTGAACCTGATCGGTAATTAGTGGTGATGGGTAAGGTATGAGATGGTTTGAATATTTTGGCGAAGTTTTTGTAATAGTACAAGTCTGCACCAGCAAAGCTATTGATGGCTTGCCAATCGTCACCAACACAGAAAAATAACGCTTCAGGATTTTGTTTTCGGATGGCTGTAACGAGATTATGAAAGAGCAAAGAAAAGTCTTGGTACTCATCAATCATGATGTATTTAAGTTCTTTTAAGTCCCCTTGAACTTGGCTACTCAAAAATACGGTATTACCTTCGTCTACAACTTTTGCGGCTCTTTGCATTAGTCCATCAAAGTCTTCTTCACTTGTTTGCTGAAGACGTTCTAGATAGGAACTATAAAAATCCTTTGCTAGAGTCAAAAATTGGCTCATCTGGGTTTGAGGGGTAAATGGTACAGTATCGATACAATTATTGGCGACATGGTAGGGCTGTAACTGTTGCTCCGAGAGGATTCTGATTACTATTAGCTGTGCTTATCCCCATGAACCCAGAAGAGCCCAAAAATTGATGTTCAACCCCAGCAATATCTTGATTGGTTGGAAGATTGTGCCAGTCAATTTTTTCTTTTAGTTGCTCAGGAGTCCAGCATTTTTTACGACAACGACCAATGAAGTTTGTCATAGCTTTATCAAAGCTATTTATAGCCCTATCTTTGATCTTCTCCCATATTTCTTGATCGCTAAGGCGTTTAAACTGAAGTCCTATTTGCTCTGTTAGGCTATGGTGCAACTGATCTTCCATTCCTTTACGCCCATGTCGTTTTAATATTTTGGGGTTTAGCTCAACAAAAAAATATTCAGATTGATTCTGCCAATATTTTCTCTTTTGTTCTGATTGCTCGTCATAGTTTGGATCACCTTTTAATCCAAAGTACTCAACTACAATTCCCTTTCTTTGATTTATCTCTTTTACAATCGTAAAATCAGGATGATAGTTAACACCATTCCACCAAAAGTTCCGTTCATATTTGAATGGAATATCATGTTCAAACAAAAAATCAGCAATAACTTTTTCACCTCCAGATTTGTAATTATATCCATCAATACCCATTTGAAAAGAGGAACGACGATATACATACATTTCTTCTGGAGTTAAGTTATATCCCTTCGTAGTAAGAGTTTGCCAAGCGTCTCTAAATTTTTTAGTCATCAGACACTTAATCTGATCATAATAGATTGGATCTTGAAAATAATCATCGAAAACACTTTGTAAGCTATGACTCTTTTCTTGTTGACCGTCTACATCATCAAAGATTAATGTTTCATCAGGATGAACTAATCGATAAGCCAGTGCATGAAACGTGATAACGTGAGGAATATCACTTTGAAAATATTTTTGTAGTCTTTCTTTGACTTCTTGAACGGCTTTTTTATTGAATGCTAAAAGTAGTATTTCGGATGATTTAATGTTGCAGTGCCTCTGCAAAAATAGAGCATGATTCACTAATGTCGAAGTTTTACCACTACCAGCCCTCGCAACTACTTGAACATGACTACTAACTGAGCCGATAGCTAGAGATTGATCTAAATCAGATTTATTGTCAAAGCTGTTCTTCTCTAGCCATGCTTTGATAAAAATTTGTTTTCTTCTTTGATAATCTTGTTGTGTAAGAAAAGACATGTATTTATGTTTGTAAATATTGTCAACATTTAAAAAATCTTTTTCAAAGGCTAATTCTAGTTGTGCTGAATTAGTAAAATCATCTTCACTATTTACTAGTAATAAATTTTGTTCGCCATCAATTAATTTTTCTAAATCATCTAAAAACTTATCAACTAAAAAGTTTTCATCTAAGTGATTAGAGCCTAAATTGTATTTTTGCGATTCCATTTTTTCTGTAAAAACCCCATTTTGATCATCATTTATTAAATTTTTATCAAAAAACTCATCGTCAGAGTTATATCTTTTTGATCTGATATTTTCTATTGTAAGACTGTCAGTTCTATTTTGCTCTTTCAAGTATTCCTCTTGGAGAAAGCTATAGATATATTTATCTAGTTGAGTATAGCCATCTTTACTAGTGAAATATTGATATAAATCATCCAATAAATCAAAATTCAACTTAATATCTCTAAAGTTGTAAAAAAACTCTTGCCACGAAAATTGTAATTTTTTATCCAAGTATATGTAGATATCTTTACTATCTACATCCAAAATAATATTGCTACCACCAATATATGTAATAATTCCCCACCTGCCATTGTTATTTTGAACTGGTAAACCAACAATCTTTCTCCATCTAGTTAAATTATTACCAGCATATTTAAATAATAAATCTAATCGCCATTCACACATTATGGTGTTTATATATTTTTTATTGATATTATTTCATTATAACTAGTATAATATCATTAAAGACTTAGGTTTGTATGAAATTTTAGCATTTGTCGCGATCGCCTATGTGCCAATCAACAGTATGAGTTAGCATAATACACATAGACAATGTGTACCCATATATGTATCAACGCATTAACATCACATTACCCAACGAAACACTACAGCTACTCGATCGTATTGCCCCCAAAGGCGATCAGTTATAAATTTACCTTCAATATTCACCGTGTTAAACTGTACTGAATAGCACTTAACCCGACTGGAGGCAACAAATGACAATTAAAGAAAAAATGATCGAAGAGATCGGTCAAGCCTCCGAAGAATCCTTAATTCAACTAATGCAACTCTGGCAACAAGTCAAAAAAACATCCATATCAACTTCTATCTCTAAGCATGGCTTTATGCGTTTTGCAGGTATCGCAAAGACAGAAAGCCACATTCTCCAACAAATTGAAAAAGACATTGAAACCAACCGTGAACTAGATTTACAAAGACTCATTCCATGATGCAAAAGGTTCTATTAGATTCCAACATGATTTCCTACTTCTTGCGTGGTGAGCCATCTGTAATCACGGAACTGGCAAAATACCAAGAATACTTCGAGCAAATAACATTCTCCATACTCACTTACTATTGATATTTTTATTGGTGCTACAGCAATACAGCATGATCTAGTTCTCGTCACCGCAAATACTAAGCATTTCCAAATCATGCAAAATCTCAAACATATAAACTGGATGAATCACTCATAGCCTATCGTTTAGCAGTTCCATACAAATTTTGATCAACAATATGAGTTAGCATAATACACATAGTCAATGTGTACCCATATATGTATCAACGCATTAACATCACATTACCCAACGAAACACTACAACTACTCGATCGCATCGCACCAAAAGGCGATCGCAGTCACTTCATTGACCAAGCTGTTAAGTACTACATCAACGCCGAAGCCAAGAAAAATCTACGGGACAAGCTCAAACAGGGAGCATTGCGTCGTGCAGAGCGAGACTTAGGGATTACTCAAGACTGGTTTAACATCGATGAGGAATCATGGCAAAACGAAAAATAGAATTTCCCAAGAGAGGAGAAATCTATTTGGTTAACTTTGACCCTACCATTGGCTCAGAAATTCAGAAAACTAGACCTGCCCTCATTCTCCAAAATGATATTTCCAATCAATACAGCCCCATTACCATCGTTGCTGCCATCACATCCCAATTCGACCCTGAGACATATCCCACAGAAGTTTTAATCAATCCTCCCGAAGGCGGACTAACCGTGACATCTGTTGTACTTCTCAATCAAATTCGCTCCATTGATAAACAACGCTTAGTCAAAAGAATGGGTATCATCTCCGATCACCTCATGGGATATGTGGATAATGCAATTCAAATTAGCTTGGGATTGATTGAACTGTAGAATTAGTTAGCGATCGCCCATAACAAGCTTGCTACAATAAACACAACTCACAATCTCCAAATCACAAACCATGCAAATTATCCTAGAAGTCCCCGATCGCCTCGGCGAAAAACTACAAAGATTAGGCGATCGACTCCCTGAAACCTTAGATCGCTTACTTCAGGACATTCCCACAACAGAAACGATCTCTTACCAAGACGATCGCCAAATTGTCGAACTTCTGGCAAGTCAACCCAGTCCTGAAGCAATCCTCGCTATCCGTCCTACAACTGCCTTACAAGCGCGGATGAGCGAACTACTCGAACGAAACAAATCTGGAAGCCTTTCCCGAACTGAAGAAGCTGAACTTGATCGCTACTTACTCCTAGAGCATTGGGTAAGACTAGCTAAAGCCCATGCATATAAGCAATTACAGAAATCAGCATGAGCTATGTATCAGTTCCCCTGCGTCGGCTAGTCACCCAACGCGCTGAAGAACAGTGCGAGTATTGTCGATATCCTCAAGCAGCTTCATTCTTTACTTTTGAAATAGAACATATCATTGCTGAAAAACACGATGGCATTACCGAAGCCGAAAACCTAGCTTTAGCTTGTCCTTGCTGCAATCGTTTCAAAGGCACTGACCTCGGTTCCATTGATCCTGAAACAAAACAGCTAACCCCATTTTTTAATCCTCGTATGCAGCAGTGGTCAGATCACTTTTGCCTAGAAGGAGGAAACATTCTCCCCCTCACTCCTGAAGGACGTGTCACTGCTAAAATCCTCCAATTTAACCTTCAGGAACGTGTTATCGAACGTGAACAACTCATTAGTATTGGGAAATATCCAGTACTGTGAGATCGCCTATGCACTTACAGCAAATACCGATCAAACCCGCCACAAAAGGAGCTAACTAAAAGGGTCGAAGCAGAGCCCACAATGATGAAACCAATTAAGAGCATCTTCATCAGTAATAGAATTAATAGCCATAGTAATTGCGTCGTCAAGAGCCGAAATTGTGCGAGCTTTAGCCGAGCGAATAATCTCTTTTAATTTTGACCAACATAACTCGATTGGCGATAAATCAGGAGAATAGGGAGGGATGAACTTAACCTGAGCACCAACGGATTCAATTAGGGTTTTAGCCATTGCAGCGTAATGTACAGGCAAATTATCCATAGCGACAATTGCCCCAACCCATAACCGAGGCAATAGTATTTTCTCAATGAAAACCAAAAAACTGGCGGTGTTGAGACTACCAGCAAAAGTCATCGCAGCAATCAACCCTTCATCACTCATGGCTCCAATTAAAGTGATGTTTCTACCTTTGTTACCTGGACGGTCATCATATACCCTACATCCTCCTTGACATCTACCATAAAGCCTCGTCATCGCTAGATTTAGCCCTGTCTCGTCAATGAATACAAGGTTTTTGACATCTATCGTATCTAGCCAACGACGAAACTCATAACGCAATTTTTTCACTCTTTCTGTCGCTTGTTCGCTGGCTACTAAAGTTTTTTTTTACGCCCTAATTCTAAGCGCTTAAGCGTACGACTCAATCCTGATACGCTCACTTCTATTGTCTTTGTTTCATGTAGTTTTTCTTTGATCTCTCTGAGATATATGTCATTTTGCGCTTCAACAATTGTCTTTACTAATTCTTCATCTTTGCCTTTGATTTTCGACCGCCGATCTCCTCCTTGGGGTTTTGCTGCTATTTCATTTGTTTCTCGATACCGACGCAAAAAATCTCGAACAAATGACAAGCTTACTTTAAATCGTTTAGCTATGCCTCTCTGCGTATTTTCTTTGTTTTCCCAAGCACTTAATATCTTTTTTCGTAAATCTAGCGAATATGCTGCCATATGTAATCTTTCCTTGATAATACTTTTAGCTTATTAGACTTGTGGCGGGTTTGATCGGTATTTGCTGTAACCATGAAATGACGAAGCGATCGCCCCATCAAAAAACTTATCTAATAAAGTCTTGAATAGTTTCTAACGAGGAATTAATTTGATTAAACTTCTTAAAGTAGAATTGACCGATTCTGAATTGGGAAAATATATTTTGACATCAGGATCGAGAATAATTAAATCATCTTGTGGAGGGAAATGTTCCACAGTAGATGTACCATCTTCATGATGAATAGTAACACTATGTCCTTTTCGATACTGTTGATAATATTTGCCGCGAACAGGATTTTTAAGCTCACTTAAATCATATTCTTCCCGTAAATCATCTTCTAATTCATATTGAATTTCATTGCTCATAATATTTTCTCTCCTTTGGTGTAAGCAATCTTGCACTAATTAAACGAATCTTGTTATTGCGATCCGTATGAGATACAAACAGAAGTCTACTTTGATTTGATAAGCCTAATATAATATAGCGCTCTTCTCCTCTAGAATGCTCAGGATCATCAAAATTTAGAGATAATGGATCGTCAAATACAGTAGCAGCCTCTTCAAAAGAAACGCCATGTTTTATTTGATTTGCTTTATCTTTCCGCTTATCCCACTCAAACTCTAGTTCCAAACCATTTTAACTCCTTAAATTCGACTAATTTTGATCCTAACATATCGTTGAATCGTAATTTTAAACAGAAATAGTCTAGAAGCGATCGCCTATGCACTTAACCATGAGATGACAAGGCGATCGCTAACTAAACACCATCTAAACACTATCTAAACAGCACAATCTTGAAGGTGTTTGGAACCTATGTTTAAGTAAGCAAGAGCATTCTAAACAAAAAGATATACCTTGTCAGAGTAGAGAAATAGGTTGATGATTTGCCTATCACAGCAATTGCTTGATACTTCATCGACTCAAAAGGAAGAAGAGATTTCCATGCTACAAGGATGGATTCAGATAGGAATAACGCTAGTGCTGATTGTAGCGATCGCGCCGATCTTTGGTGGTTACATAGCACGAGTGTTTTTAGGGCAAAAGACATTGCTGGACAAGGCTTTAAACCCAATTGAAAGACTGATTTTTAAGTTCAGTGGCATTCAGTCTCAAATGCAAATGACAGTTTGGCAATATATTCGTGCAGTTCTATATAGCAACTTTGTCATGGCGATATTGCTATTCCTGATGATCATCTTTCAGGGCATATTGCCACTTAACCCGACAGGACTGAGCGCTCCCAGTTGGGATACAGCGCTACATACGACGATTTCGTTTATTACCAATACCAATCAACAGCACTATTCTGGTGAAACTACCCTCAGTTACTTTACACAAATGTTGGGTTTAGGATTTCTATTTTTTACCTCGGCAGCGACAGGTATTGCGGTAGCGATCGCCTTTATTCGTGGCTTGACTGGGCGATCTCTGGGGAATTTCTATGGAGATTTAACACTTGCCATTACGAGGGTTTTGTTGCCAATTAGCATTATTGGAGCGATTGTCTTTATCGCCGCAGGTATACCCGAAACCTTATCAGCTCCTGTTATTGTTCCGACTTTAGAAGATGGAAATATTAGTCAGGCGATCGCGATCGGCCCTGTGGCGCATTTCGAGATCATTAAGCAACTTGGTGAAAATGGTGGTGGTTTTTTTGGCTCTAATTCCGCCCATCCCTTTGAAAATCCCAATGGCTTTACAAATCTAATCCAGATTTTGGCAATGATTTCTATACCCACCGCGCTAATTTTTACCTACGGAGAAATTGCCAATAGTCGCAAGCAAGCATGGCTAGTATTTGGGATGGTGTTCATTCTTTATGTTGCCTTCATTATCATCGTAGGAATTGGTGAATATCAAGGTAATCCTCTTGTAAATGCATTGCTCGGTTCACAGAGTCCCAACCTAGAAGGTAAAGAAGTACGATTTGGTTGGGCGCAATCTGCCTTATTTGCCGTGACCACGACAGGAACGATGACTGGCGCAGTTAACTCAATGCATGATTCGCTGATGCCCAGTGGTGGCTTTATCACTTTGTCAAATATATTCCTGCAAATCATTTGGGGTGGACAGGGAACGGGAACTGCATACTTGTTCTCTTATTCGATTTTGGCAGTATTTGTTACTGGATTAATGGTCGGAAGAACTCCTGAGTTTCTTGGACGCAAGATTGAGAAGAATGAAGTGGTGTTGACTAGTTTCTTGATTTTATTAATTCATCCAATTTTTATTCTGATTCCCAGTGCGATCGCTTTAGCATTTCCCGATCAGTTAGGTGGAATTAGCAATGCAGGATTTCATGGACTCTCTCAAGTTGTTTATGAATATGCTTCGGCAGCAGCAAATAACGGTTCTGGCTTTGAAGGTTTAGCCGATAGTCAACCCGCAGCAACAGGGCTGTGGTGGAACCTTAGCACTTCCGTTAGCTTGCTGGGTGGTCGTTATATTCCTTTAATTGCTCTGTTGCTGTTGGCTGATGGGATATCCCGCAAACAACCTGTTGCCATGACTACAGGCACATTACGAACAGATACGGTTCTTTTTACTAGCGTTACGGCTGGCGTGATTTTGATTATGGGTGCATTGACTTTCTTCCCTGTGTTGGCTCTCGGCTCTGTTGCTGAAGCTTTTTTGATTGCTAGAGGTGGCTAAATCTATGAATAAAACTTCATCTCATGTACCAAGCGGAACTCGCGAGTCTCGTAGACATACGCCTAAAGCATCAATGGCAGGACTCTATCCACGTGCCATTCGTGATGCCTTCCGTAAGCTGAATCCACGTATTGCCGTTCGGAACCCTGTCATGTTTATGGTCTGGGTTGGCACGATTGTCACATTGCTCGTAACCATTGATCCCAATCTCTTTGGCAATGTCCAAGCTGATCCCACTCAACAGCGCATTCTTAATGGCTCGATTACCCTGATTCTCTTTTTGACGGTGGTATTTGCCAACTTTGCAGAGGCGATCGCAGAAGGACGTGGTAAAGCCCAAGCAGACTCATTACGAACCACGCGATCGGACACGATCGCTAGCAAAGTATTGCCTGATGGCTCTATTCAACCAATCAGTTCTACAGAATTGCGCCGTGGTGATTTAGTCAAGGTTAAGATTGGCGAAATGATTCCCGCCGATGGTGAAGTGATTGCAGGTTTAGCCTCAGTCGATGAATCAGCCATCACAGGCGAATCTGCTCCCGTCCTCAAACAGCCAGGCACAGATATCGCGAGTTCCGTCACAGGTGGTACTCGCGTGGTTTCCGATGAATTGACAATTAAGATTTCGGCTGACCCTGGACAGGGATTTATCGATCGCATGATTGCCCTAGTCGAAGGTGCAGAACGCACGAAAACTCCTAATGAAATTGCCTTGACGGTGCTGCTAACAGTGCTTACACAGGTATTTCTAATTGTGGTCGCAACCATCACGCCGATCGCCAATTATGTGAATACACCCACGACGATCGCAATTTTAGTTTCTCTACTAGTTGCACTGATTCCCACCACGATTGGCGGGTTGCTTAGTGCGATCGGTATTGCAGGTATGGATCGCGTCGCGCAATTTAATGTTATTGCTACATCGGGTCGAGCAGTCGAAGCTTGCGGCGATATTAATACCTTAGTACTTGATAAAACTGGAACGATTACCCTTGGCAACCGCCTCGCTGATGAATTTATCCCAGTTAATGGACATTCGCTTTTAGAAGTAGCCACTGTGGCTCTTGCCGCAAGCATCTTTGATGAAACTCCTGAAGGGCGCTCTATCGTGCAGCTAGCCGAACAATTAGGAGCGATCGCTACTTTTGATCGCGACCAAGCTAAAGGTATTGATTTCTCCGCACGTACTCGCATGAGTGGTACTGATTTACCAAATGAGATCGAAGTTCGCAAGGGAGCCGTGGATGCGATTCGTGGATTTGTGCGATCGCGATCAGGTGAAGTACCTGAAGAATTTGAAGCTGCCTATGAGAGGGTCTCAAAACTTGGTGGCACGCCTTTGGGTATATGTCAGGGCGGCGATCTCTATGGGGTAATTTATCTCAAAGATATTGTCAAATCAGGACTGCGAGAAAGATTCGATCAATTGCGGCGGATGGGTGTGCGCACGATCATGCTCACAGGCGATAACCAAATCACTGCCTCAGTAATTGCCGAGGAAGCAGGAGTCGATGACTTCATCGCGGAAGCAACACCCGAAGACAAAATCGAAGTCATTCGTCGCGAACAGTCTCAGGGCAAATTAGTCGCCATGACAGGAGATGGCACAAATGATGCTCCAGCACTTGCCCAAGCTAACGTGGGTGTTGCTATGAACTCAGGCACACAAGCCGCCAAGGAAGCGGCAAATATGGTGGATTTGGATAGCGATCCGACTAAGTTGATTGATCTAGTAGCGATCGGTAAACAATTGTTGATTACTCGTGGCGCATTAACCACTTTCTCGATCGCGAATGACATCGCTAAATATTTCGCGATTATCCCCACTATATTTGCCGCCGCAGGTATTGGTTCGCTAAATATTATGGGTCTCAAAAGTCCACAATCAGCAATTCTCTCGGCTTTGATCTACAACGCCCTAATTATCCCTGCACTAATTCCTCTAGCTCTAAAAGGAGTAAAGTTTAGACCGCTCACTGCCGATCAGCTTTTACAGCGAAATATTTTGCTTTATGGACTAGGCGGCGTAATCGCTCCATTCATTGCCATCAAATTTATCGATGTTTTATTACCAATCGCATAACTTACAACATCTGAATCACGGATTAAATAGATTATGGGATTTCATGGATTTTTATAATGCTGCAATTCTCAAAATTTAAGAATCCAAAGATCTGCGTAATCCGTAATTCAGGCCGTAATTCAGGCTTTTTATTTACTCATCCATTACCTATGAAAAACCCTCTTCCTCATCATCTTGCGATCGCAGATTTCACCGATCTATGGCAATTTGCAACTAAAAAGAAATATCCAAAATATTTGTTTCTCTCGCTCTGCCTAAATCTCATCGTTGCCCCTGCTGTCTATGCCGCTAATGCTGATAGTTTTACCCGCTTTCAAGCCTACGCCTTAGGATTATTGGGAATCGTTACTTTGAGCTTCTCGATTTATCTATTTGTTGTCATGTTTCAACCTGAGAAATTTTAAATTAATTACGAATTACGAATTACGAATTACGAATTACGAATTACAAATCACTCAAAATCTATGAACGAAATTATTAAAGCTATTCGCGTCACCGTTGTCCTTTGGGTGCTAGTTGCCGTGATTTATCCTGCGGGAATATTAGCGATCGCGCAATTACCGTTTCTCTCAAATCAAGCCAATGGAAGTTTGATTCGTAACGCTCAAGGACAAGTAGTTGGTTCCGCCTTAATTGGACAGCCATTTACAAGTGACAAATATTTCAATAGCCGCCCCAGTACGACTAATTACAGCACCGCCGATCCTAAAAAAGATGATGCTGGCATTCTCAAAACAGGCGTTTCAGGAGCCAGTAACTTAGCGCCCAGCAATCCCGATCTTCTAAGTCGAATCAAGGGTAAATCCGATCCCGATCCCAGTAAGGTGATTGTAGGCGATATACCTCGACTACAATCAGCAGGAATTCAACCAACCGCCGATCTGATTTACACCTCTGGTTCTAGTCTCGATCCACACATTACGCCCGAAGCCGCAAAAGCTCAAATTCAAAGAGTAGCTCTAGCCCGCAAAGTTGAACCTAGTAAGCTGGAATCACTCATTCAACAAAATACCGATGGGCGTTTTCTAGGCATCTTTGGCGAAGATGGCGTGAATGTCTTGAAGGTAAATCTAGCTTTAGATTCTTTGTAATTTCGATAAGCTATATAGCAGACCTGTCGGGAAACAAAAGGAAGGTATAGAAGCAACTTCACATTTATTTCTGTACTTCAATCCATTGGTAAATACCAAAGCCATAAGTTCAATAAGTTGAACCATAACCAAGGTTTAATATCGGTTATCATCATCCGAATACGCCCATAAAAAAGATGATAAATATAGAAAAGATTCTAAAACAAGATAGGCAAATACGAGCAACCACAGGATTAAACCAGCAAAGATTCGAGATGCTGTTGCCAATTTTTGCAGAAGCGTATCAGGAAACCCTAGACAAGAAGAGACGATGGCGAGCAACAGGAGGTGGTAGGAAAGCAACACTGAAAACCAGCGCCGACAAATTGTTTTTTATCTTGTTGTACTGCAAGTGTTATCCCACATTTGACTTAATGAGTGTTCTATTTGGCTTTGACCGTTCCTGCGCCCACGATTGGGTACATCGACTAATGCCAATACTGGAAACTGCACTGGGCAATAAACAAGCGTTACCTGAAAGAAAGATTGATAGCATCGAAGAATTTATGGCAAAGTTTGCCGAAGTCCAAGAAGTAATCATTGACGGAACCGAACGACCAGTACAACGCCCAAAAGATGCAGAACGGCAAAAAGAGCATTACTCAGGAAAAAAAACGATATACCCGCAAGCACACGACAGGAAGCACCCGCAAAAAACGGATAATTTTGTTAAGCAAAGCCCGCGCGGGGAAAGTGCATGATAAAAAGCAATTGGATGAAGAAGAGTGGATCGAAAACATCCCTGATGAAGTAGCTATAGAAGGGGATTTAGGGTTTCAGGGATTGCAAAACGAGTTTGTAAATGTACATTTACCGCATAAAAAGCCAAGGGGTAAGGAGTTAACTGATGAGCAGAAGCAGGACAATCGAGAATTTAGCAGTCAACGCGTGAAATGTGAACATGCTCACGCAGGGATGAAACGATATAATTCCGTAACAGCAGTTTATCGCAATCGTATAACTGATTTTGATGATCGTCTTATGTTAAATGCTGCTGGCTTATGGAACTTCTATTTAGATTCTGCTTAGGAATGGATAGGAACAGTAAAAAGCTCTCTGTGCCTTACTTTTATTTCCCAACAGGTCTAGCAATCCCAAATGAATCGTGAGAAGTAAAAGTCCATAACAAGGGGCTTAAGCCCCTTGTCTTTCTCACATCTCATTTAGGATCGCTATACCAGTTTTCAACAGCAGCACTAAAAGCAAGATTTAGACACTCAAACCATCCAAAAATATGCCATACACAAACTATAAAAGAGTTGATGAAGTACTGGGAAAGTTTGATATCAGCTACTCTGAACAAAACTTTATTCAAATGATGGAAATACCAGTTTTAGAATACTTTGAAGCTGAGATCAAATTAACGCTGAGTGAAAGCGTGTATAAAAATTCAGAATCTGCTCTCTGTGAGTCCTTAATCTATCCCACTCTCAGAGAAGTCTGGAAACTATACAAAAAAGATTTGCTTTTATGGAGTCATCAACCACTTAATTATGGAGATAATCGTTTCGTAGTTCCAGATTATTTGATTGCTAAGCGATCACTAATGGGAAACATCTTCTTAGAGAAACCTAGTTTAATCATTATTGGGGTCAAACATGAGAGCTTTGAAGAGGCTTGGATTGACTGCATTTCTAATATGATGGCTGCGCGTAGAGCTAATCAAATGTCCAAAAACGAAGCAAATTTTGCCCCCATTTTTGGAATTGTATCTAACGGCGTAATTTGGGAATTTGCTATACTTGATAACAACTATTTTGTTAACTGAGATCTTGCACCATTCCTGAAAGAGTTAAGTAGGAATGGGTTTGAGAATAATTTCAAACCCATGACGAGCAGCAATATCGGCACTAATTTGGAGATACCTAAGAAGTTTCAACCAAAGGACAGAAGGAAATAAAACGGAAAGTGTCAAATCACAGGTAGCTTTCCAGTCCAAGACAGGAGGACTCGACCATTGATCAATCCAATGGGCCAAAAGATAAGCAAGCAGAGAGAGGATAAGCCAACGATAAACACCAAGTTTTGTAGATTGCCCAAAACAATGCAAACCAAAGCGATGTTTGATGGTTTTGAAGAATCCCTCAATCGCCCAACGCTTACGACCTAACATCACCAGATAAGCACCAGAATAAGGATGAGAAGAGACAACAAAGCGTAACTCCCGTTTACTATCAGCTCTTTTGAGCCAAAACCAAGAGATCGTCAAAGGCTGAGTTAGCCCTTCTAGCAAAATTTGTTGTCCACGTTTGCCATGACGATAAAGTTGTTTGACTGTACGGCCATCTTGAAGTTTACGATTGTTGCGTACACCGACAACGATGCGCCAAGTCTTGGCGCGGACAGTATTGAAAAACTTCACCGTACTAAACTCAGTATCAGCAAGGACAATCACAGTCTTGCCTTGGGTTAGTTGCTTGGGTACTGTCCCCAATAACTTACAAGCTAAGTCAGAGGGACTGGGGTATCCTTTGCCGCGCCATACTCTAAAACTCCATGGTACGCGCCACTCTCCATAGACCAGATACAGTACAACCAGATGTAGTCCTCGCTTTCCGTTTAGTATTCTCACCCATGGGTCTGGTTCGTTTTGGGTGGGATTGCTCAAATGTAAAAACTTGCCGCTTTTTTCTAGGGTAGTCAAGTCTATCAGTATCTTTAATGGCACTTGTTTCGATGGGCGATGCTTGGCGATTTGTCCCAAAATAGCCTGCCGTGTTGACCGAATTACTGCTCTCGTTGACCAGTTATAGTGATTGAGAAATCGGCTGAGTGCACTCGCTGATTTTATCTGTGTATGTTCTGGATAAGGATGCCTTTGTGCTTCGAGAAATAGTCCTAGTATTGCATTGAGACTTGCTGTTTGATACACACTTGGCATCAAACACAGAAGACTATACACTAGCCCTTGGGCGTGCTTAACGATGCTTTCCATGCTCGTTATTTAATTTACTACTACGCCCTTTTTTTCACATTTCTGCTCTTTCTGCAACCCCTTTTCTTGAATGGTGCAAGATCTCAGTTAAAGAAATTACCATCTATACTATCCAAAATCTAAAGCTGCTTTTTGCAGCCATTGGCTATATGTTTGAGCAGGCTAAATTAGCGATCGCTACACTATGATTAAAGCTCATCGTCGAGGCAAACATAAAATATTTATCGGTATGAGTCCTGGGGTTGGTAAAACCTATCGGATGCTAGAAGAAGGACATCGCCTTAGAGCGGAAGGAATTGACGTAGTAATTGGCTTACTGGAAACTCATAATCGGGCTGAGACTGAGGAAAAAGCAATCGGCTTAGAACTTATCTCACGCCAACAGATTAAGTGGGAATCAGTAACGCTCACGGAAATGGATACTGATGCGATCGTTAAGCGACAGCCTCAATTAGCTCTAGTAGACGAATTAGCTCATACCAATGTCCCTAATGCAGAACGCGAAAAACGCTATCAAGATGTGGAGATCTTGCTCGAAGCTGGAATTGATGTCTATTCAACCATAAATATTCAACATATTGAGAGCCTGAATGATACCGTAGCAAAAATTACGGGCGTGATTGTGCGTGAACGCATTCCCGATCGCATTTTAGAAGCCGCCGATGAAATTGTGGTTGTCGATGTTACACCAGAAACCTTACAGGAACGTCTGCGTGACGGAAAAATTTATGCCCCCGAAAAGATCGATCAATCGCTAAACAACTTCTTTCAGCGTCGCCATTTGATTGCTTTACGAGAGTTGGCGCTGCGCGAAATCGCTGACAATATCGAAGATGATTTTGAATCTCATGATCAGTTAGGTTCCGCAACAACTATTATCTGTAATATTCATGAACGGGTTTTAGTCTGCGTTTCCACCTATCCCAATTCACTCCAATTATTGCGAAGAGGAGCAAGAATCGCGGGATATATGCACGCTCAACTCTATGTTTTATTTGTGGATGATCCCGATCGCTTTTTAACTAAGGCTGAAAGCTTACATATTGAGACCTGTGAGCGTCTGTGTAAAGAGTTTGCAGGTACTTTTATTCGAGAGCGGAATAGTCAGCCTTTAGATGCGATCGTGGATACGGCAAAAAATTATCGAATTACACAAATTGTGATGGGTGAGAGCCAAAAGTCGCGCTGGCAAATCCTGTTTAAGGGATCGCTCACGCAAAGAATTTTACGAGTACTCAAAAATGTGGATATTCACATCATTTCAACCAGTAAAGTAGAAGATGTCGATAATCTTTGAATTTATAGACCTTCAACATCTGGAGCAGCAGCAATTTTGTAGACTAGGATCACTTTGGCTTGAGAATAGGGTGGGAGATGCAAATTCCAATTGCAAAAACCATTGAGATCGGGTTGGATGCGATCGCTGGTTTCATCCTGTACTACTTCAATTTTTACCTTCTCCAACTCTGAGACAGATACTCGTTCGGTCATTGTTATTTTTCTATCTTCATCGCCAATATTCGAGAGAAAGATGCTAACGGTATTAGTAATAGTATTCCATTGGGTGAGATGATTCTTTTCTCGTTTTTGTGACTGGGTGCGCTGGACACGCATATTTGCATCAGTTCCCCAACCAAGAGCAAATTTTTCTTGGGGAGCGATAAAAGATACGGTTGTTCGCCCGACATATTCTGTAGATCGTACTAGATCAACGGGGCCAGCCAAAATTGGCAATGTGGAATTATTAGTTTGTTCGCTTTTAAGAACGACTTGCAGAGCTATTTCTGGCATAAGCACATACTCAATCTTGGCTAAGGATTGGAATTGAAATAGTGGCACACGATAGGGATTACCATCAGAGGGAATATACGCTTTTTTGGGAGCGCGGAGAGTTCTCACTTCACCGCCATCATCGACCCCAGGTAAATCGATCGCATCTGGTCTTGCTCCTCCACCTAGCCCCGTCGTTTTACAGCAAATACCGATCAAACCCGCCACAAGTCTAATAAGCTAAAAGTATTATCAAGGAAAGATTACATATGGCAGCATATTCGCTAGATTTACGAAAAAAGATATTAAGTGCTTGGGAAAACAAAGAAAATACGCAGAGAGGCATAGCTAAACGATTTAAAGTAAGCTTGTCATTTGTTCGAGATTTTTTGCGTCGGTATCGAGAAACAAATGAAATAGCAGCAAAACCCCAAGGAGGAGATCGGCGGTCGAAAATCAAAGGCAAAGATGAAGAATTAGTAAAGACAATTGTTGAAGCGCAAAATGACATATATCTCAGAGAGATCAAAGAAAAACTACATGAAACAAAGACAATAGAAGTGAGCGTATCAGGATTGAGTCGTACGCTTAAGCGCTTAGAATTAGGGCGTAAAAAAAAACTTTAGTAGCCAGCGAACAAGCGACAGAAAGAGTGAAAAAATTGCGTTATGAGTTTCGTCGTTGGCTAGATACGATAGATGTCAAAAACCTTGTATTCATTGACGAGACAGGGCTAAATCTAGCGATGACGAGGCTTTATGGTAGATGTCAAGGAGGATGTAGGGTATATGATGACCGTCCAGGTAACAAAGGTAGAAACATCACTTTAATTGGAGCCATGAGTGATGAAGGGTTGATTGCTGCGATGACTTTTGCTGGTAGTCTCAACACCGCCAGTTTTTTGGTTTTCATTGAGAAAATACTATTGCCTCGGTTATGGGTTGGGGCAATTGTCGCTATGGATAATTTGCCTGTACATTACGCTGCAATGGCTAAAACCCTAATTGAATCCGTTGGTGCTCAGGTTAAGTTCATCCCTCCCTATTCTCCTGATTTATCGCCAATCGAGTTATGTTGGTCAAAATTAAAAGAGATTATTCGCTCGGCTAAAGCTCGCACAATTTCGGCTCTTGACGACGCAATTACTATGGCTATTAATTCTATTACTGATGAAGATGCTCTTAATTGCGCCAATTCAAGGATGAAATGCAACACCTAGAGATCTTTGCGTAAAGGGACTCATAAGGATATTCTGATATTAATCACAATAATTAGGATACCCTCATGAGCTTTGTCCATCTTACCACCACAGAAAGAAGTGAACTGTATAAACTAAGAGTAATTGAGCAATTATCTGTATCAGAGATAGGTCGTCGCTTGAAGCGAAACAAAAGTACGATTTCAAGAGAGTTATCGCGCAATACAGACGAGCGACAGATTGGCTATTTGCCAGATACTGCGGTTGCCCTGATGAAAGCAAGACGGAAACAAGCAAAGGTAAGATTTCAGAGCATCAGTGCTGAGACGATCGCCGAAGTCAAACAACGGTTAGAGCAACACCACAGCCCAGAGCAACTAGCAGGGAGAATGGAAAGGGAGGGGCTAGGTAAAATCAGCTATGAGACGATTTATCTGATGATCTATGCAAACCATCAAGAGATGGGAATATATCAACAATATCTGAGGCAGAAGCAAAAGCAACGAAGGCGCAAAGGTCGCCATCAGAAGCGAGGTGGCATTCCCAATAGGGTAGGGATAGAGAATCGACCGAAGATTGCAGATTTAAAAACAGAGATTGGACATTGGGAAAGTGATACGGTAATCGGGTGCAACCACACAGGTATCGTAGTTACGCATGTTGATAAAGCATCGAAGTATTTACTTGCTGGACTAGCTAAGAACAAGACGATGGATGAGATAAACAGAGTGACATTCAATCTATTTGAGCCTATAGAATCAACATCTCGAAAGACAATGACCTTTGATAATGGAAGAGAATTCTGTGGGCATGAGAAGCTATCTGAAAGATTGAAACTAGAGACCTTCTTTGCGAATCCATATCATTCATGGGAACGTGGATTGAATGAACACACCAATGGATTAATTAGAGAGTTCTATCCCAAAAGTACAAACTTTAAAATCGTGAAAGAAGAGGACTTTCAGAAGGCAGTGAATTTGATCAATCACAGACCCAGAAAATCACTTGACTATCGTACTCCTTACGAAGTATTCTTTGCTTCATCAGAACCCGTTGCATTTCATCCTTGAATTGGCGTTGGTTTCATCATTGTGGGCTCTGCTTCGACCCTTTTAGTTAGCTCCTTTTGTGGCGGGTTTGATCGGTATTTGCTGTAACAGTTTGATCGCGCATTTCTACGGCAATCTTCTTCGCTTTTTCGCGAATATTCAGCCAGTCATCGGTGAGTAAAGGTGGCTCAGTGCCAAGGGACGCACGAGCAGTGGAAAAAACTAAATCCACATTTAGCCAGTCTTCGCCAGTGTTTTGCCAAACGCAACCATCGGTACGGAAGGTTAATTGCGAATTTTCTCCCGTTTGCTTATCTCCCATCTGTAACTGGGCTTGATGATAGGGTCGCCAGAAGGCATTGGGAACGACATAATCAAAAGCTAGTTCATATTCACCAGTTTCTGCGATCGCTAAATCCGCTTCAAGATGCGCCGTAAAAATCTGATCGGGTCTAGCTTCAGCTTGAATACGGCTTACCAGCCGCTCGATCGCAGATTTCAACTTCGCCTGTGCATGGTAAGTATTGAGGATTTCGCTACGGGCTTCCCGCATTTTTTGAAATAGTGGCTGTAATTGCGATCGCCAAGCCATTGGATCAACTTGTCCCCATGCTGCGTCAATGGGTAGCTCTTGCAAAGCTTTTTCCAAAATTATGCCGATTTGTTGAAACTGGTCTTCGAGTTGTTGGCGATCTTCAGTGAGGACATTGTATTGATCAAATTGAGATCGCCATTCAAGCATTAACTCTTCTAACAAACCTGAGCGATCGGATTCCTTAATTAACATCCGTCGTCGCACACGTACATCATTTACTCTCGCACCTGATATGCGATCGCTAAATTCAGCACGAAGGGATTTATCAGAGAGAATGGGGGCAACTTTAGCAACATGAACGCGCCAAAGTCCTGCTGTTAAAGTTACCTTTGCTATCCGTTGAACTTGAGCGCGATCTTCGAGTAGCGTCACGGTAGTAACAGGAGCATTTAGATCTAGGGTCTGAATTTCGGTTGATATCATGTTCTATTCCTCTCTCCGATTGCCGTTAACTAATTCGTTATCTACAAAAGTCTTAATTGTATAGTCGGCGGTTAATTCCGTTTCACCACCTGCGGGAACGTTGATTTGCCAACGATAGCCGCCTTTAATCACGGCATTGCGTTCTTGCTGTTCGTATTTCTCCCATGCTGGGGCAACCTGTGTGACCGTCACATCTACTTTTACATCAGCTTGTGGCACAGGAATACGTTCGCGCACTTCGATTCTGGCATCTCGCCCTAGTCGATTAGCGATCGCAATATGAATACTATGACGTAATTCGTTAAAGGCAACCAGACTCATACCCGATCGCACTTCTTTAAAGGAAGTATTTCGGGCGACTTTGATTGACTGTTCCACGCCTAAGCCCAGTTCCATTTGTCCTTTAGGTGGCACTGTATTAATCTGCGTTGAGAGAATATATTCACCATCAACATAGACATCCGTAGAGCCTGCTAACAATGGCGATCGCAGTGGATTGCGAAGTTGTGCGATCCGAAAAACATTGGTGTCTTCACGGGGGACAACGATATAGCGCAAATCAATCTCCGCATTCTCTTCCAGCAATGCAACTGAATGAAACTTCCCATCGGACGGAATATCGACAAGTCCCGTTCCAAGATAGGCAAAGTCGAATGCGCCTACCATTTGCCGCACATTGACAGTACCCACAGGTAAATGAGTGTTCTGGCAAGCAGCCAGACTTAACGCTTGTTGTAAAACTACGGCTAGATCGAAGTTAACCGTCATTTGCGATCGCTTCAGCGACTCCAAATAGATCGTCTGCACATCAGGCAAACTGAGTTTGCCACGTTGTGAGGTATTACTAGGATCAGCCAATCGCATCAGACCATAGTTCTTAATCTCTTGAACAGGATCAAAGATAGGTTCTGAGAATGGAGCACCTGGCGTTTCAGCAACGCGATTGTAAGATTGAGGATTTGCCATTGCTCTAGTCATAGCAGGTTGAGGAGCAAATTCTTTCCGACTCCGATCGGACATTTTCGCTGGAGATGAAGCCTCCGAGCTAAAGGGAATCTGCAATATCGACTCAAGATCATCAAATTCGGCATTCATTTCCGTCGAAACACCTGCTCCTCGAGTGCTAGTAAGAACCCTTCCATATAGTTCACGATTATCCGAAACTGAGTCTGTTTTAAAATTTTCAATCCTCTGACTAAGAACGGACTGCGTGACTGTTGATAATGGCAGTAAAGTTGGAACTTGAAAATTTTGAGAAACTGAAGTAGTTCTAATTGCGTTATAGGCGATATATCTCTGAAGATCGTAATCTTCAAAAAGTATCTCAGCTCCCTTGGGTGGGTTGCGCCAAGCTTTTTTAGATGCGAATGCTTGCGATCGCCCTAATCGTAAAGAGGGTAACTCTGGTAACTCACACCAACCCGTTGGCGTAGCAGTCGAAAGCTCGATCTGCACACCTGACCAATCCTCACCAGTACGCTGACAAATCAAAGCACGCAAGGCGATCGCAGCTGTATTGTTGGCACTATTCAGCCGACAAACATAGGTGGGTGTCCATTTTGCCCCCTGCACAAAATATTCCACAATCAGTTGCAGATTTTCAGCTATGGCTAAAGATGAGGCAATGCGATCGCTTATTTGTAGACGAGCGACAATGGTTTTGCGTAACTCATTTTCTTTGGCAACATTCGCATTGGAAGCAAGGTTTTGTTGTTGTTGCAGATCGCGCAGATTTTCTATGGCTTTTCGCAATTGCATATCAAGTTCGCGCTTTTCTTTGATGCGAAGTTGCTTCTGTTCATCCTTGAAATTTGCTAAGGCGACCCTAGCACCTGTTGGTGAAATTGGTGGGGCTTTGCCCTCTTCTCCTATGGGGCGATCGGGGACATTCAACACATTCAAAGCCGACATTTCTAGAGCAATTACACCTTGGAGATCATTTAAGCGATCGACCTCAGCTTTTGCTGACTGGATTAATTCTTCTAAATCTGATATGGGAACTTCCACAGGTGATGGGACACTCAAACCAACCCGTACATCTGTAACAATTACATTTTCATCTGTCCCAGTTTCGCCATTGTCCACCCGCACCCTGACACTCGCATCATCCAGAGCCAGCGGTAATCCCACGATCTCGACTTCGACATTTTCAGTATTTTCGTTTTGCCATGCGATCGCTGACAGACTTGCCAAACGCTTCACAGTGGAGCCTTCGGAGTAAACTTTAACTTTTTCGATTTTGGAGGCAAGCTGTGCGATCGACATAAATTTTATGCTTTATATTAAGCCTTGTCCTGTTTTCTTGAATTTATTATATACGCCTAAAAATAGAGATCTCCTAATTATTCACTTTGATTTACTGGCGTTGTTTAAGAAATAGGCAAAAGTCAAGAATTTCTTCAACTAATGAGTCGAGGGCTTTTACCAGTAAACAGAATAATAGAGATCTCCCCTTCAACAGGTAAATAATTCCGCTCATCTAGGTAAATACTCCCTACAAAAAACATCTTGATCCTCATCTGGGACAATACAAACCCTTCGGATGGAGGATCTTTAATAACCATTCATAGCAAGCTTGCTCATCTAATAATTTTGTCAGGGGAAATTTGATCATCGCATCTCTGTCGATTCATAAAAATGTCTCCCTCCTAATTTTGCCATTTCACCTGCTTCCTCATATGAGCGATGATTTTACTCGTAATTGAAAGCAAGTATACTAAAGAATATATCTGTATTTAATGTTAAGACTATAGATGCGAGTAAAGATTGAGAACGACGTTCTATTTATTCATCGAGAGGATGTACCGAAGTATAACAAGCAAGGTTCAATTGTGCGTAATAGCTACTTTTGGGCTTTGCGATCGATTGCAGGTCGAGCTAACTCTCGCTATGATTGGGAATTTGAATCAGAAGTATGGATTGCATTGCAGAGAATGTTAATCTCTTTTGCGGAGTCAGGATATTTACCCACCCGCGAAACTCAGTTAGAATTTTCTCCTGAGACAGAAGAAATCCCCAAGTTATTGCGATTAGTTTCCACAATTGAGTGATACAGCGCTTTGCGCTCAAACCCAAATCAATATAAATTTTGAAAGCGTTGCGAAGCAACGCTTTCAAAATTTATATTGTGGCTCGTTTGATCGGCAATTGCTATAAGTGTGGGCGGCTCTTCGCACCGCCCACACTTATACTATATTTAAAAAATTAACTGAATCTATGAAACTTGCCTTTATTATTGATCCGATCGCCAAACTAGATCCTGCCCATGACACCAGCGTAGCGCTGATGGAAGCAGCTTGTCGCAAGGGACATGAGGTATTTATTACAAATATGAATACGCTCAGTGTCAAAGATGGCAAAGCATGGGCTTTTTTGCAATCCACCAAGATCTATCCTGTGCCCCTGGTAGATGGTAAATGGCAAGTTCCAAATCCTTGGTATGAAGTCGCAGAAGGAAAATTTCAGCCTTTAGAAGATATGCAATTTGTGTGGATGCGTCCCGATCCACCTGTAACAACGGAATATCTCTATGCAACTTATATTCTCGATTACGTTGATACTGGCAAAACTAAAGTTCTTAACTCACCACAAGGTATCCGTGCTGCTAATGAGAAAATGTATGCGCTGCAATTTACTAAGGCAATTCCCAAAACAATTGTGACTGCTGATAAAGGGACAATTCGCGAATTTGTGGCGGCTGAGAGCAAGGCAGTTATGAAGCCACTGGGCGGCAAAGGTGGCGAGGGAATTTTGTTTTTGGAAGTAGGCGATCGCAATATGAATTCGATGATCGAAATCAGTACGAATATTGGCAAAACTCCTGTGATGGTGCAGGAATATCTGCCCGACGCACAAAAGGGCGATAAGCGGATTATTTTGCTGGATGGCGAACCAATTGGTGCAGTTAATCGGGTTCCCCAGTCGGGAGAGTTTCGCGGCAATATGGCAGCGGGTGGCAGTGCAGTTCAGGTCAATATTACCGATCGCGAACGGGAAATATGCAACCAACTCGCACCAATTCTAAGGCGTGATGGCTTGATGTTTGTTGGTATTGATGTTATTGGTGGCTACCTCACCGAAGTCAACGTCACTAGCCCCACAGGTGTCCGCGAAATTGATCGCCTTGATGGTGTGTGTTTAGGAGATCGGGTGATGGATTGGCTAGCAAACCTCAAATAATCCAAAAAGACAAATCGCCCGCTACGCGGGCGATTTGTCTTTTTGGATTAGGTTAGAATTGATGTAGAACATCTATAGCAATTCTTTGAGAAATGTCCCTTTTATCTATGAAGTTTTTTAGCTCAGAATTTATGCAAAAAGTTAAAGCTCACGTCAAAGTCTGGACGCGATCGCTAGCCGCAGTTTCTTTAGTTGCGATGATCGTATTTGGTGGTGCTCACGAAGCTTTTGCCAAACGCTCAGGTGGTCGAATTGGTGGAAGCTCCTTTAAATCTGCTCCAAGTCGTTCTGCCCCATCTAATTCGGGATATAGCGGCAGCAGTTACAACAATAATTTCGGCGGTGGTGGAATTCCCTTCATCTTTTGGGGTGGAGGCGGTGGTGGTGGACTGTTTACGATCCTATTATTGGTGATTGTTGCAGGCGCGATCATGCAAGCATTTCGTGGTCGGGGAGATGGCGAAGGCATTACTGGTATGGCTAGCAAAGTTACTGTTGCCAAAATCCAAGTTGGTCTACTCTCCTCAGCGCGATCGCTGCAACAAGAGTTAACTCGTCTAGCTCTGGAGTCGGACACCTCCTCCGTTGAAGGTTTAGCCACTGTCACTCGCGAAACTGCCATCTCTTTGATGCGTCATCCAGAATATTGGGTCTATGTCAGCAGTGCTAACGAAAACACCAAGTTTGCTCTGGCTGAACAAAAATTTAATAGCTTGGTGATGTCCGAGCGTAGCAAACTCAATGAGGAAGTATTGAGTAACGTCAGTGGTCGGGTACTGCAAGGCAAAACTGCTTCATCTTTGCCTAGTGCAGGTAGCTTAGACCTCGAAGCTCCAAGCGAATATATTGTGGTTACGCTTTTACTTGCAGTTGCAGGTGATAGCCTCAGCAAATTGCCTCCTTTACGTTCTACCGCAGATTTGCAGTCAGCCTTATCCGCGATCGGTTCTGTGCCTGCGGACAACCTGTTGGCAGTAGAGGTACTGTGGGAACCGCAGTCTGAGGACTATACCCTCACAACTGATGAGGTACTTACCATATATCCCGATTTAGTCAGAATCTAGTTCTGTTGGACTTTTTGCGTCCACCTATAGCTAAACATTAAAGGGTCGCTATGCGCCCCTTTAATGTTTTGGGTTTTAAAGATTTACAAAATCTCTGTTAAAGCTATGGTGTTAACTGTCAATCTGTGGTATCACTTACCAGTATTATTTTTTTCTTATTTGTTCTGAGACAAGTTTAAAGTATTGTGATTTGGCTAAGATAGCGCTAAAAACTTCACAATTTGATTATAAATTCGGGTATGGCTAAGTGCGCATGGTTAATAGAGTGAATAGGATCGACATATGATGCAGAGTACAGATAACAAGTATACAAATAGGTCAGAGCAGCCTTATGTAACCCAAGACGTTGATGCTTATACAGACAACGTTGATAACTTAATGGACGATCTGTTTGGAGATGTCGAATCCACGCTCCATGTTGATTATGCTAAGCAGCGATCGCTTAGACAAAGAAACTCACAAACCAAGCAAAGCAAAACATCATCTCCCTATGCTTCTGTACAAGCCTCAAGTTCAGATATAGTAGCAATTCCTAAACTGGACACCTCCGAGAAGGATCTATCAACATCAAAAGATACTGTCAGCATTACCAAGCTTAATGTTGCTGATATTGCTTTACCACCCATATCTAAACAAGATGTGCTCTGGATTCAACCCTACATTATGCGGAATCCAGAGCCGACCAGCAACCTACCACCGATACCACCTGAGGTAGTAGTCCCGAAATATAATCTGCTTGATCGCCTCTTGCTAGTCTTTGCTTGCAGCTCTGCCCTAATCGCAGCAGTAATGTGGACAATTAATCATGGAATTTGGTTGGGCAAGCAATCAGTTAATGTTGCTCAAGTCTCGGCTAAAGACACAGGCTCTAATAAAGCCTTTGGCGAAGAAATTAAGCGAATGTTGTCGGAAGTAGTAGACAAAAATCGGGCGATCGCAACTACTGCCAACAGCACCATTGGTGGCAATATGCCCCTCATGGCAGCACCCCTCGTTGGCAATATGCAATTGCCTATGGGGACAAATAATCCTTTTGTGAATGGGTTGCAGCAGCCAATGTATGTACCTGTGTATCAACCACCTGCTTTAAGCAATAGTGGTAATTCACCATCTCCTCTTGCCTTGCCACCTGCCACATCAAATAACTCGATTGATGTGTCTAACTCTGCGACAACGACCAGACCAAATGCAGTTACTCAAGTCACTGCTGCGCCTGCGCCATCATATACATTGATAGGTGTACTTGACTTAGGCGATCGCTCTACCGCAATGCTTGATATAAATGGCTCTGTCCAATCTATCGGACTTGGCAAAGCGATCAGCAATACAGGTTGGATTTTATCCCGCGTTAGCCAGCAGGAGATCATCCTCAAGCGCGGCAAGGAAACTAAAACTATATTTGTTGGGCAAAAATTCTAATATAGTCCTAAAACCAAACGATAATTGCGGCTCTTCGCGCCGCAATTATCGTTTGGTTTTGTCTATGCCAATGTTGATATTGGGTTACAATTTTTCTGGAAAGCGCCTAAAACATCTGAGGAAAGTATATGGGGTTAATAGAGGATATATCTCGCTTTTTAGAGACCCGCCTAGAGGAGTTTATTCGCAATAACCCACAGATTGAGTTGCAAATCCTCGAAGATAAATTGCGGCAGCAAGAAGAAGAAATAGCGAAACTAATCGTTAGCTCGAAACTGGAGGAGAAACAGCTCCAAGATCGGATTCTGGAAATCGCCGAAGAAATTCGCGTCTGGCACGATCGCACTGTTAAAGCAGAATCCTTTGATCGTCCTGACTTAGCTAGTGCAGCCAAAGAACGTGAAGCTGCACTCTTGCGCCAAGGTAACCAAATCTGGGCGCAGATGGAACTTGTCAAAAAACGAGCCACTGATAGTCAAACGCTACAGGTGCAGATCCAAGAGCGGCGCAAAGAAGTTCAAGCCAAAGTCGCTGAGGCTGCTAAAACTGCCAAAGCAAAATCACCAACTAGTACTCCTTTAAATTGGGATAATCTTTATACTCCGCCATTTCGAGATCCTAACGATAAGTTAGAGGAAACTTTTCGTCGTTGGGAAATGGATGAAGAACTCGAACGACTCAAACGCAATATGGGTAAATAAAATCCACAATAAGCGAGGTTCTTTACGGCTCAATTATTGCGATCGCTATATTTTTTACGCGCTAGTAAAATTTGCAAACCATCATGCTATAATAGGAAAGCGTCAAAAATGCAACGGGATGTAGCGCAGCTTGGTAGCGCACCACTTTGGGGTAGTGGGGGTCTTGGGTTCAAATCCCAACATTCCGATTTCGTAATAAAAAAATCAGAGATATTGCAAGTCAATATCTCTGATTTTTTATGTAGCTACTACACCTGCTAAACCCTCTGGAACTAGTCTTATATGCTGGTTTTTGATTTCTGCCAATGACAGCCATCTTGCAGTAAATTTTGTTTTTATAGAATCTTCGTAACAAGTTAGCTCTTCTTTGTCATACCAAGATTTATCTACAAATTCAGCGTCATAGACAAACACAACTTCATGACCTTGTTTGCCTTCGTAGACAAATATATTCTCGATTACCTTAATCAGGCGCAGCTTCTCTACTTCGATAGATATCTCCTCATTAATTTCACGCAACATCGCTTCTTGGCTACTTTCTCCAAACTCGATTCCTCCACCTAATGGACGGCAAAAATAGTCCTGCTTGATCGAGTCAAAGCATTCCGATACTAAAATTTTGTTGTCTTTGCGGAATAAGCAAATGGAAATCGGTCTGATGCATTGAGGCTTATCCATGAGTCTAAATTTTAGTATTTGTGATGCCGATCGCAAATTATCACAATTAAGATCACAGGAACAAGAACTTGCGATCGCAGTCCTAACATTTAAACAAAGATATCTTCAATGTTATAGAAAAAACTTTTTATATTCCACCAATTATGATCCTCAATTCCCTGAATGAAACTCGCTCCATTGAAGTTATTACCATCGCTGGTAGAGAGTGCGGGATTGTCTTCTTAGGAAAAACTTTTGTCGCTGATAAATCCTATGACACCTTAGACCATGCGATCGCTGCTAGTAAGAAAGATTTAGACTTAGGTGTTGCTGTAGTCATCACACCTGATGAAGATCAATTCCGAGTTTGGGTGTTAGTACCAGATCAAATGATTCTTCAAGCTGCTTAGTCAGTCAAGATTAAAAAGGGCTATAGCCCTTTTTGTTAGGACAAAATAAAAAAAAGAGAGTTGCGCTGCAACTCTCTTTTTTTTAGTGGCTATAGCAAGAAAAAAAGCAGAGGCTATATAAAAAATGGTCGCTACTTTTTTGTTCTTGCTATGTAGAAGCGATCGTGCTAGATTGTTTGAATATCGTACTTTAATCAAAAAAATAGGCTTATGGAAAGTGACGATCCGCATCAAAGTAGATTCAGGCAATTCAGAGATAGTAAGCACCATCAATTTTCGCCAAATATACAATTGCCGACCAATCAGGTCGTAGTGAATATTGGCACATGGACAAAAGAACAGGTTAGTAATCTTGCCGAAAGTGTTAGAGATATTCATCTTCCCGATATGAGCACTAAATTAGAATTGCCGTTGCAAAATTGTTCTGTCCCTGCGGGTTTCCCTTCTCCTGCGGAAGACTATGTGGAACATAAGCTCGATCTTAATAGTTACTTAGTGACTCATCCTGCGGCGACATTCTTTGTTCGAACTTCAGGGAATTCGATGACTGGAGCACATATTCATGATGGTGACCTACTGATTGTCGATCGCTCTCTTGAAGCCACCCACGGCGATATCGTGATCGCTGTAGTCCAGGGAGAAATTACGGTCAAACGCTTACATTATCAAAGAGGCGAAGTTGCACTAGTTCCTGAGAACGACGGCTACAAAACGATTTTCATTAACGAACATTCCGAACTACATATTTGGGGAGTTGTCACTAATGTTATCCACAGTGTTAGACCGAAAAGCCGAAAAAAGATTCGCTCTGGTCGATTGCAATAACTTTTACGTTTCCTGTGAACGTTTATTTAATCCCACACTCAGGGGAAAACCTGTAGTAGTTCTGTCAAACAATGATGGTTGTGTAGTGGCGAGATCGCAGGAAGTCAAAGATCTCGGTATCAAGATGGGCGTGCCTGTCTTCCGAATATACGAACTCATCAAGCGCTATGATGTTCAGGTCTATTCCTCGAACTACAGTCTTTATGGCGATTTGTCAGGTAGAGTCATGTCTACATTGGCTTATTTTGCCCCCGATGTAGACATCTACTCAATTGATGAAGCCTTTATCGATTTATCAGGATTTCGATATCGTGACTTGACGGAATATGGCAATGAAATCCGTCAAAGAGTGCTGCAATGGGTGGGAATTCCAGTTTCAGTAGGAATTGCCCCGACCAAAACCTTAGCAAAGTTAGCCAATCTGATTGCTAAAAAATCTAGCTCAGGTGTTTTCGATCTCAGTGTTTATCCATCTATTGATGAAATTCTATCTCAAGTGGATGTTGGTGATATTTGGGGTATTGGACTCAAATATGCTAGCTGGCTAAGAGAAAGAGGGATTAATACAGCATTACAATTAAAAAATGCTGATGAAAGCTTGATTCGGAAAAAGATGGGTATCGTTGGTGTTAAATTGCAATTAGAGCTAAGAGGTGAATCTTGTTTAGCGATGGAGTTACTGGATAATCCCAAAAAAGGAACTTGTGTCTCTCGATCGTTTCCGCAGTCAATAGATACGCTGCCTGAACTAAAAGAAGCGATCGCTTCTTTTACACATCGAGCCGCCGAGAAACTACGGCGGCAAAAACAAGCTGCTAGTGTGATCACCGTTTTTGCGAGAACTAGTCCTTTTCGAGATAATTTCTACTCAAATAGCGCCACCGCAGAATTGGATTTATCAACTAACTACACGCTTGAACTATCCCGTGTTGCGGCTCAGCTAACTGAAAGTATCTATCGCAAAGGACAAAATTTTAAAAAAGCTGGTGTGATAATGACAGGGCTTGTGTCTGAAAAGCAAGTCCAAGGCAATCTTTTTGATGTTAGTAATGATGAGGAAAAAATGCGATCGCGCAATCTGATGAGCGTAATGGATACGATCAATGAAATATATGGTAGGGATACTTTACGGTTTGCGACCACTGGAGTGATCCAAGTCTGGAAAACTAAATCTGAACAGCGATCTCCAAAATACACAACCTGTTGGCAAGATCTACTCGAAGTTTCATAAAAAAAGAGGCGGTGCTTAGCACCGCCTCTTTTTTTATGCTTTTTATGCTAACAATTTCTCAACTGCGGCAATCACATCTTCAGGTTGAGGAATTGTCAGATTTTCCAATCCGCCATTGTAGGGAGTTGGCACATCCAGCGCTGCGAGACGTACAATTGGCGCATCAAGCTCATCAAAATAGCTATCATTAATCGAAGCAATGATCTCCGAACCAATACTGGCACAGCGCATTCCTTCTTCAACGATGACAATGCGATGAGTTTTCCGCAACGAGGTGACGATGGTTTCCATATCCAAAGGCTTGAGCGAAATCAAGTCAATCACTTCAGGATCGTAGCCTCTGTCAACTAAAGTTTCGACTGCCTTGAGTACGTGGTAGCGCATCCGAGAATAGGTCAGGATCGTCACATCATTACCTTCGCGTACGATTTCGGCTTTGTCGAGAGGCAACAAATATTCTTCGTCGGGGATATCTTCCTTGAGGTTGTACAGCAACACATGCTCAAAGAAAAGGATCGGGTTATCATTACGAATTGCTGACTTTAGCAAGCCTTTGGCATTGTAAGGCGTGGAGCAAGCCACCATTTTAATGCCTGGAACAGCTTGAAAATAGGTTTCAAGCCGCTGCGAATGTTCTGCACCGAGGTTGCGACCAACGCCCCCAGGTCCACGAATAACGATCGGGATTTTGAAATTACCGCCAGAGGTATAGCGCAACATCCCAGCATTATTTGAGATTTGGTTAAAGGCGAGTAGTAAGAAGCCCATGTTCATGCCTTCGATGATCGGGCGTAAGCCTGTCATTGCTGAGCCGATCGCCATACCTGTAAAGCTATTTTCTGCGATCGGGGTGTCGAGTAGGCGCAAGTCACCATATTTCTTGTAAAGGTCTTTGGTTACTTTGTAGGAGCCGCCATAATGCCCCACGTCTTCGCCTAAAACATAAACGGCTGGATCGCGCTCCATTTCCTCATCGATCGCTTCTCTGAGGGCGTTAAAAAAAGTAACCTCTGCCATATAAATCTGTGATTGTATCTATGATTATGTAAACAAGTCTTAAGCGATTATATCTTTTGGGGTGCGACAATACACATAACCTTGCTTGTGTATATTGTCGCTAAGAATATTCAAAAATTGCTAGCCCTCATAAAAGCTATTTTTGAAATCGTCTTTCAATCAGTTTTTATAAAATTTAATTCGATACACTTTTGTTTCCTTATCACCATTCTATAGTTTCGCTACAATCATTAATAGGAGTTGCTAAACCTTCCACAATTGATGCTCCTACTTCAGGAATTGAGAGTAAATAGATTGTTTCTTGAATCCCTTTCCAATCTTCTTGGGAGACTAGAAAAGCATCAGAAGTATTTCTTGGAATTAGGATAGGCTCATGAGACTGTGAAACTTCATTGATCAGATCTTGAAGTTTCACTTGAGCTTCGGTTAGAGGCACAATGGACATTTCTTGCTCCTAGAAACTTGATTGTAGCAGCCTGAGATTCAATCATATTAAGAAAATTATAGCTTCCATTCACCCTGATAATCTTCAACTAAACGAAATAGACTTGTGGTAAAGGCGATTACAATGTTCAAAGCATATGGGCATCTCCAAAAATAGCTCTATTCTCAATAAGGTGATACTAAAATCCTTGATTTGTATCTGTTATTCTCAATAATTGTGAATTAATAGAGATGCCCGTATGTAGAAAAAACTATATATGTATGTTTAATTTGATAAAAATCTCTAAGAGACAAAGTACTTGTAATTGATTTAATACAGATATTTTGTTAGCAGTTCTTAAACCAAAGTGCTGTAAGTAAATCCTTTGACCATTCGTAAATATATGCGTCATCATCCAAAGCTTTTAGGGCAATCATTATACTAGTGCTTTCGTTGCTTTGATATTTATCAACGCAGAGAGAGATAAAATCTAGGTATGATGGGATTTCCAAATTACTACCTTGTTGAAAATTGTCTAAAAATCCTTCTCCTGTTACACAAATTAGTGATGGGGGATTTAGTACATCGTCGAACAACAATTCAGCAAATTCACACAAATAGTTTTTGGCAATCTCAAACTCATTTTTCATCTTTAGACAAGCACTTAATTGTAAAAGATAAATTGCTGTATTCAATCCAAACCAATGTGTTCCAAGCCTCTCAAGTGTTTCTGTCAGTATACAAATTAGTTCGCAAATAAAACCTCCTCTTCTATTAGCAACCGCAATAATCAAAGTAATTAGCTGCGGAGCGCATCCAAGAATAAACTCATCATAATCTTCTGACAGCCCAAATGCTGGAGTAAGCATCGGCATATAGCTACTTTTATTTTGCCAATCTAATAACTTTCCTGACCAGTATTCAACTTCCTCTTCATTATGTGATTTCCCGATAGCCATAGCACAAAAGATAGGTATAGCCCAACCAGATCCCAAATAAGTATTAAGATCTTCTGTACCCTGAAAATCGTTAATACTTTCTGCCTTTAAAATATCCATTAGGTCTGGTATGAGCCTACTATCACCCCTAGCAAGATGAATATATGAACTTAATATGTCATTTTTTGATAAATCTAGATTAGTAGCATGTTTCAATATAGAAACATAATTAACCTGTCTACTCCATAAAGCTGAGTTTAAAAGTTTATACAAGGCGATGTAATCGACAGTTTCCCTAACTCTTACGTGCTGATTTAATACATCGCAAAGAAATGATGTAGCTTGATCACTACCTAAAAGATATATTTTGTAGTTGTTTTTTCCATATTGCGATTCTAAATTTCGAGGTCTACTTGAGTTTTGCCCACCTTGTGCAATAACGTGAAAAAAGAATAATGGCTTTTCAAATCTCCTACTTTCTTGTGCATATACCTTTAATGGGTTATTCGTCATTGCATTAGTCGCTTGACTTTCAACTTCAAAAATAAATAGAGGAAAGTGATTCCCTTTTTTATTAAACCAAGCAACATCAACAGCAGGTGCTTCACCACCATTTGATTCGTCAACAGGAAACTCTTTCTCAACGTGATAGTCCAAAACTTCACCAAGTTTAACTATCCCCTCTATCAAAGATTTGCCAAGAGAAAGTTTATGTTCAGCCATCAATAATTAATATCCCAAATAATATAAAAATGCTAACTATTTATCCTAGAAATCCTTATGAATTTCCTGTATTATGATCGCACCCAAAATCAAACTTCCTCTTGCTGTGAATAATTCGCTCTCACCCATCCCCGAAACTCTTTTAAAGTTTTGCTTTCGCCTAAGAGCAAGCGCTTCTGCACATATTCCACAATAATTGCTGCGGGTAAAGTCGGAAACGACAAACTATTTTCTATCGCAACATATTCCCCATTTTGCAAAGCTAGAAACTCTAAACTATAACCATCATAGCGCCAGACTTCAGGCACACCTAGAAGTGCGTAAATCGGTAAACGGCGATCGCTAGGATTCGTGATATCCACTTCTAAAACCAGATCGGGCGGAGGATCTTGTCCGACAATGACATTTTCTTTCTCACGGATCACCAATTCATTCTTAACGTAATAGCAAGAGTCAGGTTCTGCCCCAATCTTTAACTCTGGTATCTTCATTAGTAGAGATCCTAGTCGTCTCATATCTATCTCTAATTCATCAACAAATACACCGAGTAAAGCCTCAATAAATCGATTGCTACCTTCATGCAGTAAGAGAGGCGACATAATTTCTAAAGTACCGTTAATGTAATGGAATAAAGTTTTACGACGATCGCCAACATCTGCAAGTAAGCACTCAAAAGTTTCCCAACTCACCCCATGAAGCAAGACCCGATTTTCAGATAATGGTCTTGGATTCTCGATTTTTTCACTTACTGATGTAGCAGCTTGCTCTCTTGGTAAGGTTGGAGTATTCATCATGATTGTTTAAAGAAAAATACGGGCAGTTGTAAACCTAGATCTTTGACGCTGAGAACAAGATCCAAAAATTTAAACCCAAATTTAGCTTAACTGAGATCTTGCACCATTCAAGAAAAGGGGTTGCAGAAAGAGCAGAAATGTGAAAAAAAGGGCGTAGTAGTAAATTAAATAACGAGCATGGAAAGCATCGTTAAGCACGCCCAAGGGCTAGTGTATAGTCTTCTGTGTTTGATGCCAAGTGTGTATCAAACAGCAAGTCTCAATGCAATACTAGGACTATTTCTCGAAGCACAAAGGCATCCTTATCCAGAACATACACAGATAAAATCAGCGAGTGCACTCAGCCGATTTCTCAATCACTATAACTGGTCAACGAGAGCAGTAATTCGGTCAACACGGCAGGCTATTTTGGGACAAATCGCCAAGCATCGCCCATCGAAACAAGTGCCATTAAAGATACTGATAGACTTGACTACCCTAGAAAAAAGCGGCAAGTTTTTACATTTGAGCAATCCCACCCAAAACGAACCAGACCCATGGGTGAGAATACTAAACGGAAAGCGAGGACTACATCTGGTTGTACTGTATCTGGTCTATGGAGAGTGGCGCGTACCATGGAGTTTTAGAGTATGGCGCGGCAAAGGATACCCCAGTCCCTCTGACTTAGCTTGTAAGTTATTGGGGACAGTACCCAAGCAACTAACCCAAGGCAAGACTGTGATTGTCCTTGCTGATACTGAGTTTAGTACGGTGAAGTTTTTCAATACTGTCCGCGCCAAGACTTGGCGCATCGTTGTCGGTGTACGCAACAATCGTAAACTTCAAGATGGCCGTACAGTCAAACAACTTTATCGTCATGGCAAACGTGGACAACAAATTTTGCTAGAAGGGCTAACTCAGCCTTTGACGATCTCTTGGTTTTGGCTCAAAAGAGCTGATAGTAAACGGGAGTTACGCTTTGTTGTCTCTTCTCATCCTTATTCTGGTGCTTATCTGGTGATGTTAGGTCGTAAGCGTTGGGCGATTGAGGGATTCTTCAAAACCATCAAACATCGCTTTGGTTTGCATTGTTTTGGGCAATCTACAAAACTTGGTGTTTATCGTTGGCTTATCCTCTCTCTGCTTGCTTATCTTTTGGCCCATTGGATTGATCAATGGTCGAGTCCTCCTGTCTTGGACTGGAAAGCTACCTGTGATTTGACACTTTCCGTTTTATTTCCTTCTGTCCTTTGGTTGAAACTTCTTAGGTATCTCCAAATTAGTGCCGATATTGCTGCTCGTCATGGGTTTGAAATTATTCTCAAACCCATTCCTACTTAACTCTTTCAGGAATGGTGCAAGATCTCAGTTAACAAAGATCGCTATAGCGATCGCACCCATGCCCTACATACAGATACATATAAATACGTAGAGTAACCAACATAGGTGCTTTACAAAACTTATCGTGTCTTTCTGGTTGAAATACCTGTAAATGCGGCATTTTCTGATGAGATAGAGATATATATTTAAGTTGGAAAACCCTATACTTGGGTAGATATTATTTCGACTTTTTACATACCCTTTAAAGATCTCAAGGCAGACACATGAGCGTAACAGCGTCAAGTGGTGCAGTAAATGCCCGCCCCAGTCTATATCAGACCGCTTTAACTTCCACAATTTCTCAGATAGAGCAACAAGATCGCTTTGCGACTCGTAGCGAATTAGATGATTTATCCACATATTTTCAATCTGGACTAAAACGCCTCGAAATTGCAGAAATTTTGACAAAAAACTCTGACAATATCGTATCCAAGGCTGCTAGCCGTATTTTTACGGGTGGTTCAGCAATGGCATTTTTGGAAAAGCCCAAAAATTCCGAAGCCTTGGAGGTCGATCGCGCTGGTCGAGTAGTTGATGTCAAGATCGGCATGGAGCTTGGTACAACTACTTATACTGAGGCAAGCGAAGGTGGCTTTTTAGGGACAATCAAGAATTTCTTCAGTAATACAGGCATTACTGGCGTTGTTGATCCTGTGCCAGCTAATTTCCGCCCCATTAACATTTCTCGTTATGGCGCAGACCGCATGAAGAAGTCCCTGCGTGACTTGTCATGGTTCTTGCGCTATGCCACCTATGCAATTGTTGCAGGTGACCCAAATATTCTTGCCCAAAACGTGCGTGGCTTGCGCGAAATTATTGAAGCAGCTTGCTCCACTGAGGCAACCATCGTTGCATTGCAAACTATGAAGCAAGCCGCAGCAGGTTATTTCCTCAAGGATCCTGCGGCGATTGAAATTATCAAGCAATATATGGACGTAGCGATCGCTGAATTCAAAGCAGCGACCCCTTCACCTAAAGTCCGTCAGCGCAATTCCCCAGACTTACAAGGGCTTGCACTGCCTCAAATCTACTTCAACACCGCCGTGCGTCGTCAGAAGTTTGTGATGAAGGCTGCTATGACGGGAGCCGAGAAAAATGAAGTAGTTAAGGCTGCCTATCGTCAAGTATTTGAGCGTGATATCGCTCGTGCTTATAGCCAAGGCATCTCTGACCTTGACTCTAAGGTGAAAAATGGTGAAATCTCGGTGCGTGAGTTCGTACGCCGCTTAGGTTTGTCGCCTCTATACCGCGATCAATTCTTTCTCCCTTTCATCAACTCTCGTGCAGTTGAGCTAGCATTCAAGCATTTCCTTGGACGCTCACCCGAAAGCCGTGAAGAAGTTGCTGCTTACTTTGCGATCGTCTCCAAAGGTGGTCTCTCAGCTCTAGTTAACGCATTAGTTAACTCCAGAGAGTACAGCGACTACTTTGGTGAAGAAACTGTCCCTTACCAACGTGGGTATGGACAAGAAGCGCAGACTGCTCGTAACTG
This sequence comes from Pseudanabaena sp. Salubria-1, assembly GCA_023336205.1. GTDB lineage: Bacteria > Cyanobacteriota > Cyanobacteriia > Pseudanabaenales > Pseudanabaenaceae > Pseudanabaena. Next base: position 408,256 of record JALQCR010000001.1, read on the forward strand.
GGGCGCTCAGTTTGACTTGTTCAACTACTCTGCACCTTTCCGCAAGGTTCCTCAATTTATTACCTTGTTTGCAGCCTATGAGCAACCATTGCCAGATCAGCATGTTTATGGCGCTGGTAATGATCCTCTCGAAATCCAATTTGGCGCGATCTTCCCTAAAGAAACTCGTAATCCTAGCGCGTCCCCAGCGCCTTTTGGCAAGGATACTCGTCGGATCTTGATTCGCAATGGTGCTGGTATCACCAACCAACTTGGCAATCCATCGGCAACTGGCTCGATCGATCCAATGAGTCCGAAGGTATTCAAGCTCGATCAAACCCTGCGTGATAACGTCAAGATCGGTAAAGGTGCTAGAAAATCTTCGATCAAGGGCTTGAGCGTCACCAATTCGGAAACCTCTACCCAAGCGGTGATTCGGGCTATTTACCTGCAAGTAATTGGCTTTATTCCTTACTCTGGTCAGCGCCAAACAGTTGCGGAAATCAAGCTAGAAAATGGCGATATCTCCGTCCGTGAGTTTGTACGTATCTTGGCTAAGTCCCCAACTTTCCGCGATCGCTACTGGACGAAGCTTTATGTATGTAAAGCGATCGAATATACCCATCGTCGCCTCTTGGGTCGTCCTACCTATGGTCGCCCTGAAATGAATGCTTACTTTGATCTTGCATCAAAGAAAGGCTTCTATGCAGTCGTGGATGCGATCCTTGAGACCAAGGAATACGAGCAAGCCTTTGGCGAAGATACCGTTCCTTACGAGCGCTATCTGACTCCCGCAGGTGTATCACTTCGCAACAATCGCAACAGCACCTTGGGTGAAGAAAAAGGCACTAAGGTTGTGGTTGAACCAACCGCTAAGTTCATCGAACTTGGTCAAGTCACCGAAGAGCGTTCGTCTGTATCGATCCGCGATCGCATCAACCAAGGTGTTGACAAAAAACGTGAACAACGCAAGATCTTCAAGCTCACCACCACCGATCCTGTAGAAACAGGCGCTTTGGTTCGTGCTGCTTATCGTCAGGTGTTCGAGCGGGACATGGATGCCTATGTTGCTGACTCACAGTTCAGCCAGTTTACCTCCAAGTTGCTCAACGAAGAAATCACAGTCAAGGAATTCATCTTGGCGATCGGTACATCCGACCTCTATATCAAGGAATTCTACGCCCCATTCCCCAACACTAAGGTGATCGAATTGGGGACAAAGCATTTCTTAGGACGTGCGCCCCTCGATCAAGCTGAAATCCGCAAATATAACGTGATTTTGGCAACTAGTGGTATCAAGGCAATGGTCACGGAAATGGTTAACAGCCGTGAATTCCTCGATGCTTTTGGTGAAGATGTAGTACCTTACAACCGCTTTGAAACTTTCCCTGCGGCTAACTACCCTAATACCAAGGAGCTATACGATCGCCTCACCAAACAGGATAAGTCGATTGTTGTACCTAGCTTTGCACCAGTGAAATCGAAAATTCCAACTACGGTGTAGTCAATAAAAAACAGATGAAATACGCATAGCCTATTTTATCTAAAAACCAAAAAGGTAGGAGCAATTCATGAATTGCTCCTACCTTTTTGGTTTTAGAAAGATTCAAAATTTTACTTGAATAGACAATAAATTGGTGACGGTTTTTCGGTATCATAAGCATCAGATTAAAGTAAAAAGTTAAATTTATATAAAGGGCGATAAGAAGTGACTATCAGGGTAGCGATTAATGGATTTGGACGCATCGGACGTAACTTTCTCAGATGCTGGGCTGGTCGCTCAGAAACAAACATAGAATTAGTTGGACTTAACGATACGTCCGATCCCCGTACCAACGCTCACTTGCTCAAGTACGACTCCATGCTCGGCAAATTTGCTGGAGAAGTTAGTGCTGATGACACCACAATTACTGTTAATGGCAAAACCATCAAAACAGTTTCCGATCGCAATCCTGACAATTTACCTTGGAAAGATTGGGGCATTGATTTAGTCATCGAATCTACGGGTGTATTTATCGATAAAGTTGGCGCTGGCCGACATATTGGTGCAGGTGCTAAGAAAGTTCTAATTACTGCCCCTGGTAAAAACGAAGATGGTACGTTTGTCGTTGGTGTGAATGATAAAGATTACAACCATGATATTCACCACATCATCAGTAATGCTAGTTGCACTACCAACTGTTTAGCACCTGTAGCCAAAGTCTTGCTAGAAAACTTTGGCATTGTCAAAGGTGTAATGACTACCACCCACAGCTACACTGGTGACCAACGCTTGCTTGATGCTAGTCACCGCGATTTGCGTCGTGCTAGAGCTGCTGCTTTAAGCATTGTTCCAACCTCCACAGGTGCAGCTAAGGCTGTTGCGCTTGTATTACCACAACTAGCTGGCAAATTAAATGGCATTGCTTTGCGAGTGCCAACTCCTAACGTCTCAGTTGTTGACTTTGTGGTCGAAGTGGAAAAAGCCACGATCGCTCAAGAAGTTAATGAAGCATTTCGCGTTGCTGCCGAAGGTCCAATGAAAGGCATTTTGGAATATAACGAATTGCCTTTGGTGTCAATCGACTATCGCGGTGTTGATGCATCTTCAATCGTTGACTCTTCTTTGACTATGGTCATGGGTGGCAATATGGTTAAGGTTGTTGCTTGGTATGACAACGAGTGGGGCTATAGCCAACGTGTTGTTGACTTAGCTGAAATTGTTGCTAAAAACTGGAAATAATTTTTCAAAAAAAGAGGCGGCACTTTGTGCCGCCTCTTTTTTTTGTTCACGCAATTTCGCTGATGTATGAGTATCCAGCGATGTAGATAGAATATTGTGAAGTCAATGTTCTTATAGCGATCGCAATGAAACTTCCTGCCACTTTGGTTAATTTCGGAGCTTTTTGTAAACGTAATCATCAGCAATTAGTGGCTGGATTGATTACGTTTTCATTGTCTTTGGGCGTTTTTGGCTTAAGAGAAAATGGAGCTTTTAAGGAAGTGGAGCTTTGGGTTTATGACAGCTTGATGCGATCTCAACTTAACGAACCACCCGATCGCCGTGTTGTTATTGTCGAAATTTCTGAAGCTGATATTCAAGATTTCTCTAAGCTATATTCTGAGCGATGGCCAATTTCAGATCGCTTATTTGCCAGACTGATTAACCAAATTTCCGTAGCCAAACCTGCTGTGATCGGCATTGATAAGTATTTGGATTTACCAGTTCTGGAAGGACGTAGTGAGCTGGTTGCAGCCGTTAAAAATGCTGGAAATGTAGTAAATGCTAAATTTATTGCAACGGTCGAAGGTCGGAGTGGCGTTGATCCTGCCAAAGATCTAGAACAAATTAGCAGCTATGGATATGTGAATTTACCCACAGATAAAGGGGCGCTGGTACGTCGAGCTTCTATTGTTGGCGATTCAGGGTCTTTAGCCTTTGAGATTGCCAACTTGTACTTGAAAAATTTGCATGGTAAACAACTTGTATTTGACCCAGACGCAATTAAATTTACGGCTGGAAAACAAATTATTCCGAGAATAACGGCAAATTACGGCGCATATCGCAAAGAGGATGATAGCGGATATCAAATGATGATTCGCTATCGAGGAAAATCAAGATATTTCGAGCATATTCGAGCGACGGATGTACTTGAGAAACGTGTTGCCCCTGAGAAACTGCGCGATCGCGTAATTTTAATTGGTGTAACTGCGGAAAGCCTCAAAGATAGCTTCCCCACACCTGTTAACCTTGATGGTGAAATAATGTATGGGGTGGAAATCCATGCAAATATTGTCAGCCAGTTGATTAGTAGCACCTTAGACGATCGCAAATTTATTCAAGTTTGGTCAAATGATATTGAAAATATTTGGATTTTGTTTTGGACGATTGCTGGTGGTGCAATGGCAGTATTTATTGCTCATGCTGGCAAAAATATTGGACTTTTAGGTTTCTGCACAGGTGGTTTAATTTGGGCTAGCTATTTTGCCTTTGGTCAGGCTCTGTGGATTCCATTATTTCCGGCTCTATTGGGTTTAATTGCTTCAAATGTATTAGTCATGGCTTATCAGCTTGCGATTCAGCAATCAGAACGCAAAGTGCTGATGGGATTATTTTCGCGACATGTTTCCAAGGAGCTAGCTGATATTATTTGGTCAAATCGCGAAAAGTTTCTGCAAGAAGGGCGGATTACTGGACAAGAAGTATATGTTACGGTCTTGTTTACAGATATGAGAAACTTTAGTACTGCGGCGGAGGCTCAAGCCCCTGGGGAGACGCTAAATTGGCTTAATAATTATTTGGGAACGATCGCTAATGAAGTTTTAGCATATGGCGGGATGGTCGATAAGTATATTGGTGATGCGGTGATGGCAGTATTTGGTGTGCCTATTCCCCACAGCAATGAAATGGAACGTACCCGCGATGCTCAATCTGCGGTGGCTGCGTCTTTAGCGATCGCTCATAAATTAGCGGAAATGAATGAGATATGGGTAGCCCAAGGGCTACCTCCCGTTTCGACAGGAATTGGCATTAACTCTGGGCTGGTGATTGCAGGAAGTTTAGGAAGTTCGGAGCGACTGGAATATTCTGTATTAGGAGATGCGGTGAATGTTGCATCGCGCCTAGAAAGCTTTAATAAAGAAGTTGATGGTGGACCACACCATATTTTGATTAGTGAAGAAACGCATCGACATTTGGATAATAATTTTCAGACTGAGTTTGCAGCAGTTTCAAATTCAAAAAGCAGCAAAGTATACAGATATAAGGAACCAGATAAAGGTAGAGCTTAAAACATAGCAAAAATGATAATCCTATCCAGTTAATGCCACCAACGATCTTAGTTTTTAGTGTTTTTTTAGATTTCCTGCAAGAGGGGATAGAGAAAATAAAAGACCCAAGAAGCGAAAGCAATGGGACAAAATTTAAAATCAGCGATGCGATGCTGTCGGCTTTCTCGATGTTTTTTATGCAGTGTCAATCATTTTTAGAGTATCAAAGACAATTGCAGAGTCGAAGTGGAAAAAATAACGTTCAAAGTATATTTGGAGTGGAGAAAATACCCTCTGACCAGCAAATACGCAATATCCTCGACCTAATTAGCGCCAAGAGTCTGAACGCTGTATTTGAGAAAGTGTATAAATTTCTGCAAATGGGAAAGCACCTGAAACGATATGAAAGATTGGATAGGAATTTACTGATTTGTTTAGATGGAACGGAGTACCATAGCTCATCGAAAATATCCTGCGAATGTTGTAGTACCCGTAATCATCGCAGTGGCAAAATAACATACTCACACACAGCAATTTTGCCCGTAATCGCTGCACCAGGTTGCGAACAGGTGATTTCTCTACCACCCGAATTCGTCACTCCGCAAGATGGACATGAGAAACAAGATTGTGAAACAGCCGCAGCGAAACGCTGGATTAGTAAACATGGGCATCTTTTTGAAGGACAGGCGATTACGTTATTAGGGGATGATCTCTATAGCCGTCAACCGATGTGTCAGAATTGTTTAGAGGCAAATATGAACTTCATTTTCACCTGCTTACCATCCAGTCATCCTAGTTTATATCAGTGGTTAGATTACATTGAAAAAAATGGTGAAGTGCAGAATTTGACGACTAAACACCGCAAGGGGAAATCTATAGAAATATATAGTTATCGATTTGTGAATCAGATACCTTTAAGAGAACAAGAACCCTCTCTGTTAGTGAACTGGTGTGAACTGACTGTTCGCAATAGTGTTGATAATTCTGAAGTCTACCGTAATGCTTTTGTGACTAATCATGCTGTTAATATTGACAATGTGGCGGTCGTAGTTGAAACGGGTAGATGTCGTTGGAAAACCGAAAATGAGAACCACAATGTGTTGAAAACCAAGGGCTACAACTTGGAACATAACTTTGGTCATGGACAAAAACATTTGTCATCGACACTTCTATCTCTTAATTTGTTAGCTTTTCTATTTCACACGATTTTACATTTAATAGATTCCAGTTATCAAGAGATTCGTCGTAAGCGTGGCACTCGTAGAGGATTCTTTCAAGATATTCTCTCTCTTACCAAGTACTTTTTATTTAAGAGTTGGCAACATTTAATCGACTTTATGCTTGATGAAGCCCCCGTCTTTGCAGATTCCTGTTAATTTTTAGACTCTTGGTTTTGTATATCTTGCTACTTTTTGAATTTGGAATTGCTGCTGAGTTTGTGGGTAAATTTGCTCTCAAAGGAAAAACGCAAGAAACAGGAATTTACCGAGTGTTGGATGTCAAAAAGAAACCTATTCAACTTAGTTCCACAAACTCATTGGAAAATAAATAAAAAGCGGCGCTAAGCGCCGCTTTTTATTTATTTTTTAGTTAACACTTTAATTGGTGATGTTGTAGTTGAAGACAAATCCGTTAATGCTGGAGGTTTGTCTGTTGATTTAGCCTCAAACTTATTTTCCGAGGTGTCTTTGGTCTCCGTAGCCTTAGATACTGGCTTTTCTATAGGCTTTGTTTCTTCAATTTTGGCAGGGAAAAATTTGCGAGGATCAAAGTTGAAATTTTTGAATACATCTGTTGGAGCGGCAGTTGGCTTGAATGTATTTGGTTCCTTGACTGGTGCAACATCCTTGGCTAGTGCAGGCTCTGGTATTACCAGAGTTTGATTTTTAGGAGCTTCTTTAGTTGCTTCTTTAGGAGTTATTCCTTGAGGAGATACTTTGGGAGCGATCGGTCTGCCTGGTATTGCTATAGGAGCATATTTACTCTTGCTTGGGGAAGGTGAGATCTTGACTGGTTCTACAACAGGTACAGGTTTAGCCTTGAGAGATTCTGGAGTAACCTTTACGGGCTCAGTAACTGGTGCGTTTTTTACCTTGATGGGAGCGGGGGCAGTCTTTAGAGGCTCAGCAGCTACAGGATTTACTTTCGCTGGCAAAACCTTGACTGTTTCTGGGACTGGAACGACTAAAGTCGTTACTGGCGCAGTCTTGATAGGTTCTACAGGAGTTTTAATTGGTTCAACCTTGAGTTCTGAGTCTGGAGCTCCTTTGGTCGTTGTTGGTGCAACTTTAATCGCTTCTACAGGAACTTCCTTAGTCGGGACAGGTTCAACCTTGACTGGTTCAGCAACTGGCGATGATTTTGTAATAATTGGTGCGGCTGGAACTATAGGAACAGGAACTACAGGAACAGGAACTACAGGAATTACTGATGATGCTTTATCAAGGGGTTTCGGCTCTTCCTTGACAGAGGCTGCTGGCGCAGATGTGGGCGTAGCAATCTCAGTTTTTGCGGATTCGGTGTTTTTTTCTGTGGGGGCAGCGACAGGTGCGACGGATTCTACAGGTGCAAGTATAACTTCAGGAGCAGGTGGTACATAGTCGGGGTTAACGATCGCCTCAATATTGTCAATCTTTTCACCACGGACTAGACGCGCTAGGGTATCAGTACCATTGGGTTGATAGTTAATGACATGAGCAGTGCTGTTAAATACATTCGCGATCGCATCGCCATCTGGTTCTAGCAATTCCAGTTTTACCCAGTTTTGTCCAGCTTTAAAGCCTTTGAGATAGATTGGCTCCCAGCGATCGAAGGTAAAACTTTGTCCATCAACGGTGGCGCGAACTTGCCAATCATCGATTACCTCGTCATCTTTGCCTAGTAAATGCAAAGGTGCATTTTGCAGATAAAAATCGAGCATGATAGGCTCAGCACCATAGGTTCCTACAGGACGACTGTAGGTAAGCAAAGGTGTCTTGGGATCAGGAGTATTTTCTCCAGTCTTGGTCAAAACATTAAATGTAGTCTGCGCGTACGCACCTTGATTTTTAAAGCTTTCATGCCAAGGACGGGAAGCAAAAGCTCGGATTGTATGAGTTCCTGCGCTGAGGTGATCAAATGTTGCAGCTTGATTAAGGTCGTAAACTGCTTTGTATTCTTGGTTATCCAAAGTCACATGGATATGTGGCCCTAACCCAAAATCAGCATTTTTGAAAATTGGCAAATTTTTGACATCAAACTTCACCGACACTTGGGTATCGTTTAGCACTTCATCAGGTTTAGGACTGACGATACTGACTTGCGGTGTATAGCGATCAAGCAGGCGACTGAGGCGTTGAATTTCCTTAGGTGGCGAAACCTCGGAGATATTAATGCTAGGTACGACTTTTTTGTCTGGAACTTTACTGACTGGCTTATTGTCACCACCGCAAGCTGTGAGGTAAAAGCACAGGGCGATCGCCATGACCAAACTGGATAACTTTTTCCAAGGGATATTTCGCCAATAAGATTTAACTCGCGAAGTCTTTGGCTTGTCTTCGGGTTGGTTAGAGTTTGCGATCGCGCTCATAAAAACTATGCTCAACTCACATTACACAGGCAAATATACCGAAAAATGAGCGCTTTGCTTGTAAAGAAACCTCATAATTTATAAAGTAATTTGCTAAAAAGTAACCATAGGCGGCTTTTTGATAAATTGCTTTATGCTAAAAGCTATATCTTTTTACACGATCAACCAAGTTCTCATCAATGCAAGTACGCCGCCAATCTGAAACCGCTAGTAGCAGAGGCTATGCGATCGCTGCCCTAACTGAAGCGCCCCAAAACATTTTAGAAAAAATTGTTTGGCATAAAGAGCAAGAGGTTGCGCAGATGTATGCCACCGAGCCGATTGATTCAATTAAAGCTAAATTAACTAGCGTTAGTCCGCCGCGAGATTTTTATTGCAAGTTGCAAAATTCCCCGATTAAGCCTGCCCTAATCGCCGAAGTCAAAAAAGCCTCACCTAGCAAAGGTTTATTTCGTAAAGACTTTGATCCTATAGCGATCGCCCAAGCCTACGAACGCGGCGGCGCGAGTTGCCTCTCAGTATTAACTGATCGAGAATTCTTTCAAGGCGGTTTTGAAAATTTGCAACTGGTGCGCCAAGCTGTTGAATTACCGTTACTTTGTAAAGAATTTATTATTGATCCCTATCAAATTTATCTGGGGCGATCGCATGGTGCGGATGCAGTTTTATTAATCGCCGCAATTCTTACTGATAAGGAATTAACCGAACTGCAAGCATTAATCCATGAGTTAGGCATGGCTGCACTAGTTGAAGTGCATACTCAAGCTGAGCTAGATCGTGTTTTACAAATTCCTGATGTGCGCTTAATTGGGATTAATAATCGCAATTTAGAAAATTTTGTCGTAGAGCTTGAACAAACTAAAATTTTAATGGATAGACTAGATCCAGTAACTAGAGATAAATATCTTTGGGTGAGCGAGTCTGGCATTTATACCCGTCAAGATCTAGATTTTGTACAAAGTTGTGGAGCGAGATCTGTGCTAGTTGGCGAGTCTTTAATCAAGCAAGAAAATATTGAAGATGCAATCACAAATTTGCTAGAAAAATAAATCTCTAATCTTAAGAGCTAGGAATTAATGGTCACAACATTAGCAATTTCTAAATATGTTAATAGTTTGCTGGAAGTAGAAACTAGATTCTCAGCACAACAAGCTATCGGCGATCGCTTTTTCAGTGAATGCTATGAAGACTTGCCAGAGTTGACGGAACTTGAAAAAGAACGCTGCGATCGCCTGAAGGAGCGATATCTTTACCATCGTCATCATGGACATATCAGTGAAGGGTTAATTAATCAAATTGCGATCGCGCCTTTATTGGAAATGGCAAAATTTTATGATCCACCTTTTGATATTAGATCTGAGTATCCTGTTCAAATTGAATCTATAGAATTTGATATAGACGAAAATGAACAAACTATTTATCAAGGTCGTATTGATACGCTTGTGATTCACAAAAAACTATGGGTGCTGGTAATCGAATCTAAAGGTCAATCGTTTAGTATCGAATCAGGCATGGCACAGGCGCTTACTTATATGATGAGTAGTCCCAATCAATTGCAGTCAACCTATGGATTTATTAGCAATGGTGGGTTTTCGATTTTTCTTAAGGTGACTCAAGGAGAGGTTTTTCAATATCAATTCTCTAATGATTTTTCGCTATACAATCGCAATGCAAATGAATTTTTGACTGTACTTCAGATTCTTAAAAAAATCGCTCAGTTATTTCAGTAAAAATGAACCCGAATTTACAGTCAGTATTGCAAATATTACAAAGGTATTTATTGCCAGTAGTTCGCGTTCTAGTGCTTGCTTATATTGGATTGGCGATCGCTTTATATCTCGGACAATCAAACTTAGTCTATATGCCGAGTCAAGAGCTAATAGATACACCTGCAACCATAGGCTTAAAATTTGATGATGTACAGCTCTCAACTAAAGATAATGTCAATTTAGATTCTTGGTTTGTGCCAGCTAAAGATAACGATCAAATTGGTAAAGGTGTGATTTTGTTTTGTCATGGCAATGGTGGCAATATTGGCAATCGTGTTAGTTATTTACCAATTTTTAAAGATTTGGGGCTTGCTACTTTCCTGTTTGATTATCGTGGCTACGGTAAGAGTGAGGGTAAACCCAGCGAAGAAGGAACCTATAACGATGTCGAAGCTGCGTGGCAATATCTTACTCAAGAGAAACAAATTCCACCTCAAAAAATTATTATCTACGGTGAATCATTAGGAGGTGCGATCGCCTCTTACTTAGCTCAGAAAATCTCACAACAAGATGGTAAAAATTCAGCAGGTGGTTTGATTCTTGCTTCAACATTTACCTCGATTAGCGATCGCGCGGCTGAGCTTTATCCGTTTATGCCAATTCGATTTCTCTCGCGATTTTCCTACAACTCTATTGACCGCTTGCCCATCATTAAAATCCCCATTTTAGTGATTCATAGCATCGATGATGAGATCATCCCCTTTCATCATGGCGATCGCAATTTTCAAGTAGCCAATCAGCCCAAAAAACTAGTCACACTACGTGGAGATCATAATGGTGGCTTTTTAGACTCTCTCGAAACCTATCGCAATGGGCTTAAGGAATTTATCCAAAGTATATAATTGTGGACAGCGTAAACAAAAATTACGAATTACGAATTACGAATTGAAATCTCCTTGATAATTCGTAATTCGTAATTCGTAATTATCAATTCAGGAATATCTGTGCTGTTAGGTTTCGATCCAGGAAAACAAAAATGTGGTCTGGCTGTCATGGGCTTAGATCGTAAGCTTCACTTTCAGGCTGTCATCCCCAGCCAAGATGCGATCGCTAAAGTTGGCAGCTTATTAGATAGCTATCCCATTTCGCTGATGGTGATGGGCGACCAAACTGCCTCTAAGCAATGGAAAGCTGAACTACAGTCAACATTCCCTGATTTGCGAATCATCACTGTAGACGAGCGTTATAGCAGTGAAGAGGCTCGCCTACGATTTTGGGAGGTTTATCCCGCTCAGGGCTTAATGAAATTAGTCCCGCTCGGAATGCGATCGCCTGACCGCCCTATTGATGACATTGTCGCCATTATCCTAATTGAACGTTATCTCAGTCGTCTAATTAGCTCGTAAGTACTAAATTACCCAAACCCGTAAAGTTGCGCCCCGCAGGGGCGCAACTTTACGGGTTTGGGTTTGTAATTAATTATGCCTAGCTACTTAGACTAGAAAATATCTTGCTTCACGAGATATTTTCTCTAAAAGTTTTGTCAAGCTTCGTAAAGTAACGTTAAGTAAGCTTGAAGCAGGGGTATATAGAAATGATATCTTTGCTCTTGATATCAAAAGCATATACGCAATTTGGGAGAACATCTCAATGTCAGAAGAAACAGCAACAGCACCTACCCCTAAGGGCAAAACCCCTATCTGGGGTGGTAGCACAGGTGGTTTGCTCAACTCCGCCTTCACCGAAGAAAAGTACTTAATCTCTTGGAATAGCCCCAAAGAGCAAGTATTTGAAATGCCTACAGGCGGCGCTGCAACTATGGTCAGTGGCGATAACTTGCTTTACTTAGCTAAGAAAGAGCAAGCCCTTGCTTTGGGTACACAGTTGCGTAAATTTAAGATCACCAATTACAAAATTTGGCGCGAATTTCCTAATGGCGACCAAGTTTATCTACATCCTAGCGATGGTGTATTCCCTGAGAAGGTGAATGCTGGTCGTGTTGCCGCTAATAGCGTCAGCCGCAAGATTGGTGATAATCCTAATCCTATAAGCGTCAAGTTTACAGGTAAGGCAACTTACGATGTCTAATTAATGGCTTTGGCTATTAATATCGCTCTCATTTATTTTTATTTTCACAAAAGCTAATGCGATCTCTAGATGGCATTAGCTTTTGTTTTTCATATAGCAATCCTCAATGGTCAGTGGAAGCGCAACCCCGAAGATTCCACAAATCCAAAAATCTAATGCTATTGCAGTTTTTTAGTTCTAAGTGCTGTGAGGATTTTTGGCATGAGGTTTGGTTTATGCCACTGCATAACCCCTAAGCCCTTTACACAGGCAGAGTGTGCTAAAGGGCTTAGGGGTTAATGTTTAATTACCAATCTAACTATCTACATATTTGCTTTTCTAATTAATCTAATAACTTTTGCGAATCTACCTTCGGCGGTATAGCTTATTAAGAAATATAAAGTAATATTAATTTAACAAAAGATTTTTAACCTCTAGAAATCAAAAAACAAAGGAGATAACTGCAATGTCCGATTCTACAGAACCCAAATTTGGTTTTAACAACTTCGCTGAAACTTGGAACGGTCGTCTTGCAATGCTAGGATTCGTTATCGGTTTGGCAACAGAATTAATCACTGGACAAGGCATTCTTACTCAAATTGGCTTGATGTAAATTGATAAGCCAATTACGAAATGCAACTCGTTAAAGTTGCATTTATGTATCCAACAAAATAACTAGAAAGGGAGGCTGCGTCATACGTAGCTTCCCTTTCTAGTTATTTTGCCATATAAATTAACGTCAGTTCGACGAAAGCGAAAAGCGGTAAGAATCACTGCGTGATTCTTACCGCTTTTTGCCATTTGCGCCGTGCTTTGCACGGCGCAAATGGCGATATCGAACTCTCATGAAATTAGTTCTACCTTTAGCGGTATAGCTTATTAAGAAATATAAAGTAATATTAAAACAAGCAAAGATTATTAACTTCTACTTAATAATTAAACCACCAAGGAAATTACTGAAATGGAAAACACTACAGAGCCAAAATTCGGTTTCAACAACTTCGCTGAAACTTGGAACGGTCGCCTTGCAATGCTAGGATTCGTTATCGGTTTGGCAACAGAATTAATCACTGGCCAAGGCATTCTTACTCAAATTGGCTTGATGTAGTCTTTCATCTAAGCAAATAAAAAGGGGCGCTTTGCGCCACTTTTTATTTGCTTAGATATATTAAAATCTCTTCAAAAAGACCCACGATCGCATCTTCTCCATTATCTCGAATAAAAATATCAAAATTTGGATGAGAATTTGCCTCAATTAGCCAGTAATTTTGGTGAGCATCTAAGGCTATATCCAGACCTACGTAAGGGATTGACATCTTCCGAAAAATTGGTTGGATGAATTTATTGATCGAAGCAATAGTTTCGTCATTACTAACTTGTTTTGCGATCGCCCCTTCCCAATGTAATGGGCTAAGATTTCCCGTAAACGCTGCCTGCGAAATATCTTTGTCATACACAACTATTTGCTCTTGATTGAGACATACAGAGCGATATTCCTTAACGATATTAATTGGTTCCTGTACGAGAGCAACGTAGTCATAATTTTTGCTATTAACATTAAAAATACAATCTAAAGCATTACGAATCTGTAGCAAATCAAAGCACTTAAAGACATTATTCCCACCCGATCCCCGATTCCGCTTCACAATGACTGGCAGCTCAAAGCTATTTTCAATCTCCGCAATAATGTCATCGGTGGTTGAGTACCGTAAATACTCTTTATATCTCTGATCGCAATAGGGAGAGATAAAAGATACTGTACGCGGCATCTTCACGACATCGCGAAATACTTGATAAAAATATTGCTTATCCTTAAAGATTTCCGCTAGAGATTGTGGTATGAGAGGCGTTGAGTAGTTAGTGAAGTAATATTCGCGATTGCTGAGTTTAACCTTAACTAGATTCTGATTCGGATGCAAAATCTCAAATTCTATGGATAACTTTTTGCAAGCCCCCAATAACATTTTGATGTTTGTCAGCATATTTACTTGATTCTATTTCAAAAAATAGAGGAGGCACAAAGTGCCTCCTCCCCAACTTTTAAGCTAGCGTATTTCTGAGCTGAGCTTCCGCAGCTTCTAGTGCTTCTGGTAGCTTGCTGGCATCTTTTCCGCCTGCTTGTGCGAGGTTAGGGCGACCGCCACCACCGCCACCACAGATTTCGGCGATCGCACCGATAAATTTACCAGCTTGTAAACCCTTAGCAATTACTTCCTTACTGAAAGAAGCAACCAACGTAACTTTGCCATCATCAGTAAAAGAACCTAGTACTACTGCACTATGTCCAAGTTTTGCAGAAAGCTTTTCGGCAGCCGCTTTCAATGCTTCGGCTTCGATATCAGGAAGCTGAGCAACCAGAATCTTAAATTCGCCAACAGCTTCCGCTTCATGGATGAGAGAATCCGCTTTAACTAGGGCTAGTTGCTGTTTGAGATGTTCGACTTCCTTCTGAGCATTTTTTAGCTCATGTTGTAAGCCTGTAATCCGATCGCTAATTTCTTCAGGCTTGATTTTAAAGCGATCGCTTAAATCTTTGGCAATATTGTCACGCAGGGTGAGATATTCGAGTGCAGCTTGACCTGCGATCGCTTCGATCCGCCGCACGCCAGAGGCAACACCTGCTTCAGAAATGATTTTGAATAGTCCAATTTCGCTCGTGTTTTTTACATGCGTTCCGCCGCAAAGTTCCATTGATACATTAGGAATATCCATAACGCGGACTTCTGCGCCATATTTTTCACCAAACATAGCGATCGCACCTTTAGCTTTTGCTTGGGCGATTGGTAATACTTCGATTACTGATTCATGGGCTTCAGAGATCCAGTTATTGATCTGCAATTCGATTTGCTGAATCTCTTCAGTAGTAACCGCTCGATTGAGATTAAAGTCAAAACGCAGGCGATCGCTATCAACTAAGGAACCTGCTTGAGAAACGTTAGGATCAACGATTTTTTTTAGGGCTGCTTGTAACAGGTGCGTGGCGGTGTGATGTGCCTGAATGCGACGACGTTCAGATACTGCAACTTGAGCATTGACGTTATCACCAACAGCAATTTCGCCACGTTCTACTTGTCCAATGTGGATAAATAGATCGGCTTGCTTCTGGACATCATTAACCTTGGCGATCGCTTCACCAATAGCGAGATAACCCGTATCGCCAACCTGTCCACCTGATTCGGCATAGAAAGGAGTGCGATCTAAAACAATTTGAACTTTGCTACCAGCGATCGCTGTTTTTACCAATTCACCATTAACAAGAATTGCTTTCACAGTCGCAGTGCTACTGAGTTCCGTATAGCCAAGAAATTCAGTCTTACCAATTTCTTTAGCGATATTCACCCAGCTATCTTTCGCCATGAGATCAATATCTTCGTGGGCGGCTTGCGATCGCTCTTGTTGCTTCTTCATTTCCGACTCGAAGCCGACCGCATCAACAGTAAAGCCTTCTTCTTCGGCGATCTCTTGGGTTAATTCAAGTGGAAATCCGTAAGTATCATAGAGAGTGAAAGCATCTATGCCCGAAATCGTCTTGCCAGATTGCACTTCAGGTTTTGTCAGAATCTCTTCAAGCAGCTTTTCTCCACGTTCTAGGGTTTGCAAAAAACGAACTTCTTCGATTTTGATCTCATCTTTGATTATTTGCTCTCTTTCGCGAGTATTGGGATAAACGGATTCTGAAAGTGCGATCGCAACTTCAGCAACTTCAGACGCAAATGCGCCTGAGATGCCTATCAACCGTCCATGACGAACTACGCGGCGCAAGAGACGACGCATAATGTAACCTCGTCCTACATTCGACGCATTAATTCCATCGGCAATCATATGGACAACGGAGCGAACATGATCGCCAATTACCTTTAGCGAAGTTTTTACTTTTTCATCGCTCTGATGATAATCAATTCCTGCAATATCCGCAGCTTTTTTGATGATTGGGAAGATTAAATCTGTCTCGTAGTTATTGGGAACAGCCTGCAAAACTTGCGCCATCCGCTCCAATCCCAAGCCTGTATCAATATTTTGTTTTTTTAGTTTTGTAAGATTGCCCTCAGCATCTCGATTCAATTCCATGAAGACCAGATTGTAAATCTCCAAGAATCGTGAATCATCTTCTAAATCAATCGCATCGTCACCCAATTCAGGATGAAAATCATAATAGATTTCTGAACATGGACCACAAGGCCCAGTCGCACCCGAAGCCCAAAAATTATCATCTCCCATCCGTTGAATTCGATGCGCTGGAATTCCGATCGCATCGCGCCAAATTGCAAAGGCATCTTCATCAGTGTGATAGACGCTAACTACTAGGCGATCGGGCGGTAGTTGAAATACTTTAGTGACTAATTCCCATCCCCATGCGATCGCTTCTTTTTTGAAATAGTCGCCAAAACTGAAATTGCCTAACATTTCAAAAAATGTATGGTGACGCGCTGTTCTGCCGACATTCTCAATGTCATTGGTGCGGATACATTTTTGAGAGGTGGTTGCGCGAGGAACTTCAGGCTCCTGTTGACCTAAAAAAATCGGTTTAAATGGCAGCATTCCCGCGATCGTTAATAGCACTGTAGGATCAGCAGGTACGAGTGATGCGCTAGGCATTACCTTGTGACCACGCTCCTCAAAGAAGTTGAGAAACTTTGCGCGAATTTCAGCACCAGTAAGAGAGGGAAGGCTAGCCATAAAAGTTTGAATTAATGCAGATAATTTCTTAATTGTATTATACAAGGCAGTTTTGCCCAATTTGGTCAAAACTGTCAAAAGCTAGAAATCACCGTAATCAACTTGCAAGCAGGTTAAACCCAGATCTCGCCAAACTCTAACAACTTGATCGCGATCATCCAGCACAAAGGCAACATTATATTTATCAAGAATAAATTCATCATAAATCTCTCTCTTAACAATGCTATCTTTGCGCATATCACCAGACCTTCTCATATACAGAGCATCAAAACATATACCATGCTTCTCTAGCCATGCTAATGTCTGAGGCATGGACTTATCCTCTCTACCAGACACAAATACGATCGCTTTTCCTGATGTCTGCAAAATTGATCGCACGGGTTCATTGACCAAATCTTTCTCACAACTGGCGCTATCATAGGGGCTGCGATCGCCAATCAAAGCAAGAGTTCCATCCAAATCACAGATAATCGCATCAGGTAAAGCTGGATTATGAGCAGGTTTTGGGCTTCTAGGCGGTGCGATAAATTGGTTGTACATATCACGAATCACCTTCTCCCCAACTGAGTTAAAGCGTTGCAAATCGCGCTTAATGCAGGTTTCTAAGTCCACATGCCGGAAGTCTACGATCTCCAACACAGCCAAGCCCTTAATCAATTCTCTAATTCTTGCTTCGTGTTTAGGAGCAAGGTGTGTATTATCCACAATTACGTGCTTTCCTTCTTCTAAAGCTGCTTTAATAATCTGATCTTGGATATTTAAAACAAATTTCTCATTACCTTTGGAGAAATAGGAATTATCTAGCATGGCACGAAGTTCGTCTTTATTCACCCGCTTAATTCCATTGGGTGATTTATCTACTTTTGCTTTAGCCCATGTAGATTTGCCAGAAGCAGGTAAACCAATTGTGAAATAAACTGTCAACATTTATTCAAAAATCTCGGTGAGCTTACAGACGAAATCTGGTAATAGAAGTGAAGTTATCGAATCATTCTCAAATAGAGTTGCCACTAAAACTAGAGCTGCATTCTCTCTTCTATACATTTGGATTGACTTCTTTCTCCAATCCACAATCCAATATTCAAGTACACCTTGAATGGAATACAGCTTTAACTTCAACTCGCGATCTCGTCTTTCTTGTCCTGCCCCTTCTGATAATACTTCGACCACGAGATCAGGTGCGGCGGTCAAATGTCCCTGAGCATCAAGTACATCCCTTAAGCGCCCTTGTCTTAACCAAACCAGATCAGGTATGACATTATCAGAATCAGCGAAAACTATCCCTGGCGTTGTAGCAATTACACCTAGCCCAGTTAGTCGATTCCAAGACTTTAAGGCAAAACAAAGATTGTCGATCGCTGTTTGATGATACCAATGCGGCGCTCTGGTCACTAATAATTCTCCATCAATGATTTCATAGCGAGTATCATCATCTGGGAAAAGCTCCAAATCAGAAGATGTCCAGCGTACTTTGGCGATGTTAGCTTCTGTCGTAACTGCCATGATTCTCTTCCTCTCGATTATAAAGTTTTGGAGATTCTTCAACTACTATTTCTTGAGATTCTTGTGAATTAGGCAAACCTAAAGACAACTCTAATTGATCACTTGTTTGCTCATTTAACTCTTCTAATTCTTCATTGATAGGATTTTCTAATGCTGTGTCAGTCGAAACTAAATCAGAATCATCGACAATATTTGTAATAATGGTTTGGGATGTATCAGTTTCTTCAACGCGATCATTGCTCCCTTCATTTTGATTCTTATTAGCAGCTATTCTTATTTTGCTGGTTACTTCGATAGTCCGTTCGGCAATAACCGCAATGCGCTCGGGAGAAATATCTTCAGTTGTAGCTTTGATGTTTTCTTTTACAACAATTGCATCAAGAGCATCCTCGGCAGATTGATCCATTTCTAAGGCTAAGGAATCGGAGTTACTTGATGAGGTTACTTCGTCAGTGGGTTCATCAAAGAGACTAACTAGATCGGGCAGTTCTTCACGCACCATCCGAATCGGCAAATTGGCAATCAATGCTGTCATCCGTTTGTCAGACTCTAAGCGAATATCCAATGAGCCTTCATCAAGTTCTACATACTTAGAAACTACACGCATAATCTCATGGCGCATATTTTCAAATACCTGTGGCTCGATCGCAGCCCGATCATGGGCAAGGATAAATTTCAAACGCTGCTTGACTTTTGCCCCACTAGGGACATTACTTCTTTGAAATAGGCGATCGAGCAGTGTTGAAATCATCTCAAACCTCAGTAGTTCCCACTAATCCAACTTGACAGACGAGCAAAAAATCCTTTAGGAGGGGCTTCGAGCTTTAAAAACTCAATATTTTTTCCTTCAAGGCGTTTTGCCACATTTTCATAGGCAGTGCCTGCCAGCGATGGCTTATCTGACAACACCAATGGTTCCCCTTTATTTGTAGAAACGATCACCTGTTCATCATCAGGAATTACACCAATCAATTTCACTGACAGAATATCCAGCACATCTTCGACACTCATCATGTCGTTGTTTTGTACCATCGCAGGACGAATACGATTCAGAATTAGTTTAATATCCGTAATTCGATTGGCTTCGAGCAACCCAACTACGCGATCGGCATCGCGCACTGCCGAAATTTCGGGAGTTGTCACGACGATCGCTTCTTTCGCGCCAGCGATCGCATTCTGAAATCCTGACTCAATGCCTGCGGGACAGTCAATCAAAACATAATCAAAATATCTGCCTAAAACCTCCACCAGTGCCTTCATGTGGGCTGCCGTAATCGCCGTTTTGTTGCGAGTTTGGGGAGCCGCCAATAAAGACAGGTTGGGTTGCCGCTTATCTTTGACTAGAGCTTGATCGAGCTTACATTCTCGCGCAATAACTTCTAGAGCTGTATACACGATGCGATTTTCTAATCCCAATAAAAGATCGAGATTGCGTAAGCCAAAGTCAGCATCTACCAAAACCACTTTGCGCCCTAGTTTGGCTAGAGCCATGCCGAGATTTGCTGAAGATGTGGTCTTGCCGACACCACCTTTACCAGAGGTAACAACGATAATGCGACTCATGTTTACGAATTACTGATTTGCGAGGGATAGTTGAGCGAAGAATGACTAAATGCTGAAAAATCAACAACTTGGACAATTTTAATAGCAGGCGTACCTTGTGTACTTACAAATGCTACTTCTGGACAGAAAGATGTGCTCGGACTCTCAACACGGGCAATAAAGTTGGCAATCCTAATTTGGGTTGCGTCTAAGTGTAAAGCCATAACCACTGCTTGAGCGTTGCCTTTCGCCCCTGCATGAGCCATGCCTTTTAGCTTGCCACACACAATAATGTCGCCTTCAGAGATAAGCTCTGCACCAGCATTGACATCACCGAAGATAATAATACTGCCAGAATGCCGAATTTCTGTACCAGATCTTACCGTCATCTTAATGTATAGCGGATCATCCGTTGGTGCATTAGGAATCGGATTAAATCCTAGCAGTTCACGAAAGACCGTACCTTGCTCTACGCAGAAGCCCATGCTAGCAGCATTAACCGCAGTTTGGCGACGATTGGTGACAATACAATGTAGCAAAAGTTGATAATTTTGCAGTGACTCGGATAACTCTTGGAGTTGGCGCGTGTCCAAGAGGCGATCGCCTGCTTGTAAATACACCTGCGTGCGAGGCTTCCAATCATGACCACTCGCCGCCATGCGTTGCTCTAACTGAGAAAGTATTTCTTCCCAACTTAAGGTTAGCAGCGAAGTCTCAGAATTATCCGAATGAATATTATCTAACCCAACTGCTTGAAATTCACCATTATCGTTTGATTGCTTAAACGGTAACTTGACTTTTTTGTCAGTTGGTAACAACAGGTTCAGTTTTCCATCAAGCGTTTTAAAACGAACCTGCGAGATTTCTGAATCGGTTTCTGGTTCGGGCTGAGTTTTTTTTGCAGGTTTGCTGGTGGTGGGAATAGGTTTAAGTTCACCACCCTCGACATCTGCGACAGTCAGCGGAGCAGGTACATTACCGATATACTCGTCATTTTGAGGTACGACAATGACTTCAGGCATCTCCGCAGATGACAAATCCCCTGCGACCGACTGTAATTTTGTAGGAGGCAGAGGATTAGATTTCACGGCAATATTACGCTGGTTGGCATTCATGAAGCTTGTTTTAAATTTAGCGCTATGCAAATTACCTACAACCAGACAAAGGCAATCCCTACGCTTAGCGCAGGGATTGCCTTTGTCTATCTTAAGCTGATGGCAGCAACTGAAGGTTATTTTCAGAGCCGCTTAGAGCTTCTTGTTCGATCACCTTGACCTTGCCATCGTCATCGACATCCACCTGTACAGATGCACCTTCACGCACTTTACCTGTGAGGATCTCTTCCGCAAGAGAATCTTCAAGCAAGCGCATGATCGCTCTACGTAATGGACGTGCGCCGTAGCTGGGGTTGTAGCCTTCTTGGACAAGCAGATCCTTAAATCGCTCAGTCACTGTAAGCACAATGTCTTTTTCGAGCATCCGCTTGAAGAATTCATTGAGCATGAGATCGGCAATTTCCTTAACTTCGGGTTTGGTCAACTGACGGAAGACGATGATTTCGTCAAGACGGTTGAGGAACTCTGGACGGAAGTATTGCTTGAGTTCTTCGTTAACTAGCGATCGGATGCGGGTATAAAGTGCATCTTCTTGGCTAGCAGCGAAGTCAAAGCCGAGTCCACCACCACCTTTTTCGATTACCTTAGAGCCGACGTTGGAGGTCATAATCAATAAGGTGTTCTTGAAGTCAACGGTGCGACCCTTGGAATCAGTCAAGCGACCATCTTCAAGTACTTGTAAGAGTAAATTGAAAACATCGGGGTGAGCTTTTTCGATTTCGTCGAATAGCACCACGGTGTAAGGACGACGACGCACAGCTTCAGTAAGCTGACCACCTTCGTTATAGCCAACATATCCTGGAGGTGAACCGATCAATTTAGATACGGTGTGACGCTCCATATATTCAGACATATCGAGGCGGATCATCGCATCTTCAGATCCGAAGAAGTAAGCTGCAAGAGCCTTGGTTAGCTCAGTCTTTCCAACGCCTGTAGGCCCTGAGAAGATAAAACTAGCGATCGGACGGTTGGGACTCTTAAGCCCAACACGTGCCCGACGAATTGCACGAGAAATAGCTTTAACAGCTTCATCTTGTCCGATTACGCGGCTATGCAGGGTTTCTTCCATCTGCATGAGCTTGACAGATTCAGATTCAGTGATTTTGAGGACAGGTACGCCAGTCCAAGAACTGACGATATAGGCGATGTCTTCTTCGGTTACATGAATCTCAGGTGCATCTTCGGCAGGAGTTTCAGCCTTTTTGGTTTGGCTGAGGGCGCGAATTTGTTGTTTGAGATCGATTTCCTTGTCTCGCAATTCGGCAGCTTTATCAAAGTCCTGTTTGCGAACTGCATCATCCTTATCTTTGAGAGTTTGACGCAATTCTTTGTCTAGTTCTTTGGCTGCTGGAGGTAACTGCGAGTTAATCAGGCGCACACGAGAACCTGCTTCATCCACTAAATCGATCGCTTTGTCTGGCAAGAAGCGATCGCTGATATAGCGATCAGCTAGTTTTGCAGCGGCAACTAATGCTGCATCATCGATCTTGAGTTTGTGATGTTCTTCGTAGCGCTGACGCAAGCCAATCAAAATTTCGATGGTTTCTTCGACGCTAGGCTCACCGACCATGACAGGTTGGAAGCGACGTTCTAGAGCCGCATCGCGTTCGATGTGTTTGCGATATTCATCAAGGGTTGTTGCGCCGATGCATTGTAGTTCGCCACGAGCAAGGGCTGGCTTAAGAATGTTAGCGGCATCGATCGCACCTTCAGCTGCACCAGCACCGATCAAGGTGTGAACTTCATCAATTACCAAGATCACATTGCCAGCAGTGCGAATCTCTTCCATGATCTTTTTGAGGCGTTCCTCAAATTCACCCCGATACTTTGTACCAGCGACTAGCAAGCCAATATCTAAAGTGACAACTCGCTTTTCTTGAAGGATATCTGGTATGTCACTGTTAGAAATACGTTGTGCTAGACCTTCAGCGATCGCAGTTTTACCTACACCAGGTTCACCGATCAAAACAGGGTTGTTTTTGGTGCGGCGACCGAGGATTTGGATTACTCGTTCAATTTCCTTCTCACGACCCACAACAGGATCGAGCTTGCCATCTTGGGCAAGCTGGGTCAGGTTTGAGCCAAACTCGTCAAGGGTTGGTGTTTTGGTGCGTCCCGATGAACCGCCACCTGCGGAGACCTCAGCAGTCTCACCCAACATGCGGATTACTTGTGTGCGGACTTTGGACAAATCAACGCCCAGATTTTCTAAAACTCTAGCGGCAACACCTTCGCCTTCGCGAATTAGTCCTAGCAATAGATGCTCAGTACCGATGTAGTTATGTCCCAACTGGCGAGCTTCTTCTAAGGACAACTCTAGGACTCTCTTGGCGCGAGGTGTGAAAGGGATTTCTACCGCGACAAAACCAGAGCCGCGTCCGATGATTTTCTCAACCTCAATCCGTGCATCTTTGAGGTTTACACCCATCGACTTAAGTACTTTGGCGGCAACGCCAGTTCCTTCTCCGATCAGACCCAATAGAATTTGCTCTGTGCCGACAAAGTTATGACCGAGGCGGCGAGCTTCCTCTTGAGCCAGCATGATGACTTTAATTGCTTTTTCTGTAAAGCGTTCAAACATGGCGTTTCCCCATACTTTGCTGCGTTCTGGTTAAAGTTAATACTAGCACAGCCTTAACAGCATTCTGTGTGTACGGATCTCACTCCTTTTAACCAAAACTTAAAGCTATGTCTTAGGGATAATTTTTTGGTTTTGATCGCCTATTTGCGTATTATTTTCGGATAACTAGTTGTTTTTTTGTTATTCAGAGAACAGATTAAATGACCTTACAATGAATTACCAAACTAGCTAATCTCATTCATTAAGTACCAATTACCCAAACCTGTAAAGTTTCGCCCCGCAGGGGCGAAACTTTACAGGTTTTTAAAAGCACAAAATGGCGTAGCCATTTTGTGCTTTGGTATTACGGGTTATGCAATTTAATAAAGAACCAGATTTTTGATGGCGCGGCTTCGCCGCGCCATCAAAAATCTGGTTCTTTATTTTACCGACGCAGCTTTACCAAAGCTAAAGCACACTCAAAAATAAATTCCTTTGCTGCCAGAGCATCCATGCTCCCCCAACTACCATGAAGGCTAACACAAGTTGTCGAAATTGATGATGGCTCATCCGTTTGAGGATTGCTTTGCCAATAAGATTGGCTGGTATGGCTGCTAAACCGATCGCTAAGCCTGCCACTATTTGATCCTTAGACATAGCCGCAAAAGCACCGTAGGTAATGATTTTGGCTAAATGAATAATTGTCATGTGGGTCGCTTTGGTAGCGAGCATTTGCTCTTTGACTAATCCATAGTGCAAGTAAAAAGGATTAAGTACAGGACCAGTTGTCCCCACTAAACCAGACACGTATGCCTTGAGGAAACCCGCAGGCATAATATGCCATGCTTCTAGCTGAAACCTGGGTTTAACAATTGCGGTGTCTTCAGGTTCACTAAAATCATTGGATTCGCTAGATTCACCAAATAAGGGTGGAATTAAATCGCCACTAGCTAATTCAAGAGACTCACTAGATGGAATTGCCACAGTTGTGTCTGAGCTTGCGGCAGTTTTTTTTTCTGGACTCTTCTCTAATTCAAATAAAAATGCACTGACAATTAAGAAAATCGCAATAATTATTTGCAACCAGTCAAGATGGATTTGGGTAAATGTGTATGCTCCCAGAATTGCCCCTGCGATCGCGCCCGGTGCGTACCATGCAGTTAATTGCCAATCAATCTCGCGCCAAAACAGGAAAACTCGATGGGCATTACCGAAAAACATGCCAATTGTAATTACAGGTGGAACCGAAGAGGCTCCCATTAATAAGTTAATAAGAGGGATTAAAACAAAGGGACTTCCCCCGCCTGCCAGCGTACTAACAATCCAAGCAAAAAAGCTAACTACACTGAGATATACAATTGGCATGAGTTCTGACATTGATCGATAATCCGTTTGTATCAGGCTAGTTATACCAAATTAAAAAGTGGCTACACCATTTTTTAATCTTAAAAACCCTTGCTAGGTTTGGCTTTCAATTCACAAAAGTGTTGTCATGCTTTCGTGAATTGGTATTACGGCGCGTTGTGCTGCACATTCCGATGAATCTTTAGATTATTACAACACATGAGCCTATCGACCCGAATCTATCTAAGTGAGATTGATCAAAATTTTTTATCGCAGCTATTGGCGATCGATTGTGCATGTCTTGGCAATTTCTGGAGCTTAGAAGCCTATCAGCGAGAAATTGACAATCCCAGCAGTCTTGTACTGGGCTTAACTACGGAAAATCATGAATTACTAGGTTTTGGCTGTTTGTGGTCAATTCTTGAAGAAGCGCATATCACAGTATTAGCGGTGCGTCCTGAATATCAAGGTCAAGGCTTTGGTAAGTCACTAGTTTGGGGTTTACTTAAAAAAGCCCGCGATCGCCAATTAGAATGGGCAACACTCGAAGTTCGTGAATCTAATCATGTTGCGATCGCGCTATACGAAAGTTTTGGTTTTAAGGAAATTGGTCGAAGACCGAAATATTATGAAGTGACGGGCGAAGATGCGTTGATGTTGTGGTGCAAAGGCATACATACAAAAGAGTTTGGATTATTGCTAGAGCAGTGGCATGAGTCTATATCTTTGCAATTATTAGCCAAAGGCTGGAATTTATAAAACGAGAAATTAGTGTTGCTGTGCTTTGCATAGCAACACTAATTTCTTGGACTAGATTTGTGGGGGGGGGGGGGCGGCCCCGCCCCCCCAAAAAAAAAAAAAAAAAAAAAAAAAAAATAATAAAAAAAAAAA
>JALQCR010000014.1 GCA_023336205.1 Pseudanabaena sp. Salubria-1
CCCGATGTAACGGAAGTAATGTCAGCAAGAAAATAAAACCCAGAAATGGGAAGCGGCGCGATGCGCCGCTTCCCATTTCTGGGTTTAAGCTGTAGTCAGACCTTCGGGAATTAGTATAACTAGGCAGCCAGATCGCAGTTAATCATCCATGGAGTGCCAAAGCGATCGACAAGCATCCCAAAACGCGCAGCCCAGAAGGTTTCTTGGATTGGCATTTGCACTGTTCCATTTTCTGCCAAAGCATTAAAAACCCGCTCTGCCTCATCAGGATCGGTTAATACGAGCGATACAGAGAAACCCTGTGGCTTTTCAAAGTAATTAGGCGGAGCATCGGAACCCATCATTACCGTATCACCCACGGTTATGGAAGCATGCATAATTTTATCAAGCTTTTCAGGTGGCGTTTGCTCCGCCATAGGCGAATTTCCGTAGGTCATCATCGCGTCGATTTTGCCATCTAGGCACTGTTCGTAGAACTTAAACGCAACTTCGCATTCATCGTTGAAAGAGAGATATGGACTTAATTTCATGATGGACTCCTTTGTTTTATTTGTTGATTTTTCTATGGAGTTGAGATCCCAAGCAAGATTTCGGTTTAGCTAACCAAGTTTTAATCATCGCTCAACAATCTAGTCAAACTGGAGTTTGTGCGATCGACAGCTAGAATAAACTGTTTCTATGAATTTGTATGTATTGCTCGCACATGGATTTCTTAAATACACACTTTAGGAATTCTTGATTTTCTCAGTCTCAGTACGGATGCGTTCTTCCTGCTCTCTAAGATCAGGTGTAAATTCGTCGCCAAAGTCTGATGCCTCAAAGAGTGGACGAATCTCAATTTCTGACTCTGATGGCATTGGATTAGGACAGCGTTTGACCCATGCGATCGCCTCTTCCATTGATTGCACTTGCCAGAGCCAGAAGCCCGCAACCAGTTCTTTTGTTTCTGTGAATGGTCCATCAATTACGCTGCGATTTGTTCCTGAGAACCTCACTCGCACTCCTTTAGAACTAGGATGTAGCCCCTCTCCAGCTAATAAAATACCAGCTTTGACCAACTCTTCATTGAAGTTACCCATATCAGCTAGCAGTTGTTCGCTTGGCATCACACCAGCTTCTGAGTCTAGGGTCGCTTTGACCATAACCATAACTTTCATATTTCAACCTCATGTTTACTATCGCTATTCAGAGTTAAGAGAGTCTCAAAGGGTGTTTGAGAAGTTTTTTACCCCCTCTAACTCCCCCTTGCAAAGGGGGAGTTAGAGGGGGTAAAAGCAGAAATTTTTGCTAGACAGGAGACTTCTAAAACACGCTCTCAACCTTTGCTTTATTCCAAATCAAGAAATGGCTATGCCATTTCTTGATTTGGGAAACCTTACTGGGTTTAGTTTTTAATTCACAAAAGTGTTGTCACACTTTCGTGAATTGGTATTACTATCTAGTCGAACAGACTGGCGGGAGATCGACAAGTTGAGCAAACTTTTCTAGAAAAGTTATTTATAAGCTGATGGGCTGTGTTGAGTGCGTACTACCTCTAACAACTATTCTGATGGCAGACCTGACAGCTCTACAATCGGGCGAATTTCAATAGTGCCTTTATATGCTGTGGGAATCCGTTCAGCGATCGCGATCGCTTCGTCCAGATCATTAGTTTCGATCAAGAAGTAGCCACCGAGTTGTTCGCGGGTTTCCGCAAAGGGACCATCGGTTACCAGCCGTTTGCCCTCACGAACTCGAACACTAGTTGCCAAGGCAACTGGTTGCAGTGGCGAAGCGCCCAAATATTGACCGTTCGCATTTAGGGATTGAGTAAGCTGTACAGACTTCTCGTAGCATTCCGTTCTCTCTTGTTCTGTCCATGCGTTTTCGTCACTGTAAATGAGCAACATATATTTCATGATTGATCCTCTTGAGCTATGATTATTGTACGGTAATCATAGCTCAATCTATAGCATGAACTACATATATTTCAGGATTGATCTCTAAATATTTGTTGCGAGCTAATGATTACGCCGATAATGCGCTGTCATGAACTGCTGCCAGTTGCCATCATCACCAAGAATCTGCGATCGCATGATCCGATGGTCATCGCTAACAAACTCAATGATGTCCTGATATTTGGCGATCGCACTCTGGCTAAAGTTTAGTCCTTCTGTATCTAAGGTGAGAATCTTTTCAGACTCATCAAGAGCGCCATTGTAAATCCAGAGATGCGTCATCATTGAGCCGATAAACGGGTAGTCCTAAAAAGGAAAGGATGTAGGAAAATATCCAGATAGTTGATACAAAGTAAAGTAATGTCAGAAGCAAGGCCATCCTGTCCATCCTGCCAGTCCGTATCCGTTGTAAAAAACGGCAGTACACGACATGGAAAACAAAATTATAAATGTCGGGACTGTGGTCGTCAATTTGTAGAAAATCCACAGTGGCAGAGAGTTTCAGAGCGTACCCAAGACACTTATGACCTTCTTGAGAAACTACTACTAGAAAAAATCCCACTAGCTGGAATTGCCAGAGTCCTCAAGGTCTCAGAGAGATGGTTGCAAAGTTACGTCAATCATAAATATGAAAACGTTCCTCAGCAGGTGGAGGTAGAACCAAAACCAAAACGCCGTTTGACCATACAGATGGATGAATTGTGGTCTTTTGTGGACGACAAAGGCAATAAACAGTGGGTATGGCTTGCCATTGATGCCGAGACTCGTGAAATTGTCGGTTGTTATATAGGCGATCGCACTGGTGAATCAGCTCAGAAGTTATGGGAATCGTTGCCTAGCGTCTATCGCCAATGTGCGGTTATTTATACTGACTTCTATTCGTCTTATCCAGTTGTCCTGCCCAGCAAACGTCATAGGGCTGTCGGGAAAGAAACGGGAAAGACCAACTATATTGAGAGATTCAACTGTACGTTACGTCAACGAGTATCAAGACTAGTTAGAAAGACCTTATCTTTTTCTAAGAAATTGGAAAATCACATTGGAGCCATTTGGAATTTTATTCATCATTACAACGATTCTTTACCTCCGTGTGCGTCCTTTCCTTTTTAGGACTACCGATAAACGTTCCCACATACCGATTGATTTTTGGGTCATAGCCCAACGTCATGATGGTCTTGCCACGATTACCGTCTGGCATCTCACACTCGCCTTCAGAAACGACCCAAAGCCCGCCAAGCGATCGGACTATCTCAGTTCCTTGGGTTTTCGATGGCGGTTGGTCAGGTCTCATAATACATTCGACTTCAGAAATCCATTCGCCAATGAATTTATCGAGCCATTGATGTTCTTTTTGAGGTTCAGCGTCCATATTGTTCTCCTAAATAGTCAAGTTAATCAAGTCTTCTCTTACAGCTCTCTTGCGGCAACCATTGCGTTAATCTGCTCATCAGCGCCTCGAATCTCAAAGGCTCCGTTGCGAACCCCAGGGTGTTGGGACATCAGCTGAATCGCGTGGTTCAGATCTCTAGCTTCGAGAAAGAGAATGCCACCTAGATGTTCCTTCGTTTCGGCGTAGGGGCCATCTGTAACCGTTACTTTCCCATTCTGGTATCTCAGCGTTGCTGCATGGTGGATACTTTGGAGGGCTTCGCCACCAACAAAGTGTCCACCTCGACGTAACTCGTCGTCATAGGCGAAACATTCCTCCATCAGCGCTGTGCGATCGCTTTCGGTCATCCGATCCCATTGTGCCTCATCCATATATCCAAGGCATATAAATTTCATGGCTACCTCCAGATTTTCATCTAAAATTAATTGCCTTCATCTAGTAGTCGTTCGGTAAAGCTATAAATCGACAACGCGGCAAAATATTTTTTACTAGAGATCTTTTTATAGCAATTACCGATCAAAAGAACCACAAGAAAATCCTTAAAAGTGTTGCAAAGCAACACTTTTAAGGATTTTCTTGATTTGGATTTGAGTGCAAAGCGCTATAGTTCAATTCTTGAAGACGTTTTATGAGAAATCGCCTTTCTGGTTCTTGCTTCACAAGGGCAAGAGCACGTTGATATGATTCTCTTGCCTCAGTCGTTCTGCCTAAACGCCGACAGAGATCAGCTTTTGCGGCATGAGCTAGATGGTAGTCAGCTAAATCACCATTCAATAAGATCGCATCAATTCGTTGTAATCCCGCAAGAAAGCTATCGCGCATTGCCACCGCGACAGCTCTATTTAAATCAACTACTGGTGATGGCTCTATGCGCATAAGTAGGTCATACAAAGCGACAATCTGTGACCAATCCGTTGCCTCAGCATTTTTCGCTTCGGAATGTACTGCCGCGATCGCAGCCTGAATTGAGTACGAGCCAAACTGTTGGGATGATAGCGCCTGTCGCACAAGCAATCTACCTTCGGCAATATATGCTTGGTTCCAGAGGGATCGATCCTGATCTTCTAGAAGGATTAGATCGCCTGTGAGAGATGTACGAGCAGTACGTCGCGATTCTTGCATGAGCATCAGTGCTAACAATCCGATCGCTTCAGCATCTGGTAATAGTTCTACTACTAGTCGCCCCAAGCGAATTGCTTCTTCCGAGAGGTCGGTTCTTGTTAGAGATTCACCTGATGAAGCCGCATATCCTTCATTAAATACTAAATAAATCGTTTGCAGCATCGTATCTATGCGATCTGGCAACTCTGATATCTCTGGCACTTGGTAGGGAATTCGTGCATCACGGATCTTTGCTTTAGCTCGGACAATTCGCTGAGCCAATGTAGGGGGCGTGATCAGAAAAGCGCTGGCAATTTCTTCAGTGGTTAGTCCGCAGACTTCTCTTAGTGTCAGAGCAACTTGTGCCTCTCGTGATAGGGATGGATGGCAGCAAGTGAAAATCAGGCGCAGGCGATCGTCTTCAACATCCTCATCCGCATCTTCTTTTACTGAGGTATAACTTGTGTCAAGATGTTGAGCAAGTTCTGCTAAGGATGCATCAAAACGTGTACGGCGACGAATGGTATCAATCGCTTTGAATCTCCCCACCGAGACAAGCCACGATTTAGGATTGGCGGGTATACCGTCACGGAGCCATTGCTTTATAGCCACGGCGAAGGCTTCATGCATTGCCTCTTCTGCAAGGTCAAAGTCTCCGATTAAGCGAATCAGGGTGGCGAAAATACTACGCGATTCTTTACGGTAGATATCATTAACGCGATCGCGGATCTGGCTAGCAATGTTCTCATTCATGGAGCGCGATTGTAATTGCTGCTGCGGCAAAAAGTGCTGATATAGTCCGAATATGGTTCCACATTGTCCAGTTGGTAAGATAGCTATTCCACAAACTCGCGCTATTAGCACTATCTGGATCAGCGATCGCTAGCGCATCATTTAGAGGCACATTGAACAGAATTGTCACGCCTAATGTACCAACAAGATAGAGTAGACTACCGATGAGCAGGAAAACTGCATGGGGTTGATACCAATTTAATAAAGCAGATCCAGCCAGAAAGACAGAAGCCGCAGCCGTTCCTAAAAATATTCCCATAAATAACGTATTGATCGCCATAATATGGACTGCATAGCGCTAATTCCCTGTTTTGGTGGGAGTCTGGCAAGAGCATTCATTACAAAAGTTGAGAAAGCGAAGAAGACTCCAGCCATTAGCCCACAGCCCAATGCAGAGAAAAGCTTCAAGGCGAAATAATGTTGTTGAATGAATTGCAGCATTGTCCTACGTTCCAATCAGTTAAGCAATTTTATCCCAATCCTGAAAATGGCGTTGCCATTTTCAGGATTGGGACAACTATAGCCAATCAAGTCAGAATGTAAAAACCAAAAGTAGAGTTGCGGCGCAACTCTACTTTTGGTTTTTTATCAAGCTATAGCCATATAAGTAGACACGCTTAATTAGTTGCACACCCAAACCCGTAAGGTTGCGCCCCTGCGGGGCGCAACCTTACGGGTTTGGGTAATTGCACTTGAAAAGCTCCACTCCTCTCAACTTGGCTTTGCACTGTTTATACTAGGTGTTGAATGCAAATACTCTCTAACTTCAGAGCCATATGGATACGATTCGACAGCCTCGACCCAAGATCGGTGCATTTGATAAATTGCAAAAAGCTTCAGAATTTACGATCGCAGGGGTTGAGGATTCGATTCCGTTGCGAGTGCTGGTGCAAATATTTGTATTTATCAGTATTGGGGCGATGGACTCAGTGGCGAGCTCAGGGAATAGTGCTTGGGCAATCCCTCTAAGCGCGATCGCAGGAGTCTGGGCATGGTATGCAAGACGCAAACGTAATGTGATCGTGAAATTATTCATTGCGATCGCCATGATTGCTATGTTAGTCGTATTTCTTAGAGATCTGGTGCGGAATGCCGACGAAACGAGGCTATTACTGGCGAGATTGTTAATCCAGTTGCAGGTTTTGCATAGTTTTGACTTACCGCGCCGCAAAGATTTAGGCTATTCGATTGTGATCGGATTGATCTTGATGGCTTTGGCGGCAACTTTAAGCCAAACAATGGTTTTCGCACTGTGGCTCATCGCCTTTT
Organism: Pseudanabaena sp. Salubria-1; assembly: GCA_023336205.1. Taxonomy (GTDB): domain Bacteria; phylum Cyanobacteriota; class Cyanobacteriia; order Pseudanabaenales; family Pseudanabaenaceae; genus Pseudanabaena. The sequence goes on from JALQCR010000014.1 coordinate 6,490, forward strand.
TACTAGTGGGGATTCCAATTTTATTACTCGACCATCGATCTCGTTTGGGTGTGCAAACTAGCGGTTTTCAACCAAAAAAAATGGGGATTTCCCTTTTACCTTTATCGGGACTACTAGCGATCGTATTGGTTTTAGGCTTGACAATTTTTGCCTTTTTGCCTCGCTTGCCAGGTTTTCAGCTACGGAACTTTCCTGTCAGCGTAAATCTTTCAGTACAAAGAGAATTGCCTAGAGGTGATATTTTAACGAGACAGCAGCAACAGCAGCAACAGTCTGGCACAAATGGCACTGGTACGGGCGGCACTGGTACGGGTGGAAATAATCAAGAAGAAACGCTACCACCATTGTTTGCACCTGAGATTGACACGGTCTCTGGGGCTAAACAGAATAATCAACGCAAACCTGAATTGGTGATGCGGGTGCGATCGCAGGCAGAGCTATTTTGGCGAGTGATGGCTTACGACGAATTTACAGGGAAAGGCTGGCGGATTTCGCGCAATGATCCTAGCCAGCTCCGCACAGTTAGACGCAACCCACTCAATTATGAGTTTTTTGTTGCAACGCCGCCCCATGCCTCGACTAGCTCCACAAAAAAACTAATCCAACCGATTGAGAGTCGAGAAGTAGTCCAAACCTATACGATTACATCACCAAATTTTCCTAACCTTGTACCTGCTGCATCAATACCAAAGCAAATCTTCTTCCCTAGTGAAGAGTTAGACATTGATCCTGAAGGAATGATTCGTGGACCTGGTCCTTTACCAGAAGATCTTACCTATACTGTGATTTCTAGTGTGGTTACACGCAATTCCAAGCAATTGCGGCAGTTACCTAACGATTATCCCAAATCAGTTCGGGACTATTATTTGCAAGTCCCGACTAATTTATCGTCTGAAGTTCGCAGTACAGCTCTACGTCTAGTTTCTAGTGCTAAAGACACTAATGGCAAGTTGATCAGTATCGATAATGTCTACGATGTCGTTGTCCAAATCGCCCAGAGCATCAAGCAAAACTACGCTATTAAACCGCTAAATTTTGATGAGTCTAAGGGTGATCTCGTATCACAGTTTATTGAGCAAGGTGGCGGAGAGGAGAGTCATTTTGTCTCAACAATGGCGGTAATGCTGCGATCGCTAGGCATTCCTACTCGCTATGTGGTCGGGTTTGCCCCAGGAAAATTCAACCCATTTACAGGGCTGTATGAGGTTCAGAACATTGATACACAGTCAATGGTAGAAGTTTTCTTCCCAGCCTATGGCTGGATTGCTTTTGATCCTGTGCCAAATCGCCCACTGTTTCCCCCATCGATTGAGGAAAATCGGACATTTGGCGTGATGCAGACCTTTTGGAATTGGATCGCTCAATTTTTGCCAAGTCCTGTCAATAAATTTTTTGAATCGCTATTTGAGAGTATTGGTAATTTTGTGGGCGGTTTGGTGAATAGGCTGATTGAAATGGGCTGGATTGGTATTGCTTTTGGCTTAGCGATCGCCTTTGGCATCGGTATCGGTGGTTGGGCTTTGTGGCAATTTGCGATCTGGTGGTGGCAATTGCAACGCTTACAAAAAATGCCGATTCCGCAGCGTACTTATCAGCAAATGTTGCAATGGCTATCTGAGCAAGGTAAGCCCAAATCTTCGTACCAGACTCCGCAAGAGTACGCAGCTAGCCTTGGCGATCGCGTCTCCGAGAAGCAATCCGCTGCGATCGCCCAAATTACGCAGATCTATCAAGACTGGCGCTATGGAGATCGGGAGATCGGCTATACCCTTACCTCAGAGCTAAAAATGTTGCTCAAGCAATTAAAAAACAAAAGATAGAGTTGCGGGGGGGGGGGGGGGGGGGGCCGCAGGGGGGGTTGTTTTTTTTTTTGAAAGATAGAGCCCCCCACAAAAACACCCCCCCCCCCCCCCCCCCCCCCCCCCCCCCCCCCCCCAACTCTATCTTTTGTTTATGAAGATTTGTGATTTTATTACAAATTCTTGGCGTATTCACCGCTTTTGGTAGACTAGATGGCGAATATATTAAATTTTTTATTTTAATTATGAGTGTAGTTAGTCAAGTTTTAGAAAGAGCAGACGAAGAACTCCGCTATCCCAGCATTTCTGAGTTGCAAAGTGTGCAAAACTTTCTTGCCACTGGTGCTCAAAGGGTGCGAATTGCCACAACCTTGGCAGAAAGCGAAGAAAAAATCGTCAAAAAAGCCACAGAAGAACTATTTAGAATTCATCCTGATTACATTTCCCCAGGTGGTAATGCCTATGGTCAGAAGCAACGCAGCCAATGTCTAAGAGATTTCACATGGTACATCCGTCTTACGACTTACGGAGTATTGGCAGGCGACAAAGACCCCATCGAAAAAATCGGCATCATTGGTGTCCGTGAAATGTACAGCTCTCTCGGTGTACCTTTAGTCGGTATGGCTGATGCAGTTCGATGCCTCAAGAATGCATCTCTAGCATTACTCAGCAAAGATGATGCTGCTACCACTGAGCCTTACTTTGATTACATCATTCAAGCAATGTCTTAGAAAATGAAGGGAGAGCGCTATGCGACCTTCTCTCAGAGCAAAACTATAAAAGCCCCGTCTTGCGGGGCTTTTATAGTTTTGAACCAATGCCTTTCTGGTTTACCTTTCAAAAATGCCATGAAAAGCTAGTCATCCAGATAGCTATTAATCTTCGTAAATTTAAGTACAGCAATAAAAAAGTACAAAGTTATTAGACTGTCATACCAACCATGAAAAAAAGAGATTTGTTACTAACTGGAGTATCGCTCATTGGGGGGGCTTGGCTATACCAATTTTGGCAGAAATCCACCGATTCTTTACCCACAGACTCAGCGATCGCAGTAGACTCAACTAAAGCAACTAAGAGATATGAAATCATGAAAACCGAAGAAGAATGGAAACAAACTCTTACTCCAGAACAGTTTCGTGTTTTACGAAAACATGGCACTGAGCGCTCCTTTAGCAGTCCTCTCGATAAGGAATATAGCAAAGGAGCCTATAACTGTGCTGGTTGCGACTTACCACTATTTACGTCTGACACCAAGTTCAACAGCCGCACTGGTTGGCCGAGCTTTTTTGCACCAATTGAAGGAGCGATCGCAACCACAACCGATACTTCTTTGTTTATGAAGCGTGTAGAAGTCCATTGCAGCCGATGTGGTGGACATTTAGGGCATGTTTTTGATGATGGACCAAAGCCAACTGGACAGCGCTATTGTATGAATGGAGTTTCTCTCAAATTCGTTCCTGCTTAGCCTGAGCGTAACTAAAACCAAAAAGGTAGTGCTTTGCACTACCTTTTTGGTTTTAGTTACCATTTAAGAATTGCTTTCTATGGTTTCTAAAATTGGTAACCGATGCTGAAATAAAGCGAAGACTCTTGCAAATTAGAGCCGCGATCGCTAAGGTTAACAAATGGAAGTGCATAATCAAGCCGTAGGTTTAGCCGTTTAACTGGCTCGAAAAGAATCCCCAATCCACCACCAGCTAGAAAGTTTTGATTAGGAAGCAAATTGAGATTTCTGGAGTTATTCCAAACAGTGCCGAGATCGATAAAAGGAGCTAACTGGAGAACTGTACGACCATCCTCATTTCGCGCCACCACAAATCGACTCTCCAATGACAAGCGAATCCCATTGTCACCCGATCGCGCATTTTGGCGGAAGCCACGCAACGATTGCCCACCACCAATCACAAATTGCTGCGATGGTAAAAGCGGATCAGCAGAGAGTTGAGTATCCAAAGAACCGATCAAAATTGTGTCAGTACCAAGAACCTGAACTCGTTGAATCTGCCCTAGCCAGCTAAAGAAAGCCGCACTAGGATCAGTAACGAAAGTTTCACCAAATAGCCCTGTACCGAGACTAAACTGCGATCGCAAAGACCAAACTCCTTCAGTATCCCGACTAGTATAGTCTTGCCCAAATTTAAACACACTGGTGCGGCTAGTTCCATCGGATTCTGGCCCAATTCCAAATGGCACAGCCAGATCGTTAAATAGGAAAGTCTGACCTCTTTGATATTCATAACCTAGAGACAGTGCAAATTCTTCACGGAGAGAGCGAATCAAGGGTTGACGATAAGTTGCAACATAAACTTCACTATTGCCGCGAATATTAAAAGCATCAAATGGTGCTTGGGTAATACGATAGTTACTGGGGGCAAACCGTAGCGAGACAGCTCCATTCATCGGATTAACGGGAATGCTAAAGCCAAAATCATATTGGTTAGAGCCACCTGTTGTGGTTCTGGAATAATTGGCTGTAAATACATCTCCCAATCCAAAGAGATTGCGATAATTTAGCCCTACTCCCATGCGTTCAGACCCAACCGCAGGAGCAGAGAAGTTATCAAAACTGACAGAACCTGCAAATTGATTTGCTTCCACTACTGTAATTGTGAGAATACTCAGGCCAGCTTTGCTACCAGCTTTGAGATTAGCATCAAAACTTTTAAAATTGGGATCGGCACGTAAGAGTCGCAGTTGATCTTCGAGGTTATTGGTGTTGAGGGCAGTACCAATTCCTAGCTCAGTTCGCGATCGCACATAGTCTGGATTAAGGGCATTAACGCCGATAATTTCGATTTTTTCGACTTTTCCTTCTAAGACTTGAATCTTGGCAATGCCATCAGCGGCGCTTTGAGGTGTGTACAGGGCTTGAGAGGTGACGTAGCCATTCTTGATGTAGAGTTGAGTAATGGCATTGGCAGCGTCTGTTAGTTGTTCTTCGGTAACTGATTTACCTTCGAGGGGTTTGGTGATGGGTTCGAGTTTAGTCGCATCAAAAATTGTGCTGCCAATAACTTCAATTTTTTTAATGGGAATTGCTTGAGCAATTTCAGTTTGAGAAGTTTGAGAAGGAGAAGTTAAAGGAGAAGGAGCTATTTCTTTTGAAGGGATAGAACTAATTGATGGTGAAGATGTTAATGCTGTAGAAACTGGATTAGCATTAACCGATGACCTGACATCTGTCGCTACCAATGCAAGGGTAGAAAGTCCTAATAATACTGAATGGATTCTTTCTATCTTGAGCTTTAATTTCGTTGTTTTGGTAGTCCTAAAAAGGAAAGGATGTAGGAAAATATCCAGATAGTTGATACAAAGTAAAGTAATGTCAGAAGCAAGGCCATCCTGTCCATCCTGCCAGTCCGTATCCGTTGTAAAAAACGGCAGTACACGACATGGAAAACAAAATTATAAATGTCGGGACTGTGGTCGTCAATTTGTAGAAAATCCACAGTGGCAGAGAGTTTCAGAGCGTACCCAAGACACTTATGACCTTCTTGAGAAACTACTACTAGAAAAAATCCCACTAGCTGGAATTGCCAGAGTCCTCAAGGTCTCAGAGAGATGGTTGCAAAGTTACGTCAATCATAAATATGAAAACGTTCCTCAGCAGGTGGAGGTAGAACCAAAACCAAAACGCCGTTTGACCATACAGATGGATGAATTGTGGTCTTTTGTGGACGACAAAGGCAATAAACAGTGGGTATGGCTTGCCATTGATGCCGAGACTCGTGAAATTGTCGGTTGTTATATAGGCGATCGCACTGGTGAATCAGCTCAGAAGTTATGGGAATCGTTGCCTAGCGTCTATCGCCAATGTGCGGTTATTTATACTGACTTCTATTCGTCTTATCCAGTTGTCCTGCCCAGCAAACGTCATAGGGCTGTCGGGAAAGAAACGGGAAAGACCAACTATATTGAGAGATTCAACTGTACGTTACGTCAACGAGTATCAAGACTAGTTAGAAAGACCTTATCTTTTTCTAAGAAATTGGAAAATCACATTGGAGCCATTTGGAATTTTATTCATCATTACAACGATTCTTTACCTCCGTGTGCGTCCTTTCCTTTTTAGGACTACCGTTGTTTTTACTTGCATGGTTACTATCTTCACATTGATTCCTCACCGACAGCCAGAAAGTTAGTATAGTTCAGTCTCAATTACGCGATGTGCAACTAAAAGTCTGAAAGCCCTGATTTCTCATACTGCACTGATAAGCAGTTTACACTTCAGGTAGCTCAAACAACCTAAGAGAAATGGCTCAAAATATAGTTATCGCGTCTTAATTTGGATATTTTTGAAAAATCATAGTATAAAATTATCTTATTAAATCCCAGTCAAATTTTGGTGTGTGGTTGAAGATTATGATGAAGCCAACCTGGGGAAAGTATTGGGCAATCACTGCCTCAATTATCGCAATGTCTCCAGCATTGCTGACAGCGCCCGTCACAGCACAACCAATCACTGCCGCGCAAGATGGAACGAACACCGTCGTATTGCCAAATGGACAGCAGTTTGACATTACAGGCGGCACTCAAGCAGGAGCCAATCTCTTCCATAGCTTTCAGCAATTTGGCTTAAGTCAAGGACAAATCGCCAACTTTTTGAGTCAACCAAATATTCAAAATATTCTCGGTCGCGTCGTTGGCGGTGATCTGAGATCTTGCACCATTCAAGAAAAGGGGTTGCAGAAAGAGCAGAAATGTGAAAAAAAGGGCGTAGTAGTAAATTAAATAACGAGCATGGAAAGCATCGTTAAGCACGCCCAAGGGCTAGTGTATAGTCTTCTGTGTTTGATGCCAAGTGTGTATCAAACAGCAAGTCTCAATGCAATACTAGGACTATTTCTCGAAGCACAAAGGCATCCTTATCCAGAACATACACAGATAAAATCAGCGAGTGCACTCAGCCGATTTCTCAATCACTATAACTGGTCAACGAGAGCAGTAATTCGGTCAACACGGCAGGCTATTTTGGGACAAATCGCCAAGCATCGCCCATCGAAACAAGTGCCATTAAAGATACTGATAGACTTGACTACCCTAGAAAAAAGCGGCAAGTTTTTACATTTGAGCAATCCCACCCAAAACGAACCAGACCCATGGGTGAGAATACTAAACGGAAAGCGAGGACTACATCTGGTTGTACTGTATCTGGTCTATGGAGAGTGGCGCGTACCATGGAGTTTTAGAGTATGGCGCGGCAAAGGATACCCCAGTCCCTCTGACTTAGCTTGTAAGTTATTGGGGACAGTACCCAAGCAACTAACCCAAGGCAAGACTGTGATTGTCCTTGCTGATACTGAGTTTAGTACGGTGAAGTTTTTCAATACTGTCCGCGCCAAGACTTGGCGCATCGTTGTCGGTGTACGCAACAATCGTAAACTTCAAGATGGCCGTACAGTCAAACAACTTTATCGTCATGGCAAACGTGGACAACAAATTTTGCTAGAAGGGCTAACTCAGCCTTTGACGATCTCTTGGTTTTGGCTCAAAAGAGCTGATAGTAAACGGGAGTTACGCTTTGTTGTCTCTTCTCATCCTTATTCTGGTGCTTATCTGGTGATGTTAGGTCGTAAGCGTTGGGCGATTGAGGGATTCTTCAAAACCATCAAACATCGCTTTGGTTTGCATTGTTTTGGGCAATCTACAAAACTTGGTGTTTATCGTTGGCTTATCCTCTCTCTGCTTGCTTATCTTTTGGCCCATTGGATTGATCAATGGTCGAGTCCTCCTGTCTTGGACTGGAAAGCTACCTGTGATTTGACACTTTCCGTTTTATTTCCTTCTGTCCTTTGGTTGAAACTTCTTAGGTATCTCCAAATTAGTGCCGATATTGCTGCTCGTCATGGGTTTGAAATTATTCTCAAACCCATTCCTACTTAACTCTTTCAGGAATGGTGCAAGATCTCAGTGATCCTTCTGTTATCAATGGCTTAATCCAACTCACAGGCGGAAATTCTAATCTCTACATCATGAATCCCGCAGGTGTGATTTTTGGAACCAATGCGAGCTTAAACGTTCCTGCTTCTTTTACTGCTACGACTGCCAATGGAATCCAAGTTGGGAATAGTTGGTTTGGGATGAATACGATCGCCAGCGATCTCAAGAATCTGACAGGAACTCCTAATGCTTTTGCTTTCACTAGTCCTTCTACTACCATCCAAAATCAAACATCAGGAGTAATTGTCAATCAAGGTAATCTCAACGTTTCGGAGGGAAAAAGCATCACTCTCGTTGGTGGGATTGTGATTAACACAGGAACTATTGAATCACCGAATGGCAACATCAATATCGTGGCAGTACCCGATGGCAAATATGTGCGGATCACGACTGAAGGTGGTGTGCTGAGTTTAGACTTGCCGATCGCAACTCAGCAGGAATTGGGTAATACGACCCCGATCGCAGGGATTGATTTGCCGAAGTTGCTGGCTGGTACGGGGATTGTAGCTCCGACAAAGGTAGGGGAAGTGGCTATATCAGGCAATCTCACGGCAGCAAATATCAATGTCCTTGCTAATCGCTATGACACGACTCAAGCTTCTCTGAATGCAGCGAATATCCAACAGGGTTGGAATTTTGTGTTTATCGACAGCACGGTTAAGGATTATCAAACATTACTAAATGGCACTAATGGCGGTAGTAGTGTGACGGTGATTAATCCAGACCAATATGGGATTGCTCAGGTCACGGCAACTTTGGCGAGTGTGACTGGTGCGAATAGTTTGCATATTGTCTCTGAAGGTGATGTTGGCAATTTCTGGCTGGGTAAAGATTTTGTCAGTACTGAGAATATTGCTAGATATGCCAACGATCTCCAAGCATGGAAAACTGCTTTATCACCTGCGGCGAATATATTGCTCTATGCCTGTAATTTGGCGAGTGGTGAGAATGGAGCGGCGTTAGTTCAGGCGGTGAAACACTATACGGGGCGTGAGGTGGCGGCTTCGACTGACTTGACGGGTAGCAGCAAGCTTGGTGGTAACTGGAATCTGGAATATCAGACTGGGAAACTGAATACGGGTGTGGCGTTTAGTAACGATGCTCAGAATAGTTATAACGGTCGTCTGGCTACTTTTACGGCTACGAATATTAATGATGATGGCGTAGGGTCTTTGAGACAAGCGATTCTTGCTGCTAATGCTTTTGGTGCTGATGACATTCGGTTTGACCCGACTGTGTTTAATGGTGCACAAGCAGCGATTATTTTGGCAACGACCTTGGATATTAATACCTTTGCTGGAGGTCTGACCATCAGTGGCGCGTTTGGAGCCAGCAATGTCACGGTGAGTGGCAATAATGCGGTGCGCGTGTTTACAGCAAATACCGATCAAACCCGCCACAAAAGGAGCTAACTAAAAGGGTCGAAGCAGAGCCCACAATGATGAAACCAATTAAGAGCATCTTCATCAGTAATAGAATTAATAGCCATAGTAATTGCGTCGTCAAGAGCCGAAATTGTGCGAGCTTTAGCCGAGCGAATAATCTCTTTTAATTTTGACCAACATAACTCGATTGGCGATAAATCAGGAGAATAGGGAGGGATGAACTTAACCTGAGCACCAACGGATTCAATTAGGGTTTTAGCCATTGCAGCGTAATGTACAGGCAAATTATCCATAGCGACAATTGCCCCAACCCATAACCGAGGCAATAGTATTTTCTCAATGAAAACCAAAAAACTGGCGGTGTTGAGACTACCAGCAAAAGTCATCGCAGCAATCAACCCTTCATCACTCATGGCTCCAATTAAAGTGATGTTTCTACCTTTGTTACCTGGACGGTCATCATATACCCTACATCCTCCTTGACATCTACCATAAAGCCTCGTCATCGCTAGATTTAGCCCTGTCTCGTCAATGAATACAAGGTTTTTGACATCTATCGTATCTAGCCAACGACGAAACTCATAACGCAATTTTTTCACTCTTTCTGTCGCTTGTTCGCTGGCTACTAAAGTTTTTTTTTACGCCCTAATTCTAAGCGCTTAAGCGTACGACTCAATCCTGATACGCTCACTTCTATTGTCTTTGTTTCATGTAGTTTTTCTTTGATCTCTCTGAGATATATGTCATTTTGCGCTTCAACAATTGTCTTTACTAATTCTTCATCTTTGCCTTTGATTTTCGACCGCCGATCTCCTCCTTGGGGTTTTGCTGCTATTTCATTTGTTTCTCGATACCGACGCAAAAAATCTCGAACAAATGACAAGCTTACTTTAAATCGTTTAGCTATGCCTCTCTGCGTATTTTCTTTGTTTTCCCAAGCACTTAATATCTTTTGGCTCTTCTGGGTTTGAGGGGATTAATGTATAATGAAGCACAAAGATAAGTGGTGACAGGTATGGACTTGTATCTAGATAGGTTGCTAAATTTACCCAACACAACCGTTGAAAGTTTTACGGAAGAAGAAAATAAAATCACCCTAAAGTTGAGATTTTTACAGGATGAAATTACTTGTCCGCATTGTAATACGCATGGTGGAAAATTAAAACAAAATCGACCGATATTGATTCGAGATTTGTCAGTATTTGGGAAAATAGTTTATTTAAATACGCCGCGCCGCCAATTTTATTGTCAACATTGTCAAAGACATTTTACGGAAAAGTTACCCTTTGTAGACTGGGAAAGACGATACACACAAAGGTATGAGGAGTATGTTTATCAACGAGTACAAAGTGCGAGTGTGGAGCAAGTAAGTCGAGATGAATATTTGAGTTGGGATCAAATACAAGGGATTTTCAATCACCAATTTTCTCTAAAAAAAAAGATGATTGGAAAGAAGTAAAACGAGTGAGTATTGATGAAGTGAGTAAACGCAAAGGACATAAAGACTTTGTGACAGTCGTATCAAGTATTGACGCAGGAGCATTACTAGAAGTAATTGATAGTCATAAACAAGATGACATCATTGAAGTCCTGAAGCAGCAACCGATTGAGATAAGGGAAAAAGTAGAGGAGGTTAGCATTGATATGTGGGGAGGCTTTCCCAAAGTTGTCAAAGAAGTATTTCCAAATGCGAAAATTGTCATCGACAGATTTCATGTTATGCAGCCACTAATCAAAGAGTTAAATCAACTGCGTCAAAAAGCTAAAATCAAGATTAAAGGTAGTCGATTTATTCTACTAAAGAACAAGGTAGACTTAACAGAAGAAGAAAAAGTGAAGTTAGAAAATGTCTTGAAATGTTCTAAACGCTTGCGACTAGCTTATAATCTCAAAGAAGACTTTAGAAGTATTTTTGAGACTTGTAAAACTCCTGAAGAGGGTCAGAAACAATTAAAAGAATGGCTTCAAAAAGCTAAAGCTGTTTATGGCGCAGTTTTGGAAACCATTCGTAATCATCTTGATAATATTTGTAACTACTTTTTAAATCGTACATCTAGTGGTGTGATGGAGGGACTTAATAATCGTATTAAATTAATTAAACGACAGGCTTATGGTTTTTTAAATTTTTTAAATTTTCGTTCTAGATTATTAGCTTGTCTTTCTCATTAGATTTACTTATCCCCTTAAACCCAGAAGACCCTATCTTTTTTCGTAAATCTAGCGAATATGCTGCCATATGTAATCTTTCCTTGATAATACTTTTAGCTTATTAGACTTGTGGCGGGTTTGATCGGTATTTGCTGTAATATCACGGGTATTGGCAATACCACGTTTGATAGTTTAAGGATTGTTAATGGAACAGTAGCAGGCAATGGTGGAGGGATAAATAACAGTGGCGGCGGAGCTGTGACGCTCACCAATAGCACTGTGTCGGGTAATACTGCTTCTAACTTTGGTGGTGGAATTTTTAGCAATGGATCAGTGACGCTCACCAATAGCACTGTGTCGGGTAATACGGCTGTGGTTGCCGGTGGTGGGATTTATAGCGATGGATCAGTGACGCTTACCAATAGCACTGTGTCGGGTAATACGGCTACTAATGATGCTGGTGGTGGGATTGTTGGCTTTGGATTAGTGACGCTCACCAATAGCACTTTGTCGGGTAATACGACTGGGGACGATGGTGGTGCGATTATTGGCTTTGGATTAGTGACGCTCACCAATAGCACTTTGTCGGGTAATACGGCTCTGACTGACGGTGCTGGGATTATGGGCCTTGCTGGAGGCACAATTACCAACAGTACTATTACAAACAATACTGCCGATGCAGATAACAATGGTTCAGGCAATGGTGGCGGTATTTTCCGCAACATCGGCGGCACATTTACAATTATAAATTCGATTGTTGCAGGTAATTTTGACGGAGGATTTGAGACTCCTGACTTGGGTAGTAATGTTGCAGGAGTAGGTTTTACTAATGGCGGCAATAATTTAATCGGAGCAAACGATGGCTTTGCCGTCACATTTGCACCTAGCGCCCTCATCGGCACGATCGCTGCTCCTGTCAATCCCCAACTTGCACCCCTTGCCAACAATGGCGGCCAAACTCTAACCCATGCCCTTTTACCCAACAGCCCAGCCCTAAATGCAGGGAATAACGCCAACGCCCCAGTAGGTAACGATCAACGCGGCTTACCCCGTATCTCTGGTATCGCGGTTGATATTGGTGCGTTTGAGTCTCAAGTTCCCTTAGTTGTGGCAACCCCATCACCATCTCCAATTCCATCACCATCACCGATTTCAACTCCTAATATCGATCCATCTGTAGTGAGTCGGCAAAGCCCAGCGCAAAATATTTCATTGCCAACTGATGTGACTCCCATATTATCAACTGCGACTGACCAGACATTCTCTATCGAAAAAGCTGCCTTAGCCACATCTCAACATCAGCAAGCCGATAAATTCCTCCAAACTGGTAACATAACAGAAGCAATAGTCAGTCTTGAATCTAGCTACATTTCAGAGCTAGAGGCTTATACTGGCATACCTTTAGCATCCCCAACGGGTTTAACTGGCACAACTTCAACTACTCCAACTGGCACAACAACTACTACTCCAACTGGGACAACTTCAACTATTTCAACTGGCACAACTTCACCTACTTCAACTGGCACAACTACTAATACTTCAACTGACATAACTTCAACTACTCTAACTGGCGCAACTACTAAAGCCAAAGATATTATTGCAAATATTATAAACGAACTAAAAAGAACCTCAAAAATCACGAATAGCCCTACCGCAGTAGTTTATCCCGTGATTTTTGATGACCGTATTGAGATTTTGGTTATATCTCCAAGTGGAAAGATAGTCCAAAAAACCAACGCAGATATCTCTAAACAGGTTCTATTAAAAGTAATTTCAGACTTTCGAGCCAACCTGCGGGATGCCAGTTCACAAGATTATCTGGGTGAAGCGGGTGCAATTAAAAGTGAAAGTTCAGCTCAATAAGAAATGGAAGAAAGATTAAGCCAATAAGCATCCCAATCTTGATTAGTACGGCAGATCCTAAGAGCAAGCATAGCCTTAGCATTTTCAATCGTCCACCAAGAGCCAGCAAGCTTTAAACGATTTTGAATAACATAGCGGTGACCACTCTCAATTTCACCAGAGCCAATGGGTAAATTGGAGTCAATCGTGCCCTGATAGTCTAGACGATTAGGACGATTGAAAAGATAGCGATAAGCGGATCTAACCACAGCCAGATTGTCAGGAACAGATTCAGGTTCTTGAAACGGCTTAAGAGCTTCAAGGACAGCCGAAGCATGATTGGATTTGAGTTGTTGCTTCTGCACATCCATCCATGCTTTCGGAGCATCTGGGGAACAAACGCGACTTGCATCGGCTAGATATTCACATACATGATAGAAATCTAGTAAGTAGCGACTAAGTACACCAAAACGCTGCTCGATTTGGCTAGCAATCCAAGGCGCACCGTCGCCAACCCCATGCACAAAGGTTTCTTCTCCCAATCCAGCACGGATAGCACAATCAAGTAATGCTGCTCCTGCATCATCAGTCGAGCCTATCGTTGCTCCGAAAATAGGCTGCTCTTGCTCAGGGGTACGCGCCGAGGTTAGACGCGCTTCTTTCCAGCTAATTTTACGCGTCTTACGACGGTCAACTTCTTCGCCATCAGTTTCGCTTGCCGTTGTTTCCACAATCGGAATCATTGTCCCATCCATCTCCGCTATTAAAAACTCCACACCCTCGATTGCTGGGAATCCTGTTTCCCAACTCTGCGTTTCTAATATACGCTGGGCATGACTTTCTGTGATCTCCTGTCCTGCACTAATTGGGATGCTTATTCCATGATGTTCCATCATTTTTTTTGGGATTTTCCCAAACGCTACATCTGACCCAAAGTCGGTAATCACTCTCTGCAATGGGCGTGAATATCCTCGGCAATGTACTTCGGCGGCTTTTTGAAATGGTCTCACTACCTGTTTGGACTCTCTTCCAAATTCGATGTACCTTTGCTCTAGTACTTCGATGCGTCCATATCGGCTGTACCAATAGAGTTTTTTTTACCACCTCGGTGTGAAGATGGATTCGCGGCGATATATGCTTCGCTTTGCTTGATTTCTTGCCGCGTTGCCCATGTTTGTAGTGCTGTTTGTCCTAACTGACGGATTTCTTCTATCACTCGTTCCTCGGCTGCGTCGGCTTTGATTAGATCACCTTCTGCATTTTCTACAACGGATAATAATCCTTCGATTTTCGCTTTCAATTCAGGATAATCGTTTAGTCTTTCTTCTATGCTTTTACTGGACGATGCTGTTTTTGTTTTTATATTCACGGCTCAATTTTATGACTTCTTTGGATTAGAACTGTTATCCATCATACTTTCTAACCTACTTTATTTCTCCCATTTCACTTTTAATTACACCCGGGTGAAGCTCAAAAGTTAAATGATTGGATTGTCAAGCCAATTGAAACAACGCTGCAATCAGAAAAAATAGGTACTATTGTTTTTGTGATGGATGGAGACTTACGAGTAATTCCAACAGCGACTCTCCATGATGGCGAAAAGTTTCTGGTTGAGAAATATGCGATCGCCAATGTACCCAGCTTTAGCTTAGCGAAATTAGAAGAACGCGATCGTAAAAACAGTCGTGTACTGGCGATGGGCTTAACCCAATCTGTGCAAGGGCTTTCAGCATTACCTGCGGTAAATATGGAGATTAACAATATTGTCAGCAAAGATAATGCTCAATCATTATTAACAGGTAGTTCTTTTATTAACGAAGACTTTACCCTGATGAATATGCAAGCACAGAGAAAACAACAAGATTACGGCATCATTCATCTAGCTACACACGCTCAGTTTTTGAGCAATAAAGCTGACGGAGCATTCATTCAATTTTTTGACGATCGCCTTAATATCAGACAAATTCCTAAACTCAATTTTGATAATCCTCAAGTCGAAATGTTGACATTGAGTGCTTGTGAGACCGCCGTGGGCAAAAATCTTGGTCTGGGAGGACTATCTGTAACTTCAGGTGTTCGTAGTGTTTTAGCTTCTCTCTGGCCAGTCAGTGATGCTGGCACTGTTCCTTTAATATTGAGCTTTTACAGTCGCTTTTCCGATGCCCCAAGTAAAGCGGTTGCCTTACAAAAAGCCCAGTTATCAATTATTAGAGGCGAAGTTAAAATCGAAAACAACAAAATTATTGGTATTCCTAGCTTACCAATAATTTCTCTACCTTCAGATAGCCCAAAAGATGTAAACCACCCATATTTTTGGTCTTCTTTTGTACTCATTGGCAGTTGGTTATAACATACCTTTAAATCAACAATTCCTGTTTATTCCCATAAGGATTCTAACCTGCATTATTCATGAGAACTCAAAAGAGAATAAATTGCATCCAATCAATCAAAAAAATAGAACAAAATCCCAGTAGTGGCAGGTTTAGAGACAAGTCAATGGTTTACCGATAGATTTGTCTCTAAACCTGCCACTACGCATTATAGGTATATTCCATTTACGGACTTATTGAACTTGCGATCGCATACTTCTCAATTCCGCAATTTCTGTCAAGCTTAGCCCAGTCGCTCGACTAATAGCATCATCATCCAGCACATCCAGCAATTTCCCAGCCATTTCTAGCATAGCCTCCGTTTTGCCTTGCTCCAAGCCCTGCTTGAGAGCCTTGACGATCGCATTATGTTGATCTTGGATAAAGAACTCCTGATGTTGTAACTCGTCTAATTCTTCAGGCGAAAGATTTCCTTCTCTGGCAAACTCAAAGGCTTGCTTAATTTCTGGCACAAGATTCATACTCTCTGGCACAACATCTAAATCAATCGCATGTTTGAGAAAATATAGCCACTTGTCTGCCAAGGTTTCTAGCACCATCAGTGCTTTATCAAATTTTGGCAACTCGACAAATACCAGTTCCAGATCGTAGATAGGATAGTCAATCAAAAAATCTTTCTCTTTTAAAATAAACCAAGAAGACAATTGATTTATTTCGGGAAACATCACAAAATCAGTAATTGTCAGCGCAATCACAGGATTAAGTTGCGAGTATGATTGTCCGATGCCGAGTTGAATGGAATAAGCTTTGGCAGCATTGTAGAGAATCCGCTTCTCAAATCCTTCAATATTTAACACCTGCATTTCAATAATTACGCTTGTGCCATTATCCAGCTTAGCTTTGACATCGAGATAGGTATCCTTAACACCTCGGATGCGTGGAGCTAAATAAGGATTAAGGATTTCTAATTGCGAGATTCTGCTCTGACCATCGTAAAGCATCGCATTCAAAAAACTGATCAAGACATCATGGCTTTGTTCGGAGCCAAAGATTTTCTTGAAGGCAAAATCAGTTTTTGGACTAATAAATTTCATATGCTTCAGTTAGCTCTTGTCTCAATTAATCCTAACACTCTCCATGGTCGCGAGATCTCCTTACACTCAAGTGCGTTGTTCAGAGCTAAAATCTGTTAAAACAGGTTAATTTTGTTACATGGACAATCTCAACTCCCAATGGCAACATCAATATCGGGGCGGGTGCAATTAAAAGTGAAAGTTCAGCTCAATAAGAAATGGAAGAAAGATTAAGCCAATAAGCATCCCAATCTTGATTAGTACGGCAGATCCTAAGAGCAAGCATAGCCTTAGCATTTTCAATCGTCCACCAAGAGCCAGCAAGCTTTAAACGATTTTGAATAACATAGCGGTGACCACTCTCAATTTCACCAGAGCCAATGGGTAAATTGGAGTCAATCGTGCCCTGATAGTCTAGACGATTAGGACGATTGAAAAGATAGCGATAAGCGGATCTAACCACAGCCAGATTGTCAGGAACAGATTCAGGTTCTTGAAACGGCTTAAGAGCTTCAAGGACAGCCGAAGCATGATTGGATTTGAGTTGTTGCTTCTGCACATCCATCCATGCTTTCGGAGCATCTGGGGAACAAACGCGACTTGCATCGGCTAGATATTCACATACATGATAGAAATCTAGTAAGTAGCGACTAAGTACACCAAAACGCTGCTCGATTTGGCTAGCAATCCAAGGCGCACCGTCGCCAACCCCATGCACAAAGGTTTCTTCTCCCAATCCAGCACGGATAGCACAATCAAGTAATGCTGCTCCTGCATCATCAGTCGAGCCTATCGTTGCTCCGAAAATAGGCTGCTCTTGCTCAGGGGTACGCGCCGAGGTTAGACGCGCTTCTTTCCAGCTAATTTTACGCGTCTTACGACGGTCAACTTCTTCGCCATCAGTTTCGCTTGCCGTTGTTTCCACAATCGGAATCATTGTCCCATCCATCTCCGCTATTAAAAACTCCACACCCTCGATTGCTGGGAATCCTGTTTCCCAACTCTGCGTTTCTAATATACGCTGGGCATGACTTTCTGTGATCTCCTGTCCTGCACTAATTGGGATGCTTATTCCATGATGTTCCATCATTTTTTTTGGGATTTTCCCAAACGCTACATCTGACCCAAAGTCGGTAATCACTCTCTGCAATGGGCGTGAATATCCTCGGCAATGTACTTCGGCGGCTTTTTGAAATGGTCTCACTACCTGTTTGGACTCTCTTCCAAATTCGATGTACCTTTGCTCTAGTACTTCGATGCGTCCATATCGGCTGTACCAATAGAGTTTTTTTTACCACCTCGGTGTGAAGATGGATTCGCGGCGATATATGCTTCGCTTTGCTTGATTTCTTGCCGCGTTGCCCATGTTTGTAGTGCTGTTTGTCCTAACTGACGGATTTCTTCTATCACTCGTTCCTCGGCTGCGTCGGCTTTGATTAGATCACCTTCTGCATTTTCTACAACGGATAATAATCCTTCGATTTTCGCTTTCAATTCAGGATAATCGTTTAGTCTTTCTTCTATGCTTTTACTGGACGATGCTGTTTTTGTTTTTATATTCACGGCTCAATTTTATGACTTCTTTGGATTAGAACTGTTATCCATCATACTTTCTAACCTACTTTATTTCTCCCATTTCACTTTTAATTACACCCTATCGGGGCAGTACCTGATGGTAAATATGAACGGATTACGCCTGAAGGTATTCCTCTTAGCCTCGATCTGCCGATCGCAACTCAACAAGAATTGGGCATTACCAAACTGATTGCAGGAATTGATTTGCCGAAACTACTTGCTGGTTTGGAGATTATCGCACCGACTCGGGCGGAAACTGCGATCGCATCGGGCAATCTCACGAATGGCGGTAGCATTGTGTCTGAAGGTACTGGTTTTAACCCCACATCATCTTCGCTGACCAATGCAGCTTTACCAGCAACCAAGAAAGTTGTGAATATATTTGGCTATTTCCTAGTCGAGAGGATTTAGAAGGACTCACACCAAGATTAGATGAACAAGATCTAGAAGTTAGCTTCATAAAAGTTCTCTGTCTTGACCCATCCCTCGCCTCTGCTCAGACAACTTCCATTCCTACTTGCAAAAAATAAACCCTGAGTTTTAGTTACGCTGTTCTATTCCATTTTGAATATTCGTTACATTTGAAGGTGGACGAGTCCAATTAAAGTCGCTAATCCGTATTAGAAATTCTCCTAACCCTTGATTAGGATTGTATCGAATCAATACAGAATAGGTACGCCTTGCATATTCCAAGGAATATACAGAATCAAATAAAGTGCCAGTATCTAAGTTCCAACTTTGCTGAACACCAAGGCGAATTGGCCCGTAAATTTGTTGAACTAATCCTGCTGTAAAGACTCTAACATCAGAAACCTGATCAAAGAAGAATGGTGATTTACCGCTAGAAAATGCTTGAGTATAGCTCAAGCTTAAGCTCGTATAATCAAGAAAGTCTTTAGCGAACTGACCAACCTCTGCCGATAATCCCGCAGTTCCATAGAGAACAGACTGATTTGCTCCATTAGAATAAAAAGAATTTACACCTTGTGCTGTCAAAAAAGCATCTAGTCTTGGCACAATTGGTTTTGGAGAGAATCGTAGTCCTGTTTCCTTTTCGGCTGGTGCTGGCTCACCTCGCAACAGAGGAAAAGCTCGACTAACAATGGCAGCACCTTGGACACGGATCAATGAACCAATGGTACTCGGTTGCAAATCAGATCGAAGCGCCCCAACTAACTTAGCAGAAATTTGATAGCTTAGAGAAATATTGGAATCTCCAAGAACATAGTTGGGAGATAACAAAGTGGTTCCCAAAATGTTGTTTACATCCTGAAAGCCCAGCGAACCATTGAATATCCGATCGCGAAAAGCATACTGTGAGAGCAAAGTATGGTTACCAAATACTGGCATCTGATAGCTAGCATTAAAACGCAATAAGGAATCAATCTTTGAAAAATCTAAACCTGCAAAACTCGCTCTTGCCGATAAGCTTGAGCCGTCATCAAATGCTCCATTTAAGGTAGCAACAACCCCAATAATATCGACACCTGAAAATCCAGACTGACTAGAAAAAGCACGTTGTAGAAGCAATTGGGGGGACAATTGGAAATTCAAGTTGGATTGGGTAATCACATCAAAGCTTTGTTGATAAAAAATACCATCGCGATCGCGGCGGTCAAAACCAACTAAAGCCGGGGCAAAGCGCTGAAAACGATCAAGCGTAATACTATTAACTGGCAGTGGCAGAGAAAATCCCTGATCAAAGACAATACGCGGAGATTCCAGATCTAGACGATTTTGAGTTGGTGAAATCGGGGTTAAGGTAGCTTTACTGGCAGTAATTTCCAGTTCAGGAGGACTAAAGGGATCGTTCGTAACCCGCAAATTTTCGGCAGTCCAAGTATCTCCATCAATTATTAAACGCTCGGCAATAAATCCAATACGGCGCACTTGTCCTTCCGAAGTATTACCAGAGCCGATAGGGGCTATGGTAATCGAGTTAGTAGCCAGTTCTGACGGCGATCGCGACACCTCAGAACTTTGCAGAGTGCCTAGGTCAACAGCACCTGAGGCATTGAGTAGCTCTCCCTTAACATTACTGTAATTATAAGTAAGCTTTGTTCCACGTATCTTCTGGTCACCGCGTGTAAAAAACACATTACCTTCGGCAACAACTTCCTGCGTTTTGGTATTTAATTGGACACGATCAGCTTTAAGTTCTGATTTTTTATAATTAATTACCACATTGCCTTCAGCGACAAACACCTGAGTATTAATGTCATATTCTTGCCGATCGCTAACCACGTTTAACTTTTCACCCACGCGCGGCGGTAAGGGTGGGCGTGGCTTATCTTTAGGCTTTGGCTTCGGTAAACTATTTGGCTTGATCGGGCCAGCTTGAGAGATCAGAGTTGTTCTGACTTGCTGAGCGATCACATCGGGATCAGGCAAGCTCTCTAAAAAAAGCTGTAGCTGAGATTGCACCTCTATTGGCAATTCAGTAGGCAATCTAGAAATACGACCATGAAACGCTGACGAGGACGACAGCGTTTGGCTAGAGCTAGCCTGTCTCACCTCAGCATAGGAGCTAGGTGGCAGTTGAGTTGAAGGCAGTGGTAAGAAATCCATACTTCAACTAAGTTTACAGGATTTTTCTCTGAGATATAGCGATAAACTACTGAATAAAATAAAACCACGCACAGCGTGGGTTTTATTTTACGGCAAGGCTCGCCTAGTTGCGGATTTGCACGGGCATGAGCAAATAAGTCATTTTGGTTGCCCCAATTGGTACAAGCACCGCAGGACTGGTTGGATTGTTCATCTGGATTTGAATTTCATTACTCGGTAGAGCCTTTAATCCATCCAGTAAATATTTGACGTTAAAGGCAATTTCCACATCTTCACCCGAAATTTGAGCAGGCAGAGATTCACGTCCAGCGGCAACATCTGGCGCTTCAACTGAGAGAGAAATTTCTTGCCCTATAGAATCAATTGTGATTTTGACGATGTTATTTTTCTGGTCAGCCAATACTGCGATACGTTCCAGCGCCGATAGGAACAATTTACGCTCAACCGTAACTTGACGATCAAATCGGTTGGGAATTAGTTGGCGATAGTTGGGATAAGTACCATCTAACAAACGGGAAATTAAGATTTGATTAGCACTTTGAAAAATCATATTAGCCCTATCAAACTTAACTGCGATCGCACCCTCAGTTTGTTGGTTGAGCATCCGTTCTAGTTCGCGCAAGGCTCTAGCAGGAATCGTCACCTCCAGATTAGTAGTCACGGTATCCCCCGTCACAGGAGGCTCATCTGCATCCAAAAATCCTGTTTGCACAACAGATAAGCGATGTCCATCAGTAGCAGCAAACTCTAAGCGATCGGCAGTAGCCGTCAGATGCACACCCGTAAGAATTCGCTTAGTCTCATCAGCTGAAGTTGCAAACAGGGTTGAGGACAAACCACTCAACATCGACTCAACAGGCAAATAGGTAGTTTCCCCATCTTCGCCAATTTGAGGTAACTCAGGAAACTCTTCGACAGGTAAGCCATGCATTTGATAACGACCTGAACCACAGACAATCGAGACCATCGTGTTGTCCTTGTCCACAGTGATCGTGATGTCTTCATCAGGAAGGCGCGACACAATGTCGTTAAGTAACTTTGCAGGCAGAGTAATCGATCCCGCCTCTACAACTTGGGCTGGGAATGAGACCTGAATACCTAGATTGAGATCAAAGGCAGTCATACCAAGACTTTGATTGGAGCCGTCAGCGTCTAATCGAATGTTTGCCAGAATTGGATGGGTGGGGCGAGATGCGACCGCACGACCGACAAGGGCAAGATTAGCAGCGAGTTGGTTTTGGGGACAGACTAGTCGCATAGTTTGATAGAAAATTTTCTAAACTTGAGGGTGAGAGCAAAGATAACGACGTTAAATTTTGAATGAATTTAGATTCTAAAAAGTGCAGTTGAGACTTGAGGGGGAAATTCTAGAAGATTTCAAAATTTGAGGATTTTTTGAGGTTTAAAGATTTTTGGAAGAAACAAAAAATGTATTTAAAATTACTTTGCTGAGATTTTTTGAGAGCAGAATTTAAACGAGATTTTCTAAAATAATTTTTTTCTGAAAAGCTTTTTAATTTTGATTTTTTTGATTTGTGGAAACCAATCATACCATCGTTGGAATTTTTTACAATATCAAAATCCAAATTTATTTTTTCATTGATTTTTCGTTTGATCTAATTATTACTCTTAAAAGAATAATAAATCTTTAATAGTAGTAATAGGGGCTGTGGAAAATGTGGAAAACTCAAAGAAAACTATATACAATAGTCCTCCTAGCGTTTTTTACCTGTGGAAAAACCTGTGGATAAACTGGCTAGTTTTCCACAGGGTATAAATACCTATCAAAAGTTTTCCACATTTATACAAAAGTTTTCCCCAGATATCTCCATCTTTTCCACAGAAAGACAGTAGTTATCCACAAGTTTTCCACAGGTAAAAAGCAAACATCTAGATTTATTAACAGATCTATATCAGAAATATTCACAAAAAACTCTTTTGAGGTTTATAGGTAAAATCTTAATAATACTTAAATAAACAGAGTTTATTAAGATCTATATTGCTTTTACTAATTTTATGATTTGGAATATTAGACCTTAATTAGAGATCGTGATCGTCAATTTCTGCTCAATGAAACCAGAAATACTGCTGATAAAAATTAGTGATCACTCTTAGTAACAACCAATTTTTCCCTGCGATTCCTTGCAGATTGATATAGTAATGAAAATTGAAATTGCTTGATTTGAGTTTTAAATATAAAAAATAGGTTTGAAAATTATGATTAAAATATTGCTCAAAAATTTATTTTCCCAGCTATGTTTTGGGTCGATCGCTTTACTAATTAGCTTTAATTTATTGACAGGTAATGCATTGGCTTTGCAAGTATCAGATATTCCTGACTTAGCCGAAATTAAGACCCTGACTGATCAGACTTGGGTAATTGATGACTCTGATGTATTAAGTGCTTCGACCAAAAGTACGATCATCAGCAAAACTGAAAAATTAGCAGAATTAACGGGGATCGAAGTTCATGTTGTGGCAATTCGCCGTATTGATTTAGGTCAACCTGCATCAGAATTTACGGCAGAATTATTTGATAAATGGTTCCCCTCTGAAGCAGAGAAGGCTAATCAAGTATTACTATTTATGGCGACCGAAGATCACCGTACCGCGATTCAGACTGGCTCAAAGGTAAAAGAAGTCCTGTCTGATAACATTGCTAATAGTATTGCCGATGAGACGATGCTCTATCCTGCTCGTAAGGCAAACTATAACCAATCTGTAAATGAGGGGCTTGCGCGTCTTGAGGCGGTTTTGAGAGGTAATCCAGACCCAGGGGCTCCACTATTAGCAGTAGAAGAGACTGAGACGAGTAACTATGCTACTAGAGAGGAAACTGAGGCAAGTTCATCGAATGTGGTGGTGATTATTCTGCTGGTTTTGGCAACGCTGTTACCTATGGCGACTTACTACTGGTTGCAAAGTCAACCATAACGCAAAAAGAAAGAGGCGGCGTGATGTGCCGCCTCTTTCTTTTTGCGTTATTATGGCTCTTTAAAATCGATGTCTTGGGCTAAGTTTGGTGGAGCCACAGCACGAGTAATTCTCACTTTATGACTTTCGCGTTGAGTTTGCGCTTCGATCGCGATCGCTTCAAAAGCAACATCAATACTGCTGAGCGGAATTGATATGTTTGTGCGGGTTTCGATAAACTCGGCATTAGGAACAGTACTAAAATCTAATAGCCAACGTGGTCCATCGACAATCATTCGCGTTTGCAAATCTTTAATCCAGAATTTTACAAAGAATTTAGGAGCAAGTGCGGGTAAACGAACGGTTACTAACATTGGTGTTCCTGAAATTAGCTCACCAGCAGGAATAATAATTTCAGGGATGGGAATTGGTTCTTGTTCTGATAAAGACTGGGTTGAAGATTCTTGAATATTGCGAATAGTTTGGGCTGTCTCAGCCAAAGTAGAAGCAGAATTTTGGCTTGAAACAGTGCTAATAGGGAAAGTGTTGGGATCAATAGGGTCTTCCCAAACATATTCATTTAAAATCAAATCAGGTTCAGAAGTTAGTAACCGATCAAGTTCAACATCAAGTTCAACATCAAGTTCTGCAAGGCTAGTGGATTCGGCGATCGTTCTTGGTGGTTGTTCGGGGTTGTCTAGATCTATGGATGCACTAGTTGAACTACTCGATAAATCATCTGCTACCGATGGGGCTAAGGGTGAAAAAGCTTCGAGTAATAGCTCTTCGGTGCGTTGGTTAGCTTTTTGGGCTGCGATCGCATCAGCAGATAGAGTTTGTAGCTTATTGAGAAACTGCTTGCCGCTAGGTTTTGATTGATTGGTGACTGAAGCGACTTCTTGCCATGGTTGCTCTAGTAGCTCTTCGTAGTTTTGCGGGAGTTCTTCTTCAAAACTATAAAGCAGTTCTGGTTCTTCTTCATAGTTTGATGATTCTTGGCGATCGCTATCGGCTAAATCATCAATATTTCTCAGCTCAAAGTGCGTCTCAGTTTCTTGAGAAATATCTGTCTCTACCTGTGGAAAACTTTGAGGATAATCATCAGTTATTTCAGGATTAGGGGGAGTATAAGTCTGATTACTGCTCCTATTTTGTTGAGATGGTAAAGGTGGTAATGACAAAGAATTTGCAGGTGTTTGTTGCTTTAATGCTTCTCCCTGATTAGCTTTAGATCTGTTAGAAGGTATGGGTGGAAGACTAAGCGAATTGGCTGGTTTTGGCTTTGGTGATAGACTTCTAGACTGATTTTCCGTTGGTGTTGATACCTGTGGAAAACTCTGTGGAAATTGTTGGTAACTAGACTGATCTCTAGTTGTTTCCGTCGTTTGAGAATTGAGAGTTGTTTCTTGAGAAGAATGTTTTTTAGATTCTTTAATGAGTTCGGGCAGAACTCTCGCAGCAGGATAGGAAACTGCGATCGCCTGTTGCGTCACATGCAAATCTCTATCTAGTTGAAAGTCTTGATGGGGATGAATTTGGACTTCACCGATGAGAACTTGAATTTCTGAAGGTGGTGGCACAATGATCTGATACGTAAAGGTGATTGCGCCAGTTGCTGGATTGCGATCGCTAGTTTTCTCGATCTCGAAGCACTGATTTACGATGACATCAAGGGTTTGTGGATCTTTGAGGCTGACTTCAATTTCCCCTTGAGTGTAGACTTCTCCTGCGAGATTGAAGCTATTGTCTTCATTTAGAATATATTGAGGTTGTTTTAAACGTAATAAAATTCGTGGCTGAAGTGCTGCATCTGCCTCTGTTATATCATTTGAGCTATATGCTTCTACCTGCTCTAGGAGATTAGGGATATCGCTTAGAGATTCTGTTTCTAGATCTGGAGAATTAGCATCAATTTTTTCTTCCTCATCCTCATCCTCCTCAAAGAGCGCAAACTCTTCAAACATCGATTCGACGAGTTCAGTTGATCTTTGTTCAGCAATATCGAGAATTGGTGAGCTATAACTTAGAGGGGTTGGCTCAGTTTGAACGATTCCCAATGCATTAGTATGTGACTCATTGGCAAGTTCGGTAGGAGTTTCTACATCTTCTTCAATTTCGTTATATTGCCATTCGGAGCCAGCTTCTGCTGAGATTTGAATTACATCAAACTTAACTGTTTTTTTCCATGTAGGGATTAAATCGGAGCTTTCTGACCCTGTGTTAGATTCTTGGTTAGGTTCTGTAGCTATGCAATCAATTTGCCACATCCCTGGTACAAAGTTGGTGTAAGGCATGACGATCATCAACCCATCATGGCTGATGCGTTTAGCAATTTTTTGTTGCAATGGTTGATGCCGCACATCTGCGAGAGGGCGATAGGCGATCGCGATCGCAACTAGCGCATTTGCTAAAGCAGAGCGTGCAGCAAGTCGGTACTGCCCTTCCAAAATCTCTACAGTCGGAGATTCTAGGGGTAACCAGGACTTGTCACCTTTGCGTTGTAGCAAAAACTCCCAGTTTTCCATATTCGGCGATCGCGGGTTAGGGCGGTAAAGTGTGCTTAGTTATCGCAAATACTAACCCATATAGGCTTGTATAGCAATTAAAAGCAAAGATGTACCAATTCACAGAAGTGTTGTCGCACTTTTGTGAATTAAAAACCAAACCCTGTAAGGGTTTTAAAAGCACAAAATGGCTTTGCCATTTTGTGCTTTGGTAAT
This sequence comes from Pseudanabaena sp. Salubria-1, assembly GCA_023336205.1. GTDB lineage: Bacteria > Cyanobacteriota > Cyanobacteriia > Pseudanabaenales > Pseudanabaenaceae > Pseudanabaena. The sequence continues at coordinate 32,783 of JALQCR010000014.1, forward strand.
AAGTAGCTAGACATAATTACTTTAGTTTGGACTAATGGGCAGGTATGAGAGAGGAACCAAAAGACACGAGAAAATTGAGCAGGAGCTTGCAATAGCAAAATCCAGCTCAAAATTGAGAAGAGAAGCAGAACCTAAATGGCAATTGGATGGGTTGGCGCAGGAGTCTTTTCAGTTTTCTTTCTTTTTGAGGCGTGTTTTTTAACAGTCGGATAGCGAATACGAGGAGGAAGGCGATCGCCTAAGGAGCGTCCGGGCGATTTACCGCGTAGTTTAGGAGGGATTGCAGGAGTACCAATCGCGGCAATAATTACCGCAAATGATTGAGCGACACGACCAGGAGCAAGATTATCCTGAGGAGACTGCCAAGGTAAAGGAGCATCAACACAATCGAGACGAGCGAACCAAAGTTGCCAAGTCATTAAAGGCATCAAAGCACTCCAACGCTCAGCCGCCTGAGTAGAGGTAATCTGGGGCAGAGTCCAATGTAACCGTTGCTTGGCAAAACGATACCAATGCTCTAGGGCAAAGCGACGCAAGTATTTTAACCAAAGAGTCTCCAAAGCAGGCATAGTTTTACCCAACCAAGCCAACCACATGGGCTGAAACTTACGGTTGCGTCCCAAGGGTTCAATCCTTTAGTTTGGACTAATGGGCAGGTATGAGAGAGGAACCAAAAGACACGAGAAAATTGAGCAGGAGCTTGCAATAGCAAAATCCAGCTCAAAATTGAGAAGAGAAGCAGAACCTAAATGGCAATTGGATGGGTTGGCGCAGGAGTCTTTTCAGTTTTCTTTCTTTTTGAGGCGTGTTTTTTAACAGTCGGATAGCGAATACGAGGAGGAAGGCGATCGCCTAAGGAGCGTCCGGGCGATTTACCGCGTAGTTTAGGAGGGATTGCAGGAGTACCAATCGCGGCAATAATTACCGCAAATGATTGAGCGACACGACCAGGAGCAAGATTATCCTGAGGAGACTGCCAAGGTAAAGGAGCATCAACACAATCGAGACGAGCGAACCAAAGTTGCCAAGTCATTAAAGGCATCAAAGCACTCCAACGCTCAGCCGCCTGAGTAGAGGTAATCTGGGGCAGAGTCCAATGTAACCGTTGCTTGGCAAAACGATACCAATGCTCTATGGCAAAGCGACGCAAGTATTTTAACCAAAGAGTTTCCAAAGCAGGCATAGTTTTACCCAACCAAGCCAACCACATGGGCTGAAACTTACGGTTGCGCCCCAAGGGTTCAATCACCTCAATTCTAAAAATCTGCATCGGTCTTTCTGGAGAAGTACGGAAATGAAAGTCACGCCAATAAGTTACCCGTACCCGACCTATTTTTGGGTCTGTAATTTCTATAGTGGTGTCGGCAACAGCCCAAGTTTCTGGGGCATTCAGTTTGAATTTATGCCCATGTTTACAAGGTGCACCACGACCGCTATAGGCAGACGGAACTCCCCAAACACAGCGATTAGATGCCAAACGTAGTAATAAATCCGCCTCAATATTCGCTGTTGCTTTCACAAAACTTGCATTCCCATATCCTCGGTCATAGACAGCTAGGGGGCGTACGCTTAACTGCTTTGTGACTTGTTTGAGTTGGAAGGCAGCTTTACTCACAGGAGTCTCGAAACTGGTGATCCGCTCATGTTTTATCGGTAGCGCCCAACTCCCACTTGCTTCGGGAATCCACGCCAACGTGCTGTAGCTTTGTCCTACGCCGATACTTTCGTCTTTGCCATGATGGAATCCTCTTTCCTTCAGCGTTTCCGCATCTGGTCGCAACCACACGCTATTATCTCCAGCCAGACAAGGTTGCTCTTCGGTTGGGATCTCTTGCACCATTAGTTTCATCAACTTTCCTCTTGCTGGTCGGCTATCGCGCAGTCCCTCATAAATACTTGACCATTTTCGCCGAAATAATGGATTCATTGACAGACTCACATACGAGCTAATGCTCGGACTTGTCAGGACGGCATCCATTAATTCAAATACTGCATCTTTTCCTGTTCCTAGGTATTCATATATCGACTTGCGAAATTCTTGTAATTTTTGGAAAATCATAGTAGTCAATGTCAATTTGGTTTATTGATCATTGCTCTTTTGGCAGTTTGTGACATTCACTTCCTGCCTTTCTTTTCTTCTTTTTAGTCTAAAGTCCAGTAATTAATTGCAACCCAAAACCCGTAAAGTTGTGCACCTGCGGGGCGCAACTTTACGGGTTTTGGGTTGAGCGGTATAGCTGCCGCCATTCTTGTTAAGACATAAAACCCAAATAGTGAGAAGCGCCGCCTTTCACTATTTGGGTTTGTATTTGTCTTGATAAAAGTGGCTAAGGCAATAATTGCTGTAAATCCCAAATGTGTAAGGTTGCGACCCGCTGGGTCGCAACCTTACACTTATATAGAAAGACCGAGCTTAATTCCTAGAAAGGCATGAGCTACCAAAAGCATAACAATGGCGCTACCTAGATAGGCATGAGCATTGCGAAGCAATGGCTGATTACCACCAAAACCAGTGAGTGAGATTGCGCCGTTGATCGCTAGTAAAGTTAATACTATTGAGCCAGTAATGAAATGAGGACTTTCTAGCAGAGGCTTTCCTTGCATGACAAGTGACAGCAATCCGCCTGTGTAGCCCGTAGCTAAGAATACGGTCATGAGCGGAGCAACCTTTCGATGATCGGCTTTATTTTTGGTTGCAACTTCAGGATCTGTAGTCGTGCGGCTGCGCCACCCTGAAATTGCCACAAACGATCCCATCGCTACAATGACGATTCCCATAAAAAATGGATGACCCCAATGGGTAACTGGTTCGGGTATATTGAGGGATTTAAATTGATCGGAAATTGGTTGGAGTGACTCAACGAGTTTAGTAGCAAATTCAGTCATAGATTTGGAGTGATTTAGAAGGAAAATTGGTTGAAAATCGCAAAAGTCTTTACAATTTTTAACAATTGTAGCGTTATTTCCCCAAAAGTTGAGATATGAATAATTAGATGATTTTGATCTTGGATGCAGCTTCCGTGGCTCTTTGACGGGACTCTATAGCATCTTTGCCTTTAGCCAAGGCCACACCCATACGTCGGTAGGGGCGAGAATCTGGTTTACCAAACAAACGGATTTCTGTATTAGGTATCGCCAGAGCCTCTTCTACACCTGTAAAGGAAATGTTGTCGCTGGTCTCATTGGCAAGAATGACGGCACTTGCAGATGGGCTGAGCAATTCAATATTGGGAATTGGTAAGCCTAAAATTGCGCGTAAATGGAGTTCAAATTCGTTGAGATTTTGAGAGATAAGAGTAACCATTCCTGTGTCGTGGGGACGAGGGGAAAGTTCAGAGAAAATCACTTCGTCTTTAGTGATGAAAAACTCCACACCGAAAAGCCCTGCGCCGCCAAGCTTATCTGTAACTTTGCGAGCAATGTCCTGTGCATCTTTGACTTGGGTAGGGGTTAAGCCGACAGGTTGCCATGATTCTTGATAGTCACCCCGCTCCTGACGATGCCCGATCGCTTCACAAAATAAAGTCTCTCCCTGCCATTGACGGATCGTTAACAGGGTGATTTCGACTTCAAAATTGATAAATTCTTCGATGATGATTTTGGCTGTATCACCTCGCGCTCCTGCGATCGCATAATCCCAAGCTTGTTCCAATTCATCGACATTTTGCACAACAGATTGACCTTTGCCAGAGGAAGACATCACGGGTTTAATTACGTTTGGAAAACCAATTTCGGCGGCAACGGTTTTTAGTTCGTCAAGGCTGGTGGCATAGGCATATTTGGCAGTACGTAAGCCCAATTCATTACTTGCCAAATCTCGAATGCGATCGCGATTCATGGTGAAGTTGGTGGCGGTCGCGGTGGGAATGACTGTGTAGCCTTGAGCCTCCAGTTCGAGCAGTTTTTCGGTGCGAATTGCTTCTACTTCTGGCACGATTAAATCAGGTTGATATTTTTTCACGACGGCTTCGAGAGCGTCGCCATCCAACATCGAAATAACTTCTCGATAGTCGGCTACTTGCATTGCAGGCGCATTGTCATAGCGATCGATCGCAATCACTGTATTCCCGAGCCTTTGGGCAGCAATAACAACCTCCTTACCTAGTTCACCAGAGCCCAGAAGCATGATTTTTTTGGGTAATGTGATCGCCATTAAATTCACCTTGTTATTGCATAAAACAGCTGTATCATAGCGTTCTTACAGCGCTTTGCGCTCAAAAAACAAACCAAGAAAAGTTTTGAAAGCATTGCTTTGCAATGCTTTCAAAACTTTTCTTGGTTTGGAAACGTATGTAGTGACCATAGCTATCACCTTTTGGGTTTCGGTGATAGCTATGGCTGTAGTAGTATGTCTGTATAAATGACAGTATCGTGATTGCGGTAAAACGAAACAAGTGATTCAGGTCGAACAGTCGATCAGACAGTTGGAAGATGCATATTCCCTTAATGAGCGATCGCTAGAGATATTGGCTAGGGCGATCAATCGATCTCAGGGATCATTTGCATTGATTATTGTTAACTGCAATTACCACAGTCTTAGACAAAAACTGTTAATCTCGTTAAGCTCAAAAACAGGCTCTACATATCGTGAGCTTTGGTGGCGAGAATCCCCTGAGACTCTCTATGATAAATTGCAAAATTCATTGCAAAATTCATTGCAAAATTTAGGGCGCGATGGTCAGGCTGAGCTTGTTCCTGCCCTGATGTGTTTAGGCTTAGAACAAACTAGACCTGAACATTTAGAAGATTTATTTTTAGAAGCTAACCTATTTCGCGATCGCCTCAAGCAACAGCTTAAATGTCCATTAGTATTGTGGCTAAATGATCGTGAACTGCAACAATTATGGATTAATGCTCCTGAACTAGCAAATTTGGCAGCGCCGCCAATCAAATTTGGATTGAGTCCTGAACAGCTAGATATAGAAGTTCAAAAACAAGTAGATCGATTATTTGAGATTGCTAGAGATCCTCAAATTCCCTTGTTTTGGCAAGACACCAAAATTGATGCTGATCAGGAATCATTCTCCTATAGTGAACTAGAGCTCGCCAGACGCGAACTGAGAATGGCTCAGTACAAAACTGCTCAAGAGTTTTCTCTAGAATTAGAAGCAAAATTAGACTTTGCTCTTGGGCGGTTATTGTGGCGATCCGAGGAAGCAATTGCTAGTGATGTTTATGAAGAATCTCAGGGTGAAGTACATAGTGTTTCTCAAATCTATTATCAGTGTAGTCTTTCCTATTGGCAAAAAGCTAATCGTCCAATCGAGAATGGAATTGTTTTATTTTATTTAGGCAACTTGTGGTGGCATAATTCCTTTGTGAATGGGCGACAGGCTCAAGATTCTTGGCACAAGGCAAAACAATTTTTTCAAGAAGCGATCGCTGCTCTTAAACAAGAAAATCAGTTGGATTTAATTGCCAAATATAGTCGATCTTATAGTGGTGTTCTTGAACAACTTAAGCAATGGCAAGAACTAGAACTCTGGATCGGGGCATTGTTGCCATTGCATGAGCAGATGCCTCTTGAACTTGCTCAAGACTATGGATACTTAGCCAAAATATCTGTAGAAAGGGGATTATGGCAGCAAGTTAAAGATTATGCATCTAAAGCACTCGCTACTTTAGATCAAGTCCCCAGTTTTAAAGAAGAAAGTCTGAATCATAATTGGTTGGGGATGCGCCATATTCAGAGAGGTCAATATCAACTCTTAATCTCCCAGAGTTATCTTCAGCTTAAAGAACTGGAGATTGCGGCAAATATAATTGAAGCAACTATCGCTAGCTTTAACATTACTTATGAGCCAAAGCTCTATATTCGATTCCTTGATACTTTTCACGATATTGCTTTTGCCCAAGGACGTTATCTTGAGGCATTCCAAGCGAGGCAAAGACGGCGATCTCTAGAGCAGCAATATGGACTGAGAGCCTTTGTCGGAGCTGGTACTCTGCAACCAAAACAGTTTTCTCCTATTTCTAGTATTGCGGAGTTAGATTCGATTAGGTTTGATGTTAACGCGGGGGAAATCGCGGCTTCTGGGCGTACTCAAGATGTAGAACGTTTAGTAGAAAGGATAACCTCAATTGAGCATCAACTAACCGTCATCCACGGTGAATCTGGCGTTGGTAAAAGCTCACTAGTCAACGCTGGACTAATTCCTGCGTTATTGCAGCGATCTTTGGCAGGTCAAGAATTAATGCCAATCAAAATTTATGTTTATACAAACTGGATCAACGCGATCTTTCTTGCTATTCACAAAAACCTCATTCCTGACACCAATGTTTTCCAGAAAGCAGATCTACTATCGAATGAATGGAAAGATCGTCGTAAGAATGGCGATCGCGATGTTGTACATCTATTACACAAACTGAGACAACTCGCAGCTAATGGTACTCAGGTTGTTTTAATTTTTGACCAATTTGAAGAATTCTTTTCTACTTGTACTCAATTGCATGAAAGGCAAGTTTTTATTGACTTTTGCCAAACTTGTCTAAAAATCCCTTTACTAAAAATAGTAATTTCACTCCGCGAAGACTATCTCTACTTGCTTCTAGAACTAGAAGCAGCCTATCCAGAAGTTGACATCTTAAGCCGCAATTTTCGTTATGCCTTAGGTAATCTTTCTTTGTCTGATGCTAAATCGCTGATCGAAAATCTCACTGAACATGCCAATTTTACTCTTGAGCCGATTTTGGTGGATGAGTTGGTGCGCGATCTTGCAGGCGATCGCGGATCGGTTCGCCCAATTGAACTACAACTAGTTGGCTCTCAAATTCAAGATCGTAATATTACTACCCTGGCCGCTTATCAGGCTGCGGGAGCTAAGCAACGTCTTGTTGAGCAATCAGTCGAGGAAGTAATTCATGCTTGTGGTAATGCGTCCTTTATTGCTCAACAGGTATTGATTTTGCTGACTGATGAGCAGGGTAAGCGCCCATTGCGTACTTACAATGAATTGCGAACAGGGCTATTGTCTTACTCAAGTAATACTGAAGAGCTCGATCTAGTTTTAGAGATTTTAATTGGGTCAGGTTTAATATTCCAATTGCCTGAAGCGCTGAGCAATCGCTATCAACTTGTTCATGATTACCTAGTTTCATTTATTCGTGCTAATCAAGAAACGGGCTTACTAAATGAGCTACGCAAAGTCCAATTCTCGGCTCAACGTAGCCAAGCTAATCTTAGTCGCCTCACTAAAGTCGCCTTGGTGGGAACGGTTTTAGGCTTATTTGTAATGGGGGGGTTAGCCTTTCAAACAAATCGTCAGCGCCAGCTTGCAGAGTTTGGTGAAATCGAAGCTTTGATTTCTTCCGCCAACTCCAGTTTTTTGCTCAATCGTCAATTGGAATCACTGGCAACAATTGTCCAATCTGCGAAAAAGTTAAAATATACGGATGAAGGAACTGATAAAACTAGAATTACCCAGTTAACCTTTGAAAACCTGCAAACTATTGTCTATAACATCCGTGAGCGCTATCGATTTTTTTCCAAAAAAAGAGATGCACCATTTTATGCTGCGAAATTTAGCCCCGATGGTAATATTCTTGCCCTTGGTAGCTTTGATGGCAGTGTATATCTATATCAACGTAATGGTAAATTGATCGCGCAGTTAGTTGGTTTGCACACAAGGGATATTCGAGGTTTAAGTTTTAGTCCCGATGGCAGAAAAATTGCATCGACAGGGCAAGGCAAAAGTGTGCGGATTTGGGATGTTTCGTCTGGTAAGTTGATTAGCAAGTTCTATGCCCATCAAGATGACATATTGAGAGTAGACTTTCATCCTGATGGTAGAAGATTACTGACTGGCAGTAAGGATGGCACAGTAAAACTCTGGGATAGCGATCGCGGGATTGAGATGCTGACCTTAAACCCTAAAAATGTTGGCAATAAATCTTCTGAGAAAGAAGCAGGCTCTATTCAAGATACTAGTTTTAGCCCCGATGGTAACTTGATTGTGACGGCTAAAAATACAACGATCGCACTCTGGAATTTGCAAGGTAACTTACTCGCAAGTGCGATCGCCCACGATCAAGAACTTTTCAGCGTCAAGTTTCATCCCGATGGTCAACAACTGTTATCTTCGGGTAGAGATGAAACCGTGAAGCTCTGGCAAATCAAGGATCAGAATCGTCAAATTCAATTGGTGCGAGCCTTGAAAGGAACATCAACTGATGTGTTGAGCTTAAATTTCAGTGCTGATGGCGATCGGATTGCGCTTGGTTCTCAAAATAGTTCCATCCAAATCTTCAATTCTGACGGAACATTAGAAATGAAGTTAGGTGGACATACCGATGGTATTTTTGACGTTAACTTCAGTCCTGATGGTCAATATCTGCTATCAGCTAGTAAAGATCGCACAGTGCGCCTCTGGGATCTCAAAGCTACATTACTCAATACTATCTATGGGCATACAAGTAGTATTTGGTCAGTTGCTTTTAGTCCTGACGGGAAAATGTTTGCATCTGGCAGTGTTGATAAGATTGTAGTTCTTTGGAATGCTGATGGAACGTACAGGCAACAACTCAAAGGACATGAAGATACTGTCTATGGGGTGAGTTTTAATAAGGATGGAACGAAGCTAGTGACGGCAAGTGATGATCAAACCGTGAAAATTTGGAATAGTGCTACAGGTAAGCTATTGCATTCACTAAATATTCATGGGGCGAAATTGATCTATGCCACCTTAAGCCCAGATCAAAAGATTTTAGCGACCCTTGGATGGGATAAAAGAATTAAACTATGGAAATGGAATGACGATGACAATCCGCAACTTTTGCATGTGCTGGAAGGACATACAGGTACAGTTTGGTCGATCGCCTTTAGTCCTGATAATCAGTCACTAGCCTCGACGAGTAACGATCAAACGGTGAAAATTTGGAATGTGAACAATGGTCAGAATATCCATACGATGGATGCGGCACATAGCAATGGAGGGCTTGCCGTTGCCTATAGCCCCGATGGGAAGCAAATTGGCTCGGCTGGTAAAGATGGCAAATTAAAACTCTGGAATTCTCAATCAGGGCTTCTAGAACAGGTGATTATGGTTACGGCTGATTCTTGGATCTATGGGATGACTTTTAGTCCCGATGGTAAGGCGATCGCTACGGCAAATGCTGATAAAACTGTCAAAATCATGGATCGAGCCAGTGGTAAACTCCTCAAAACCCTATCTGGACATACAGCCGAGGCTTATGCTTTAACATACAGTCCTGATAGCAAAAATATTGTTTCTGCGAGTCGAGACAATACCCTGAAATTATGGAATGCAGAGACATTAAATTTTAATGAATTAGTACAGAGAGGTTGTAACTTGCTGGATAACTATCTTGAATCCACACCCACATTACCTCTAGAGCAAAAGCAAATCTGTAAGCAATAACAAAACCAATTTTGGTGTTTTGGGGGGGGGGGGGGGGGGCCCCACCCAAAATTTTTTTTTTTTTTTTTTTGGGGGGGGGGGGGGGGGCCAAAGTATGCCGCAGGCGTACTTTCAACAAAATCAATTTTTATAATGAGATATGATCGAAAGTCATAGATCATTGGAAAAAGTAATGCAAGACCAAGAAACTAGCTGGCAATCCTTAGTCCTAGTTGCCATAATAGGAATTCTCGCGGTTATCAGTTTTAACTCATTTATAATAATCAACCCTGGTGAAGCAGGCGTGTTGAGCATATTGGGAAAAGCCAAGGATGGTGTATTGCTGGAAGGAGTGCATTTCAAGCCGCCTGTAATTTCTCAGGTGGATGTTTATGACTTGACTGTGCAGAAGTTTGAAGTCCCAGCCCAAAGCTCAACAAAGGATTTACAACAGCTTACGGCAAGTTTTGCGATTAACTTTCGTCTCGATCCGATTGAAGTGGTGACTATTCGTCGTACTCAAGGTACTTTGCAAAATATTGTTTCCAAAATTATCGCACCGCAAACTCAAGAATCATTTAAAGTCGCTGCGGCAAGACGTACCGTTGAAGAGGCGATCACTAAGCGTGATGAGCTAAAGCTAGATTTTGATGAAGCTTTAAGTCAGCGCTTAAGTAAGTACGGCATTATTGTTTTAGATACTAGTGTCGTTGATTTGAATTTCTCGACGGAGTTTTCTAAGGCGGTAGAAGAAAAGCAAATTGCCGAGCAACGCGCTCAGCGAGCTGTGTATATTGCGAGAGAAGCCGAACAAGAAGCTGAAGCTACCATCAACCGCGCCAAGGGACAAGCCGAAGCGCAGCGACTGTTGCGTGAAACACTGACATCCGAGTTGTTACAGAAACAAGCGATCGAAAAATGGGATGGCAAGTTTCCCCAAGTATTGGGCGGAAATGGTGCAGTTCCATTTCTTAATCTAGATATTACAAAATCTCAAAAGTAATATAAATGGGGTGCTTCGCACCCCATTTATATTTGCAGAACCAACAAAACCCATAAAAGTATTGCTATGCAATACTTTTATGGGTTTTGTTGGTTTGGATTGAAGCGCCAAGTGCTGTAATTACAGCCCCTTCGCGTAGCTCTGAATCTCGCTAATATCAAACACCGCACCAAACTTTAACCCCTCTTTGGCATAAAGCTCAGCACCACCCTGTTGGCGATCGACTAGTGTTAATACATTAGTTACTGTGTAACCTGCATCACGTAACTTTTCGACTGCAAATAATGCTGACTGCCCCGTGGTGACTACATCCTCTAGTACTACTACATTTGTATTTGGCGTAAGCTCTGACCCCTCAATCCATGCTGCTGTCCCATGCCCTTTCGGTTGCTTCCGAATAATCAAAGCAGGAATTGGCTTGTTTTCATAGGCTGAGACAACACTTACCGCGCTGACAATTGGATCAGCACCTAAGGTCAGCCCTGCTACTGCTCCTGTTCCTATTGGCAACATCTCCAATAACACCTGTCCTGTCCATAAACCACCAAATGGATGTAGGGTGACTAACTTCCCATTAATGTAATAAGTGCTTTTTTGTCCAGAAGATAGGGTAAAGTCCCCGCTTTTGTAAGCAAGACGACAAAAGAGTTCCAGTAACTTTTCACGATTTGGATGTTCCACAATTTTGATTTTGTTTTTGAGCTTATAAATACTTTTGTAGTGTATAGCGATCGCTTAAAAAAAAAAAAAAAAAAAAAAAAAACGCGCGCCCCCCCCCCCCCCCAACTCTTTTTGATTTTTGTATTTTACGCCCAATTTTCTAAAACCAGTCAATTTATGACTGGATCTGCTACATTAGTCAGCGTCCAACTGTGAGGATGCATATTTATATGAGTACTAAGTTCTCGTGGCTTGCCTCATCACTGATTGCAGCTTCGACGCTGCTAGCTAGTGGTGCTGCCTTAGCTGACCCCACATTTACGGATCAAGAGCAATTTCCTCGAAACTTTCCTGCTACCTATCCTCAGGCACAGAACAAAGTTTTGGATATGACCTCTGATCCTAATTTGCCCAACGCTTATATTCAATCACCATTTAGGGATCAATGGATTGAGCGTCAATCAAACGCTTTTCGAGCAATGAATCGAGAAATGATCGATTTGCAAACCCTTAGCGATGCGACTATTCGTACTCGTGATTTGCCAAGTCCTTATTGCTCATCTTTGCTGAACGAAGGGTTTAATGCTTGTGTTGCTCCTGAAGAACCCGCTGCTGCGGTTCCTATGCCTAGATTTGAGCCAACAGTACCATCGCGTCCTGTTCCTGCTTTGTGGTAATTGGTTTAGTTACCCTAATTAAGTTTTTTGTGTTGAGTCTAAAATAAAATCCCCAACAATAAAGGCTGCGCCTAGCGCAGCCTTTATTGTTGGGGATTTTTACACTTTATGTTTAAAACCCAAAAGGAATAATGGCGGCGCTTCGCGCCGCCATTATTCCTTTTGGGTTTTATTTCCAAAGAGCTTTAAATTACTAGCCTTCCGACAAATGCTCATTGAGAGGACGAATGCTCACAATTGTGCCACCGAGACGGGTGATACTCCGCATTTTTTCATTCATGCGATTATAAGGAACTTGAATAAAAACATTATCGCTAGGGCGGATAACATAATTACTATTGTCTGGTTGTTGATAGCGATTAAGCCCTGCTACTTCATAAACAAAGAAGCGAGTATCTGAAGTTGAAGTTGGAGGTATCATAAAAACAGATTTTCAATATAGATTGTTGAAATTGATGAATATGTGTGTCTAAAAGGTCCACATATTAAGGTTGTTTAGACAGTCGTTACACTGGCAACTTTTCCACCCATTTTATTGATGCGTTGCAAAGTGCTGTTTAACTGCTCATAGGACACGATGTACTCACGGTTGCTGCGACGCACTTTAGGGTATCGAGGCAGAGAAATTGCGGCTACTTCGATACGGTAAAGGCGATCGCCTGAACCTGTAGAAGAGCGACCAAATGCACGAGTAGCCATTGCACCCTTTGTAGAGCGATATGCCCATCCATCGTTGCCGCCAGAAGCTCCAACGATCGCAGAAGCACTGTTTTGAGCAAGTTCAGCCGCTAGTCTGGAATTATTGCCTTCAATTTGAGAGCGATCGCTATTGGCATAGCCACGATAGAGACGGAACATTCTGGTAAAGCCAGTAGTTTGATCGCCAACTTTGTTCTCGAAACCGCGATAGTAAGGTACGGTCGAATCGCCAAAATTAGCTTCGTATTCAACTGAATCAATATAAGAATCGATATCAGCGTCATATCCTTCGTTTTGATAGCGATCGAGATGCTCAACTACTTCAGCTTCATTATAAGGAGCGCGTCCCAATAGATGCTTGAAGTTTAACTCAATCACGCGGGTATGAAAGTTAGGATAGAGAAACTTGGTTTTGTATAGCTCTGACTTGGCAACAGCCCGAACAAAATCACGTACTGTGATTTGACCGTTGTTTAGTAAAGATTCAAGAGCATCCAAGCGCTCTGATGCCATGATGTAATCATTTCCTAAGACATGACGATAAACCGCGTTAATTACAGTCTTAGCATTTTCTGGTGTCCAGTTAGGACGGAGTTCTGTTGGACTGCTATCGCTATAAGCAGAAATTCCCAAACGGGAAGCAGCATTAGTAATCACTATATTTTATTCTCCTTTGATATGTAGGCAAGTTGAAATTAAACCCAGTTTGATAAAATTACTACGAAGATGTAATTTTATCAAACTGGGTTTATGCATTAAGCTAGAGAAATCTGCGTAATGCGGCTTCCACGTTTATTCAACCTTTGTAAAGTTGGTGAAAGTTGGTCATAGGAAACCACGTACTCACTAACACTACGGCGAATTTGGGTAGTCCGTCCGTTATCGGCTTGGATAGCGCGTACACGATACACCTGTCCGCGATCATCACCAGTAGTTCCAGTCAGCGCTTGCCCATAGTGGGGAGTGCGAATTGGATTAGCTGAGTTTTGTGCGAGCTCCTCATTTAGCCAAGTTGATTTGTTCTTGGATTGAGTGCGATCGCTATTGGCATAGCCACGATAAATCTGGAACATGCGAGTAAACCCTACGGTTCTCTGTCCAGTTTGGTATGTAAACCCTCGGAAATAGGGAACAATCGACTCGCCAAAATTATCTTGATATTCCACTGAATCAATATATGAATTGATCTCCGCTTCATATCCATGTTCAATGTAGCGATCGAGATGTTCTACGATCTCCGCTTCATCATTGGGCGCACGTCCCAAAAGATGTTTGAAGTTCAACTCAATAAAACGAGTATTTGGAACTGTAGAAAAGAACTTTGTCCGATACAAATCTGACTGTGCTAAGGCACGGACAAAATCGCGAACCGAGATATTGCCACTAGCAAGCAATGACTCAGCACTAGTTAGGCGTTCTGATGCCATCAAATGATCGTTACCAAAAACCTGACGATTAGCCGCAGTAATTACGGCGATAACATCAGCTCCAGTCCAGTTAGCCCGCAACTCCACAGGAGAAGTATTTACAAATGGCTCGAACCCTAAACGGGTTGCTGCCGAAGAACTTGTCATAATTTAAGCTCCCAATTTTTTTAACAAATTTTTTAAAAAGAAAACGGTAAGCACTCCCCGCAGGGCGTACTTACCGTTTTCGGGGTTTTCATATGCTTTAACATTTTAGGATAAAGATTGGCGGTGCTTAGCGCCTCCAATCTTTATCTCTAGAAGAAGAAAACCGATTAGCTTAGGGCATTGATTGCATAGTCGATGTAGGAATTAGCTTCCAAAGCTGCATCTCCACTCAAACCATGATTAGCCTTGATTGATTTCAATGCTTCAACATACCAGCTAGGAGAAAGATCGAAAGCACGGTTGATTTCGGTCAAACCACTTACTAGATAGTCATCCATAGGACCAGTGCTACCAGCAATCAAGCAGTAGGTGATCATGCGGACATAGTAGCCGATGTCACGAACGCACTTTGCTTTACCGCGAGGGGTGGAAGCGAAGTTGTTGCCAGACTGTTGGGTGGTGTAGGGATATTTTTGGTAAACAGCATTTGCTGCACCTTCGGCCAAGCTGGAAGCTTTAGCGCTCAATCCTTTAGCAGCATCAAGGCTAGCAGCCGCTGTGCGTAAACGACCAAATGCAGCTTGCATTTCAGGAACGCCAAGATAGCGACCTTGGGAATCGGCTGTAGAGACGGCTTCTGTTAAAGGAGTTTTCATACTTAATGTACCTCTAGGAATTTATATGAGATGTTTTGAAAAGAAAAAAGAAAAAGGAAAAATTAATTTAAGAAAATTAATGATTAGCCTACTGCTGCGGCTGCTTTGTCGAAGTAGCTAGCGAGTTCAGACATCAAAGCGCTGCAATCGCCACGGGTTACGCCATTAGGATCGTTAGCAAGTGCGATCGCTGCTGATTTCATTTTCTCGATGCCAACTGCAACTGATCCACCAGGTACGCCCAATGCACTGTAGGTTTCACGCAAACCATTGAGGCAACGATCTTCCAAAACGCTAGCATCGCCAGAGAATACTGCGTAGGTTACATAGCGAAGAATGATGTCCATGTCGCGCATACATGCAGCGATACGACGATGGGTATATGCATTTCCACCAGGAGCGATCAATTGAGGCTGTTCGTCAAACAAAGCACGAGCTGCGTCGGTGACGATGGAGGAAGAGCTAGCTGTGATGCGGTTAACTACATCCAAACGCTTTGTGCCATCAGAAACTAATTGTTTCAGTGCATCAATTTGAGAATCAGATACAAAAGCACCACGAGTGTCGGCTTGGGCAACTACTTTAGTAAAAGCATCTAGCATTCTAAAGAATCTCCTTGTTTAATATATAAGTTTTGTTATGACTCCCAATCCTTCTATTACTTTGTGATTATGGAACTGCAATTAATATCTGCAATTAATATCTGCAAAATATATAGATTCCTAAGTCTGAATTGATTAAGATAACCAATCTATCCAATTTACTTAAGAGAGCTAAACCTTAACTGTTTCCAGTTGATTTCGTTCAATTGGCTTTGGGATTGAACTGATTAAAACAACTAATTTGTGCAGATTTTGTGCAAATCAAGAAGTGTTGTTTAAGGAGTTAATTCAAAATTTGGAGAAGTTCTGTAAGCCTTTATCAGCCAATCACTCTAGGGATTTCTACCTAATCAGCAATTGTAAAGTATTCGTTTTATTTGATCTTATTTCTTAATATAAAGATTGATAACAAACTAATATTTTTAGCCATTCTCATTTATAGAAATTGCCAGAAATGCCAATTTGAGAGGTGTGACTTTACTTTCAGAAATTAAAAATCAAACCAATAGATCGTTAATTGTTAAGAACATTGCGACATAATCTGCTTAACAATTATTTATTGTTGGGTGGTAATTCGTCATCTACCAGTAATTCTCATTATGAAAACTTTGTCTTGATCTGGCGGCAACTATTGAGAATGGCAGCACTAAAAATCTTTAAAAAGCAGATTCTTAGTGCTGGGCGATGGTTGCGTGAGTATCCGTTCAGCAGAGTCATCCTTGACCAAGAAGCAAAGTATAGATAAAGAAACAGGGAAACTTTCAATGTTTAGATCTACCAGTTCCTCTGTCTATGATTTAACTTAAAGCCTTATATATAGCAACGTAAGAGATAGATAGGACAATTCAAAACCCAAAAGATGGCAGAGCTTCGCTCTGCCATCTTTTGGGTTTTATGTCCTAAGCAAAGCTTACATTGCTATATCTATGGCTTGATCTTAATGATATCGATTGTACCGTCCCCTTCATTGGCAGTTAAAACCAAATTCCGACTAGGAATCACTACTAATCCTTCTGGATTTTTGCCAGTCGGCACAACCCCTAAAAGAACTGGCATACGAATCGACGAAATGTCATAAGCCAACAAGAAGTTGCCACGCTCCGAGGTTAGAAAAGCAACCTGTTTGTCGTCTACAACTGAAATTACTGCCCCTTCCAATTCAATACCTCTCTTTGAAGAGCGTTTGAGAGGATAAAAACTATTTTTAATAGCGATCGCTTCTACAGAGTTGCCGCTTTCATAAACGACTGCACCTTGTAGATCAAAAATAGTCCAGCCGCGTCCACCAGAATAGACATTATCACCAAAAGTTTTGCGCTCCGTATCTCCCTCATTGGCGGTAACCAAAAAAAGACCATCAGCAGTAAAAGCAATCCCATCGGGTTCGCGTCGGCTAGTGAATTTCTCAGTCAAGCTAGCTTTGTCATCGTCGCTCAGGTCTGCAAGTTGAGTAACTGTGCGAGCTGAAAAAATCCGAGTTACGCTGGCTGATTTAATATCAATCAAGGCGATCGCATTATTTTCTTGTAAGGTTACAGCAGCCATTTTGCCATCGGGAGAAATTGCCACGTATTCTGGCTGAGGATCGTTAGGGAAATTCACCCCAGAAATCCCCTTAAGGTTGATGGCGGTGTTTTGAAAGGATGACTTGGATAAGTTATTGTAATCGAGGGTAATGATCGCAACTGTTCCCGGTCTTTTACCTGGCAACTTATCGGTATTTTCTTCATCTTCAATCGCAACTACTAATTTCTTCCCATCAGGGGTAATGGCAATACTATCAGGACCAATACCAGGGAGGGTAAGACTAGCTACTTGTTTGCGATCGCTCATGTTAAAGAATAGGAGTTGACCTGGTTTTTCTTTGACAAAAATAGACACGATCGCATACTTCGCATCGGGGGTAATTACTACAGAAGTTGGTTCACCCACATTGGCAACACTAACCACACCAAGCATCTTCGGCTTGCTAGGGTCTTGAATATTGACAAATCCTATATCATTCTCTTTGGAGTTGACATAGACAATTCTATTACCATCGCGACTAGCTGCAATAATTTCTGGGGCAGAGCCAGGGGTTTTGAATCGCACTATAGATGAAAGCTTAGCTTCAGGTTGAGCGCTCGCTGCGGTAGCGGTAGTAAAGGCTACTAGAGCCACAGCAGGCAGTATGTATGCAGAACGCAATCCGTACATGGAGTTGAGTAAATTATTGCTAATGGTAGACTGCTAAATACTACAAGACAAATCTTAAGCAAAGATTAAGCTTGTTTCAGATTCTTAGTTTCTGGCGCTGAAAATGATTCATTTCACTACGTTTCAGCGATTCAATCGTAATTTAGGAATTACGCAGCGATCAAAGATCTTGGAGGGTGCGTTAATGAAATGTAACGCACCCGTTTTTTCTTTAGTCAAACTATTTTTGGCTAATCTCAAATGCTGATTCGGATCTATAAATGCACACATGACTATAGCGTCTCAGCTAGATCGTTATACCAACATTCAGATATCTCTGATTTGAAGAATGAAGGCACTGATTGCGCCTAGTGAGGTGCAGAAAGTCCAATTAAGCAAAGATTGCAGGATTCTGCTGTCAAAGCGGACTAAGAGTTCTTTTAGCAATAGGGCTTTTAAGAATTGCTGCAAAAATATTGACTGCTATGCTCTAGATTTAGGCGGCGAAATCAAACAACATTGTCGTCATGTAACGCTCAGTCCATTCTGTGCCAAAAGACTTTTCGAGAACACGCCGAGTTTTATCATTCTGCTGTTGCTTCTCGCAGTAATAGCGCTGCCCTGCCAAAATCTGATCGATTTCCACAGAAGTCGTTAACGGCTCAGTTGCCACTGCTAGCTGACAGTGCAAAGTCAAATATTCGCGCACACGTTGCAGGAAGTTCGCCTCTTCTTTCTCTCCCATTGGACGCACAAACAAACAGAAATCGGAAAAAATATCGCCCCACTGTGGTAGCTCACGAGTCTGCTCAAAATGCAACTCAGGTAAACTCGACAAAGCGTTGTGGTAGCTACGAGGTAATGCGCGTTCAGGATGAACTGGAGATAGATCTGCGATCGCGGCGCTAATACTGCCACGACCACCAACTAAATCGGCTCCGAAGATGGGAATGCCATATTCAGGATTAGGAAACATCACACAGTGCAGAATATCTAAGCCACTGCCAACTCTGGCGAGCTCTAAATGCAACTTCCGAAATTGTGGTGTGCTGTAGCAATGATTTTCAATCACTAGGCGCTCGCCTTCTAAAGCACCCTCAACATAGCCGAGGTCTTCTGGAACTTGATAATCCGATAAATCTAAGTTTTCCCGCCATACAGATTCGATACAGTTAGCTAAATCGTGAATGAGGGGATACTGTTGCTCTCGCAGCGACGCTTGTGTGGCTTGAGTCATGCGATTTTATCTCAATATATGTGAATTTAAAAAAAGTATTTATTGTCTGACCATGACTGATTTTTCGTGCAAAATATGTGCAATTACAGCGCTTTGCACTCAAATCCAAACCAAGAAAGTTTTTAAAAGTGTTGCGAAGCAACACTTTTAAAAACTTTCTTGTGGTTCATTTGATCGAAAATTGCTGTAAAAGTCCAATATTGGAAAGAACTGCGAAGTCTGCTTTGCCAATATTGGGTATAGCCATAAATGGTTTGCTTTGCGAACCTTTTATCTGTTTTGGTAAGCTTTAACCCGTTGCAGTCGATTATGAATGCGACTGGCTAGATCGATACCCACGATTGGTTTGCATAGATAGTCATCTGCGCCAACACTAAACGCGAGATTTTGAGTATTAACATCTGTCATCACACTTAGAAATAAAATTGGTAACCGCTGCCAGTCGAGGTTGCTCCTTAGAGATTGACAGAGTTCAAATCCATTGATGTCAGGCATATTGATATCCAACACCAAGACATCAGGCAATACTGATTGCAACACCGTCCAAAATTCCTGCGTATCAGCCAAGGTCGTTACTTTAAAGCCCCAAGGCTTCAGTAGCTTAGGTAGCGATCGCAAACAATCGACATCATCATCAACAATCATTACCTTAGTTCCAATTTGAGAATGATCTAACTCAAATTTAGAAGATGATATATCCGCGATCGCGGCGATGGGGGCACTTTGAATTAGATGCGTATTTTGAATTGACTCTTCTAAAGAAGTTACCAAGGCTTCTAAAATTTCTAACTGTTGTTTTTTTAGTAAAGGTTGGCTAGTAAGCAGATTTTCTAATTGACGAGCTAATTGCATCGCGATCGTTAAGCCAAGGGTTCCCAAAGTTCCCGCTAATTTGTGAGCTACCTGTTGAGCCTGTGCTTGTAATTGTGGATCTAGTTTGCCAGATTTTAATTTCCTGACAGCTTCAAATAATACTTCTAATTGTTCAAGACTTTTCGGCTTGGTGTCTATCCAAATTTGGTTTAAGAATTCTAAATACTGCTTCTGTTGATTATCTTGAGACTTTGGTTGGGCTAACTTAGGTAAATTGCGTCTAGCAGACTCAATTTGGCTTGGTATTCCAACATCGTCTCCCTTATCTGGTGCTTTGAGGTAATAGCCACGCCCATGGACAGTCGCAATAAAATCTGATGGAGCACCTGCCTCTACTAACTTATGGCGTAATCGTCGAATATGCGATCGCACTGTCGCTTCGGAGGGAAATTCATCGGATGACCATAGGCGATCGAGGATCTCGTCAGCACTGAGTAAATGTTGGCTATCGCGCAATAACAGCTCCAACAACTCATATTCTTTATTTGTAAGCGTTAGGGAATGATCGTTGTAGGAAACTTCGCAGGTACTAGGATTTAGCAGTAAACCTCCCCAAACTAGTAGAGGAAAAGAACTGGCATTACTGCGCCGCAGTAATGCTCTAATCCTTGCAATTAATTCAGCTATATCAAAAGGTTTAACCACATAGTCATCAGCCCCCGCATCTAATCCGCTGACTTTGGCAGTGCTGGCATTTTGTGATGTGAGTAATAGAATTGGTGTGGTATATCCTTCGGCACGAAAGCGTTGACATAGGCTTATTCCGTCCAGTTTTGGTAAAACTATATCTAATATAATTAGGTCATACTCGAAGGTCGAGCCATAAGTCCAACCCATTTCCCCATCTTTGACCACATCTACAATATAGTGATTGTCGGTCAGATTTTTAGTTAGGACAGTAATTAATACGTCATCATCTTCTACGAGTAATATTTTCATAGCTTTTACCAATCGAGCATTTTCACAATCTGATCGGGGAGATCGAGGGAATTAAAAGGTTTTGTAATCACCCCACTGACACCTAAATCATTAAACTGCCTTCTCTCTGATGTTTGGGCTTTGGCGGTTAGGAAAATCACTGGAATCTGAGCTGTTTGTGGATCGGCTTGAAGTGCTTTAAATGTGGCTATACCATCCATATCGGGCATCATTACATCTAGCAAAATAGCATCGGGACTTTCGTCACATGCGGTTTTTATCCCTTGTGGTCCCGAACTCGCAATTAAAACATCCCAATCAGTGACCATCTGAATACCAAACTGCACAACAGTTTGAATGCTTTCTTCATCATCCACAATCAAAATCCGTTTAGTCGGCATGGCTTTCTGTTAGCTATAAACAGTAGTTTTCATTATGAATCGATTTGTGCTTTTTGTATCATTGTGTATTGTCTCAAAACCTAAATAACTACTTGTACATTGCGATCGCGAAAATCTTCAAGTCCATAAATTAAGTGGTTAATAACCTTACAAAACCTTCCTGCTCAAAATGGCGATCTGTAGTTAGAGCATCGGTTATACCTCGATGGCGCATCAAGATGAAACTCACTGCATCACACAATGAATAGGTTTTATCCATGCGATTTAATAGAAGATTGACAGCTTCTTGATGTAATTCTTCGTCAACCCATATTGTTTCAATATCTGGATGTTCTAATAAGTCTGTTACAAAAGTGAGAGCGTCAATTCGTGGTAAGTTTCGCACTTGGGCGAGGGCGACAAACTCTGATAGAACGTAGCTATGGGTTAGATAAGTATGCGCCGCATCGAACGCTTTGACTGCAATCGGATGTTGTGGCTCGCTAGTATGAATGTAGCAGAGTAAGCCTGATGTATCGAGAAGCAACACTAGGCGATCGCTCCAAGCTCATGAGCATAAGCTTTGGCGAGGTCAGCATCAATGCTTTCATTATCTGCACCTGTTGCATATCCTAGATTGATTGCGCCAGCATGACGATGAAACCTTTGACGTGCTGCTTGTTTTTCAGCTTCGTTTTGTAATTTGGGTTTGTTTAGTTGCTTATGTACTTTGAGGGATGCGATCGCCCATTCCGTGATGGTTACGCCTGCGAGTTCAGCGCGTTGTCTGAATTCGGCGTAGTCTGTATCGCTAAGTTCTAGGGTTAGGACTTGACTCATTGGGTTCTAACTTGAAAGCTATTGATTTATGGTAAAGCATTTTTTGAGGTGATCGCCTATTCTCAAAGCTCAAAATCAATGCGATCGCCCAAATCATCAAGTCAATCAAAACAGCGATCACATTTCTCAAAGCTAAAAATAAATTGCGATCTCCATCTATCTCCCAAACCACGACATCTTTTTTTAACAAATCAGGTTCAATAATCGTCTTAAACTAGGATCACCGCAAATTAAAATAACTCTCATTTTATAATTATTTTTGTAATTCACGAATAGCCGAAGTTATTGATTTCTCGTGGTTATAAATCTTATTATTCATCTGAACAACCTGCGGAATAGTGTTTTCATGAAGCCACTTGATTAAAGAAAAATCTCCTGTCTCTAAGAGAGATTTTGCATTTTGTTTTTTAATTCTTTTCAATAGTGATTTTCTCTCATTTTCAGGTAAATTTAAATTCAAAATACATTCATATTCTGGTGTTTTCGAGTAACCAGGAAATAACAATGTCTTAGCTACAGCAAAATTACCTTCAAAAGCTAGAGGACAATACCCCACTCGAAAATAAGGCTTACCTTTACCTAGAATTATACTTTTCTTTCCAAATACTTTATCAACATATTGATAATGCCAGAAAAACTTATCATCTCCGCACAGATCATAAAAAGTTAGAGCGGGACTACCATCTCGTAATTTACAGAATTCAAAGTATAGATTTTTTTCTAGATATGCGTAAACATCACCAAGTGCTGAATGGATTTTCCAATTAGGATGAATGCGATCACAAATTTGTTCAATGGAATGTCTAGTAAATGTGACTATATACCTAATATTCTCTATTTCGATAGTTGGTTCCTGAGTAGAGTAGTAGCGAATCCCTCGACTACTATTAAACTTCTTCAGAGAGAGACATTGAACAACTATATCGTTATCTCTAGGTGAAAGCTCGAAATCATTAAAAGGGAAATATTGATCAAATTTATCCTTTGGAAATTTTTTGAAAAATGCTTCACAAAGAAAACCTAATACTACATATGTTCCCATACTTTCACCAAGATGAAATTCCTTCTTTACTGGTTCAATTGCCTTCCAATAACCAAGTTTTTTTATGTTTTTATAAATAGGCTTTAACTCGTCAGGAATCTCATTAAAATCAAATGCTTGAACAATTTCTTTGATTATTTGAGAGAATTCTAAATCTGCCCCTTCATTCTCAAAAATAAATTTAGGATATTTATCCCGTTCTTGTCTTCTTTCCTTAGATTGCCAGTAGGGATTAAATCCTCGATGTTTTTTCATGATTCAGTTTTGTATAGATATAGTTTTTAAAATATTTATCTTGTTACTTTATTCTTTCAATCACTAGTTACTAAGTTATGTTAAGACTGGACTAACCTCAAAAGCTAACTCATGGCGATAGAAACAAACATTGAACTCAGTAAAAAAGTTCATATGTCCAAGAATTACAGGTGAGTCGTTTGATTGAGTCCAAGCAAAAGCGAGTAAAGTGCTTGAGAAGTTTCCAACAGTACCAGACAAAACTAAACCTTTTGCTTCACTGCGAGAGAGATTGCCACTTAACGGAATTATTACTGTTTGCTCTTCCCAAATTGCTCCTAGCTGTAAGCCGATATCATAAGGTAATACGTTTACACTTGCCCCTGTATCCAACAAAGCCACAACTTCTATAGATTGACTGCCATTAGTGAGTCGCAAAGGCAAATAGGGCATAACGACAGATCGCCCAGAGCTATCAACTTTCTCTATAAAATTAAAGCGTTGTCCATTAAGCATTTGCTTTTTCCTTTGCAGCTATCAAAAGATTTGACAATGCTGTAACTGCTTGAGCATCTGCTTGAGGCGACCATACGACCGCATCAGTTGATGCTAATTGATTGAGTAGATTTTGCTTTGGATTAACCTGTGTTGTGTCCAAATTACAACCTTCTTCTTTCGCTACAGCAAGCAAGAGAAAATGGATTAACCTTAGTTTATCCTCATGGGTTAATTGGCTAACAGTGGGTAAAAGCTCAGTGAGAGGCATATTGGTCACTCCATTTTTGGTCAAATAGTAATCTCACGCAGCACCCACAACAGCCGTCAATCTATGTTCTCGATCAGCAGCAAACTCCAAACAAGCCCTGATATCTTGCTCTGTCAATTCTGGAAAATCATCTATGATTTCGGCATGAGACATTCCAGATGCCAACCAACCCAAAACATCATATACAGTAATACGCATTCGGCGAATACAAGGCTTACCACCTCGTTTATCTGCTTCAATTGTAATGATATTGCGGTAGTTCATATTTGCCTCTTTTTAAGCAACAAGCTAGTCAAAGTCTAACACAGGGAAATGGATGATGTTTATCTATATACCAGTTTAAGATAGGTCAGTAATATCCCAAATTGCTTGATTTATTTACGTTAAAGATGAAATCGCATCGTTGATCGTAATCATCAAAGTCATCGGCGCAATAGGCGAAACCGTAAAACCACACTTCTCATAAAATTGCTTTGCCTCTTCAGAAATTGCTTCCACTAAAATCGCTCTAATTCCCGCAATTTCAGAAGCCTGTAAAGTGCGAAGTATCGCATCCCTCAGTAAAGCTTTGCCAATTCTCTTACCCTGCCAATTAAGCTCAACTGCCAAACGTCCAATAATCATCACAGGAATGGGATCGGGCATATTTCGCTTGACTTTGCCTGTGGAAAGGGTCTGCGCGATCGCACCATTTGCTAAACAGTAATAAGCCACAACCACATTCTCAACAGCAACTACATAGGTTCGCGAAACACCTTGTATTTCATTCTTGAATGCACGATGCTTTAACCAATTATTGAGTTGAATATTTCCACAATTAAATTGATCGACTTGATGAGAAGGATTAAGTTTTTCGGGTCGGTTAATACCTTGATTAGCCATTAATCCCAAGGAGCCTTTGTCGTTAATAGTTGGCGCAGATTGTCATTAGGCATTACAGGAGCATCTAAGCGATCCATAAACTGCTGAAATCGCTCTGCATCAATATCAAAAAAGCAGCGATCGAGTAAAACATCTTGGGCTCTTTGGTGGGCAGATTCCAGCATGAATTCTGAGCGACTTTTACCTTGTAATGTTGCAGCCCGATCAATTAAGTCTCTCTGATTTTGACTAATCCGAATATTAATGGACAAGTCACGGGTTTGATTGAGAACTTGATCTTTGCTTTTTGTTGTCTGATATTGAGGTGATTTAGGCATAATTAAAAATTTGTTATATACCCTTATTAACATTATATTAACGCCTTTGTATATACAATGTCAATACAAGAGTCGCTATTCAGGGTTTGTGCTGTATATAGCGGTTAAAAGTCTTTAAAAAAACAAAAAGCCGCGCATTGCGCGGCTTTTTGGTAATGAATTGAGAAAGTTATACGTTAACTTCAGCAGGCTTGACTTGAGCTAGCAAACCAGTTAGGAAATCACCCTCGATTACTTCTGTTTCTAAAAGCTTCTCAGAGATTGACTCTAGCAAATCACGATTTGCATTGAGAATCGCTAGCGCCTTCGCATGAGCATTTTCGACGATGGTTTTGATTTCCTTGTCGATCGCTTCCGAAGTTGCAGGGCTGACATTGCGTGCCATCTCCATACCGCCAAGGAATTGATTTTGTTGCTTTTGGTAGGCAAGTGGCCCCAAAACTTCGCTCATGCCATAGCTAGTCACCATCTTGTCAGCAAGGTCTGTAGCACGTTGGAGATCATTCGATGCACCAGTGGTGATGCTACCAAAGATGATTTCTTCCGCCGATCGCCCACCGAGAAGAGTTGCAATTTGGGCTTCGATTTCTTCTTTGCTTAACAGGAAGCGATCTTCTGTTGGGAGTTGCAAGGTGTAACCGAGAGCCGCCATACCGCGAGGCACGATGGAGATTTTCTCAACTTTGCCGCTACTGGAGTTAAGCGCTCCTACTAGAGCATGACCAACTTCGTGATAGGCAACAATCCGCTTCTCGTTCTCATTGAGAACACGGCTCTTCTTTTCTAGACCAGCGACAACACGCTCGACAGCTTCAGCGAAGTCTTCCAGTAGAACAGTCTCCCGTCCAGCACGGGCTGCAAGCAAAGCCGCTTCATTCACGAGGTTAGCAAGGTCAGCACCTGCAAAGCCAGAAGTACGAGTAGCGATCGTTTCTAGGTCAACACTCTTGTCGAGAGTGACTTTCGCAGCGTGGATTTTGAGAATTGCTAAGCGTCCACTCTTGTCAGGGCGATCGACTAATACTTGGCGATCGAAACGACCTGGACGTAATAGGGCTTGGTCAAGGGTTTCTGGACGGTTAGTTGCAGCGAGAACGATTACTGTCGTTCCATCAACACCAAATCCATCCATTTCGGTGAGCAACTGATTGAGAGTTTGTTCGCGCTCATCGTTACCGCCGTACATGCCACCGCTAGAACGAGCCTTACCGATCGCATCAAGTTCATCGATAAAGATGATACAAGGTGATTGTTTTTTTGCTTGCTCGAACAAGTCACGAACTCGTGAAGAACCAACACCGACAAAGAGTTCGACGAATTCAGAACCAGAGATACTGAAGAAAGGAACACCTGCTTCACCAGCGACCGCTTTGGCAAGCAGAGTTTTACCAGTACCTGGGGGGCCAACTAGCAATACACCCTTAGGAATCTTTGCGCCGATTTTGGTGTACTTCTCTGGAGTTTTGAGGAACTGGACAATTTCTTGAAGTTCTAGTTTCGCTTCATCAACGCCTGCAACATCGGTAAACATAGTTTTGGTTGCTTCGCCTTCGACATAGACCTTTGCCTTGCTCTTGCCAATCTGTAAGCCCCCAGGAGCGCCACCGCCACCGTTACGACTAAAGAGTTGGAAAATACCCACAAAGATCAACGGGGGAATTACCCAGCTAAGTAATGTGCCAAACCAGCCAGACTTTTGTACAGGTGCAGCGGCAAATTCTACGCCACTCTTTTCGAGGCGTTCAGGGAGATTTAAGTCAAAAATTGGGGTGGTAGAAATCACATCACCAGGAATTTCAGGGCTGACACCCTTTAATTGATAGGTAATTTGGTCTTGTCCGATATATACACGTGCTACATGTCCTTCTTCGATTTCATGCACGAACAGACTGTAGGGGACACGGGCTACGGGAGGCGCGAATAAGTTTGGTAAAAAGATGTTTATTATGAGCAAGCCTGCACCGATCAGCAATAGGATATTGCCAATCAGACGAGCACGCGATCGCTTGGGGTCTTCTTTTTTTACAGCCATTTTTTTATACTTTAAGATTTGTTACTGAAGCAATTATAGAAATGATGGGTTACTCGCGCTAGACTGAAAACGTAGGGATAGCCGCCTGTATCGCTAGGAATATAAAGACTCAAAATCATCGTGCCACTTTTTGGTCATCTACATTTGGTATGGAATAATTATGTATGGCAAAAGATTTATATCACGATCACGTTAAACACGCCCTTGAGAAAGATG
The DNA here is from genome assembly GCA_023336205.1 of Pseudanabaena sp. Salubria-1. Lineage (GTDB taxonomy): Bacteria > Cyanobacteriota > Cyanobacteriia > Pseudanabaenales > Pseudanabaenaceae > Pseudanabaena. The sequence goes on from JALQCR010000014.1 coordinate 59,922, forward strand.
GGTGGGAAATAACTCATGATCCCTACGAATTGCGTGTAGGTGGAGTTGAAATGTATATAGATATTGGTGCTGAGCAGATTATCGGTGCTGATAGAGGAAATGATAAAATTGCAGTTGAGGTTAAAAGCTTTATCAGTCCCTCAAGAATTTCTGACTTTCATTTGGCACATGGACAATTTTTAGATTATCGATATGCCCTAGAGGATGTAGAGCCAGAAAGGATTTTATATTTAGCTGTGCCTCGTTTTGTTTATCAAACCTTTTTTAACTTAGCCTTCATTAATAGAGTTGTCCAACGCAGTGAACTTAAGCTTTTGGTTTATGACTTAGAGAAGGAGATTATTGAGCAATGGATAAAGTAACTGTCTACAGGCAATATATTCAACAACTAATGCAAGCAAGAGCAAATCGTTCTATGCAATCTTCAAAGGAAGTCGAGGCTCAGACTATTTTTGATGTGGAGCGCGATCATTATCAGTTAGTTTATGTAGGTTGGAAACGTAATGATATAAGAGATTATGGATGTTTGTTACATTTAGATATCAAGGATGAAAAGATTTGGATTCAATACGATGGGACTGAGGGTGGTATTGCCTATGAACTATTGAAGCTAGGCGTACCAAGGGAAGATATTGTATTAGGATTTCAACCTCTTAGAGTTCGTGCTGATACCGAGTTTGCTGTAGGTTAAAAAGAATTGTGGCGCAAAGCGCCGCAATTCTTTTTTTGTAGCTATATTTCATGCGACTTGATAATTGAAATTGAAGGTTGCCCATTGTTGTACATCTAACATCCATGCATCACCTATATTAGCGGCATTGCCAAACTCTGAAGGCTTGCCTGCCCGATCGAGATCATCTAAAAGAGATTGTGCGACTTGTAACGGATTAGGAATGGAAATTAATCCATTCAGAGCTGAGGCTTGGCGTTGCGAAGCTTCTAAAATTTTGGCAACCTGTAAAAGTGGCGATCGGCTAATCACAATATAAACATCGACCATACCTTTAGGAGCAGAAACAGCCCAATTCATTGGCGCTTTGGGATAGGGAATTGTTAAAGTTTCCGATGGTGGAATGATGCCGTCGTTGGCGTAGGGAGTGGCGATAAAGTTAGGAGTGAGAATCTTGCTGCGAGGATCGAGACAGAAAATTCGCATATATAGCGGCTGATCGCTAAAGTTTTCGATCTGACATTCAAGGCGATCGCCAATATTAATCGGTTTAGTTCGCGCGATATTACTGAAAGCATTTGCAGGTATTAGAGCAGATCGAGCCGCAGATTTGCTAGCCACAGTGACGGCTCTTTCATCGACACCGATCATGGCTTTGAGCGTGACTCGCACATCAAGATGGGTTGCGGCTTGATTTTCCGTAGTGCGGATCAGTTTGGCTGCAAAGAGACTTTCAAGAAAGGGTTGCAAACGCTTAATCGCCACACCTACCGACTCGCCCACAGAACCAAAGGAGCCGAGAATCGGTGTATGCCCAATTGTAAATAGACCATAGCTTGCCGACTGCACTCCAAATAGACAATCAGCGCATTGTTCATTGGCATTTACGCCAAACATATTTGGCATAGTCGAGAAGGCGCTAGTAGCATCGACACGCTCAATTTTGCTTAAGCCAACATCAAGGGCGATCGCTAATTTGACATTGCGCGAAATTGCTCTCATTACTTCCTGAAGTAATTGCCCTTTTTCTAATTTTGGATTGATGCTGTAATCATTTAAAACTTCAATTTTGCCGTTAAATCCATTACGCGATTTGAGCTGAACTGTAGTTTGTGGATTAGATGGAATTGATTTGAGAACAGAGTCTGTTTCTGATTCATTACCTATCGGAGCTCTTGTCGCTTCTACCACATTCAAAATCGCACCAGCCGCATAGTTACTCAAAACGGTGATCGGTAAGCCTGCCAAATAGACATCGGCCGTATGGCGATCGCTACTGCTATTAATAATCACACCATCAGAACCAAAGTTAGGAATTGGTAACATTTCCGCAAAGGTGCTTGAAGTGATCGCCTTTTGTTTCGCCTCTTCAACTTCCCACATATTCGCAACTTGTTTCTCGATAGTGAGATTGTCATTGTGCAAAGCACGGCGATCGAGGGTGGTGGCAAGATCACTCATCACCACATTGATTTTTGTAGCAGGAACGATCTGCCATAGTTGCTGCACTAGGGCATAGGTAAATGCACCACTACTAAAGCCCGACCATTGCGCATCAGCGCAGAGCATATCGCCTGAGGCTGCGCGTAAAGTTGTACCGATTAGTTTCTGATCAATGGATTGCTCTCTCGGCTCTGTGACAGTTGGTGGTTGCCAGTTTTTCAGTCCAACTCGCGATCGCAAACGGAAATTGCCTATTGCCGACACATTCGGATAGTAAAAGCCTGCATCGATGATGTTCAAAATCCGATCCGTGGAGATCGCTTGCAGCCACCCCTGCCATTCCTGTTCCGTAATATCTCGCAAGTTTTCCAAATTTTGCGGCAAGCCACTATCGACTGGTACAAGCGTATTGTAATTACCGAGACGCGATCCATGTCCGCTAAAGTGAACGATTACCAAATCATTAGGTAAAGTCTGGGCAACTAAATGGGTGGCGATCGCATCGGCAATGTTAGTGCGGGTAGCATCAAGATCGGTCAGCGTCACAATATCTTGGGGCGCAAAGCCAAAGCGATGAATTAGTAACTCCTTTTGTAACTCCACATCATTGACGCAACCATGCAAAGGCAACCATCCATTCGCTGTTGACGACAATAAATTTTGCGGTTCCTCTTTAGCGTCATATTGATTAATCCCTATCAATAGCGCTCGTTTACGCGGCGTTGATGCAGTTGTTTGCCTCACATATTGATCGGCAGCAAATGCCACGCGATCGCGGGTGAGAAATTGCCATCCGATCAGACTGGTTAGTCCTGCTTGTAAGAATTGTCGCCGCGCAATCCCCATATTTCCGCCGTGATTTCCTTTGTTTTTTTCGATCGCCCCTCTTAATTAAACCCGATGCAAGGCAACTCTATTCAGTTATTTTGCCCAATTTTCAACTAGATTTTTTCAATAAGTAGAATTACTCAAATAAAAAAATGAGATGAGACGAAAAGTGTCTCATCTCATTTTTTATTAAAGATTTTCTGGATCAACACCCATTTCACGGAGCTTAGCGGTAAATTTTGCGATCATGTCTAGAGCCTGTTCTTTTGCAATTTTTTCCGTAGCAGCTTGTTCAGCTTGTTCGAGATAAGTTAAAAACCTTGTACCATCAGGTTGAAGTATCTTGAGAGTTTCATCAGTAAGTTCAAAACGAATTCCTAAGCGAGGACTGATCCAATTTTGAATATCGGCTATTGGTTCGAGATGATGATCGTCATGATTTCTTAACCAACCGACCAAATCATTGGCAAGATGATCGTAAACATAGTATTCCTCGACACCATAGGTTTGGTAGAACTCAAATTTTCGGGCCATCTCCGAAATTCGATTTCCCCTCGACAAGACCTCAAATACTACTTGAGGTGCAATTCCTTCTTCGAGGTGTTGAATATAGGAACCTCTTGCGCCCTTTGGTCTCCCAAACACGACCATCACATCAGGAGCGCGGCGAATTTCTGACTGCCCCTCCACAGGATACCAGAGCAAATCTCCCGCAATAAATACATTATTATTATCTTTAAAAAGAGCCTCCAATCCGCCCTCAATCGTGACAATCCATTGATAATGCTCGGTACTTTCAGCCATCGGTTGTCCATCGCTACTAGGATAGATGATTTCTAATTTGGAGATTGTGTTGGTCATAATTTTTGATCGGTATTTGGGGTTGATAAATTCGCGATCGCCAAGCAGCTAAATCTAATTATATAATCTCTGCATCCAATAATCAAAGCTTGACACTTTTCGTCAACTTCTGATTAATTACCACAGTTACACTTTGAGCCAAAAACTTCCCAAATCACTATATATACATATTCCCTTTTGCAAGCGACGCTGTTTTTATTGTGACTTCGCAATTACTACTGGCGGCGAGAATCTGAAGCAGCAATATGTGGATGTGCTATGTCAAGAGATTGCGCTCACTGTCGCGGAGATTCCACCCATAACAGCATTGCAAACGATTTTTTTTGGTGGTGGTACGCCATCTTTGCTGTCAGTAAAACAGCTTGAGCAAATCCTAGAAGCGATCGCAAAATATTTTGCGATCGCTCCAAATGCTGACATATCGCTGGAAGCGAATGCAGGAACAGTTAGTCTAGAGAGTTTGCAAGGTTATCGCAGTTTGGGCGTAAATCGACTCAGTTTGGGCGCACAGGCTTTTCAGCAAGAGTTATTAGATGTCTGTGGGCGAGGTCATAGCGTTGCTGATATCTATGAAGCGGTGGATGCAATTAAGAATGCTGGCTTTGAGAACTTCAGTTTAGATCTAATTTCAGGGCTACCCCATCAATCGATGGCAGATTGGCAAGATTCGCTTCAGAAGGCGATCGCATTGGAGCCGAAACACCTATCTATTTACGATCTCACCATCGAAGATGGAACTGCTTTTGGGAAACGTTATCAAGCAGGTGACATCCCATTGCCAACGGAATCCCGTACAGTTGAGATGTATATATTTGCCCATGAGTTACTTCCATCTGCGGGTTATGAACATTATGAAATCTCGAATTACGCTCAATCTGGTTATCAGTCAAAACATAATTTGACCTATTGGCACAATCAGCCTTTTTATGGTGTGGGTATGGGTGCAACCAGTTACATCAATCACCAAAGAATCGATCGCCCTCAAAAAATGCGCCAATACCTCGATGCGATCGCGCTCTGGCAAAATACAGGAGTTGGCTTTACAGCTCCGATTATCGAGCCTGCGGAGGAGTTAATGGATTCACTCATGCAGGGCTTGCGATTGGCGGAAGGTTTGAGTTTGAAGGCGTTGCAAGAAACGTATGGGAAAGAATTATGCGATCGCGCCTTGCAGATTCTCGATCGCTATCGTGAGCAGGATTGGGTCAGGTTTGTGGAACATGCTGAGGATGTTCGTATTATGTTAGTTTCTCCCAACGGTTGGTTGTTTTCTGATATCGTCATTGCTGATTTGTACGAGAATTTGTAGAGATAAGGTTGAATAAGCGATCGCTCGCAATCATGTAATTGGGACGATCTTCGGATGCCATAGACATCAGTTTTTCTTGCATGGCAAGGGCATTGGCGATCGTGCTGAAGTTAAGAGTAAAATCAAGCCTAGATAGCACTTATGCTCTTTACTTTTTCGCTATTGAGTAAAATTATGGCAAAGCTAACAGTTGATTTAGCAACTTCAGCGGATATTTTGGGAACTACACCCGATCGCTTTTTGGCATGGTTAAAACGCGAGTACTTGCATAGTTTGCTCTATTTCAACGACACGCCACAAATTTCTATATTTACTTTGGCAAGGATTCTAGATACTACGCCTAGAGAAATGGTTGATTTTTTAGAAGAATCTGAACTGGAAGATCGCTTAGATCTACAAGATGCTCTAGAGGCGATCGCTGAGTCAGAAAGGTTAGGAGAGCAGCCAATTGCGTGGGAATCGGTGGTGGCAGAGTTAGTTTATGGGAAATAGCGATAAATTTCTTTTCGATGCAGCACTCTACAAAATGTAATGGTTTCACCTTCAAAGATCACTCCAATTCGATAATCTCCTACTTTGATTCGATACGCATTTTCATAACCCTGTAGCTTTTTGACATTTTTGATATCTGTTAAGCCAGCAAGTTTGGGAATCTCCTGAAATACAAGGGTGTTTATGGGTTTGAAGTAAGGTGTACTTCTAAGTGCTTTAAGTTCCTTAAGAAAACTAGGAAGATAATTGACATTCATGCTCTTTCCATTTCGGCAAGTGCTTCTTGGAGACTGAGAGGCTTTTCGCCTTTAACTTCTAGCATGGCATGGACAAGCCCTAAATCCTCGATCACTTCGACAATTGTAGTATCTTGAGAGTGGCTTTCCGAAACTGGCGTAACGCTTTCACGAAACAAACGAATGATCTGTAAAAGGTTTGACCAGTATTGCTCAGGAATTTTGTCTAGCTCGTTGGCTAATTCCTCTGCGAATACAATTGGGCTATTGGTTGACATATTTATCACTCCTGAATGCAAAGTATTTTTAGGTTAGCATAATGAAAGTTTAGCGATGATGTCTGTTAGTAAGGTCAAGAATCTACTAGTTGAATTTGTTTGTTGGCTTTTGATATTTCTTGCTTCTCAATATCGCGTAATGCTTTGCCAGAAGAGTCTTTCCATTCCAATAGACCGTTTGCACTCCGTCCCATTATTACCATTGCTGCTGCTGATGGACTACTAAACAAATAATCGGATTTAAAAACGAGTTTATCTTCGACTTTAACAATAATTTCATTCTCAATAAGTTCATCCCTCAACTTGTTAAGCCCTTTCTCACGATATGACTTAACCGTATCGGTCGCAATCTCAGAATTGCGAAAAACAACAAATCCATCCGATGTTCTTTTGCCTTTTGCGTTAGCACCTCTAGTTGCATTTATGTATAGTTTTTCATCATTACTGCTATTGGCTAGCTCTTGCTTTATAAGAGGCTCGAAAACCTTAAAGCCCATCGTATTTATGAGGATTTTGATATACTCAATAAACTCCTCCATTTCTGCTTTATCAGACTCTGAAATGGAGCTTTTTGTTGGAATATTGCTGTTTTGTACCTCATACCTAGATGCCATATTCGCAATTTCAAATAACCTAGACTCTAGATATTTTATATGTGCTTTATTAAGGTTCTCGTCTTTACTAATAAATACGACCGCTTCATTCCAAAATTCTTTTTCTGAAACATGGTAAACCAGTCTAGAATAAGCATTCTCAGCCTCACCAATGTAAACTTTCGCTTTATCTGTTGACGTTTCAGGTCTTCCAAACAACAAATAAACTGTTGTGCTTCTAAGATCCTCTCTGTTAGAGCAATCTTTTACTTTGCCTCTAGGAATTCTGTAAGCTTTTCCTGTCCAATTAGATAATTCACATATTATCCTTCCTTCTGGGTCTGAATCCATTAAAAAAAGTTTTATTGTTTTTCCGTATTTAGTTGCGTACATAAAATTTACTTAAAGAAAGTCTACGAGCCATAATGCAACTAAGGTTCGCCAATTCAAGGATGAAATGCAACACCTAGAGATCTTTGCGTAAAGGGACTCATAAGGATATTCTGATATTAATCACAATAATTAGGATACCCTCATGAGCTTTGTCCATCTTACCACCACAGAAAGAAGTGAACTGTATAAACTAAGAGTAATTGAGCAATTATCTGTATCAGAGATAGGTCGTCGCTTGAAGCGAAACAAAAGTACGATTTCAAGAGAGTTATCGCGCAATACAGACGAGCGACAGATTGGCTATTTGCCAGATACTGCGGTTGCCCTGATGAAAGCAAGACGGAAACAAGCAAAGGTAAGATTTCAGAGCATCAGTGCTGAGACGATCGCCGAAGTCAAACAACGGTTAGAGCAACACCACAGCCCAGAGCAACTAGCAGGGAGAATGGAAAGGGAGGGGCTAGGTAAAATCAGCTATGAGACGATTTATCTGATGATCTATGCAAACCATCAAGAGATGGGAATATATCAACAATATCTGAGGCAGAAGCAAAAGCAACGAAGGCGCAAAGGTCGCCATCAGAAGCGAGGTGGCATTCCCAATAGGGTAGGGATAGAGAATCGACCGAAGATTGCAGATTTAAAAACAGAGATTGGACATTGGGAAAGTGATACGGTAATCGGGTGCAACCACACAGGTATCGTAGTTACGCATGTTGATAAAGCATCGAAGTATTTACTTGCTGGACTAGCTAAGAACAAGACGATGGATGAGATCAACAGAGTGACATTCAATCTATTTGAGCCTATAGAATCAACATCTCGAAAGACAATGACCTTTGATAATGGAAGAGAATTCTGTGGGCATGAGAAGCTATCTGAAAGATTGAAACTAGAGACCTTCTTTGCGAATCCATATCATTCATGGGAACGTGGATTGAATGAACACACCAATGGATTAATTAGAGAGTTCTATCCCAAAAGTACAAACTTTAAAATCGTGAAAGAAGAGGACTTTCAGAAGGCAGTGAATTTGATCAATCACAGACCCAGAAAATCACTTGACTATCGTACTCCTTACGAAGTATTCTTTGCTTCATCAGAACCCGTTGCATTTCATCCTTGAATTGGCGGTTTAATTTTGAGGTTAAGAACAAATTATCGTAGATAATACTCTAAGTCAAACGTGATCGCCTTAACGATCTATCTCCTAAAGGTTTTGCTGTAGGCAATCTCTGTTTGATGTTAGAAAAATTGGTGAACGGGTATATTTGTAATAATAGGCGATCGCACTTGAATGATGACAAAAGGCGATCGCTGATTATGGACGATTGAAGATGATGCTTATTGATAACTTGATGTCTCTAAAAAAGCATCTCAACCTCGTATTTTATATATATAAAAAATAAAAGAAAATATTCACCAGTCTTTACTTTAGATTACACCCTGTCATTTGGTGATTAATATGCAGTAATTTAATTATGTGCGTTTACTTAAAGTGATATGACCCCAACCCTCCCCACCGAGCAAATCGATCGCATTGTGTGGAATCAACACCACGACCCTTTTACAGTGCTCGGGCCACATGAAATTGAGCAAGAAGGTAAGTCGGTATGGGTGGTTAGAGCTTATCTACCCGATGCAGAAGCTGTATATGTAGTTAATCCCGAACAAAACAAAGAATATCCGATGCATTCCGTGCATCATCCTCACTTTTTTGAATGTGTGATCAGTGACGCGCCCCACCTGTTTAACTACCAGTTCAGAGTTAAGGCTGGAGACAGCGATCGGCTAATTCACGATCCTTACTATTTCAGATCTCCTTTACTGACAGAATTTGACGCTTACCTATTTGGTGAAGGCACTCATTACCAAATTTACGAAAAAATGGGCGCACATCCCACCACCATTGACGGTGTGAGTGGTGTTTATTTCGCAGTATGGGCTCCCAATGCTCGTAACGTCTCAATCCTAGGCGACTTTAATAGCTGGGATGGACGTAAGCACCAAATGCGTAGAGGAAATACAGGCATTTGGGATCTGTTTATTCCTGAATTAGTAGTTGGTACAGTTTACAAATACGAAATTAAAAGCCCTGAAGGGCATATCTACGAAAAATCCGATCCCTACGGATATTTTCAGGAAGTACGTCCTAAAACCGCCTCGATTGTTACCGATCTCAGTACCTATGAATGGAACGATCAAGCATGGTTAGAAAAACGCCGCACTGAAGATCCTCTTAAAAAGCCAATTTCAGTCTATGAAATGCATCTTGGCTCATGGATGCACGCCTCGGCAGCCAATCCTCCTGCTAGTGGATACCAGAGCGTATCAGCCGCCGATCTTAAACCTGGAGCAAGATTTCTCACCTATCGCGAACTCGCCGAAGACTTGATCCCCTATGTCAAGGAGATGGGCTATACCCACATTGAAATGATGCCTGTAGCCGAGCATCCCTTCGATGGCTCATGGGGCTATCAAGTGACGGGTTACTATGCCGCCACATCGCGTTATGGCACACCTCAAGACTTGATGTACTTCATCGATAAGTGTCACCAAAACGATATTGGCATTATTGTTGACTGGGTTCCTGCCCACTTCCCCAAAGATGGACATGGTTTATCCTTCTTTGATGGCACGTTTCTTTACGAACCCGCCGATGTCCGCATTGGTGAGCATAAAGAATGGGGAACCAAAATTTTTAACTACAAACGTAGTGAAGTTAAGAATTTCCTGATTGCTAATGTGCTGTTCTGGTTCGACAAATATCACATCGATGGAATCCGCGTTGATGCAGTTGCCTCGATGATCTATCGCGATTACAACCGCGAACCAGGCACATGGCTCGCTAATGAGTACGGCGGTCGTGAAAGTTTAGAAGCGATCGAGCTATTCCGACATTTACATAGCATTCTGTTCACCTATTACCCAGGCGCTTTATCCATTGCGGAAGAGTCCACCTCTTGGCCAATGGTGACATGGCCCGCCTATTCAGGTGGATTAGGCTTCAATCTGAAGTGGAATATGGGCTGGATGCATGACATGCTCGATTATTTCAAACTCGATCCATATTTCCGTGGACATAACAACAATTATCTCACCTTCAGCATTTGGTATGCGTTTAGCGAAAACTTCATGCTAGCGCTTTCCCATGATGAAGTGGTGCATGGTAAGAGTCCGATGATCGGCAAGATGCCTGGTGATGAGTGGCAGAAGTTTGCGAACTTGCGTTGTCTCTATGGCTATATGTTTACCCATCCTGGCAAGAAAACCATGTTTATGGGCATGGAATTTGGACAATGGGCGGAATGGAACGTTTGGGGCGATCTGGAATGGCATTTGTTGCAATATCCTAGCCACAAGACATTGCAAAAATATGTTGGCGATCTGAACAAACTTTTGCGATCGCTGCCTGAGCTTTACACGCAAGACTTCACTCAAGATGGATTTGAATGGATTGAGTGTAATGACACTCAGAACTCAGTCATCTCTTTCTTGCGTAAGGGACTTGATGGCGAGTTTGTTTTGGTGGTCTGCAACTTTACCCCTGTTGTCCATCACAACTATCGTGTTGGCGTTCCTGAAAAGGGCTTTTATAAAGAAGTTCTTAATAGCGATGCCCCGATCTACGGTGGCAGCGGTGTCGGCAATCTTGGCGGCAAATATTCCGATGACTACGGCAGTCATGGCAAGCCCTATTCAGTCGATGTGACAGCTCCGCCGTTAAGTGTGGTTGTGCTGAAATATATTGGTGAAGTCTAAAAAACAATTCTAAAAAAACATAAAAAAGGAGCGCTTCGCGCTCCTTTTTTATGTCACACACCTCGGAAACCGATCGCAGTATCCATTTTTTCGATGTCAGTAGATTTAGCAACTTTTTGCTTCATCTTGCCTTGGTGTTGATTGCCAATAAAATTCAAGATAACCCCAATGATTAATAAACTTAAACCATAATATTGAGCTAGGGTGGGAACTTGACTCAAAATCACGTAAGCCATAAAAATTGAGAGAATCGGATTTAGCGAAGTTGCTAAATTAAGTTCTGTTGGGGTAGCTTTTTTTAAACCTTCAAGCCAACAAAGCCTAGCAATCACAACGATTACCAGTGCATAGAGGAGCATCCATTGCCAAAGTAAAGGAGTAAAAGCATCAGCAAAATGTTCTTTCCCATAAAAAACATTGGCAATTACAAAGAAAATTACGGTTCCCAATAGATTGCGATAAATCGTGAAAATCCCTAAAGGAATAGATTGCAGTTGTAGCTTGTTAGTAACTGACGAAATAGCAGTAATAACAGATGCGATCGCTATAAAAATTTCGCCAGTTCCAATCTGGAATCCTGCCATCGTCATCATTGTTCCTACTCCTCCTAAAAGGATAGTAACTACCACACCACCAAAGGAAGCCACGGAACCTGCAATTGTCCAAACATCGAGCCTGAGTCCCAACAGCCAAACACTCAATACAAGCGTTAAGATTGGCTCAATCCGACCAATTAAAACAACATTAGCAATACTTGTATTGCCAATCGCCGTCAATATCAAAGCAGGGGCGATCGCACCAGTGAAAATACTCGTAATAGTTAAACTAATCCAATCTTTGCGCGTAATTGATTTGAGAATTGTTGGACTCCAGTCACGGTAAAAGAGCGGAATCATTAATCCCAATCCGCAAATATTGCCAACAAATAGAACATTACAGAGGGAAATAGGATTTCTGCCATCGATTAAATTATGTAGCCCAATGTCATTGAGTATCCGCGTAATTGAGTTAGAGGATGCAAAAATCAAAACAGCAATAGCGAGATAAATCGAACTAGGGATACGGTTTAAAGTAGCTTGGATATTACTAATTTTCATTACTGCATTTTGCGATTTGATGGGCTACAAAATTTTTATGTTTTCAATTTACCCAAGGGAAACTAAAAATATAAGAATTTACTAGAGAGGATGGTAGAGTTTGAGTGGGTAGAGTTGGAACATAAAATGCTGTGGATTTAGGACAGGTTCTAGTTTTAGAATCACATTGGCGAAGATACTCTTTTTGCCAAGTATAAGGAATTGAGAGTAAGTCTCTAGAACCAGTCATTCCCTGTCCGACAAAGAGAAGTAAAGCAAAACAATTAAGAATGATATGGATATTTCGCCAGCGATTTTGTTTATCCTTATAAATATCTTGAGTAATAGCAACCGAAATAATCATTAATATCGCAGAGGCAATACCATAATAATAATGAGAAAAGAACCACTCATTATCCCGTCTAAAAACTTCTGGCTGTGCTCCCAACACAATTAAGCCAACCGATGTTAAAGCTGCAAAAACATTGCGCCAGATTTTGACTTTTGCTTTAAACAAGAAGGTAAATGAAGCAGTTGTGGCGATGAAAATAGCTACTACAGAAAAAGCTCGTAAAGAATCTTTGGAGAAGATATCATTTTTGAGAAACTTGGAAAAAATCGGATAAGCCATACCCAATAGGGCAACACCTACGACTGAAATACTCAACCAATTACCGATCGCTACATGCTCAGATCCTACAATTGGGGGAATCTTGCTTTTTTCGCCATCAATGACTTGCAAACGGCGCTGGCGAACCAACCAAGCACGATTTACCACAATACCAATCAAAGGAAATACAACAATAACAGCGATCGCAGGATGTACTAAAGCAAAAAAGTCTTCCAGTTCCATAGTCTTAATCCACGAATTAATATAGTAATTTTCACATTAATTCTCTTCTTTGTACAAAGGATTTTTTCTGAAAGCAAAAAAGAGATGTCGGGATTTTCCGACATCTCTTTTACAATAATTCCTAATCAAAAGATCCAATAATCAGCTTAAAAGTGCTGCCTTGCAGCACTTTTAAGCTGATTATTGGATCGGGTTTGAGCACGAAGCGTTGTAAAAGTAATTACTGTAAGTTTAAGAAGCATTGGCAACTAAGCGATCGCGCAAGTTTACATGATTTACTGCATGGGGATAATCATGTTTCCATGTGAGTGCATGTAAAAACGTAGGCAGTTCAATTTTGCTAGTGGGAACTATGTCTATAGTCTGAGATTGACGCTGGATGTCCAAAGATTTAATAACATCTTGAGAATCATTTTCCAAGTCAGTCAAGACCTGTAAAGCCAGATGGAGGTGCGCTTCTAGATATTTAATACGATTTTGCAATGCCGCAATAGTGGCTTCTTCGGTATTCATAATATAACCTCCATCAGTTGACCATTACTGATTTTTATTAGTCCAAATCTGTGAAACAGAGTCTAGTTCTTATCACCGTAAATCATCATCCTACAAAAGGATGATACTCATACAGCACCTTACAGCTATTCTCATATAGCAATTTAAGGTTTGCTTAGGACATAAAACCCAAGTAAATGAAGGCGGCACGAAGTGCCGCCTTCATTTACTTGGGTTTTATGTTGATTGCATTTTATAATGACTTCAAGGTGTTTTTCTTGTTTACATAAATTGAATGAACAAATTCATAGCTAACTCTGAACGTAAAGTCTTAATCATCACAGATAGCTATGACGAGCTTGTTTATAGGCAGCTTTTACCATCTGCCGACACGAATATCATAGAGCATCGTCAAAATCGCTACCAAATTCACCAATGCGAATCTCCCTTATTAAAATCTTTAGAAATTTATCTTCAAGAAGATCCTGACTGCATTTTACTAGACTGGGAGTTGCCAAATCTAGATAGGGAAAAGATTTTACAACTATTGAATTCCAAACAAATCCCCATAGTAATTTTGGTAAGTGCAGCAAACGAGGAATTAATATCTCTGGTTGAGCAAGATTATCAGGATTATCTAGTTAAAGAAACTCTCACTAAGGAATTAATTTTCTCTGCGTTGCGAAATGCGATCGCCCAAGAGGAACAAAAACAAAACCTCATTCACAATCGCTCAGAAGCATTGCAGGAAAAGCAAAATCGCCAGAAAGTGGAGCTGTCTCTTCAGGAGAGTCAGCAATTTATTCAGAAAATTGCTGAAGCATCACCCAATATTCTTTATCTTTATAACGTTCAAGAGCAGCGAAATATTTACTCAAACCGTGAGATTTATTCAACACTTGGCTATACAACAGCGGAAGTTCAGGAAATGGGAGCCAATCTCTTCCACAATCTCATGCATCCAGAAGATCTAGATAAAGTGGCTACCAACTTAGAGTTGATTTGTGCTGCTGCCGATGGGGAAATCATTGATATGGAGTATCGGATGAGACACGCCGATGGAGAATGGCGATGGCTTTACAGTCGTAACTCTGTATTTAGTAGAGATGAGAGGGGTGAAGTACTTATAACAATTGGGACAGCACAGGATATTACCGATCGCAAACTTGCCGAGATCCAAGTACAACAGCAGACAAAGCACCAGAGCCTTATAAGTAGTATCTCACGGCGTATTCGCGCCTCCCTTAATCTCGAAGAAATTCTCAATACAACGGTTGCCGAAATACACCAAGTCTTGCAATCAGATCGGGTTTTAGTCTGTCAAATATATGCCGATAGGACTAGAGCCGTAATCGCGGAATCTGTCTCTCCTAGATTTGCTTCAATGCTAGATAATCTCTACTTTGAAGAAACTCTTTCCGAAGAAATATATGACAGTTACTTAAATGGAGAAATATATTCTTTAGAGGATATTGAGACTGGATCTATCCCACCTTGTTTACTAGAGCCACTCCAAGAACTTGAAGTTAGAGCCAAACTTGTCGTACCAATTCTTCAGGATCAACAACTTTGGGGAATGCTGATAGTCCATCAATGCGATCGCCCTCGGCGTTGGCAAGAATGGGAAATAGATCTATTACAACAACTATCTAGTCGATTTGCGATCGCCATTCAAAGAGCCAACCTATTCAATCAACTGCAACTAGAACTCCAAGAGCGTCAGCTTGCTGAAATTTTTATCCGTCAGCAAGCTGACAAGGAAACTTTACTGCATGAAATCATGCAACGAATTCGACAATCATTGGATTTGCATACTATTTTTGATACGGCTACATCAGAAATTCGCCAATTTCTACAAGCAGATCGGGTGGGAATCTTCAAATTTGCTACAGACTTAAAGTTTACTGATGGCGAATTTGTCGCTGAATCTGTAGCACCCGAATTTAATTCAGTTGTTGCGGCTAAATTCCATGATGATTGCTTTGGTGGAGAATATGCTCAATCTTATTATCACGGAAGATTTCAAGCTGTAGATGATATCTATAAAGCAGGGCTTCATCAATGCCATATTGATATTTTGTCAGTATTTCAAATTCGCGCAAACCTAGTCATGCCATTACTAAATGGTAATAATTTGTGGGGACTGCTCTGTATTCATCAATGTTCAGCCCCTCGTCATTGGGAAACAGAAGAAATTACTTTAGTTCAGCAAATTAGTCATCAACTTGCGATCGCAATTCAACAAGCTAGCGTGTATCAGCAACTACAGCTAGAATTACGCGATCGCCAACGTGCTGAACTGCTAATTCGTCAGCAAGCGGTTCGAGAATCTTTGCTACACGATCTCATGCAGAGAATTCGTCAATCCCTTGATTTGCATACTATTTTTGATACCGCGACCCTAGAAATCCATCAATTCCTCCAAGCTGATCGAGTTTGCATTTACAAATTTACGCCCAACACTAATTTTAATGATGGTGAATTTGTTGCTGAATCTGTAGTTGATGAATTTGATTCAGTTATCACAGCTAAGCTTCATGAGGATCGCTTCGGGGGAGAATATGCCGAATCATATCGTCTCGGTAGATTTCAGGCTGTAGATGATATATACAATGCAGGGCTTACGCCATGTCATATTGATATTTTGGCATTGTTTCAAATTCGGGCAAACTTAATCGTTCCAATACTAAATGGGAATGATTTGTGGGGACTACTCTGTATTCATCAATGTTCAGCCCCTCGTCACTGGGAAGCAGAGGAAGTTAGCTTAGTTCAGCAAATCAGTAATCAACTAGCGATCGCGATTCAACAAGCTAGCCTGTATCAGCAGGTGCAGGAAGAACTCGCGGACAAAGAAGCGCTATACCTGCAATTAGCTAACGAACTGCATCAGAAAAAAGTGTTGCTTAAAGAAGTGCATCATCGGGTCAAAAACAATTTGCAAGTAATGTCTAGCCTTCTCAGAATGCAGTTTCGCAAAACCACCCCTGAATTAAAAATCTTGATTGAAGAATATCAAAATCGTATTCAGTCTATGGCGCTAATTCATGCCCAACTCCATAACAACGAAGATCTTGCTAACATCAACTTCCGAGAATATATTTCTGACTTAATGGCTAATCTGTTTCAATGCTATGTCAATCATTCAGAAAATATTGAATATAAATTGGATGTTATGAATATTTTCTTGCCTCTAGAGCAATCAATCTCTCTAGGGCTAATCATCAACGAATTAATATCAAATACCTTGAAATATGCTTTTCCTAGTGGATATGGTGAAATCAATATTCAGTTAACGCAAGCTGAACATCAATATCATTTAATAGTAGCTGATGATGGTATTGGTCTCCCTCCGAACCTTGACTTAGCAAACACAGAGAGTTTAGGTATGCAGTTAGTCCATAGCTTAACAGACCAACTTGAAGGAACACTCGCCAATTCAAGGATGAAATGCAACGGGTTCTGATGAAGCAAAGAATACTTCGTAAGGAGTACGATAGTCAAGTGATTTTCTGGGTCTGTGATTGATCAAATTCACTGCCTTCTGAAAGTCCTCTTCTTTCACGATTTTAAAGTTTGTACTTTTGGGATAGAACTCTCTAATTAATCCATTGGTGTGTTCATTCAATCCACGTTCCCATGAATGATATGGATTCGCAAAGAAGGTCTCTAGTTTCAATCTTTCAGATAGCTTCTCATGCCCACAGAATTCTCTTCCATTATCAAAGGTCATTGTCTTTCGAGATGTTGATTCTATAGGCTCAAATAGATTGAATGTCACTCTGTTTATCTCATCCATCGTCTTGTTCTTAGCTAGTCCAGCAAGTAAATACTTCGATGCTTTATCAACATGCGTAACTACGATACCTGTGTGGTTGCACCCGATTACCGTATCACTTTCCCAATGTCCAATCTCTGTTTTTAAATCTGCAATCTTCGGTCGATTCTCTATCCCTACCCTATTGGGAATGCCACCTCGCTTCTGATGGCGACCTTTGCGCCTTCGTTGCTTTTGCTTCTGCCTCAGATATTGTTGATATATTCCCATCTCTTGATGGTTTGCATAGATCATCAGATAAATCGTCTCATAGCTGATTTTACCTAGCCCCTCCCTTTCCATTCTCCCTGCTAGTTGCTCTGGGCTGTGGTGTTGCTCTAACCGTTGTTTGACTTCGGCGATCGTCTCAGCACTGATGCTCTGAAATCTTACCTTTGCTTGTTTCCGTCTTGCTTTCATCAGGGCAACCGCAGTATCTGGCAAATAGCCAATCTGTCGCTCGTCTGTATTGCGCGATAACTCTCTTGAAATCGTACTTTTGTTTCGCTTCAAGCGACGACCTATCTCTGATACAGATAATTGCTCAATTACTCTTAGTTTATACAGTTCACTTCTTTCTGTGGTGGTAAGATGGACAAAGCTCATGAGGGTATCCTAATTATTGTGATTAATATCAGAATATCCTTATGAGTCCCTTTACGCAAAGATCTCTAGGTGTTGCATTTCATCCTTGAATTGGCGACTTCTATATAATGGTGAGAAGGGAACGAAGTTTCAAGTATTTTTTCCTGTAGTCTAAAGTTGATCGCTTTCACCGTATAGAGACCTCTAAAATCAGCGAGAAATAAACTAGAAAAGCTTATTTCTCGCTGATTATTACCATCTCATATATTTTATGAGGGTATCTCTATGCTATAGCATTAATATATCTATATAATGTAGACTATAAACATAAAAAATAATTATAAATGTAGTTTAGAAGTTTACTTTAGCAAGCGAAAATTGGGCGTATGACACTTGTATAAATAAGTGTTTATACTTAATAGCAGAACACATATAACAATCCTAAATTACTTTCTAATCCTAGATTATTTATGAGAGAGCTATCCTTAGTGAATCTGCAAAAGTAACATGCTGCCAATAAAATTTACTCTTTCGATTGCATAATAGTAAACCTCTGCTTAATAAAGAGGGCTAAACATTGAGTATCCAAGTAGTAATAGTTGAAGATGAGAGACTTGTCGCACAAGATATTACCCAAATACTAAAGGATGAAGGATATATTGTTTGCGCGATCGCTTCCGATGGGGAAACTGCAATCAAAAAAATCTTAGAATTTTCTCCCGATTTAGTCTTGCTAGATATTCGGATCAAAGGAGAAATAGATGGTATTGATGTTGCCAAGTTCGTTCAATCTTTCTGTGATATCCCCATCGTTTATCTGTCAGCTTTCTCAGATACAGAAACTTTAAAACGGGCTCAACTGACTAATCCGATGGGATATGTGGTTAAACCATTTCGTAGTGAGCAACTCCTAACGACTGTCAAGATCGCCTTAACAACGCATAGCTCCAAACAAGATAAAAATCAAGAGCCACAGATCAAAAGCAAATTCCTCTCAATTATTAGAGATGAACTTCGCAACCCTCTCAATGCAATTTTAGGCTTCTCAGAATGTTTAAAAGAAGAGATGCTTGGCTCCGTTAATGTCGAGCAAGTAGAGGCTTTGCAAGTTATTAATAGTAGCGGCAATCATTTATTAAGACTGATTAACAACATCATCGATTTATCAATGCTAGAATCTGGGCAGTTTAATTTACAGCTTGGACTGATGTCTATCTCTTCAACCTGTCATGTTATTGTAGAACATATTCAAAAGGATGCTGTCAACAAGCAAATTAATCTTGAAACCAAAATTCAAGATGATCTTCCCTTACTGCTGTTAGATGAACGACGTATTTTTAAGGTTCTAGTTGATTTACTTGAAAACGCGATAAAATTTACCCCAGAAAATGGACATGTTACTTTGGAAGTAATCCATGAACAGCAAATTGAGCAAAAGTCTTTTATTCGGATTGCCATTACTGATACAGGTATTGGCATTTCTCCAGAAAATCTTCATCAATTATTTCAACCCTTCAATCAAGCTGATACTAGTCTCAACCGTAAATATAGTGGTATGGGGCTGGGGCTAGCTTCTGTCAAACGAGTTATTGAATTGCACGGGGGCAGAATAGAAGTAACTAGTGAATTGGGTGTGGGAAGTTGCTTTACAGTTTATTTACCTTGTGGTCAAGCGTGATCACTTACAGCGCTTTGTGCTCAAACCAGAACCAATAAATTTTTTAAAACTGTTGCAAAGCAACAGTTTTAAAAAATTTATTGTGGTTCATTTGATCGAAAATAGCTGTATATCTTTAATCAGTCAGGACGCGCTATAAAGTTTTAAAGCCAATGAAGGTAATGCTAAATGATATTTGCGGTTGATGTTGATTATCGAAGTGGGAAGGCGGTAGCAGCAGGAATTGTCTTTCATGATTGGGAAGCCCATACACCTGACAGCACATTTATCACTCAAACCGATCAAGTTGCGGAGTATCAACCAGGCGAGTTTTATAAACGCGAGATGCCAATTATTTTGCTGCTTTTAGAAAACCTCCCCCAACTCCCCACAATCATTGTGATTGATGGTTATGTCTATCTCGATCGCTATCAAAAAGCTGGGTTAGGTTATCACCTATACAATGCACTGGATGCTCAAGCTACTGTAATTGGCGTAGCCAAAAGTCGCTACAAAGATATACCGACAGAAGCTGAGGTGTTTAGAAATGATAGTCATCGTCCACTATATGTAACTGCGATCGGTATTGAGGAATCTAAAGCAAGGGATTGTATAAAAAAAATGCACGGTAATCATCGATTACCAACAATACTAAAAGCTGTAGATAGGCTTTGCCGAGATTCTCTATTAATCCCAAACCCAAGCCTGTAAGGTTGCGCCCCGCAGGGGCGCAACCTTACAGGCTTGGGTTTGTTTCTGCACAGGTACTTATAGATAAAATGACAACATATGGATACAGTATTATTCGATCTTGATGGAACTTTAACCGATCCCAAAATTGGGATTACAACTTGTATTCAATATGCGCTCAACCAACTTGACTACGATGCACCAGAAACCGATCAACTCCTTTGGTGCATTGGTCCACCATTGACAGTCAGTTTTGCCAAACTACTTCAAACTACCGATCAAATAACGATCGATCGCGCTATTACCCTTTATCGCGATCGCTTTGCCACAGTTGGTCTATTTGAGAATGTTCTATATCCACAAATTCCTGAGACGCTAAAACTCATTCGCGCCGCAGGTTATCAAACTCACATTGCCACATCCAAACCCCATGTGTTTGCCAAGCGGATTATTGATCATTTTGAGCTGACTTCTCTGTTTGATGGCATTTATGGCAGTGAATTAGATGGCACTCGCAGTGACAAAGGAGAACTAATTCGTCATATTCTCCTCACCGAAAATTTGAGCCCTGCTAAAACAGTTATGGTAGGCGATCGCTCCCATGATGCGATCGGCGCTAAAAAAAATCAGCTATTAGCGATCGGCGTTACCTATGGTTATGGCACTGAGGAGGAGCTCCGAATTCATGGAGTAGATTTGATTGCTAACTCTCCTATGGAGATTACCAAATATTTATAAAGCTATTGGGGCTTTGTTGTGCCTAATGCCCAACCCAAAAAGTTAATAGCGGCGCTTCGCGCCGCTATTAACTTTTTGGGTTTAACGGCAAAAGCTATATTTCGCTATATTTTATAGATGATATGCGATGATTTATAGCGTTATCGCATTCATTCCGAGGTTGTCCTATGCCCAAAGCGATCGCCGAAGCGGATACTTTTCTGAAAAAGAAGCTGCTTGGCTCAACGGATTTAGCTGATTCCGAGAAGATTTTTATCAAAAAGGGGCAGGAATTTTTTTTCACCGAATATAGCCCTGATCGTAATCAGCATCTTTTTCTTACCCTTGCCTCACCCTTTCCTGCACTGGATGGCAAGTCTCAATTACAGAAGGTCTATGCCTACGATCCTCATATCAAAATTGAAGGGGAAGATCTCAATAAGCTGATCAAGTTACCTGTCAAATATTGTTCACAACTAGACAACGATCAAGCGATCTTTGGAGCTGGTTGGCGACAGTGTAATACGACTAGTAACGCTATGCTAGCCGACTATGTGCTAAATGGAGCCTTGACAACAATGGCAAAAGCACAGGGATTCCCAGAGCCAGAGTCAGTCTATATGCGACTGGTGGGCAAGTATGGGGATACTATCGATCATGATGCTCAAACATGGGCTTTGAAAGAACTTGGTATTAACTCTTACTTTAGCTATTCTCTCTCCGCCAAAGACGTATTACTATCGCTCAAAGCAAATATCCCCGTAGTTGTAGGATTCGCCTACAAAGGCAGTGGTCACATTTGCGTAGTTGTCGGACATGATCCTGACAAAAAAGTTTGGCTGGTGCATGATCCTTACGGTACTCGTCATGGGGCTAGCGATAGCTATGATGTAGGGGTTGGCGGCGTTTATGATCCCTATAGCTATGCAGTAATGCAGCAAATTTTTTGGGATGGAGGCGGTGAAGCTGGCTGGGGCAGAATAGTCACTAGCATTAAGGGCAAACCCACAGGTTTACCTTCAGGGCTATAAAAAAAGCGGCGCATTGCGCCGCTTTTTTTTATTTACTGGATTATTTACTGCGAAAAATTGCTCTCACGGGCAAATGATCGGATACTTTTGCAAAATAGGTGCGATCGCTATCAAAGCCAAGATCCTTTTGAGGATCGAGAATTTGTATTGACTGAGGAATATATTCTTCTTCTGCACCCTTGGGAGCTTTAGAAATAGCGATATGATCGATGACGCAACCAATGCCACGATTGGAATATCTAGGACGACCATCAGGCGTTTTCGGCTGACCGCGTTTTTTTAAACAGTTCTCTTTAGCATCGGTTTCGATCGCTTTCGTCAAAAAAGTCACTGGTGCATCACGTAACCCACGATTTTGGTCAGCCCATGTCGGACTATTGAAATCACCTACAAGAATTAGATCGGGATCAGATTGAGTGTTTTTTTGATATTTATCTACTTCTTTGCGCAGAATGTCGCTTTGATTTTGACGTAAGCGATCGGCATCTTTGCCTCCACCACCTTTCTGATGCACAACGACTAAGGTGAAGTCGAAATTTTTACCAGCCTTGAGATATGTCACAAGCGGCGATCGCAAAGTCCCAGTTATATTGACCTGTCGCCATTCCGACACCTTTTGAGCAGCGATCGCATCCTTACGATAGAACATTGCAATCCTCTGTTTACCGCCTGTCTCTCCCAAAATAAATTCCCATGGTTTGGATTTATTCAGCTTTTCTTTTAGCTTATCAGCCGCAATTGGGCTGACTTCCTGCAAACCGATCACATCAAAATTGCGTTCTATAATCTGGCTCACAGCTTCTAATTTTTCAGTATTTAGCCCATCAAAATTTTCTAGATTGAAAGTTCCCAGTCGTATTTGATCAGGGGCATTTGCAGTGGCGAAGGGATTTGAGCAACCTGCGATCGCCATTGCAAAAAGCCAAAAGACAGGCAAAGATTTCAAGCGTTTAAAAAGCGATCGCGGCATTATTTTCTCCTAATATCATGTAAGAACTCCTCAATCACTTCAATCAACCAATTAACTTCCGTTGGTCTAATATCATCATTAGCTAAAGTGTATTTCTCTCCATTTAGCCACAAAAATACATTTACTTTTCTAGAATTATCTTCATTATGGTCGCTAGCTGACCAAATTAGATCATCTAAAATCCCACTATTTCGTTTCTCGATCATTCGCCACTGTGGCTCTACTCCTTGAAATGAACTAGTGAGAACTTTCACTTGCCAAGAAGTTTTGCCAAATATTGAACGCATAAACCTAGTTTCTTTTTCTGTAATTTCTAGAGTTACTGTTTCTAAACAGCTTACAGCAAATACCGATCAAACCCGCCACAAAAGGAGCTAACTAAAAGGGTCGAAGCAGAGCCCACAATGATGAAACCAACGCCAATTCAAGGATGAAATGCAACACCTAGAGATCTTTGCGTAAAGGGACTCATAAGGATATTCTGATATTAATCACAATAATTAGGATACCCTCATGAGCTTTGTCCATCTTACCACCACAGAAAGAAGTGAACTGTATAAACTAAGAGTAATTGAGCAATTATCTGTATCAGAGATAGGTCGTCGCTTGAAGCGAAACAAAAGTACGATTTCAAGAGAGTTATCGCGCAATACAGACGAGCGACAGATTGGCTATTTGCCAGATACTGCGGTTGCCCTGATGAAAGCAAGACGGAAACAAGCAAAGGTAAGATTTCAGAGCATCAGTGCTGAGACGATCGCCGAAGTCAAACAACGGTTAGAGCAACACCACAGCCCAGAGCAACTAGCAGGGAGAATGGAAAGGGAGGGGCTAGGTAAAATCAGCTATGAGACGATTTATCTGATGATCTATGCAAACCATCAAGAGATGGGAATATATCAACAATATCTGAGGCAGAAGCAAAAGCAACGAAGGCGCAAAGGTCGCCATCAGAAGCGAGGTGGCATTCCCAATAGGGTAGGGATAGAGAATCGACCGAAGATTGCAGATTTAAAAACAGAGATTGGACATTGGGAAAGTGATACGGTAATCGGGTGCAACCACACAGGTATCGTAGTTACGCATGTTGATAAAGCATCGAAGTATTTACTTGCTGGACTAGCTAAGAACAAGACGATGGATGAGATAAACAGAGTGACATTCAATCTATTTGAGCCTATAGAATCAACATCTCGAAAGACAATGACCTTTGATAATGGAAGAGAATTCTGTGGGCATGAGAAGCTATCTGAAAGATTGAAACTAGAGACCTTCTTTGCGAATCCATATCATTCATGGGAACGTGGATTGAATGAACACACCAATGGATTAATTAGAGAGTTCTATCCCAAAAGTACAAACTTTAAAATCGTGAAAGAAGAGGACTTTCAGAAGGCAGTGAATTTGATCAATCACAGACCCAGAAAATCACTTGACTATCGTACTCCTTACGAAGTATTCTTTGCTTCATCAGAACCCGTTGCATTTCATCCTTGAATTGGCGCAATTAAGAGCATCTTCATCAGTAATAGAATTAATAGCCATAGTAATTGCGTCGTCAAGAGCCGAAATTGTGCGAGCTTTAGCCGAGCGAATAATCTCTTTTAATTTTGACCAACATAACTCGATTGGCGATAAATCAGGAGAATAGGGAGGGATGAACTTAACCTGAGCACCAACGGATTCAATTAGGGTTTTAGCCATTGCAGCGTAATGTACAGGCAAATTATCCATAGCGACAATTGCCCCAACCCATAACCGAGGCAATAGTATTTTCTCAATGAAAACCAAAAAACTGGCGGTGTTGAGACTACCAGCAAAAGTCATCGCAGCAATCAACCCTTCATCACTCATGGCTCCAATTAAAGTGATGTTTCTACCTTTGTTACCTGGACGGTCATCATATACCCTACATCCTCCTTGACATCTACCATAAAGCCTCGTCATCGCTAGATTTAGCCCTGTCTCGTCAATGAATACAAGGTTTTTGACATCTATCGTATCTAGCCAACGACGAAACTCATAACGCAATTTTTTCACTCTTTCTGTCGCTTGTTCGCTGGCTACTAAAGTTTTTTTTTACGCCCTAATTCTAAGCGCTTAAGCGTACGACTCAATCCTGATACGCTCACTTCTATTGTCTTTGTTTCATGTAGTTTTTCTTTGATCTCTCTGAGATATATGCTTAGTGGTGCAGAAAACTCATGGGAGTCTCAAGATGAGACAATGGTAATACGGGCAAATTCGATACGAAAATCTAACTTTTCGCGTTTAGCAATAGAAGCAGAGGCAGGAGGAGGATTAGTTCTAGGCAAAATCTGCAAAATAGGAAGAGATTTTTGTTGGTAAAGAAGAGTGTGAAGCTGACGGAGACCGAGTTGCAGAAAACTCAAGCCGCGATGATCGTGCCAATCAATCGCAGCCCTTTGCCCCAAACGCACCAACATTATGCCAAGAATTACAGCAATCAGGTTAGCCGTGGCAAGGAGCATAAATAAACAGGTAAGAGCTTGAGCATCACGGAGATGAGAGCTAACAACATTAAAAGCCGCCGACTTATAGTCTTTAAAATGGGGTTCGATTCCACCAAAGCGTTTGCCATAGAGAGCAAAAGTCTGTAATGAAGGGGGAATATCGCTAAGGACAGCCCATGAACCGTTAGCCATGTCTAGGTTAGCCGTCGCTAAATGACAATTAACATCACCGAGTACGGTGACATCGGGAACTAGATAAGCTTGCTCTGCGGGAGGTATCAGTTGTTCAACACGCTTGGTTGTACCTGTTGGCAGAGTCACTAGCAGATCGCTCTTTGCGCGAATTGCCCAAGACCAGTGATTTTGCTGTAACCATCGGATTAATTCCCCATGTTCAAAACCTCGGTCGGCAAGCAAGGTCACCGTACTTTGTGGCGGCAATAGAGAGCGTACTTGTTCTAAGACGGGACGATAATGTTCAAAGCCAACTGTAGCGCTGCCATGCTCTAGTACTACTTGAGCTAGAGTAATCGACCTCCCTCCCCAAATCAAGCATACTTCTATAAGACAGAATTTATCCCACAGTATACTTGTGTCTAAGGCTAGTTCCAACGATTCTCCTGCAAATGCTTGGAGAAAGTGCTTCACCAATGGGTTATAGAATCTCTCGGCGATGATATGTGGATTATGCACAAAGTAGCTTAGTCTTTCCATCTGACTTCTGGCTTGGCACTCTCGATGGCTCAAATAGGGCAACCAATGACTCAGACTTGCCCTTCCTGATTGCAATATCGCGGCTACTGCCTCCGCAAATCCTTGGAGATGTCGCTTATCTTTTGGCTTGAGCCATTGACGCAGTTGTTCTTGTAGCTGAAGATATAGGTGGGGCATTTGTATAAGATCTTTTGTTGAGGAACTTGAGTATCTCATCTCTTGCCCTTTTTATTCCTCTTGTCTCATTTTGAGATTCTATGCCTGTCAACCCTTTCCAGACTTTTCTGCACCACTAAGGAGATATATGTCATTTTGCGCTTCAACAATTGTCTTTACTAATTCTTCATCTTTGCCTTTGATTTTCGACCGCCGATCTCCTCCTTGGGGTTTTGCTGCTATTTCATTTGTTTCTCGATACCGACGCAAAAAATCTCGAACAAATGACAAGCTTACTTTAAATCGTTTAGCTATGCCTCTCTGCGTATTTTCTTTGTTTTCCCAAGCACTTAATATCTTTTTTCGTAAATCTAGCGAATATGCTGCCATATGTAATCTTTCCTTGATAATACTTTTAGCTTATTAGACTTGTGGCGGGTTTGATCGGTATTTGCTGTAAGGTAACTCCAACTAATAACCAAACTAATAAAATTAATATCAGAGTACTGATGATATAGACCCAAAAAACATTTACTAATTCAGCTATATAATTCCAAATTAGTGGAAAAACAGGATATGCAAAAGCAAGAACTAATCCTAATATTATCCAACTACCAATAAGTGTCAAAATACGAGGAGGCATTATTATCTTGAGGCAAGTTGAAGAAGCTGAAACCTGAAGATTGGAATTCTCTGGGGGGAAGTAACTACGAGTAGAACTGGAAAATCGACTGGATTCAACTGGACTAGATTGCTTCATTGGTGTTAATGGAGCAGGGGGAGCAGTCTGAGGAAGAGGAGTTTGAAAGGATTCGCGTATAGCTTGCAAGGCAATTCTGGCGGAAGAGTAGCGTTTTTTGACAGTTGGCTCTACTAATTTTTGAATCCACTGTAAAAAATGCGGCTTGACACTAGTGCGATCGCTAAAAATTATTCGTGCATTATCATCTTGAGGTAACTCCGCAGGTGACACTCCTGTCAGCAAATAAATCAGCGTTGCACCCAATGCATAGAGATCGGACGCGGCAACTGCTCTACCACCATATTGTTCCATTGGTGCATAGCCATATGTTCCCACAACAGTAAATGATTTACCTTCAGCACTTGCCCGATCTTGCACAGCACCAAAATCCACCAGATAAATAGTTGGAGTGTCTCCTTCACTTTCAGACAAGATCAAATTGCTCGGTTTAATATCGCGATGGAGAACTTGGGGACTGAGTTCATGGAGATAGATGAGGATTTCTAAAATTGCGATCGCAATTTTCTTAACTTGCGATTCCGTAAATTTATGTCCCTTGGCAATATGTTCACGCAGAGAATCCCCTTGAATATATTCCTGCACCAACCCAAACCATAGTGAGCGATCATCAATTGAAAAATAATCGCGATATTTAGGAATACGCGGATGATCTAGCTCTTTAAGTACATTTGCTTCCCGCTCAAATAATTTGAGGTCTTCCCATTGCACATTACCACCAAAAGCTAATAACTTGACCACAACCAATTCATTTTCTATCTGCAAATCCTTTGCTAGCCAAGTTTCACGTCCTGCATTCTGTCCCAGTTGACGTTCTAATTGATAGCGTTGATTAACAATTGCTTGAGGTTCTAGCATAGCTATATCATTGGGATTTAAATATAAAAAGAGTGCTTTAGCACTCTTTTTATATTTAGGATTTATAGCACAAATTTTTCGATCGCTACAGCCGCTCCATCATTCTCAACAGTTGGGGCAACCCAATCTCCAAGAGGTTTCAATCCTTCAGGAGCATTTCCCATCACCACGCCGATACCTGCATATTCGATCATTTCTAGATCATTGAAATTATCCCCGATCGCTAAAACCTGCGATCGGTCAAATCCCAAGATATTCTCGGCTAAATGCTTTACGGCAGTTCCTTTATTTGCGATCGGATTGGTTGCTTCAAAGAATGTTGCTACAGATTTGGTGAGATAAAGTTGTTGTGGCGTATAGCGATCTTTAAGTACTCGCAACATTTCCGTCACTAATTCAGCGGTATCACTCAAAGCCAAAATCTTGGTCGGCGGATGGTCTGTACTTTCACTAGTCAGGAATTCTCGCAAATCACCAACTACCTTGACCCCAACTTTAGAACGTTCGGCATAGGCTTGGGTTTGCGCTGTCATCTTGCGAACATAGAGTTCATCATTTACATAGATGTGAATCGATAGTTTGTCATTAGTCGCAAATTCTCCTAGATCGTCCAGCAAAGAGAGCGCTTGTTTAAGTTCAACTGGCCAATGTCCAACTAATTCATCGGTTTTGGGATCTTTAATGAATGCGCCTTGATAGGAAATCAATGGCATATCAGAGGCAATCAATTCGTGAAATCGGACAGCCGAGCGATACATTCTACCCGTTGCGATCGCGACTTTGACACCCTTTGCCTGAGCCGCTTTTACCGCTTGCTTAACTGCATCATTGACCTGATTGGCATCACCGCTAATCGTGCCATCGATATCTACCACGATCAGTTTAATGTCTTGCGCCATGAGTTTTCTTTTTGATTTGTATAAAAAAAGTAGGGTCAATTCATGAATTGACCCTACTTTTTTATAATACCTTGCTTGGCTTTATGACTTGTATTGTTTATAGCTGTCGCCAGTTTTAGATTAGAGGTGGCATAGCGTCGCCTCTAATCTTTTGAAAAAATAGGCAGCGCATTGCGCTGCCTATTCTTTAATTGGTCTGTTCAGGACAAGTTGCACCGCCAGATATGTTGCGGCATTGCTGACGGATTTCTGCTAATAAACTGGGGTTCATTTGCTTGGCTTTACTCAGAGCCATTTCAAAGTGCTTCTTGGCAGTCGGAATATTGTTACCGCCTTGCATCCATAACACCTGTCCCTTCAGGTAATGTAGTTCTGGGTTATTTGGAGCGGAGACAAGGGCCTTATTCACTGCATCTAATGCAAGATCGGGCTTACGTGCATCACGATAGGCAAGAGCAATACCACGCCATTTCAGATAATCGGGCGCTGCATGTTGCCTTAAGCTTTCCAATGCAGTTTCAAGATCCGATAGAGGCAATACCGAGGCAATTAGCATATCGATATAGCCCTTAACCAAATTTAGTTCAGGATCATTAGGGTCAATATCCTTAGCTTTTTGGATATTGTCAAAAACGCTTTGCACTAGTGGTAGAGCTTTAGGAGCACTAGACAAACCTTCAGTTTTAACAATGAATCCCGCCTCAATCAAATCACTTACGGCGATATACATATAGGATCTAAGGTTATCGATACCCTTCAAAGCTTGGGCGTTAGATCGAACTCGCTTACCAGCATCCTGCATGACCAAGTAGTCTTCTTTGGCATAGGCTGTAGAAGCACGTAAAGCAAATAGGAGTGGATCGCTAGCTTCAGTTCTAACAGCTAAATCCAACTGCTTTACCGCTGCTGTGTAATTTCCTTCTTTGAACATTAATTCAAAGGCTTTCTGAGTTTCATTACCGATCTCCCTAGCATTAGAGGTACGGAAAGGATCGGCAGCGAAGCTAGGGCTCACTGTTGCGACTGTGATTACTGCTGCCATCAAGGAGACAGATACAGATTCAAAAACAAGTTTCAAAGGACGGCTCATAAAATTCCCCGAAAATATCAGGCTATGATGTGGTTAGCAAAGTTTAGATCGTATCTTTAGAGATTCTGACAAATTTAACTCGGACTAAATCTAAATTCTTAATCTAAATTTGGTCTGGTGTTTATTGGTTGTCTGCAACATAGTACGTTAATGCATTGAGAGACGATTGTAATTTACAAAAAGTTTCTTACCTTCACCTAACAGGCTAGATGATGCAGTGACAAATGAGATACAGCACAATGTGCTGTATCTCATTTGTCGCTGTAAGTACCTCAGCATAATTAAAAAATAGAGCAAAAAAGCTGTACCCTTCGCACAGCGAAGGGTACAGCTTTTTTGCTACTTGATAAGCTTATTTTTCCAGTATTTGGCTAGAACTTCGCATGATTAAAGCCAAGGCAGCTGACTCAGGAAGCAAGGCAGCGATCGCGGTCAGTTTTAATGACCATGTATCTGTTGCGCTGAACAGCCCCTCCAAACCACTCAAGTGGGCTGACCAAATATCAGTCAAATCAATAGCAATGCAAGCAAATAAAAGTACTTTGATCGTAGCCTGATTAGAAAAGACCACCAAAATAGCTAAGACCATATCTCTACTTTAGTTTGGACTAATGGGCAGGTATGAGAGAGGAACCAAAAGACACGAGAAAATTGAGCAGGAGCTTGCAATAGCAAAATCCAGCTCAAAATTGAGAAGAGAAGCAGAACCTAAATGGCAATTGGATGGGTTGGCGGAGGAGTCTTTTCAGTTTTCTTTCTTTTTGAGGCGTGTTTTTTAACAGTCGGATAGCGAATACGAGGAGGAAGGCGATCGCCTAAGGAGCGTCCGGGCGATTTACCGCGTAGTTTAGGAGGGATTGCAGGAGTACCAATCGCGGCAATAATTACCGCAAATGATTGAGCGACACGACCAGGAGCAAGATTATCCTGAGGAGACTGCCAAGGTAAAGGAGCATCAACACAATCGAGACGAGCGAACCAAAGTTGCCAAGTCATTAAAGGCATCAAAGCACTCCAACGCTCAGCCGCCTGAGTAGAGGTAATCTGGGGCAGAGTCCAATGTAACCGTTGCTTGGCAAAACGATACCAATGCTCTATGGCAAAGCGACGCAAGTATTTTAACCAAAGAGTTTCCAAAGCAGGCATAGTTTTACCCAACCAAGCCAACCACATGGGCTGAAACTTACGGTTGCGCCCCAAGGGTTCAATCACCTCAATTCTAAAAATCTGCATCGGTCTTTCTGGAGAAGTACGGAAATGAAAGTCACGCCAATAAGTTACCCGTACCCGACCTATTTTTGGGTCTGTAATTTCTATAGTGGTGGCTGCCCCAGCCCAAGTTTCTGGGGCATTCAGTTTGAATTTATGCCCATGTTTACAAGGTGCACCACGACCGCTATAGGCAGACGGAACTCCCCAAACACAGCGATTAGATGCCAAACGTAGTAATAAATCCGCCTCAATATTCGCTGTTGCTTTCACAAAACTTGCATTCCCATATCCTCGGTCATAGACAGCTAGGGGGCGTACGCTTAACTGCTTTGTGACTTGTTTGAGTTGGAAGGCAGCTTTACTCACAGGAGTCTCGAAACTGGTGATCCGCTCATGTTTTATCGGTAGCGCCCAACTCCCACTTGCTTCGGGAATCCACGCCAACGTGCTGTAGCTTTGTCCTACGCCGATACTTTCGTCTTTGCCATGATGGAATCCTCTTTCCTTCAGCGTTTCCGCATCTGGTCGCAACCACACGCTATTATCTCCAGCCAGACAAGGTTGCTCTTCGGTTGGGATCTCTTGCACCATTAGTTTCATCAACTTTCCTCTTGCTGGTCGGCTATCGCGCAGTCCCTCATAAATACTTGACCATTTTCGCCGAAATAATGGATTCATTGACAGACTCACATACGAGCTAATGCTCGGACTTGTCAGGACGGCATCCATTAATTCAAATACTGCATCTTTTCCTGTTCCTAGGTATTCATATATCGACTTGCGAAATTCTTGTAATTTTTGGAAAATCATAGTAGTCAATGTCAATTTGGTTTATTGATCATTGCTCTTTTGGCAGTTTGTGACATTCACTTCCTGCCTTTCTTTTCTTCTTTTTAGTCTAAAGTCCAGATCTCTAATTGCCCACACACGAATGATATATGGCATTTGTAGATTTGCCTCTAAGGGAGCGCCTAGTTGTTGCATCAGCCAATGTGGATCGACATAACCGATCGCACTCAATCCAAACCGAATCAAACACATAATTCCGATCAACGTCGCCACATACCAAACTTGATTTCTCATTTTTTTAGTTCACCCGATTGGGAAAAGATATTTCTAGCACAACACATCCGATATCGGTCTTAAATGGTCCATGAATTTCGTGGGTAGTCCTAAAAAGGAAAGGACGCACACGGAGGTAAAGAATCGTTGTAATGATGAATAAAATTCCAAATGGCTCCAATGTGATTTTCCAATTTCTTAGAAAAGGATAAGGTCTTTCTAACTAGTCTTGATACTCGTTGACGTAACGTACAGTTGAATCTCTCAATATAGTTGGTCTTTCCCGTTTCTTTCCCGACAGCCCTATGACGTTTGCTGGGCAGGACAACTGGATAAGACGAATAGAAGTCAGTATAAATAACCGCACATTGGCGATAGACGCTAGGCAACGATTCCCATAACTTCTGAGCTGATTCACCAGTGCGATCGCCTATATAACAACCGACAATTTCACGAGTCTCGGCATCAATGGCAAGCCATACCCACTGTTTATTGCCTTTGTCGTCCACAAAAGACCACAATTCATCCATCTGTATGGTCAAACGGCGTTTTGGTTTTGGTTCTACCTCCACCTGCTGAGGAACGTTTTCATATTTATGATTGACGTAACTTTGCAACCATCTCTCTGACACCTTGAGGACTCTGGCAATTCCAGCTAGTGGGATTTTTTCTAGTAGTAGTTTCTCAAGAAGGTCATAAGTGTCTTGGGTACGCTCTGAAACTCTCTGCCACTGTGGATTTTCTACAAATTGACGACCACAGTCCCGACATTTATAATTTTGTTTTCCATGTCGTGTACTGCCGTTTTTTACAACGGATACGGACTGGCAGGATGGACAGGATGGCCTTGCTTCTGACATTACTTTACTTTGTATCAACTATCTGGATATTTTCCTACATCCTTTCCTTTTTAGGACTACCATTTCGTGAGGTGGTCTACTGGCATAATGCCCACTCTCCAGCCACATATCAAAAGCGCGATCGTAAAGGCGACCACTGACGATGAACACTTCTTCAGGATAGGGATGGCTTTTGCCACCAAAAGCGGTTGTATCTGCATTGGGATGAAATCGAGTTAAGCGTGTATATTCGCCTGTATCTTGATCTATGCTCAAGGTAAGTTCTTCGACCATCTCTTCTAGCCCAAGAATTGGCTTCCATTTATAACTATGATCTAAATTCAATGGATTCCAATAAGTAGCAATAGATTTTGACATGTATTACTCTCTCAATAAATAATTTGGTAGTCCTAAAAAGGAAAGGATGTAGGAAAATATCCAGATAGTTGATACAAAGTAAAGTAATGTCAGAAGCAAGGCCATCCTGTCCATCCTGCCAGTCCGTATCCGTTGTAAAAAACGGCAGTACACGACATGGAAAACAAAATTATAAATGTCGGGACTGTGGTCGTCAATTTGTAGAAAATCCACAGTGGCAGAGAGTTTCAGAGCGTACCCAAGACACTTATGACCTTCTTGAGAAACTACTACTAGAAAAAATCCCACTAGCTGGAATTGCCAGAGTCCTCAAGGTCTCAGAGAGATGGTTGCAAAGTTACGTCAATCATAAATATGAAAACGTTCCTCAGCAGGTGGAGGTAGAACCAAAACCAAAACGCCGTTTGACCATACAGATGGATGAATTGTGGTCTTTTGTGGACGACAAAGGCAATAAACAGTGGGTATGGCTTGCCATTGATGCCGAGACTCGTGAAATTGTCGGTTGTTATATAGGCGATCGCACTGGTGAATCAGCTCAGAAGTTATGGGAATCGTTGCCTAGCGTCTATCGCCAATGTGCGGTTATTTATACTGACTTCTATTCGTCTTATCCAGTTGTCCTGCCCAGCAAACGTCATAGGGCTGTCGGGAAAGAAACGGGAAAGACCAACTATATTGAGAGATTCAACTGTACGTTACGTCAACGAGTATCAAGACTAGTTAGAAAGACCTTATCTTTTTCTAAGAAATTGGAAAATCACATTGGAGCCATTTGGAATTTTATTCATCATTACAACGATTCTTTACCTCCGTGTGCGTCCTTTCCTTTTTAGGACTACCAATAATTTAGACTTACGCAAAAATATCCTGAAAGTCTTATTTTAGCGTAGGACTAACCCAAGAATGAGCGGTGAGGCGCTTTGCGCCTCACCGCTCATTCTTGAATGGGAAGTGAGTAAATGATTTCTTAGGCAGCGATCGCTACTTTTTCTAGATTCCAACGCTTTGTAGCTTGAGCAATCCGTTGTCCAAAATATTCTGCGGTTAAGCGATCGCCTGAATCTAGAACTGGATCTCCTCCAGATAGATTCATGGGAGTTTGTCCCATAGTGCCAAGGAAGGAACCCAATCGGTTAACTCCATCGGTTTTCCCTTGATAAGAGATGGGCTGTTCTCCTGCTCCTATCCATACCATGCCATGCTGTGCTGCGTAGATAGATAAGTAAATTAGAGTGCCTTGCTTGTCGCCACTGAGGGAACTAGAGTGGGTGAATCCCGCAGCAATTTTATCTTTCCATTGTTGGGTAAACCAAGCGGAACTTGCTGCGTCCAAAAATGCTTTGAATTGCGCGGCGACTCCGCCCATGTATGTTGGAGAGCCAAAGATGATCGCGTCGGATTGATTAAGCTTTGCCATGATCTCGTCATCTTGCCAACGACCATTGGTAATTTGCTCTCCTGTAATCCGAAGCAGGTCAACATGATTGGCTGCTTTGCGAGATCCTAAGGCGATCGCTTCGGCGGTTAAGTGGGTGTGACCAGAACCAGAAAAATAAACAATGGCGATCTTTGTCATAGCAACCTCTGTGAGTTGTTTGAGCTGTTTATGTGGGTTATGATTAGATACTAAAAGTAACTACCTACGAAAGTAAAGTAGATACTTTTTCGTAACTAATAGGAACTTTCTGGTAACTAGTAATGGTGCAGCGATCTAAAGAACTTAATCCTTGTCCCGTGAGTGCTTTAACGAACTTATTATCGGGACCTTGGACTATGTATATTTTGTGGGTTCTATCAAATTCTGGACCAACAAGGTTTGGAGCTTTGAAGCGTACAATAGAAGGTATTTCCACAAAGATGCTTACTGAACGCCTTCGTATGTTGGAGCAGGAAGGGATTTTATATCGCCACTTCGAGCCAACGGTTCCGCCTCAAGTAACCTATGGATTAACCGAAAGAGCTAAGGAACTTATGGCTATTTTGGATCAGTTAGATGATTTAGCCCAGCGTTGGTATGGTCAGGAGCAGGAGATAGCTAGTTAGGAATGAAAATTAATTAAAACCAAAATTTGTTGGGGCGGGCGAAGCCCGCCCCAACAAATTTTGGTTTTAATTGCACAAGTTAATTAATTTTCATTCCTTAACAATCAAAAGATGAATGGCAATGCTTTACGGATCGAGGTTTCGATGATGGGTTAGTTATATACCTAAATAAACATCGCAACTAAAGGATCTTACCAAAGAACCTTACTTTTTCCTTGTCTCATCGTTCCAGAAACTCAACCTTCCCCGTCGCCAATCGGTAATAAGCAGGAACAATCTTCAAATTTCCATTTTTTACTTCATGGGACAAAATTGGAACTGTAGATTCAATCTCCTTTACCATCAAATTGACATGTGCCTTTACTGTATCGCTCACCACACAATCACCATTAGCTTCCTGACCAGCCTTCACCGCAGGCTCAATATACTTAATCAACGAATTAAGCTTACCCTCAGAAAAAGCATGTCCGATCGCAGCCATTACCGCACCGCATCGCTCATGCCCAAGCACAACAACCAACCTCGTTCCCAA
The DNA here is from genome assembly GCA_023336205.1 of Pseudanabaena sp. Salubria-1. Taxonomy (GTDB): domain Bacteria; phylum Cyanobacteriota; class Cyanobacteriia; order Pseudanabaenales; family Pseudanabaenaceae; genus Pseudanabaena. The sequence goes on from JALQCR010000014.1 coordinate 95,695, forward strand.
ATGCTCAACCGCAAACTCAATACTAGCAATCACCGCATCGTCAGCCACATTTCCCGCAACCCTAAGCACAAACAAATCCCCTACTCCTTGATCGAAGATTAGTTCAGGAACAACCCGCGAATCAGCACAACCTAAGACGATCGCAAAAGGATGCTGAGCAATTGACAGATCAACTCGGCGTTGCGAACCCTCATGAGGATGTTCTACATGATCGAGTGCATAGCGATCGTTGCCTTCTATAAGTTCTTGTAGGGCAGCCTCAGAATCTAAATTATCGACAGTATAGTAGGTTTGATTTGCCGTGAGCATGGGTGATCATGAAATTGGTTTGCTCAAAGTTAGCTACCTTTCCATTCTGAAATAGTAGTGAATCTAACATATGTTCGATAGAAGCTAGTGAATGTATTGTTCTCATAACTAAACTGCGCGATCGCAATTTAACAACAACGCAACCTAATGATTATAAAAGCCACGCTTAGCGTGGCTTTTATAATCATTAGGTTGCTGTTACTGACGCACAATGCGATTCTCAATTTTTACCTGCAAAGGCGACATAGCGGTGATATATTCTGCGATCGCATCCGATAGCAAATAACCAGTTTCTAAAAGATTTTCACCTTCCGCAAAGCTGCGATATCCATCACCACCAGAAGCAAGGAAGTTATTTGTTGCGACTCGATAAACGTCTTTGGGATTTAACAATTGGAACTTACCTGAAGTATCTTTTACTTCTACTTTCGTAACTCGCTTACCTGCGGGAAGTTTGCTACCCCAGACAAAGCGGATACCAGCTACTTGCGGAAATCGACCTTCCCCTTGCTCTGCCATACTCACACCACTCTCTAAAGCTTCTATTAACTGCTTGCCAGTTAACTCCACTCTTGTAATCGTATTACCGAAGGGCAGAGCTTCTAACACATGCCCCATCGTGATATCCCCTAAAGGGAAACCATTGCGAATGCCACCCGAATTAATTAGAACAACTTGTACTCGATCCACCTTTGTTTTTGCCAAGATCGCATCGGCAATCAAGTTACCTAAAGCTGTTTCGCTAGTTCGCAGTTTAACGCGATCGCCATCTAGCGCTACCAAAGATTTACCAATAATCTTTTGACGCAATGCTTCAATTGGTGCGGCGTAGGCTTTGAGCTTATCGGCAAATTCTGGATTGGGCTTAATGCTAGCATCAAGGACATGGGGTTTTCCTGCCCAAGCAATCAACTTACCTGTGCGATCGAAACTCACTGATAAATCTCCTAAATATTTACCCCATTCCCAATCTGTTACAACTAGTACAGGTTCCTTGGTTCTATTCTTCTCAACCAATGGATAGGGATGATTAGCATTAGGAATATTGCCAACAGATGTATGGCTATGACCACCGATAATGATATCGATATCGGAGACTTTTTGCGCTAATAATACATCATTGTCAAAGCCAATGTGGGTAAGAGCTACAATCTTATTAATTCCCTGTTGCTTAAGTGCAAGCACTGATTTGCGAGCTGCCGCGATCGGATCAGTAAATTTCACGCCATCGCCAACACTGGCTAATATTGCAGTGTCTGGAGTCGTCAAGCCAAATACCCCAATCTTTTCGCCTTTCACATCGAGAACATGCCAAGGACGAACTTTGCCATAGAGAGGCGATTCGGGCGCGATGTCGATATTTGCAGAAATAATTGGGAACTTTGCCTTAGCGATGAAATCGGCAAGTACCTGCTGTCCGCGGTCGAATTCATGATTGCCAATTGTGCTTGCATCGTAGGCTAGAGCATTATAAAAATCTAGATCTGCTTGACCCAAATATTGATTGAAATACAAAGTTCCCTGAAAAATATCCCCTGCATCCAATAACAACAGAGGCTCCTGATTAGTCTTGCTTTCGGCACGGATTTGCTCGATGAGCGTACGACGACGAGCAATTCCCCCCAGTAGGCGATCGCCAAATTTGACAGGTTCCAAATGCGCATGGTGATCGTTCGTATGCAAAATTCTTAGAGAAAAGCGACTTTCCTGTGCAACGACATTTAAGAATGCTGGTGAAACCACGATGAGAAAGGTAATCACGAAAGCTACAAATATCTGAAAAGACCGCTTAGTCTGGAGTTTCAGTTTTAAGTAATTGGCGATCGCTTTTAAACTATTATTCGCTTTCACAGTCATTACCCTCAAATTCACAGGTTTTTCTAGGCTATTTTAACGCTTAGTTTTAGTAATAGGGTAGTCCTAAAAAGGAAAGGATGTAGGAAAATATCCAGATAGTTGATACAAAGTAAAGTAACTGAGATCTTGCACCATTCAAGAAAAGGGGTTGCAGAAAGAGCAGAAATGTGAAAAAAAGGGCGTAGTAGTAAATTAAATAACGAGCATGGAAAGCATCGTTAAGCACGCCCAAGGGCTAGTGTATAGTCTTCTGTGTTTGATGCCAAGTGTGTATCAAACAGCAAGTCTCAATGCAATACTAGGACTATTTCTCGAAGCACAAAGGCATCCTTATCCAGAACATACACAGATAAAATCAGCGAGTGCACTCAGCCGATTTCTCAATCACTATAACTGGTCAACGAGAGCAGTAATTCGGTCAACACGGCAGGCTATTTTGGGACAAATCGCCAAGCATCGCCCATCGAAACAAGTGCCATTAAAGATACTGATAGACTTGACTACCCTAGAAAAAAGCGGCAAGTTTTTACATTTGAGCAATCCCACCCAAAACGAACCAGACCCATGGGTGAGAATACTAAACGGAAAGCGAGGACTACATCTGGTTGTACTGTATCTGGTCTATGGAGAGTGGCGCGTACCATGGAGTTTTAGAGTATGGCGCGGCAAAGGATACCCCAGTCCCTCTGACTTAGCTTGTAAGTTATTGGGGACAGTACCCAAGCAACTAACCCAAGGCAAGACTGTGATTGTCCTTGCTGATACTGAGTTTAGTACGGTGAAGTTTTTCAATACTGTCCGCGCCAAGACTTGGCGCATCGTTGTCGGTGTACGCAACAATCGTAAACTTCAAGATGGCCGTACAGTCAAACAACTTTATCGTCATGGCAAACGTGGACAACAAATTTTGCTAGAAGGGCTAACTCAGCCTTTGACGATCTCTTGGTTTTGGCTCAAAAGAGCTGATAGTAAACGGGAGTTACGCTTTGTTGTCTCTTCTCATCCTTATTCTGGTGCTTATCTGGTGATGTTAGGTCGTAAGCGTTGGGCGATTGAGGGATTCTTCAAAACCATCAAACATCGCTTTGGTTTGCATTGTTTTGGGCAATCTACAAAACTTGGTGTTTATCGTTGGCTTATCCTCTCTCTGCTTGCTTATCTTTTGGCCCATTGGATTGATCAATGGTCGAGTCCTCCTGTCTTGGACTGGAAAGCTACCTGTGATTTGACACTTTCCGTTTTATTTCCTTCTGTCCTTTGGTTGAAACTTCTTAGGTATCTCCAAATTAGTGCCGATATTGCTGCTCGTCATGGGTTTGAAATTATTCTCAAACCCATTCCTACTTAACTCTTTCAGGAATGGTGCAAGATCTCAGGTAATGTCAGAAGCAAGGCCATCCTGTCCATCCTGCCAGTCCGTATCCGTTGTAAAAAACGGCAGTACACGACATGGAAAACAAAATTATAAATGTCGGGACTGTGGTCGTCAATTTGTAGAAAATCCACAGTGGCAGAGAGTTTCAGAGCGTACCCAAGACACTTATGACCTTCTTGAGAAACTACTACTAGAAAAAATCCCACTAGCTGGAATTGCCAGAGTCCTCAAGGTGTCAGAGAGATGGTTGCAAAGTTACGTCAATCATAAATATGAAAACGTTCCTCAGCAGGTGGAGGTAGAACCAAAACCAAAACGCCGTTTGACCATACAGATGGATGAATTGTGGTCTTTTGTGGACGACAAAGGCAATAAACAGTGGGTATGGCTTGCCATTGATGCCGAGACTCGTGAAATTGTCGGTTGTTATATAGGCGATCGCACTGGTGAATCAGCTCAGAAGTTATGGGAATCGTTGCCTAGCGTCTATCGCCAATGTGCGGTTATTTATACTGACTTCTATTCGTCTTATCCAGTTGTCCTGCCCAGCAAACGTCATAGGGCTGTCGGGAAAGAAACGGGAAAGACCAACTATATTGAGAGATTCAACTGTACGTTACGTCAACGAGTATCAAGACTAGTTAGAAAGACCTTATCTTTTTCTAAGAAATTGGAAAATCACATTGGAGCCATTTGGAATTTTATTCATCATTACAACGATTCTTTACCTCCGTGTGCGTCCTTTCCTTTTTAGGACTACCAGTAATAGTTCACTTGCTCAATTGATTGTCACATTTGCGATCAACAAACAAAAAAGCGGCACGAAGTGCCGCTTTTTTGTTTATTTGAATTTGTCGAGAATACGGCGCATTGCTTCATTCACGTTATCACGACTATTGAAAGCCGAAATACGGAAGTAACCTTCACCTGCTGCACCAAAACCAGAACCAGGGGTTCCCACAACGTTACAGGTTTGCAAAAGCTTATCAAAGAAATCCCAACTAGTCAGCCCTGCGGGAGTCTTCACCCATACATAGGGAGCATTCTCGCCACCATAGACAGACAAACCAGCTTCGGTCAATTTCTCGCGGATAATCTTGGCATTTTCCATATAGAAATCAATCAAGCCTCTAGTTTGGGCTTTCCCTTCTTCAGAATAGACTGCTTCAGCACCACGTTGGACGATGTAGGAAACACCATTGAACTTAGTGGATTGACGACGATTCCAGAGCTTCCATAATTCTACGTTAGAACCATCTTTCGCTTTGCCAATCAAATTCTTAGGCACAACGGTTAAGGCGCAACGAGTACCTGTAAACCCTGCATTCTTAGAGAAAGAACGGAACTCGATCGCACATTCCTTAGCACCTTCAATTTCATAGATCGAGTGTGGAAGATTAGGATCGGTGATAAATGCTTCGTATGCAGCATCAAAGAAAATAATCGAACCGTTAGCTCTGGCATAGTTAACCCAAGCAGTAAGATGCTCTTTGGTCGCCGTTGCACCTGTGGGATTGTTAGGGAAGCAGAGATAAATCAGATCGACTTTTTCGGTGGGAATCTCGGCAGTGAAATTATTTTCAGCAGTAACAGGTAAATAGACAAAGCCTTCGTACTCACCCTTCTCGTTGATTTCGCCTGTGTGCCCTGCCATGACGTTGGTATCGACATACACAGGATACACAGGGTCAGTAACGGCTATCACGTTATCATCACCAAAAATATCGAGGATGTTGCCGCAGTCGCACTTGGAGCCATCGGAAATAAATATCTCAGAAGCATCAATATCGCAGCCTCGCGCCTGAAAATCATTCGCTGCAATTTTTTCGCGTAGCCATGCGTAGCCTTGTTCGGGACCATAACCCTTAAATGAATTGCGATCGCCCATATCTTCGATAGCTTTGATCATGGCATCCCGACAGGCTTGGGGCAATGGTTCAGTGACATCACCAATGCCAAGACGGATCACTTTTGCTTCAGGGTTTGCCTCGATAAAGGCGTTTACCCGTCTTGCAATTTCGGGAAATAGGTAGCCTGCCTTAAGTTTGAGATAGTTGTCGTTAACGGTAGCCATGATGGATGAGTTAATCTTTTTTGATTTTTGTATAGTTTTATATTATGCCTTTATGAAGATACTAATACAAAACCCATTGCGGGGCTTTGCCCCGCAATGGGTTTTGTATTAGTATTTGTGGCGAGATTGATCGCACCAAGCCTGTTCTACAAACTCCAAAAACTCTGCCTGAAATCTCTCCGTTGAGAAACGCATCGCATTTTCGTGACAAGTCATAGGTAAGATGCGATCGCTATTCTCTTCAAACTCAAGCACAGCTTCACGAATACCCGCCACTGTCTGTTCTGCAAAAAATACACCCGTAGGGCGATCGCCATCTAAGCCCCGCACTGATTCACTCACACCACCCCGACCATAGGCAATTACTGGCGTACCGCAGGCTTGAGCTTCTACAGGCGTAATCCCAAAATCCTCCTCAGAAGCAAATACAAAGGCTTTAGCATTTTGCATATATCCGCGCAACAAATCTGGTTCTAAATGCCCAAGAAACTTGATGTTACGGCTTGCTTTAGTGCGAATTCTTGCCATCTGCTCCCCATCACCAATCACAATTAATTGGCGATCGCCCATTTGCGAAAATGCTTCCACAATTAGATCAATTCGTTTATAGGGAACCAACCGTGACGCAGTGAGATAGAAGTCCTGCTTTTGTTCGCACAATGTATAATTTTGTAGATCTACAGGTGGATAAATTACTTCTGCCGATCGCCGATAGACTTTTTGAATTCGACGAGCAATAAATTTGGAATTAGCAATGAATAGATCAACACCGTTTGCCGTGCGCGTATCCCAAATTCTGATCTGATGCAAAATCCATCTAGCAATCCAGCTTTTAATCCCCCGTTCTAAATTTGACTCTTTTAAATATTGATGTTGCAAATCCCAAGCATAGCGAATTGGCGAATGCACATAGGAAATATGTAATTGATGCGGTGCTGTTAGAACTCCTTTGGCTACAGCATGGGAACTAGAAATAATGAGGTCATAGGCGGACAAATCTAGCTGCTCGATCGCTAAAGGCATAAGTAACAAATATTGCCGAAACTTCGTTTTTGCAAAGGGGAGATTTTGAATAAAAGTAGTTATAACTTTTTTGTTTTGAATGAATCCCCGTTGAGAATCATCAAGAAAATCTACAACTGCAAATAGATCAGCCTGAGGAAATATATTTAAAATTTGCTCAACCACTCGCTCTGAACCTGCGTAGTTCACAAACCATTCATGCACGATCGCAATCTTGAGATTTTTGAGTTTTGACATAATTAATTTCTTTGGGAAGGTGAGCATTGCCCGCTCTAATTTAGTGTCAATAATTATGGTTAAAATAGCAACGTTGAACTCACCTGATTTATGAAGTTTCGCCAAACTGCTTCTACATTAGCCTCCGTGGGGCTAGCGATCGCTAGTATCACAGGTCTTTCTGCTGTTACACTTTCTCCGCAATTGACTGAGACTGCGATCGCCCAAGAAGCAGCTCCCACGGTGACAACAACATCAGGAGTCAATGAGATCGCCTTAGCCAAGCATTTGCGCAAAATCGGAGCAAAGCTATATACTGCCTATTGGTGTCCTCATTGCCATAGCCAAAAACAACGTTTTGGTAAAGAGGCTGTAAAACACTTAGAAGTAGTTGAATGCGATCAGCGCGGTGTCAATCCTCAAACCCAACTTTGCCGCGCCAAGAGAGTGCGAGCTTTTCCTACATGGGAGATTAACGGCAAACTCTATCCAGGAGATCGATCCCTAGAGAGTATTGCTAACTTTTCCAAATATCGTGGCGACTTGTAAGTCCCAAAGATTGAGAGACGGCGCGAAGCGCCGTCTCTCAATCTTTGGGGTTGCATGATAGGGCTTTACATGCATTAATTGAGTCCAATGCACTAAAGAACTAAATTTGCAACTAGTAGTTTCGGGAAACTTGTTAGTGTAGTTACCGTCCTACTAAAAAATAGTAATTTTCTGCATAAACATTGTATATAGGTTAAGAAGGTATTTAATAAGCCCTTGATTTTGTGCTTATTGATCTTCCAGTTTCTTTTGATTACCGCGAACCTTGCAGGCTAATATGTCTACTCTTGTCATTGTCGAATCGCCCACGAAGGCACGCACCATTCGGAATTTTTTGCCTGCTGGATATCGAGTAGAGGCATCAATGGGGCATGTGCGCGATTTGCCACAATCAGCTAGTGATATTCCTGCCGATCTCAAAGGTACGGAGTGGGCAAAGCTCGGCGTAAATGTTGATGCTGACTTTGAGCCGCTATACATCGTGCCAGACGACAAAAAAAAGATAGTCCGCGAACTTAAGTCAGCGCTAAAAGGTGTCAAAGAGCTAATCCTAGCGACTGACGAAGACCGAGAAGGTGAAAGTATTTCTTGGCACTTATTACAAATCTTGCAGCCGAAAGTGCCGATTAAACGCATGGTCTTTCATGAGATCACCTCTGAGGCGATCAAAGCGGCGCTAAAAGATTGCCGCCAGATCGACGATCGCTTAGTCCATGCCCAAGAAACCCGCCGTATTCTCGATCGCCTTGTGGGTTATACCCTCTCACCTTTGCTCTGGAAAAAAATTGCATGGGGCTTGTCAGCGGGACGAGTCCAGTCCGTAGCTGTGCGTGTAATCGTCAACCGTGAACGCGAACGCCGCGCTTTTAAATCAGGTAGTTATTGGGACTTGAAAGCAAATCTATTTGCGCCAAAACAAGAATTTCCTGTGCAACTAGTCTCAGTTGGCGGTGTCAATGTTGCCACGGGTAAAGATTTCGATGAAGCGACTGGCAACATTGCCAAAGGGCGCAAAGTTTTATTGTTGGATGAAGCGGCGGCGATCGCACTGCAACAGAAACTAAATGGCAAAGTCTGGTCGGTGAGCAATCTGGATGAACGACCCACTACTCGTAAGCCTTCACCCCCATTTACCACATCAACATTGCAACAAGAAGCTAACCGCAAACTGCGCCTATCGGCAAGGGATTCGATGCGTGTAGCTCAAGCTTTGTACGAACAAGGCTTCATTACCTATATGCGTACTGACTCGGTGCATCTGTCTCAACAGGCGATCACAGCAGCGCGTCAATGCGTGACTAGCATGTATGGCAATAACTTCTTGAGCAAAGAGCCCCGCCAATATGTGACCAAATCCAAGGGCGCACAGGAAGCCCACGAAGCAATTCGTCCCGCAGGCGCAACTTTCCGCACTCCGCAAGAGACAGGACTGTCAGGTCGTGAGCTAGCCCTCTATGACCTGATTTGGAAGCGTACCGTTGCCTCACAGATGGAGGATGCACGCCTGACGATGCTTAGTGTGCAATTGACCGTTGAGGATGCTTTATTCCGCGCATCGGGTAAGCGGATTGATTTCGCAGGATTTTTCCGCGCTTATGTTGAAGGCTCCGATGATCCCGATGCAGCACTAGAAGAAAAAGAGGTAATGTTACCACCGCTCAAAGTTGGGGATCATCCAGTCTGTCGTGAATTAAATACGGTCGGACATGAAACTCAACCACCTGCAAGATTTACCGAAGCTGCCCTTGTGAAGATGCTCGAAAGTGAAGGCATTGGTCGCCCCAGTACCTACGCCAGCATTATTGGCACGATCTGCGATCGTGGCTATGTGCAGCTTGTAAATAACGCTTTAATTCCCAGCTTTACTGCCTTTGCCGTCACCAGTTTACTAGAGGAGCATTTCCCAAATCTCGTCGATCCTAGTTTCACTTCCAAAATGGAACAAACCCTTGATGACATTTCTATGGGTACGGTGGAGTGGCTTCCCTACCTCAAGAAGTTCTATTCAGGAGAGCAGGGATTGAGCGGACAGGTGAAGTCTCGCGACAGCTTAATTGATGGCGAATCAGCAAGAACGGTGCGTCTGGAAGGTTTAGATGATGATGTCAAGGTTAAAATCGGTAAGTTCGGTGCATATATCCAAGTTGGAGAAGGAGATCGCACGGTTAATTCCTCCATCCCTCAAAACTTAACTCCCTCCGATCTAGTTCCTGAAAAGATTGAACTTCTGCTCAAACAGAAGCTCGAAGGGCCAGATCAAGTTGGTATCCATCCAGAACTGAATGAGCCAATCTTCATGATGATGGGTCAATACGGCCCCTATGTGCAGCTTGGTCAAGCCACAGATGCTGTGCCTAAACCTAAACGTGCTTCATTGCCCAAGGGAATGCAGCCAGAAAATGTCACCGTCGATATTGCTGTCAAGTTACTAGCTTTGCCTAGAACCTTAGGCGCACATCCTGAAACTGGTAATCGTGTTTTTGTGAATACGGGTAGATTTGGGCCCTATGTTTGTCATACCAAAGGGAACGGCGACAAGGACGACAATCGATCGCTAAAGTCCACTGATGATCCCTACACGATCACCTTTGAACGCGGTTTAGAATTGCTTGCCCAGCCCAAAACCCTACGCGGAGCCTCCGCAGCCAAGGTTTTGAAATCTCTCGGTCAACATCCTGATGATAATGATGCGATTGAGATTCTCGATGGCAAGTATGGTGCATATGTGAAGCATGGCAAGGTGAATGTGTCACTAACTAAGGAGCAGACTGTCGAAGGGCTAACCTTAGAAGATGCTCTATCAATGTTAGCTAGCAAATCTGGCAAAAGTACTAGTAAGCGCACTAAGTCTGCTTCTAGCGAAACCAAGAAAACCACCACAAAAAAGACCACTACAAAATCCACCGCTACTAAGGCAACAACAACAAAAACTGCCGCGAAAACGACTAAAAAAACGACAACTACCAAAAAGGCTACTGCAACGAAATAAATCCAAAGTACGATTCGCCCGCGTAGCGGGCGAATCGTACTTTGGATCTGGGCTTTATGTGCCAAAGCCTCCTAAAGAATTAAAATTAGCCGCACTCTGACTCACACGCATCGCCGACTGCGAGAATACCTGAAAAGCCTTCCGAATTTCGCCATCACTATTTGCAGGTGTGAGAATCCATTCATCACGGATACCCATATCCTGAAATACTTTCCGAAAATCCGTAGAGCCATCATCAATACCCATTGCCGCAATAATGTGATTTTCCATTCGCAACATGTCCTTTGCGATCGCAGCCACATCCTTTGCCCCGTGACGCATCGAGTGACAATCATCACCATCAGTAATAATCAGCGTCACCGTCCGCACTGGCACACCATTATCAGAGAATTCCTGAGATTTAGCCAATACGGTTCCCAATAGCACCACCGTTTGATCGTAAAGTGGTGTGCCTTGATTGGGCGTGTAATTTTTTGTATCCATTCTTATTGCCTGTGCGATCGGGCAATAGGGATAAAGAACAGTGCCATTAAGATAGCGATTGTGAATGAGGATATTATCCTGTTGCTGTGAAGAGGTGAGTGCATCCAGTACTGAGTTATGTCCCCCGCGCACAGCCTGAGCATTTCCTGAGTACTGGATCGAGCCAGAGTCATCGGGCATAATCGTCACAAGTACAACTTCACTGGACATCACATCATCAACGTGGATACCAAGTCCAGCTTGGATTTGTGCGCCAAGGTCATAAACTGTGAGTGCCTGCAAAGATTCATTGGAAAGGGTTCCATCATCTGAAGCAGATTGGAAGAGGTCGTTAATGTTGGTCATGGTGATTGGTGAGAGGTAAATGAATAATTACGAATTACGAATTACGAATTATCAATTCGTAATTCATTTATTGACGATTAGGGAGATTTCCCCTTTTTCCTTGTCTAAACTGCTTTTTCCCAAAATTCCATTGTGTTAGGAGCGATTGCTTTAGGATCTTCTTGGTAAAGCTCTTGTAAACAAGTTAGAAACGCTTTGGCGTAGGCTTTTAAACCTAAGAGAGAAAGGCTACTAAGAATACGAGTGATTCTCAGATGGTTGTGATTCATTGGGCGGAGCCAATATTGTCGGCGTGCATCAAAGTTGGCAGCTTTACTAATATGGACTCCTGATTCCTGCGAGGTGACGAATTGTAGACCGTAAAAATCAAGTAACAACTTGAAGGAACGATATAACCTTCGGCGAAGTTCTTTGTCGGCAAGAAATGCTTCAATTACAAATTCATCAAGGATGGGAGCATTAGCGCTAAATTTACTAGGTTCAGGAAGAGGAAATAGCCATTGAATGTAGTTATGGACATTCTCAAGGCGATCGCGTTGCCAAGTCCAAATATCTTCGAGTTTGCGACCTTCAGGATTAGCCGACTCTCCACGATAGAAAGATAGTAGAGCGCTCATAGACACACCTGATGATTCTTGATTTATGTGCATTTTAGCTGGATTTCAGCTAGATATTTTAGCTAGATAATAGGCGCTCAAAAAATCCTTTCCTAGTTTGAATGGATTCCAAATATTCTCTGAGCAAACGTTCAATCAACTCTGAACTGGAAGTGTTCTCCTTTGCAAGAATTGCCACTAGATATTTTTCTGTTTCATAGTCCAAATTGATAGTCATCATAGGATTAGCCTCTTGTTAATTAGTACGTTCTCGATCCCCGACTTTTTATTTGTAATTTTCGCCCCCCTAGCCCCCCAATTCTGGGGGGAACCAGATTTAAGTCCCCCAGAATTGGGGGATTTAGGGGGCTAGACCCCTAGGGCTTAGACGAAATCCCATATGTTATGTAATTCTTAAATGGGTTCTAAGAAAGATTGAGATCTGCCCAAGTTTCCGTTGTGTCAGTGGATTTAACTAGATGCATACCTGCATCAGCAAAGCGCTGAAAGGCTGCATCGGCTTGATCCGTATAGTCCACAACGTTAGGAACAACCACGGGCGAAGTGCAATCTTCGAGTAGATAGACTTTCTTCGCCAGTTTAGGATCGTGAGCCAAAATCTCGCTCAGCAGATCTTGAATTGTCCATGCTACGCAATGGCTCTTGGCTTGACCTGCAATAATCACCGCATCGAATTCCAGTAACCTTTGCAGAAAGCGAGTATTTTTCTGTGCGATCGGTCTACCATCGGCTCCATCCATCACTTCAGGACGCAAGACAGAATAATTCTCGGTGAGAGGATTACCGCCTTTAATCTCAAAGTTAGTCTGACTGTGACGAGCAATATTATGGAAAAACATTGCTTCCTCTACAGCCGAAACTAGCGCGTGACCAATACCGCCGAGCATAGAGTGATACGCCCAAACCGTAAGCGGAAACTTGCCTTCATCGCTAAGCTTCTGCACATAATGCAAGGCGTGGCGCTGAATTGCCATGTAGTTACCCTTGCCGAGACTATAGGCGATCGCAGGATTTACTTTCCACTTACCCTTTTGCACATCTTCTAAGGTAATCGATGTCGCATTGGGAATTGGATGTTCGCCAGCATCATTCACCCAAAAGATCGGATGGAAGATTTGCATGGCGGTGTGAGTATCCATCGTGGGTGCAATTTCACTGATGTGGTGCAAATTGCGATAGATAAATTCGCACAAACGCACATTATCTTCGATCGCACCAGTACCAGATCGACCACCGACAAATAGCTCATGATCGGGAATACAAAAGGTATTCTGCACATCGATCGCCATCAAACAAATTTTCTTGCGATCCTTTGCGGCGGGTGCGATACCATGTTGTTTTGCCCATGCCTCGGCTTGGTTAGCACGATCTTGATAGGGAACGCGCCATACTGAGCCGACTTTGTGGCGATCGAAGAAGGAGGGGATGGGAAGTTGGGTTGCAATTTGAGTAGTCATGATTAGAGTTTTCCTTTTTTAAAATTATTGAAAAGAGAGAGAAAGAATACCTAGGATTTTATCGATATTGCTGAGTTGATACTCTGTTAAATCGATCTCCACAAGTCGATCGCAGAGCCTCAAAAACTTCCAATCATTACCAGTAGTAGCAGCTCCGTAAATTACAGAAATATCATTTTGGTGCTGTTGATTAAAAAGTTTCGCTGCCCACATTTCAGCAATACATTGACCTAATGCTCCGTTGATATTCTCTTTCTTCGCCTCAACTACGACCACAACAGGCGCTTTGAGCATTAGTTGCGATGGCGATCGGCTTAATAAAAAATCACAAACACCATTTAATCCAGAATCGCGATCGATGTTTAGCTCCACTCCTGAGAATAAACTCGCGTTATCTAAATATTTTTTACGAACTTCTACCAGAATGGGCGCAATAATTAACTCTGATCGAGCTTTTTCTGTATTCATCGCAAGTGCTAAAGGGACAAACTCTTTTAGAAGTTGTTTGAGAAATTCACTAGTTTCCACTAATGGAGAATCATCGAGTAAATTAGCGCGTTCAGTAACCTTGAGGTCAAAGGCTATTTGAACTGATTCTAGAGTAAATTCACTGTAAGACATCTTAATATCACCTATTAATTTTCTTCTGTTAACTGAATCTATAATTAGTTATCACTTTATAAGATAGATCTCCTAAAAATTTTCACCTAAGTAATCTGCAACAAGAATTCGTTTAGGATAATTACCTTCTCTATAAAACTCATCATCTGAGGAATAAAAACGATTACTCAGATCATTAAACAGTCTAAATGTCGAATTAGTCTCGATAGCATCGGACAAGTTTTCTGGCAATCTAGGATAGACAAAAACATCTCCAAAACCCCACGAAGTATGAATTGCTGTTCTGGATGCATAAACTTGAAGTAGAGAAGGACAATAAACTAAGCAACGCCAAGGTTTTGTATCATAGAGGTTATGTAAAAAGTCAAAGGTTCTTTTCCCTCGTTGCTGAAGTGCTTTTTGAACATTCTTTAACGGAGTAACAGTGCAACCAAGTTGCATAGTATCTAGTGGCAAATTACAATGCCAATAAGGGGTTAAATTAGTATACTCAGAGTAGTTGTAGAAACAGTACAGAGGAATAGCTCTATTGCTTCGGGAATATCTTTCTAAAATGTCAATCTGTTGTTCTGAATCTACTTTGTGTCCAAGAGATTTATAGTTAGTAAATTTTGTATCAATCTTTTTAGCTTGAACGGCATAACGAAGATATCCTATACGACTATTTCCAATCCACCACTCCCAATCTGTACCTTGGCACGACTCAATTCTCTTGCTGTCAGTTTTTATGATTGTAACTTCAGGACATTTAGCCATAGAAATTTCCAAAAGATTTAAGTCTGTAATTGTTTCTTCTCCTTGAGAAACTTTGTGTTGTTTAGCATGAAAAATACGTTGCCAAGTAGAAGATGCTAGTTTTTCAAATAAGTCCACAGATCTCATATAAGTTAATCCTTCTTTTTGCACAGGTACAAGGGTAATTTGTCTAGAATGTATTCTAAGCTAATTGTAACTGCAAAATCTTTTGTGCATGAATCACGTAGATACCCTGTGAGCCAACAATGAGAGAACATCCACTATCGACATAGGGTTCAGTTTCGGGGAAAGTTTTGGTAATCATAATCTGTCCATTTTGTGACTCAACTCTAGCAATACCCTCATCGGTGGGAACGAATAGCCAATTGGCGATCGTACTGCATCCATGAAAATGATCTAGCCATGTGATATCACCTTTTGGAGCGACAAGAGTAGCAACTAATTCACCAGTATCTCGCAGTACGGAAACTCGATGCATGATTTTGCCTTGCTCTTGAGTGGCTGTAAAGAACCAGCAAAGGCGATCGCTAAAGACACAATTTGCATCAATTAGTTCTCCTCGGATTGCTGGAAGCTGCACGCGATCGCAAATCCCTGCACGCTTAGCATCAAAGGTGAAAGCTACACTGAGACTACCTGCGCGATAAAATCCGAAGCCAAAGGTTTCGCCAATCCAGAATTGGGTTTGTCCTTCGAGAATATCACCGATATATTCATTGCCAAGTTTGCCATCGCGTAATAGTTGACCATTGCCGATCCAATAACGAGAGAAAGAATTTGCACGAATCAGATCGGCGGCGATCGCATTCGGCGGCTGTCCTTGGGTGAGGGTAATCGCTTTGCCTTGTCCATTACCTTTTTTTGTAACAATTGTAGACTTACCAAAAATCGCGAATTGAATATTTGCATCAAGTTCACCTGACAGTAACACTGCATTATCTTCACGTTTAAACTCATTGCGATCGTGATAAAGATAGTAGAGCGAGTTGTTTTGTAAAACCGCTTGTAAGATCACGCCTTCAGTTTGAAAAATCTGAACAACCTTGCAAGTTATCGCTCCTACTAGACTCTTTTCCACCACAGCAACAGCGATTGTGGGAGTGCAAATTGGGCAAGAAGTTCTTAAATGCTCAATTCCACATTGATTACACCTTGTCCAACGCATCGATTCGAGAAGTGGTTTGGGGAAGTCTCCGCGCCAATCTTTTTCAAAGCAGTTGTGGAAATGATGTAACAAATCATCAGAAAGAACTTTATAAGGAATTGCAGGTTTGGGATAGCGTACGTCAGAATGAAAAACGGTGATGCGCTGCAATGGTCTAGCACTATGGGGAATTTGTGAGGCTGGCGACTTGGGCTTGTATACGCCGCCATAGGGATCGACATAGAGCAGGCTTTGCATAAGCATTACCGTAAATGCGTACCAATCAGAATCGGGATTGTGAGAACTGGTGAGAATTGGTTGATTTGCGTTGCGATCGCACAAAATCGGATCGACAAATCTCGCTGTGAAAACCTTACAGGGAAACTGTCCAAACTGGAAAGAATCTGCATCAATAAGATTGACTTGATTTTGAGAAACTAGCAAATTCAAATCATTGAAATCGCCAATCGTCACGTTGGCTTGATGGACTTGGAGAACCGTATTATGCAGATCGCGAAATAGGTTTGTGACAAATTGCTGCGAGATGCCATTGGTGCTGCGATAATTGCGATCGCTATATTTCAACAAGGTAACTGTGTTTTGCAAAAATGGCATCGTATAGCCAAGGATATTAGTACCTTGCTTATCCGTTGCAAGAGTTTCAGGCTTTATAACTCTTGCTGGAAGATTTTGAGGAAAAACACGCAATTTTTGCTGATGTAATGCAATCCTTGCTGTTGCAGCCAGTTGCTCTTGAGGCAGTAGCTCATAATCAGCATGATTGGCGGGTTTAAACAGCTTGAGAACCTTGCCATTACCAATATCATAAATATCTGCTTCGCCACCTTTGCCGATCGCCGATTTCAGATTAAGTTTAACTCGCTTCTGATTGAGATAGACTTCCATAAAATTTCTCCACAACTTCTCTCATATTGAAATCGAGATAACTCAATGCTTTTTTAGCGATATCTGTCGGCACTCCACCATAAAAGGCTTCGGCAATACCACCAGTAATACAGGCAAGCGTATCGCTATCACCACCTAAAGAAATTGCATTCCTAATTGCATCTTCAAAATCCTTCGATTCCAAAAAAGCGATAATCGCCTCTGGTACTGTTTCTTGACATGACTCATTAAAAACATAGGTTGGACGTATTTCATCCACAGTTCGATTTAAGTCATAGTCAAAGGATTGTGCGATCGCAGTTTTAATATCCTCTTTGCTCTGCCCCTTTCGCGCCATAAAGATCGCTACTGCTGTCGCTTGTGCACCTTTGATTCCTTCTGGATGATTATGCGTAACTTCAGCCGATCGCTTAGCTTCATTCATCACCGCTTCCAAATCGTTATAGGCAAATCCTACCGCGCTAACTCGCATTGCTGAGCCATTACCCCAGCTATTGTAAGGTTCCATGCTCTCAGAGCTAATCCATTGTCTGAAGCGACCACCATAACCTCTACCTGTATATTTGCGGGCATAGTTCTTGATGTATTCGGTGTAGTTACCATTGTTCATTAAACAATCAGCAACCGCTATAGTTAATACTGTATCATCGGTGAATTTACAGTCTACGCCAAAGAGAGGGAAGTCTTTAGAGCGATGATTATTAAATTCATAAATCGAACCAACGATATCACCAACAATTGCACCTAACATGATTATCACCTCTTTTTTCTAATTACTACTAAAGTTGTGTCGTCAGATAAAACGCCCGATCGCTTAATTAATTCTCTTTTATTCCAATCAGGCTTAAATTCCTCTCGATTTAGCATGGATAACTTACGCCTGATCGCATCAGGATTTTTGAAATAACGATCTTCTTGCCAAAATTGATCAACTTCTTCAACCGCAATCAAATCATCAATTCCATCAGTAGCGATCAAAACTGATTCTACTTCTGCTGTGGGTAGCCGATCGCGAATCTCAAACTCAATAGCGTCAGGGCGATATAAACCGTAGGCAAGATAGGGCGGTGCATTGTCAGGATAAGCAGGGATTTGAGTAAGCTTGCCATTAACAGCGATCGCACCATCACCAATTGTGAAAGTAACCGTTTCGCTAGGAGTAATGACTAAGCCCACAATTGTAAATAACAGATAATTATTCACAAATTCCATTACAGATTCTGGATCTTCATTGGAGATCGCGACAAAATCTTTCAATTTTTGCAACAAGTTTATTTTGAGAACATCCCAAAAGTCAGGCTCAGATATCGCCAAACCTTGATTGACTAAATCCGCGATCGCATCAGTTACCATCCGCGAACCGATCTTTGCCCCAACTTCACTATGCTTGCCACTGCCGCAACCATCACATACGACAGCTGTTATAAATTGATCCCATAGGATAATCCGCAGAGCATCCTGATTATTTTTGCTAGCAAAAACATGGTTGCGTCCAATAATTGATCCGCAGGCATACTCAAACTGACTTGACAAATTTTGAATTTCATTTTGAATTTCATTTTGCATTTCTAAGTCAGGAATTTGTGGCGATCGCATATCAGGGACTTCAACTTGCTCTTGCATGACGATATAGTGTATAAACTACATAAACAACTATAGTGTCATTTTTACACTATGTCAAGAGTAAAAATAATTACGAGTTGATAATTCGTAATTCGTAATTCGTAATTTCTAAATCTCCAATTACAAAAATGCGCCAATTCAAGGATGAAATGCAACGGGTTCTGATGAAGCAAAGAATACTTCGTAAGGAGTACGATAGTCAAGTGATTTTCTGGGTCTGTGATTGATCAAATTCACTGCCTTCTGAAAGTCCTCTTCTTTCACGATTTTAAAGTTTGTACTTTTGGGATAGAACTCTCTAATTAATCCATTGGTGTGTTCATTCAATCCACGTTCCCATGAATGATATGGATTCGCAAAGAAGGTCTCTAGTTTCAATCTTTCAGATAGCTTCTCATGCCCACAGAATTCTCTTCCATTATCAAAGGTCATTGTCTTTCGAGATGTTGATTCTATAGGCTCAAATAGATTGAATGTCACTCTGTTTATCTCATCCATCGTCTTGTTCTTAGCTAGTCCAGCAAGTAAATACTTCGATGCTTTATCAACATGCGTAACTACGATACCTGTGTGGTTGCACCCGATTACCGTATCACTTTCCCAATGTCCAATCTCTGTTTTTAAATCTGCAATCTTCGGTCGATTCTCTATCCCTACCCTATTGGGAATGCCACCTCGCTTCTGATGGCGACCTTTGCGCCTTCGTTGCTTTTGCTTCTGCCTCAGATATTGTTGATATATTCCCATCTCTTGATGGTTTGCATAGATCATCAGATAAATCGTCTCATAGCTGATTTTACCTAGCCCCTCCCTTTCCATTCTCCCTGCTAGTTGCTCTGGGCTGTGGTGTTGCTCTAACCGTTGTTTGACTTCGGCGATCGTCTCAGCACTGATGCTCTGAAATCTTACCTTTGCTTGTTTCCGTCTTGCTTTCATCAGGGCAACCGCAGTATCTGGCAAATAGCCAATCTGTCGCTCGTCTGTATTGCGCGATAACTCTCTTGAAATCGTACTTTTGTTTCGCTTCAAGCGACGACCTATCTCTGATACAGATAATTGCTCAATTACTCTTAGTTTATACAGTTCACTTCTTTCTGTGGTGGTAAGATGGACAAAGCTCATGAGGGTATCCTAATTATTGTGATTAATATCAGAATATCCTTATGAGTCCCTTTACGCAAAGATCTCTAGGTGTTGCATTTCATCCTTGAATTGGCGATGTACAACTACGAATACCCCCGCCCTGCTCTCACCGTTGACTGCATTATCTTTGGACTTGATGCTCAGCAAGAACTCAAAGTCATGCTGATTCAACGGGATATTCCGCCATTTAAGGGGCAATGGGCGATCCCAGGGGGATTTGTCCGCATTGAAGAAACCCTTGAAGAGGCGGCTTTGCGAGAATTGCAAGAGGAAACAGGCATTCATCATATTTTCTTAGAACAGCTTTATACCTTTGGTGATTTGGGGCGAGATCCTCGCGATCGCACAGTTACCGTTGCTTATTACGCCCTTATAAATTTGGTCGAGCAAAAAATTCAAGCTTCTACAGATGCCCGTGCGGCTGAATGGTTTGCGATTTCTAACATTCCTCAACTTGCCTTTGACCACAATCAGATCTTGCAAATAGCGATCGCTAGGTTACGCAGCAAAATTCGTTATGAGCCTATCGGGTTTGAGCTACTACCCCAAAACTTTAGCCTGTCTCAACTACAAAGACTTTACGAAACTGTATTAGATCGACCTCTAGACAAGCGTAATTTTCGCAAAAAAATTCTCGGCATGGACTTACTCATTGATACGGGGAAAGTCGAGCACAATGTAGCTCATCGAGCTGCGAAGCTTTATCAGTTTGACGAGAATAAATACTTACAGTTAAAACAAAAGGGATTTAATTTTGAAATCTAAACCCAAAAAGGAGATGGCGGCGTGAAACGCCGCCATCTCCTTTTTGGGGTTTACAGCAATTATCGATCAAACGAACCACAAGAAAATTTTTGAAAGTGTTGCTTTGCAACACTTTCAAAAATTTTCTTGGTTTGGGTTTGATTGCAAAGCGCTGTATGTCCTAACAAGCATTGTGACATCTATAAAGATACGATCTATAAAGATGCGATCGCTAAATTAGTGATCTCAAACTGAGTATTACAGTTAGGATGGATAGGTACAGCAGTACCGATCAAAATAATCAATAGATTTGTTAGCTTTTTGCCTTGCCCACCTCTAAGTCAAACTTTATGTATAAAAAGGAACTCAAGCTTCCAAGTCGATATATAAATAACTTCTACGATGGCTCAATCTACGATCTTGTTTTTTTAGACTTAGAATGGTGTCGCGATTTTCATAAAGATGGATTAGTACAAAAAATATTTGGTTATACGCTTACTCGTATTTTAGAAGACAGCAATGAGCAATATATAAAAATTCAATTTATTGAATCAAGCACCCAAGAAAAAAAGATAATTCAAGATATCTTATATGACTTGCAGAGCTTACAGAGCAAGTACTTTATTGGTTATGGGCTATCGACTAGTGATATGTTTTGCTTACGCCAAAGAATTGAGGCTCTAGATTTTATTCCCAAGGTAGATAGTATTAAAATCCTAGATTTACAAAGAATTATCCAACGGACAGATCTCAATCAAGGTTTAAATAACTTATTTGCTTATTTGGAAATTCCTATTTATAAAAGAATTAAGGGATATTATGTTTTTCGGAATGGAATTAAGGTACTACGCAAAGAAAGAGGATATGAAACAATTCTTAATGAAATCTATGAATATTGTTTAGAAGATGCCGAGAACTATTTTCATATAATCAGCAATTGGCAAACTCAATTTCCCCTAGTCGATCGCCATAAACACCAGATAATCAACCTAAAAATTGATCCGAGATCGGAGCAACGCATTAGGTCTAGAAGGGGGGCTGCATTACAAAGACCCTCTAGTTAAAAAATGAGAGGCGGCGCTTTGCGCCGCCTCTCATTTTTTGGCTTCACAACGCTGTATTAGAGTGCTTGCAAAACGATATAGTAATCTAGGTCAAAACATTGCCATCGCAAAAACATGGATGTAACAGCAACAATCAAAACTATTTTGCAAGAAAAAATCGGTGCAACAATTGTCGAAATTGAAGATCGCAGTGATTTGCATAAGCACCACCAAGGACGCATGAATGCCCCAGTCGGGAGTGGTCATTATGATGCGATCGTTGTTGCTGATAGTTTTGCAGGCAAAACCATGATGCAGCAACATCGCATGGTTTATGCAGCTCTATCCGATCAGATGCAAACTACAATTCATGCTCTATCACTCAAAACTTATACGCCCGAACAATGGCAGCAAATTTAATTTGAGGAGTAAAAATAGCACTAATTCTGCTGCTCAAATTGAATTTGCTTGTTAAAGAAATGTTGTAGGAACTTGTTAAATGGAACACGATAAAAGCTCTGAAATCAAAAAAACTGATGCGAATACTGGTGCAAATACTGGTGCTATTAACAGTTCAAAAGATAAAGGTGGCAATCCTTTCTTATATAAAATGTTCAAGTGGCTGGTAGTTAGACCACTGTTGTATTTGTTTTATCAAGAGCGAATTTATGGTGCTGAGAATGTGCCTCTCACAGGCAATCTTATCGTCGTTAGTAATCATGCTAGTGACTTCGATCCTCTAATTGTTGGTAGTTGCATGGGTCGTCCTGTTGCATTTATGGCAAAAGAGGAATTATTTGAAATACCTGTGCTCAAACAAGCAATTCTTGCCTTTGGCGCTTATCCAGTTAAGCGTGGAGCTGGCGATCGCGCTGCTATTCGGGCTGCGATCGCTTCTATTGAGAAAGGTTGGGCAACGGGTATTTTTTTGCAAGGTACACGTACATTGGATGGACGAGTAACAGAACCAAAGTTGGGGGCGGCAATGATTGCGGCAAAAACTCAAGCTCCATTTTTGCCAATTAGTATTTGGGGAACAGAAACAATTTTACCGAAGGGGGCAAAGTTTCCAAAATTATTTCAGCCTGTCACGGTCAGAATCGGGGAGCTACTTCCACCACCTGAAGCAAGCGATCGCGCGACTTTAGAAGCATACACACAAAAATGTGCGGATGCGATTAACGCTCTGCACGAATTAGGAAGATAGAAAGAAAGTGTTCTAAATAGAACCCTTTCTTTCCTTAAAACCCTCACCAAGTCAGGGTAAAGTCCAAAAGAGAAGTTGCAGCGCGAAGCGCTGCAACTTCTCTTTTGGACTTTATAGGATATGGATTTTGAGGAAGTTCGTTCCTCCTTGTATGCCCATAGGAATGCCACCAACAATCAAAATGCGATCGCCTTTAGAAGCAAGCTTTCGTCCTAATAGACAGAACTCCACCTGTTGCAGCACCATCTCAAAGGAACTC
Organism: Pseudanabaena sp. Salubria-1; assembly: GCA_023336205.1. Taxonomy (GTDB): domain Bacteria; phylum Cyanobacteriota; class Cyanobacteriia; order Pseudanabaenales; family Pseudanabaenaceae; genus Pseudanabaena. The sequence continues at coordinate 118,435 of JALQCR010000014.1, forward strand.
GCCTCTTCATCCAATAACAATGGTTTAACTCCCCAAACTAAATTGAGACGATGATAAACATGAATGTTAGGAGTCAAAGCAATAATGGGCGTTTTAAGACGCTCCTTAGAAGCGAGAATAGCAGTATAACCGCTAGCTGTAAAGGCAACGATACAACGGAAATCGATCACATCAGCGATTACATGAAGGGCTTCACTAATGGCATGAACTTCATCGGTTCTTGAAGCGGGATAGTTGGCAAACTTGACATCTTTTTCCACTTCCGCTGCGATTCTAGTCATCATTTCTACGGCTTGCACAGGATAGGCTCCAACCGCCGACTCTCCTGAAAGCATCACTGCGTCAGTGCCATCCATAATTGCATTTGCCACATCACTTGCCTCAGCCCTAGTGGGACGAGGATTCTGGATCATGCTCTCTAACATCTGCGTGGCAGTGATTACAGGAATCCCGCTTTCATTACAACGGCGAATTATGTGCTTTTGAATCATCGGAACCTGTTCTGGGGGCATTTCTACACCTAAGTCACCCCGCGCCACCATGATCCCATCGACAACGGTAAGAATTTCTTCTAGATTCGCGATCGCCTGCGGTTTTTCGATTTTGGCAATGATCGATATAGGCTTGCCATATTCGGCGATCAGGGATTTTAGCAGCCGCACATCGTCTACCTGTCTAACAAAGCTTAAAGAAATCCAATCCACACCTTGATCTAAACCAAACGCAAGATCCTGCCGATCCTTATCGGTCATCGAAGGTAATCGTAAATTTAGACTAGGAAAGTTGACTCCCTTATGACTAGTGAGTGTGCCCCCTTTGACCACTTCACAATGCACAGCATTACCCTCAACACTGCTTACTGTAAGCTCAAAGATGCCATCGGCTAATAAAATCTGAGTGCCAATAGTCGCTTCTTCAGCAACATAAGGATAATCAATAGCGATCGCATCTACAAAATTAAGCTCTGCTTTCTGAGACTGATCCATCGGCACAAGCGTAACAAACTTGCCCTCAATTAGCTCAATTCCCTTATCAGGCAAAGCCCCAACCCGAATTTTTGGGCCCTGTAAGTCCTGCAAAATCGTAATAGGAATATCTAATTCTTCTGATACTTCGCGGATCATGCTGATGGTTTTGGCATGATCTGCATAACTGCCATGGGAAAAGTTCAACCTTGCGACAGTAACTCCTACCTCTACCATCTTGCGAAAGACTTCAGGCGATCGGCTAGCGGGGCCAATGGTGGCAACAATCTTGGTCAAATGTTGAGGAATTGCCATACAAATTAGGTGCTAGAAATTGCTATGTAACCCAATCTAGCGCTAGTTCCTTGTAATCGAAAGACTAAATTGAACATATAGCTTTATACCAAATCACATAATGGCTACGCTATTTTGTGATTTTAAAACCCTTACTAGGTTTGGTTTTTAATTCACAAAAGTGTGAATACACTTTTGTGAATTGGTATTAGTCACTCTAGTTAAGGCATGAAAGTCAAAAGAGAGTCGTTGCGCGAATTGCTGCTATTCCCTTTTGGCTTTTTGTTATAGCTATAAAAAAATAGGTTAAGACACAAAGAGCCTCAACCTATTTTTTTAACAAATAGTCTCGCGAAAGCAGTCTATTTACTTAATCTGGAGAATAGGCAAGTAATGTGCCATTTTGTCCAATCACAAAACCGCGATCGGGCGAAAAGAAAGTAATTTGATATAGATTAGCGCCAACATTAGCCGCAGACATATCACGTTTCCATGTTTTGCCTCCATCTTCACTATGGAGCAATCTTGAGCTACCACCTGAGATCCAGACATTATTTTCATCTTGATAGGCTAGATCCAACAGTCCAAATCCACCACCTTCTCTAGGAGTTTGCTTTTTCTCCCATGCATCGAATTCACCAACTTCACTAAACTGGACTTGTCCGCCACGATTTAGCATCCAGAGGCGATTATCGGGGGTATAGCCCATATTCTGCACACGGCGAGAGCTATTGCGATTGTGTTGAATCCAAGTCATATCACCTGGTTGCCATGTGGAATAAAAGTTGCCATTTGCAGAGATAGCAACATAACGACCATCTTCGCTACGGTTGAGGTTACGAGCATTGCCAACGGCTTGAGTAACTAATGCTTTCCAATTTTGTCCAGCATCTTCAGTTTCATAGATCGCACCTAAGTCTGTGACCATTTCGGCAGAGTTTTTACCAGAAGCAACGATCGCAAAGGGATCGCCAGGGAGCTTAGAGCTAAGTCCGATCCGTGACCAAGATTTACCGCTATCAGTGGTATGCAGTAACAGTGCTGGTTGTCCCGTAATCCAACCTTCAGCACCAGAGAAGCTAACTGATGAAAAGCGATAAATACTATCACCAAGATCGAGTTTGCGCTCTTCCCAAGTGTTGCCGCCATCGGTGGTTTCGAGCAAAGTTGCATCAGTACCAACGAGCCAGCCATGATTAGGCTCAGACTTGTCAAACCATAAATCAAGGGGCGTAATTGCTACTGGAAGTTCAACTTTATGCCAACTACCGCTACTTGCAAAGGCGCTAGGAATATTGCCCAATAAGGTTAAGCAAATAAGTAATACACAAATCGAGAAGGAGCTAAGAAAGCGTTTTAGGCTTTTTTTCATAAAAATTTAGTAAAAATAATGATGGTTGTGATGCTAATTAAAATTGCGAATGAATAAATTAATCCAAGGCATAGAGACTGATAAAGAATGCTACTGCTAAGGCTAAAGAGCCAAATATGAGTAGATTTTTTTGACCTGGGGTCATGACATTGACACCAAATCCGTAGCCGAGATTTTCGGCAAAGCCTGAGGGCTTGGAGGCAATACCAATATCTGAGAAGGCTTTTTTCTTGGTGTTGCACACAGGGCATCGCCAATCTTCACTTATGGTCTCAAAGGCAGTACCAGCAGGGATATTGCGTTTAGTATCGCCGATGGATGGTTCATATATATAGCCACATACGCCACATTCATGACGATGCAGCTCTTCGTCAGCTTCAGAGGCTTCAACTATGGTGATATTTATTACGGGTTTAGTTTCTGATTTAGAGATTTCCGTATTTATTGATTCGGGTTCCATGGGTTTGATCGTTTTGAATGTATGTTTAGGCGATCGCTTGTTAATTCTGTTACAAATTATTACATCTTTTTGACAGGCTTGCCTAGTTGCCCAAAACACACAGGTTGTCACAGCGATCGCCAAAAACTAAGTACCTGTGCAGAATAAATTACCCAAACCCGTAAGGTTGCGCCCACTGTGGGGCGCAACCTTACGGGTTTGGGTAATGAGAGGATGTGGCATAATCGCTCTGGTGGAAATTTATATATTTCATGGATTTAAGCTCACAAAAAGAGAAATTTAGCGAGGCTTATGTCCTAGCCGTAGCCGCAACCGCAGGTTATGGTACGTATAAACCAAGTCCCGACGACGATAGCGTTGATTTTGGGATCGCGGCGCGGACTAGTTCTCAGGCTAATGGTGTTGTAACCATGCGATCGCCCAGATTGGAATTGCAACTCAAATGCACCGCAGCCCCAACCCCAAGTGGTGATAGTCTCTCATTTCCGCTTAAGCTGAAAAATTACGAAGAACTGCGAGCTAATAATTTTGTGATTCCGCGCATTCTTGTCGTTGTTCTTGTGCCCGAACTTGCGACGGACTGGCTTGCCCATTCTGAAACTGAGCTTTGTATGCGGCGTTGCGGCTATTGGGTATCATTGCGGGGCAAACCCGCGACAAGTAATACAAAAAGCGTTAAAATATCTATACCTCGTCAAAACCAGTTTACCGTTCAAACTCTACAAGCGATAATGCAGAGACTCGCGAAGGGAGAATTGCCGTGATCCTACAAACTCCAAAAGCGAATACATTAGAAGCCATCCGTCCTGAAACCCTCAGCCAATATCTCAGGGCTAGAGGTTGGCAGGAATCTGGGGATTTTTTGGGCAATGCTTCTGTGTGGCATCGCGGTGAAGAATTAGAGGTTCTGTTGCCAAAAAGCGATCGCCTTCGCGATTATAAAACTAGGGTTTGCGAAATTATCGATGTACTCGAAATTTCCGAACATCGAGATCGCCAACAAATCTTAAACGATTTACTCTTACAACCAACTGACCTCATTAAAATCCGCATCGACAGTCCAGATATTATTGGCGGCACGATTCCGATTGATGAAGCCGTGCGACTATACGAAGCAACTTCTAAAATCATGAAGTTTGTCGCTTCGGCAACTATCGAGCCGCGTTCTGTTTATCGCGGTGGTATGTTTGCAGAAGTAAGAGAATATCTGCACGAACTCCGTGTAGGCGAAACAGAACAGGGAAGTTACATCATCAACGTTCTATCGCCAATCATGCAGGAGCATGAGAACTTCGGGCGTAAGGTCAATCTCTTTCTGAATAGAGCCTTAACTGCAATTAATTCGACTACCAAAGATGTCTTGGCAGGAAGCAACATCGATATTTTCGAGCAGTCTGTCGAATCTGGGGTTAGTTCCAATTTGTGTGATGCTCTTTTGGAGGTTGGTAATTATACCGATCTGCAAGATCTCAGTTTTCGCTGGCAATGGTCGCCAATGTGGGATGCGCCAGCGATCGCTAAGGAAAAATTGGCTCTTTCTAAGCAAACCTTTCCCGTTCTAAAGGAGGCTAGCAAGCTTCTCAAAAGCAAAGATATTATTCGTAAGCGTTCTGAATCAAAGATGCAGTCACAACGCAGCGATCGCCTTACTCCGATTTCAGGCAAGGTGATTGGTTTGACGCGCCGCGATGATGCGGCTGTGGCTAGCGTGACCATCTTGGCAAAGATCGAAGGAAGCGATCGCGAGTTGCAATTGGAACTAAGCGAAAATTTTTATGCAAAAGCTGTTCACGCCCATTTAGCAAGGCGCAAAATCTCTTGTTATGGTGAGGTTGTTATAAATAGCGAGGCGATCGTAGTTCGGAACGTTCGAGATTTGCGCGTAGTTTAGCTAATTACATCTGTATAAATATGGTCTAATCTTTGTGGAGTCTAAATCAAGCGCCTTAGTAATCGAGAGCAGTAAATTATGGCAAATGATAGCGATCGCGCTCAGGCTATCCATGTCAAACTTGAATTGGTGTTGTCTTCAAAATTTTGCCCGTGTTTTCGACTTCATTAAGCTGTATTATTGTAACTTAATAAGAAAATTTCAGGCAAATCAATGCTTATCTTTGTTTATCATCACTAGCCGCAAAATAAAAGCCAAGTAAAATTTCTCTCTCATGCCATTTTTTGAATGATATTGACCGAAGAAATGCAGGGTCTTCTGGGTTTAAGGGGATAAGTAAATCTAATGAGAAAGACAAGCTAATAATCTAGAACGAAAATTTAAAAAATTTAAAAAACCATAAGCCTGTCGTTTAATTAATTTAATACGATTATTAAGTCCCTCCATCACACCACTAGATGTACGATTTAAAAAGTAGTTACAAATATTATCAAGATGATTACGAATGGTTTCCAAAACTGCGCCATAAACAGCTTTAGCTTTTTGAAGCCATTCTTTTAATTGTTTCTGACCCTCTTCAGGAGTTTTACAAGTCTCAAAAATACTTCTAAAGTCTTCTTTGAGATTATAAGCTAGTCGCAAGCGTTTAGAACATTTCAAGACATTTTCTAACTTCACTTTTTCTTCTTCTGTTAAGTCTACCTTGTTCTTTAGTAGAATAAATCGACTACCTTTAATCTTGATTTTAGCTTTTTGACGCAGTTGATTTAACTCTTTGATTAGTGGCTGCATAACATGAAATCCTTAGTGGTGCAGAAAAATCTGAAAAGCGTTGCTAGGCATAGAATCTCATCATGAGACAAGAGGCAAAAAGGGGCAAGAGATGAGATACTCAAGTTCCTCAACAAAAGATCTTATCCATGCCCCACCTATATCTTCAGCTACAACAACAATTGCGTCAATGGCTCAAGCCAAAAGATAAGCGACATCTCCAAGGATTTGCGGAGTCTGTAGCTGCGATATTGCAATCAGGAAGTGCGAGTCTGAGTCATTGGTTGCCCTATTTAAGCCATCGAGAGTGCCAAGCCAGAAGTCAGATGGAAAGACTAAGCTACTTTGTGCATAATCCACATATCATCGCCGAGAGATTCTATAACCCATTGGTGAAGCACTTTCTCCAAGCATTTGCAGGAGAATCGTTGGAACTAGCCTTAGACACAAGTATGCTGTGGGATAAATTCTGTCTTATAGAAGTATGCTTGATTTGGGGAGGGAGGTCGATTACTCTAGCTCAAGTAGTACTAGAGCATGGCAGCGCTACAGTTGGCTTTGAACATTATCGTCCCGTCTTAGAACAAGTACGCTCTCTATTGCCGCCACAAAGTACGGTGACCTTGCTTGCCGACCGAGGTTTTGAACATGGGGAATTAATCCGATGGTTACAGCAAAATCACTGGTCTTGGGCAATTCGCGCAAAGAGCGATCTGCTAGTGACTCTGCCAACAGGTACAACCAAGCGTGTTGAACAACTGATACCTCCCGCAGAGCAAGCTTATCTAGTTCCCGATGTCACCGTACTCGGTGATGTTAATTGTCATTTAGCGACGGCTAACCTAGACATGGCTAACGGTTCATGGGCTGTCCTTAGCGATATTCCCCCTTCATTACAGACTTTTGCTCTCTATGGCAAACGCTTTGGTGGAATCGAACCCCATTTTAAAGACTATAAGTCGGCGGCTTTTAATGTTGTTAGCTCTCATCTCCGTGATGCTCAAGCTCTTACCTGTTTATTTATGCTCCTTGCCACGGCTAACCTGATTGCTGTAATTCTTGGCATAATGTTGGTGCGTTTGGGGCAAAGGGCTGCGATTGATTGGCACGATCATCGCGGCTTGAGTTTTCTGCAACTCGGTCTCCGTCAGCTTCACACTCTTCTTTACCAACAAAAATCTCTTCCTATTTTGCAGATTTTGCCTAGAACTAATCCTCCTCCTGCCTCTGCTTCTATTGCTAAACGCGAAAAGTTAGATTTTCGTATCGAATTTGCCCGTATTACCATTGTCTCATCTTGAGACTCCCATGAGTTTTCTGCACCACTAAGCATGAAATCTGTCGATGACAATTTTCGCATTTGGAAATACTTCTTTGACAACTTTGGGAAAGCCTCCCCACATATCAATGCTAACCTCCTCTACTTTTTCCCTTATCTCAATCGGTTGCTGCTTCAGGACTTCAATGATGTCATCTTGTTTATGACTATCAATTACTTCTAGTAATGCTCCTGCGTCAATACTTGATACGACTGTCACAAAGTCTTTATGTCCTTTGCGTTTACTCACTTCATCAATACTCACTCGTTTTACTTCTTTCCAATCATCTTTTTTTTTAGAGAAAATTGGTGATTGAAAATCCCTTGTATTTGATCCCAACTCAAATATTCATCTCGACTTACTTGCTCCACACTCGCACTTTGTACTCGTTGATAAACATACTCCTCATACCTTTGTGTGTATCGTCTTTCCCAGTCTACAAAGGGTAACTTTTCCGTAAAATGTCTTTGACAATGTTGACAATAAAATTGGCGGCGCGGCGTATTTAAATAAACTATTTTCCCAAATACTGACAAATCTCGAATCAATATCGGTCGATTTTGTTTTAATTTTCGGCTCTTCTGGGTTCATGGGGATAAGCACAGCTAATAGTAATCAGAATCCTCTCGGAGCAACAGTTACAGCCCTACCATGTCGCCAATAATTGTATCGACACTGTACCATTTACCCCTCAAACCCAGATGAGCCTAATTTTCCACCATGCGTATTACAATGCGGACAAGTAATTTCATCCTGTAAAAATCTCAACTTTAGGGTGATTTTATTTTCTTCTTCCGTAAAACTTTCAACGGTTGTGTTGGGTAAATTTAGCAACCTATCTAGATACAAGTCCATACCTGTCACCACTTATCTTTGTGCTTCATTATACATTAATCCCCTCAAACCCAGAAGAGCCGAAATGCAATCAAAGATAATCCAATTGATAGAATTATTAACGTTATTGAATAAAAAGATGATTGTCTTATTCTGAATAAGTTCACTAAAATAGTAACACTTAAAAGGCTCATCTGGGTTTGAGGGGTAAATGGTACAGTATCGATACAATTATTGGCGACATGGTAGGGCTGTAACTGTTGCTCCGAGAGGATTCTGATTACTATTAGCTGTGCTTATCCCCATGAACCCAGAAGAGCCACTTAAAATTAAGGAGCCAAAGGATATATTCCTATACATAATATGAGTTGCCTGAAAAGATTCAGCCGTTATTAAAGATGGGCGATTATGCTCTTTTAAATATGAAGTAAGTCTAGCATTCATCCAACTTATCTTCTTGGGAATTCCGATTTTTTCTCTCAAAAGTAAAATTAATTTATCTTCAAAATCAAGTGTTTTTACATCTGTAATTTTATCTATGTCTTTAATAGATTTATTCTTTTCTTCGGCTCTTCTGGGTTTGAGGGGATAAGCAGAACTAATGGTAATCGAAAGCCCGTCTGGGCAATGATTACAGCCTAGCAACACCCGCAAATACTGTATCACATATATACAATTTACCCCTCAAACCCAGAAGAGCCTTTTCTTCAATCATATTCCCAAAATAGCGATAATCTTGCCTAAATATCTGGCATAAAATCAAAAAATATTTCCAAGTTATACCTTGAACGAGACCACCTAAAATATAGCTAAAAAATATAAATACAATTGCTATTTGTGTCGAGAAATTGCCTTGAATAATAGAGATTATATCCTGAAGACTAGTAGTTGGGTTATAAGCTAGACATATAGCCAAAGTCAGTGGCAATCCTCCAACAATGGAAGCAAATAGCTCATAGGGACCAAGCGCGAATTTAAATTGTTCCATAACTTTATTTATTCGTATAAGTAAGTATCATAGCGTAATACCAAGAAAACCAGAGAGAATTAAAGCTAAATATATTCTTGCCTATGGCAAAATATGAAAGTTGAGATCGCTGTTTACAAACAAAGATCGCCATCGGGAGGATGACAACCACCTCTGAGCCATAACGCTCTCGCTCGGATGATAAATCTGTCATTGTGGCGATATCGTAACCAAATGAGATTTTGCCAACAAGGGTTTATAGCGATCGCCCTGAAATACAAGCTGGCATGACAGAATGTGAGGTAACAATAGCAGTAAGACTTATGACTAAACCACCACTCCCACAACCCCAACTCGATCGCACCCCAATCACCTCCGATCAATACTTTGAATACACACCCGAAAAACTAGAACTATGGAGTGGATTCTATGGATATGGAGGTCAAGACCTAACAGGCTTTTATCTTGGCATCTTGGCAAACATGGGACTTCGCGAAGCCGTCCGTCATGTGCCGATATCCAAATGGCTAGAAGCAATTCAAGAAGTTGCATTGCAAAATCCTAAACTTGATGAAGCAATGTGCGATCGGCTCAACCGAGGCTTAGCTGATTTGCAAGCAGTTGCCGAATATTTGGAAGAGCATTAACATGGAAGAATGTGAAAGTAGCGATCTTATTAACAAGAGGCTAGCGCAATGACTTTAAAAGAATTACAACCCCAGTTACTTGCCCTTTCTTCTGTAGAGAAAACACAAGCAATCCAATTTCTACTACAAAACCTTACCTATAGCTTGCAAGGAATTGAAAAAACGGCGGGGGTATGTGGCGGTGATGCTTGTATTCGGAGTACGCGCATTCCTGTCTGGCTACTAGTCAGCTATCGCCAGCAGGGAACAAGTGATGCAAAAATCTTAGCCGCATATCCATCTTTAACAGCGATCGATTTAGCAAATGCTTGGACATATACAGAAGCTCATCCAGAAGAAATCGAAATAGCCATTCGCAGAAATGAGGAAGACTAGCAAATGGCTCGATTGTACGCAGATGAGTTTCCATTACCAGTAGTGAAAATACTGCGAACTTTAGGGCATGATGTTTTAACAGTCCAAGAAGCAAACAAAGCTGAACAGAAAATTCCTGATAACGAAGTCTTGTCCTATGCGATTAGTTTAAATCGTGCTGTCCTCACCCTTAATCGCCATGACTTTATCCGCTTACACAAACAAAATACGCAGCACCAAGGCATCATTATCTGTAAAAGCAATTAGACCTCTTGCAGAACTGAAAATTAATCCAGAGCAGAGAAAGTTTTAGAAGCAACAAGAGCGACTTCAAAGTTATAAATGGCGGCAATCAAATTACAACGCAAACCAAAACGACGACGACGATTACGATAAGGTAAAGAGAGAATCTTAAAAATCTTCAAGCGACGATTAACATGCTCAATCGCAATACGTTGACGTGCAAGTTGGCGATTAAAACGCTTATCCTCCTTGGATAATGAGCCATTTTGAGGCTTTTTGATAGGAATTTGCGAGTTAGGATGCAACTTTTGTAAGCCTTGATAACCCTTGTCTGCCAAACCTTGTGTCTGTGCGTGAAAATGAACTCCACTTGCCTTGAATAATGAGAAATCATGCTGCTTGCCCTTACCGTAAGCGGTACAAACTATCTTGAAATTAGTCAGATCGACCACCAATTGGGCTTTGAGGGCATGATGCTTTTTCTTACCGCTATAAAAATGTTTCTGGTGATATTTAGGGCGCTCAACCTTTGTCTCAGTTACATCAATGGCAATTATGGCTGGAGCCTTCTCCTGCCATAATGACTTTTTTCCTGCTAACCGAAACTTTTTCGATTTAATTAAGACATTTTCTACTTTTTTGACGATGCGGCAAATCGTCGATTCTGACACTTCCCAGTCGCTAGCAATATGAAAATAGGTGCGATATTCACGCCAATACTGCAAAGTAACCAATATTTGGTCTTCTAGACTTAGCTTTGGTTCTACACCACCTTGTCCTTTGCTTTGGGCTGCTTGTTGCATTAGTTCCGTCATTTGAGCAAATGTTTCTCTTCTTACTCCAAATAACCGTTTAAATTCTGTCGCTGATAGATTTTGACTGGCTTCGTATTTCATCGCTTAATTTGAGTTCTGATAAAAAGCTTATAAATCTAACATGTTTTTGGTTCTGCAAGAGGTCTATTCTGACTGGGAACAAATAGCACAAAGGATTCATGAAACAGTCATAACTTTTGAGTCACTCTCTGGGCAACTTGTAAGAGTTAATCGCCAAAAATAAATCTAAGAGCGTGTTTGAGAAGTCTCCAAGCGATTTCTACTTTTATCCTCCTTAATCCCCCCTTTCAAAGGCTACGGTGTACACACAAGTCTTTCTGTCTAAGTTTCAATGGATCTAAGCCCCCTAAATCCCCCAATTCTGGGGGACTTTGAAAGAATTTTATTTTCTTGTTCCCCCAGTATTGGGGGCTAGGGGGCGATTAATTGTTGACTTAACTAGGTTTTATGACTTGTGTGTACAACACCGTAGCTTGAAAGGGGGGAAACTTAAATCCTCCCCCTTTGCAAGGCAAGGGGGAGTTAGAGGGGGTAAAAAACTTTTCAAACACGCTCTAAAGCGAAAAGCGATCGCTCATTAATATCAAAACATTTAATGATCGCTAAAAATGCTGACCAATAATTTAGTACTAACGTTAAACCAACCATTTTTTATTGTGGTAATACCAATTCACAAAAGTGTTTTTGCACTTTCGTGAGTTGGTATTACTGCTATATCTATCAAAAAATACTATTTTTTTTCCATGTACCATTAATAATTACTTTAGTTTGGACTAATGGGCAGGTATGAGAGAGGAACCAAAAGACACGAGAAAATTGAGCAGGAGCTTGCAATAGCAAAATCCAGCTCAAAATTGAGAAGAGAAGCAGAACCTAAATGGCAATTGGATGGGTTGGCGCAGGAGTCTTTTCAGTTTTCTTTCTTTTTGAGGCGTGTTTTTTAACAGTCGGATAGCGAATACGAGGAGGAAGGCGATCGCCTAAGGAGCGTCCGGGCGATTTACCGCGTAGTTTAGGAGGGATTGCAGGAGTACCAATCGCGGCAATAATTACCGCAAATGATTGAGCGACACGACCAGGAGCAAGATTATCCTGAGGAGACTGCCAAGGTAAAGGAGCATCAACACAATCGAGACGAGCGAACCAAAGTTGCCAAGTCATTAAAGGCATCAAAGCACTCCAACGCTCAGCCGCCTGAGTAGAGGTAATCTGGGGCAGAGTCCAATGTAACCGTTGCTTGGCAAAACGATACCAATGCTCTATGGCAAAGCGACGCAAGTATTTTAACCAAAGAGTTTCCAAAGCAGGCATAGTTTTACCCAACCAAGCCAACCACATGGGCTGAAACTTACGGTTGCGCCCCAAGGGTTCAATCACCTCAATTCTAAAAATCTGCATCGGTCTTTCTGGAGAAGTACGGAAATGAAAGTCACGCCAATAAGTTACCCGTACCCGACCTATTTTTGGGTCTGTAATTTCTATAGTGGTGGCTGCCCCAGCCCAAGTTTCTGGGGCATTCAGTTTGAATTTATGCCCATGTTTACAAGGTGCACCACGACCGCTATAGGCAGACGGAACTCCCCAAACACAGCGATTAGATGCCAAACGTAGTAATAAATCCGCCTCAATATTCGCTGTTGCTTTCACAAAACTTGCATTCCCATATCCTCGGTCATAGACAGCTAGGGGGCGTACGCTTAACTGCTTTGTGACTTGTTTGAGTTGGAAGGCAGCTTTACTCACAGGAGTCTCGAAACTGGTGATCCGCTCATGTTTTATCGGTAGCGCCCAACTCCCACTTGCTTCGGGAATCCACGCCAACGTGCTGTAGCTTTGTCCTACGCCGATACTTTCGTCTTTGCCATGATGGAATCCTCTTTCCTTCAGCGTTTCCGCATCTGGTCGCAACCACACGCTATTATCTCCAGCCAGACAAGGTTGCTCTTCGGTTGGGATCTCTTGCACCATTAGTTTCATCAACTTTCCTCTTGCTGGTCGGCTATCGCGCAGTCCCTCATAAATACTTGACCATTTTCGCCGAAATAATGGATTCATTGACAGACTCACATACGAGCTAATGCTCGGACTTGTCAGGACGGCATCCATTAATTCAAATACTGCATCTTTTCCTGTTCCTAGGTATTCATATATCGACTTGCGAAATTCTTGTAATTTTTGGAAAATCATAGTAGTCAATGTCAATTTGGTTTATTGATCATTGCTCTTTTGGCAGTTTGTGACATTCACTTCCTGCCTTTCTTTTCTTCTTTTTAGTCTAAAGTCCAGTAATTAATCACGTAAATTCGAGAAACTAAGGAAATATTCATGAGTGGACTTGGCGGCTTAAATAAAACCCCTAATGGAGTAGTCCTAGGGATGGTGCAACTTCAACTACCAATAGTTGTTACCCAGCAAGACTTAGCAGCCCAGACCAAACGTATTTGTGAGATGGTAGCCAAAGCAAGGCGAAACATGCCAACTATGGACTTAGTGGTATTTCCTGAATACTCTTTGCATGGTTTGTCAATGGATACAAATCCAGACATCATGTGTAAATTAGACGGGGTAGAGGTTGCAGCTTTTAAAAAAGCTTGTATTGATAATAATATTTGGGGATGCTTTTCCATAATGGAATACAATCCTCAAGGTAATCCCTACAACAGTGGGCTTATCATCGACAATCAGGGGGAATTGAAACTTTACTATCGTAAGCTACATCCTTGGGTTCCTGTCGAACCTTGGGAACCTGGTGATGTGGGTATTCCAGTTTGTGAAGGTCCAAATGGTAGCACTCTCGCTCTAATTATTTGTCATGATGGCATGTTTCCAGAAATGGCTAGAGAATGTGCCTATAAAGGCGCTGAAATTATGATTCGCACAGCAGGATATACTGCTCCAATTCGTCATTCTTGGCAGATTACTAATCAAGCAAATGCTTTTTGTAACCTCATGGTGACAGCTTCGGTCTGTATGTGTGGCTCCGATGGCAGTTTTGACTCTATGGGCGAAGGAATGATTGTTAATTTCGATGGGGAGCCTTTGGTCATGGGTAGTCATCGTCCTGATGAAATTATTACTGCCGAAGTGCGTCCTGATCTTGTTCGAGAAGCCCGCAAGTACTGGAGTGTGGAGAATAATATTTATCAATTTGGGCATCGTGGCTATGTTGCGGTCAAGGGTGGCGCTCAAGACTGTCCTTATACCTATATGCAGGATATGGTTAAAGGCAAGTATTGTCTTCCTTGGGAAGATGAGGTCATCTATAAGGATGGAACTTCCTGTGGATTCCCCTCGCCTGAGCGTGTATACAACCCAATTCCGTAATTGCCAATCAAACGAACCACGAGAAGTTTTTAAAAGTGTTGCTCCGCAACACTTTTAAAAACTTCTTGGTTTGGATTTGAGCGCAAAGCACTTTAGGTGTAGCGCGATCGCAGTTACAAACCATTTCCGATCGCAAAAAATGCTGACCAATAATTTGGATGATTATATTTCGGTGATTTAATCAAAGCAATTTGGGCTCTATGTAAAGCCTCTGTGGGTGTAGCATCGCCTTTTTTGAGTTCACGATAGAAAGCTTCCATTAGGGCTTGTGTACCCTCGTCATTCACTTTCCATAGAGAGGCGATCGCATTTTTTGCACCTGCTTTTTGGACTTGATAGCCAAAGCCTAAAATTTCTACACCATTGCCAAGTGTGCTTGTTCCCGTCTCACAAGCACTCAGCACGATCAAATCGATATTCGGAATTTGCCAGTCGGTGATTTCATTGAGCTTGATTTTGTCGCCGTTGCCGAAGATGATGAAGGAGTTGTCTGGTACTCCAATGTTAAATTCGGCATGGGTGGCGAGATGCAGAATATTGTGATCTTGGAATTTTGATTCAATGGCTTTACGGCTAAATTGATCTTCGATGAGGGTGACTGAGTTTTGAAATGAATTTGCGATCGCTTGAACTTCTCTAATAGTGGCAGGCAATCCAAATTGTCCAAACTTCTTCTCATTTGACTTGCCGCCAAATGCTCCTGCGAGGATATTAGGTTGGATCTTTAGATTTGGTGAAAAGTCGAAAAGGCTATAAGCAATCAGATTATTAATGCGGTATTTCTCTGCTAGCCATTGTTTGCCGTCATAGAGTGCGGCGATGGGAACATATCGCAAGATGCCATCGGGTGCATAGAGGATTGTGGTGGCTTTGGCTTGGATAAGTTCGGTTTCGATGGGTTTAATCAGCAATTTATAGAGTTGCGCGGCAGGTTCTTTGACATCTTCGTTGCTAGAGTCAAGGAGTGCTCCTCTAAATTCAGTCACTAGGGTTGCTAATTCTTCTTGCGAGATTTTGACGGTGCGGCTGATGGGGATGGTGTTGGGTGTGAAGAGTATGATTTCGAGTCTGTCGCCTAAAATCAAGGGATAAAGTAAGGCTGTTCCTTGAGGGATTTTTTGGAGATAGTCGGGTACTTTGTTGATTTCTGATTTGGGAAGTTGTTGGATTTTGTTAGCAAGTTGGCTGTTAATTTCAGGACTATTCTCAAAGCTAACTGCGCCAAGCTTTACGCTCATAGCTTTCTCTGGTTCTAAAAGTCTGACACCTTGCGCCGATCTGTCACTGCCTTTGATGTTTTTAAAATAGTCTTCGAGTTCTTGGACTTTGAGGAGATCGAGGACTTGCAGGGCTTCCACGATGCGATCTTGCTGAATTAGGATGTCGGCAAGACGTTTATAGCTGCTAGAGACAGTTTCTAAATAGGATTTTTGGATATCTTTATCGAGTTTACGAATGTCTTTGCGGATTGCTTCAGTTACATTGACTGCTTGTTTGTAAAAGAGAATAGCAAGTGTGGATTGTTTCGATTTGGATAATATACTACCTAGATTTGAGAGAGAAATACCTTCTCCACTGCGATCTTTGATTTCCCGTGCTATCGCTAAGCTTTGTAGATGAAACTCGATCGCTTTTTCATATTTGCCGAGAGAATCGTAAGCGGCTCCCAGATTTCCCAGCGACTGTCCCTCACCGAGACGGTCTTTGATTTCCCGCGAGATCGCTAAGCTTTGCAGATGGAACTCGATCGCTTTGTCATATTTGGCGAGGGAATCGTAAGCGACCCCCAGATTTCCCAGCACGCTCCCCTCACCGCGACGGTCTTTGATTTCCTGCGCGATAGCTAAGTTTTGGAGATGGAACTCGATCGCTTTGTCATATTTGCCGAGGGAATTGTAAGCGGCTCCCAGATTTCCCAGCGCCCTTCCCTCTCCGCTACGGTCTTTGATTTCCTGCGCGATCGCTAATCTTTGTAAATAGAACTCGATCGCTTTGTCATATTTGCCGAGGGAATAGTAAGCGATTCCCAGATTTCCCAGCGTATTTCCCTCACCAAGACGGTCTTTGATTTCCCGCTTGATTGCTAAGCTTTGCAGATGGAACTCGATCGCTTTGTCATATTTGGCGAGGGAATCGTAAGCGACCCCCAGATTTCCCAACGCCTTTCCCTCACCGAGACGGTCTTTGATTTCCTGCGCGATCGCTAAGCTTTGCAGATGGAACTCGATCGCTTTGTCATATTTGCCGAGGGAATTGTAAGCGATTCCCAGATTTCCTAGCGCATTTCCCTCACCGAGACGATCTTTGATTTCCCGCGCGATCGCTAATCTTTGCAGTTGGAACTCGATCGCTTTGTCATATTTGCCGAGGGACTCGTAAGCGAGTCCCAGACTTCCCAGCACGCTCCCCTCTCCTTGACGATTTTTGGTTTCCCGTAAGATTTCTAAGGCTTGCAGATGGAACTCGATCGCTTTGTCATATTTCCCGAGGGAAAAGTAAGCATTTCCCAGATTTCCCAGCGACTGTCCCTCACCGAGACGGTCTTTGATTTCCCGTGAAATCGCTAAGCTTTGCAGCTGGAACTCGATCGCTTTGTCATATTTGCCGATGTTTCGGTAAACGATTCCCAGATTTCCCAGTACGGCTCCCTCACCTCGACTGTCTTTGATTTCCCGATAGATTGTCAATGCTTGCTGCCATGACTGAAATGCTGCCTCAAACTGGCTAATTTGATATTGCTGAATTCCTTGTTGCAACAGTCGATCTGCTTCCGCTTTACGGTCTTGAGTTGTTTGTGCATGGATTCTTTCACTCATCACTATCTGCACCTGCCCACAAGCCAAAAAAGTTAACATCGCAATACCAACAACCTTATTCATCGCCCACATCCTCACATTTACATCAAAACACCCGCAGTAGCACACCAGCCAGCATAAAGCGATATCCCCCAAAACAGGCGATCGTTACAAAAAATATAACCAAATATTCACCTATTCTCCGTAGTCCAGATCCCCGACTTTTTTTTGTGACTAGCACAACTAATTTATGAATATGCAGAAAAAGTCGGGGATCTATGCCCTGCAACCTACATTCAGCAGATGATTTTGGCAAAAAACCTTACACCTTGAGATTTGCGATCGCAGTTTTTGATGTTTCAGTTGGGGCGATCGCCTTTACTACTTAGAGACATATTCAAACCACTTATCGAATCATGTGCAGTAAAATTAAATTTTAAGCCATGCAAGACACTGCTGAATATACCTGCGCTTTTTGTGGAGAGACTAATACGACATTTGTTGATTTTAGTGGAGGAATGCAACAGTCGTATGTAGAAGATTGTCAGGTTTGCTGTCAGCCAAACATTTTGTATATTCAAATTGACGAAGACACTCTAGATATCGAAATTAATAGTGAACCAGAAAGTTAGGACGGACATAAAGCCCCCCCTCAATCCCCCTTAAAAAGGGGGAAGAATTTAATTCTCCCCCCTTTTTAAGGCTACGGTGTACACACAAGTCATAAAACCTAGTTAAGTCAACAATTAATCGCCCCCTAGCCCCCAATTCTGGGGGAACAAGAAAATACAACTCTTTCAAAGCCCCCCAGAATTGGGGGATTTAGGGGGCTTAGATACATTTCAACGATGACAGAGAGACTTATGTGTACACGGTAGCTTTTTAGGTAGTCCTAAAAAGGAAAGGACGCACACGGAGGTAAAGAATCGTTGTAATGATGAATAAAATTCCAAATGGCTCCAATGTGATTTTCCAATTTCTTAGAAAAAGATAAGGTCTTTCTAACTAGTCTTGATACTCGTTGACGTAACGTACAGTTGAATCTCTCAATATAGTTGGTCTTTCCCGTTTCTTTCCCGACAGCCCTATGACGTTTGCTGTGCAGGACAACTGGATAAGACGAATAGAAGTCAGTATAAATAACCGCACATTGGCGATAGACGCTAGGCAACGATTCCCATAACTTCTGAGCTGATTCACCAGTGCGATCGCCTATATAACAACCGACAATTTCACGAGTCTCGGCATCAATGGCAAGCCATACCCACTGTTTATTGCCTTTGTCGTCCACAAAAGACCACAATTCATCCATCTGTATGGTCAAACGGCGTTTTGGTTTTGGTTCTACCTCCACCTGCTGAGGAACGTTTTCATATTTATGATTGACGTAACTTTGCAACCATCTCTCTGAGACCTTGAGGACTCTGGCAATTCCAGCTAGTGGGATTTTTTCTAGTAGTAGTTTCTCAAGAAGGTCATAAGTGTCTTGGGTACGCTCTGAAACTCTCTGCCACTGTGGATTTTCTACAAATTGACGACCACAGTCCCGACATTTATAATTTTGTTTTCCATGTCGTGTACTGCCGTTTTTTACAACGGATACGGACTGGCAGGATGGACAGGATGGCCTTGCTTCTGACATTACTTTACTTTGTATCAACTATCTGGATATTTTCCTACATCCTTTCCTTTTTAGGACTACCGCTTTTTAAGGGGGGCTGGGGGAGATCTAGACAATTCTTAAATGGTTTCTTCGCTCTAACTATTCTAAAATAAGTATACTAATATCCAATTGACTCCTTGAAAATGGCTAAAAGCAAGCGTTCCAACTCCCGCCCAGCAACCCAGCCACCTATCGCCAAAGAATCTCTCACGGCTCCAACCCATGAGCAAGACGAACTATGGAGACAAAGACAATGGGTGAAGTTGTTTGCTGAGGTTACGCTTAAAATCCGCCAGTCATTGCAGTTCAAGGAAATCCTCCGCGCCACCGTAACAGAAGTACAGCGCATTTTGCAAGCCGATCGCGTCTTGGTTTATCAAGTTTTACCCAACGGCACAGGACGAGCCATTAGCGAAGCCGTTCTACCCAATTTTCCTACAATTCTCGATTTAGAGTTTCCTGAAGAAGTATTCCCGACTGATTATCAAGAACTATATGCTAAGGGACGGGTAAGGGCGATCGCCGATGTGCATGATCCAAAGGCAGGATTATCGGAATGCTTAATCGAGTTTATCAATCAGTTTCATATCAAAGCAAAACTGATTGTGCCGATTCTGCAAAATCTGAATTCCCATCAACAAAATGAAGCGATCGCACCTAATCAGTTATGGGGATTAGTAATTGCCCACCATTGCGATCGCCCTCACCATTGGGCTGACTTTGAACTGGAGCTAATGCAACAACTTGCCGATCAGATCAGCATTGCCTTAGCCCAAGCACAGTTATTAGAACATTTAGAAGAAATAGTCGAGGTTCGCACTGCCGAACTGCAAGAAGTCAATCGTAGTCTTCAGCAGGAAATCAATGATCGGATGCAAGCTGAAGCTGCATTAAGACGAAGCGAAGAGCAGTTGCGCCTGATCACTAATGCTCTACCAGTGCTAATTGCCTATGTCGATGGACATCAACGCTATCGATTTAATAACAAAGCCTATGAAGACTGGCTAGGACAATCACCAGCCGATATTTATGGTCGCAAGATCAAAACCGTTTGGGGTATCGAATGCTATGAACGCATGAAAGTTTATGTGAAGTTAGCTCTAATGGGTCAGGCAATTACCTACGAAAATGAAATCACTTTAAAAGATGGTCTTCCCTGTTCAGTCAATGTTACCTATATTCCCCATCTGGATGAACAGGAAAAAGTCATCGGGTTCTTTGCTCTGACGAGTGACATTAGCGATCGCAAAGCGATCGAGCGCATGAAAGATGAATTTATCGCCGTAGTCAGCCATGAATTACGCACACCCTTAACATCCCTGCATAGTGCTTTAAAAATTTTGGCGACGGGACGCTTAGGAAATCTGTCTAAGGACGGCAAGCAAATGCTAGAAATCGCTGATGACAATACAGAGCGCTTGGTACGTTTAGTCAATAATGTCCTTGATTTACAACGGATTGAGTCAGGGGATGTCCGAATGGAAAAGCAGGTCTGCAATGTCGCAGCTTTAATGATCCAAGCAACGGAATCGATGCAACCAATGGCTCAACAGCACGGGGTAGTTTTAGCAGTTAAGCCAATTGACATCGAGATTTTAGTTGATTCAGATTATATTGTGCAAGCTCTCACAAATCTCCTCAGTAATGCGATCAAGTTCTCAACAACTGATGGTACGGTTTGGCTAACCGCAGAGGGCAAAGCGAATACAGAAGTACTATTCTCAGTACGCGATCAAGGTCAGGGCATTCCATCGGATAAGCTTGAAAGCATTTTTGAAAGATTTCAGCAAGTCGATTCTTCGAATTCAAGGCGTAAGGGTGGAACAGGGCTAGGACTAACCATCTGCCGTAAGATCATCGAACAACATGAGGGCAAAATTTGGGCAGAAAGTACTCTCGGTGAAGGTAGTACTTTTTCGTTTACATTACCATTGTTGACAGTATAGCTGATACCAAAACACAAAATGGCTACGCCATTTTGTGTTTTGGTATAAATGAAGGCGGAGCTTCGCTCCGCCTTCATTTATTTAGGTTTGCCATTCTTGTTAAGTGTGAGGCGGAGCTTCGCGCCGCCTCACACTATTTGGGCTTTGATTTGTCCTGATACAAATTATGTTGAGAACTGTTTGCTAGTCAGTCGATGGTGGGACATCTGCGCAATATCGATCGCAGGTGTACAAGACCACATGTCATCCAAAGAGAGCGACAGTGATTGAGAAACAATCAAGTCGATCTCTGTTGCCATCCTGCATAAAATACTCTGTGCACCCAAATGCCCCAAAATGCCTAAACGGATTGCGGCACTGACAATCCCCGTCACAAAATTGTGCAAGAATGCAAAACTTGTATCGCGTTCACTCAGATGCACTGCGCGACCAACCATCGCAAACACAATCGGATGTAGACATGGCGTTTTGTTGACATCAACATCCTCCTGAAATACTTCCAGTTGAGAATCATTCCAAGTCGATCGCGCTACCAGTAGTAAAGCCTGTCCACTTCGCTGCTGAGCTTCACGGGTTGTCTGAATTAACATCTGAGCATACAAATATGCATCCGCTCGCCGCACTTCCTGTAGATCGTTGTCGGCACTAGCTCGATGCGCATGGATAAGGGCAATCAAATCTGAACAACCCACTTTGTTATGTAGCAACAAATGGAGAAATGTTTCTATATCCTGGGGATTACGAATCTGATTAGTTTGCACCATTGCTTCCAAACCGTGGGAAAGTGTGAAGGAACCCGATGGAAAAAAAGAATCAGACAATTGCATCAGGGCAAGACGGGAATCAATCATAGCCATCGATTAGTGATAATTAGTGATGAGAATGGGAAGAAAATTGAATCTGATTAGCAGAAGAGCGAACTTCGTAGTCAATACATAAGTTGGGAATGTTGACGTTTCTTACAGTGGCTTCCATTACGGCGCGATCGGCTACCATTTCTACATAAATGCGATCGCCATTTACTAGAATCGGCCAGTGATGATTACCAAGGACATGTCCCAAATAGATTAAGTCAATCGCATGTTTTGATACATCACCTCTAACACTCAGCGTCATCACAGTTTGCTCAGTAAGATTGACTAACAGCAATTGTCCAGATTGCATCGCGAACAAATCGCCTGTTCCGAGGGACTGCTCACGGCTTTTGATAATACCTAGCTCGATACCCGTTGTCGAAAAAGCATGAATACGACCTTTGCCACTATCTTCTGGTTGCAAGTAGACCTCTAGCAAGGTTCCTGCTTGTTGAGCTTGCAATATTTGCTGCTGTAAAGATAGATCGGTTGCTTGATTACCTAAATAGGTTTCGGTTAGAACTGTCATTTGTGGATCTCAGGTAAAGGTGGTTGAGCATTTTGATACCGCATTCTGGTCAATGCATAGTTGACATAGGCTTTAAGACTCGGTACGTTTGATGACAGCGCACGCACCAGCAAACCATTACAGTTAGGCAAGGGCGAACAGGCGGCAGTTAACTCTGGATAGGTTTGGGCAAACCCTTCTAAATCCCGTTCCAGAGATCGTAAATCGCCTTCTGGCGCAACTAAAATGATGCTGGCAAGAATTGGTTGAGATGTAAAAATTGGGTTGTTAGTCAGAGGTTCAGATTTCCCCAGCAACCGCATCGCATCGGTAAAGACCAAGTCTCCGTCAGTGGTACAGACTTTTAAGCGACTGAAATACTGACTGAAATGGAAGCATTCTCCCCTTGCTAACCGTCCAGGAATCATGATTTCGCTCAGAAACAGGCTCCCAGTTGGGGCGATCGCTATTTGGATAGTCTGCTCTAGATTTGCATCGCGATAGAGAATCAGTGGTTCAGGGACAAACTCCAAACTTGCCCCTGCGCCAATCTCAAAGTCATAACGAATACGGGCAACCTGACCAAATGGCATCAGATGGACTTTTGAGGCTGACTGATCGGTGAGATATAGACTGGTGCGATCGCGTAATTTTGCTGCAATCTGAAAGCGATCGCCCGCCAACAGCCCAGGAGAGGAATTCATAATGTATAGATAAGCGCGATGGGCATCGGTGGGGTCGAGCCTTAACGGTCGGGACAGCCGAAAAGGATAGGTTGCATACTGACGATACACAAATGATCGCCCAAATTGATCGAGTCCAATCTCTAAGGTGAGTTGTTGCGGGGAAACTGGAAGGTCTAGCTTAGTTATAGGTGGAGCGATGAGTTCAGCTAACATATCTATCGTTTGCTCATATTCTTAAATTGTGTTCTCAATCGACTTGATCAAGCCAGTTCTCGAACGGACTGAAATAGTAATTTGTCAAAGATGAACTGCATCACCCGATCTAATCCCTCACCCGTTTTACAGTTGGTATAGGCGATCGGCTTGCCTTTTCGTCGTTCCTTAGCATCGCGATCGATGATGTTCAGGTCAGCTCCCACATAAGGCGCAATATCAATTTTGTTAATTACTACCAGATCGGCTTGCATAAATCCTGGCCCATTTTTGCGAGGAATATCATCACCTGCGCCCACATCCAGCACAAAAATATAGGCATCAATTAAGTCATAGCTAAATGTCGAGGCCAAATTATCGCCACCGCTTTCGACAAACACTAGATCGAGTTCAGGAAAAGCTCTCTCTAGATTGCGAATTGCCAACAAATTCATTGTCGGATCTTCGCGAATCGCTGTATGAGGACAACTACCTGTTTCCACACCCACAATTCGACTAGCGGGTAAGACTCCTTGACGTTTAAGGCGATCGGCATCTTCTTGCGTCAACAAATCATTTGTGACCACAGCGACTTCAATCCCTTGCTGCATTAGTAAAGGTAATAACCTTTCCAGTAGTGCCGTTTTGCCACTGCCGACTGGCCCACCGACACCCAAACGCGCCACTGATTTTTTCATGTTTACCTAAAGATATACAGCCGACCGAGAGGAACACGCGAAACGGGATCGCAGGTAGCAATTTCACCATTTACCCGCACCTGAAAAGTGTCGGGATCGACTTCGATTGCAGGGCAAGCATTGTTATGTAACATATCTGCTTTGCTCAAAGCTCTAGTGTTTTTGACGGGCAAAAGTTGCTTGCGAAGTTTCAGCTTATCGGCTAAACCGCAATCTAAAGCAGTCTGAGTCACAAAGCAAAAAGAAGTAGATTGCTTGGCACTGCCATAGCTGCCCCATTGCGGACGATACAGAATTGGTTCGCAAGTCATGAGCGAAGCGTTTGATTCACCCATAGGCGACCAAGCGATAAAGCCTCCCTTAATTACTAGCTCTGGTTTAACCCCAAAATAACCAGGATGCCAGAGTACAATGTCCGCGATTTTACCTGCCTCAATCGAACCCACATGGGAATCAATTCCACAGGTTTTGGCAGGATTAATTGTGTACTTTGCGATGTAACGCAAAATTCGTTGATTATCATGGCGATCGCTATCTTCAGGAAGTGCACCCCGTTGGTCTTTCATCTTGGAAGCCAATTGCCAAGTGCGACAGATGACTTCGCCAATCCTGCCCATACCTTGACTGTCAGAGCCCATCATGCTGATTGCCCCCATATCATGCAAAATATCTTCGGCAGCAATAGTTTCAGCTCGAATACGAGATTCGGCAAAGGCGACATCTTCAGGAACTTTTGGATTGAGGTGATGGCAGACCATTACCATGTCTAAATGTTCATCAAAGGTGTTAACCGTATAGGGATTGGTGGGATTAGTAGAAGAAGGTAGACAGTGGGAATAGGAAGCCACCTTAATGATGTCTGGAGCATGTCCACCGCCAGCACCTTCCGTATGGTACATGTGGATCGTGCGACCACGAATCGCTGCAAGCGTATCTTCCACATAACCTGACTCATTGAGCGTATCAGTGTGAATTTGGACTTGAAAGTCATGCAAATCGGCAACAGACAGGCAGGTGTCAATCAGAGCTGGCATTGCGCCCCAATCTTCATGAATTTTTAGTCCGATCGCACCGCCTTCTATTTGCTCGACGAGACTTGCTGGGAGACTCGAACTCCCTTTACCCAAAAAGCCAAAATTAATCGCAAATCCTTCAGAGGCTTGCAACATTAAGCCCATATTGTAGGCTCCGCCCGAACAAATGCCCACGGTGACTGGCCCCAACCCACCCCCAATCATCGTCGTTAATCCGCTAGAAAGTGCCTCAGCACAGAGTCCCGCACTATCGAAATGAACGTGACAATCAATTCCACCTGGAGTCGCAATTAAACCTTCAGCCGATCGCACATCTGTATTGGCACTAATAATTAGGTTGGGCTGGACTCCATCCATCACACCAGGATTGCCCGCTTTACCAATACCGACAATTCTGCCATCTTTGATGCCAATGTCTGTCTTAGCAATCCCCTGCACGGGGTCGATCAGCACCACATTGGTGATGACAAGATCCAAGGCTCCTTCCGCCGCTGTCACCCCAGAAGCTAAGCCCAAACCATCACGGAGAGTTTTACCACCGCCAAAAACGCACTCATCACCATAGACAGTAGTATCTCTCTGGACTTCCGCAATTAAAGATGTATCCCCTAACCGAATCCGATCGCCTGTGGTGGGACCAAATAGCTCAGCATAACGCTCCCGACTAATTTCCATGACTTTCCTCTTCTATTGTGCTGTAGCCCAATCTTTGCACGCGCTCCATCGCCATTTCTTTGGCATTGGGAGCATCTAACGCTTGATTTACCAAGCTATTCAGTCCTTGGATATGTCTTGTGCCACCGATCGCTACTAACGAGACAGTTTTGGTGTCGCCCGGCTCAAACCTAATTGCCGTACCAGCAGGAATGTCCAACCGAAATCCATAAGCTTGAGCGCGATCAAATTGCAAAGCCCGATTAACTTCTAAGAAGTGGTAATGGGAGCCAATTTGGATCGGGCGATCGCCTAAGTTGGCTACCGTGAGAGTTTTAGTCTCTCGACCAGCATTCAGTTGCAATGAGCCAGATTCGCAGAGTACTTCACCAGGAAAGGAATTTTGAGAGTTTGAAGTTGGAATGTTTGTCATATCAGTTTCAGGTTCCAGGGCTACGAATTGGATTGTGAATACTGATCAGCTTAGTACCGTCGGCAAAATGAGCTTCAACCTGAATCAACGGAATTAGCTCTGTTACGCCAGGTAAAACATCTTCGGTCGTCAATAAAGTCGCACCTTCGGACATCAGCTGCGCTACGGATTTATCTTCGCGTGCGCCTTCGATCATGGCATCAATAATATAAGCGATCGCTTCAGGCACATTCAGCTTGAGGCCTTTTTCTTTACGACGACGGGCGATTTCGGCTGCTGTAAAAACAGTCAGCCGTTCAACCTCTCTGGGAGTTAAGTACATATCAACTCTTTAAACGGTCTAATGGCTCCTGCATTATGTTGTTTCTTTTCTGGTTAGTGAGTAGTAAAAGTTACAATAATTTCTGTGATTCTTTTGGGATTCTTTTGGTGAATTACCCTGCAATTAATACCAAAACACCAAATGGCGTAGCCGTTTGGTGTTTTGGTATTAATTGGAGAAGAATCATTTTTGAGGAGCGATTGATAATACCAAATCAAGAAATGGCTACGCCATTTCTTGATTTAAAAAACCTTACTGGGTTTAGTTTTAATTCACGAAAGTGTGACAACACTTTTGTGAATTTGTATAAAAAGAGTGTCTGTGCACAAACACTCTTTAATAATTTGCCTACATCTCTGTATAGGCAAAGCCAAGCAGTCATACATACCTTTAGCTAGATTCACATCTCGAAATATTTTGTTATATTTCTTTACATAAGAAACTAACACACAGGACAAACCAATGAGCAGCTATACAGTAAACGAACGCGGTGTACTCAACAATTTCGCAGTCGAACCCAAGATGTACGTTGACGATACTGATAGAGCTGGTTTTACTCCTTACGCTGAACTTCTCAATGGCAGACTTGCAATGATCGGCTTTGTTTCTCTCCTCATTCTCGAAGCCTCTTCTGGTCATGGTCTAATTTGGTGGCTCGGTAACTTCTAAATAAATTTTCCCAATCTTGATGTTTAAGACAAAGTAAAAACGATAACGATTCTTTGACCCTACCGAAAGGTAGGGTCTTTTTTTTCGGCAATTACCGATTAAACCCAAATAGTGAGAGACGGCGCTTTGCGCCGTCTCTCACTATTTGGGTTTTGATTTGTCATGATAAAAGTGGCTAAGGCTATATTCGCCCCCTAGCCCCCAATTCTGGGGGAACAAGAAAAGTTGAGTCTTTCAAAGTCCCCCAGAATTAGGAGATTTAGGGGGATTGATAAATCGAAACGATTACAGAGTTTATGTGTACACCAAATAAAAGCGGCAGTGCGAAGCACCGCCGCTTTTATTTGGTGTTTTGGTTGATCGCTTTTATGTCAAAACACCAAATGGCTACGCCATTTCTTAATTTGGTATTACTGCTATGAACGCGATCGCTGATAATAGTCTTGAGGGGGCGAACAGAATTTTACAATTTTGGTATGATTGGTTTCAGTATTCAGTCAATATGGGAGAACCATGCAATACACTGGAAACGTTTGGGATAAAGACGCTCTAAAAAATCCAGAGACAGAATATCAGCAGCTATTGGGTTTATTAAGAACCAAGAAAGATTATGAAATGCTGTTTGTCCGTTGTTCGCCTTCAGAGGGCGAACAAATTATCAAAAGGACAAGAGCAGATGCCGCGAATCGAGAAATTCGTGTGTTAAGGCTCGATCGCCCGATCGCCGATTTTTATGAAATGTTAGTTAATGAAGCAGATTTACACGAAGCAAATCTACTATTTATCACAGGCATAGAAGAGTTCTTAGAAAATAAACTCATCGATATAGAGGATCATGATTTAGGCGAAAAGTTGACCCATATTCCCCGTCCACTAGCCCACCTGATCCTGCTGCAATCTAAACTCAAAGAGAGTTTCCCGATCTGTTTTGTATTTTTACTACCCTTATTTGCACTCAAGTTTTTCATTGACAGCTACCCCGAATTCTTTAACGACAACGTTGAGGTATTTGAGTTTCCCACTGACATGGAGTTGATACGACAAGAGACTTTTCGCTGGGTCAGTGGCGATCGCTATGAAGCCTATGCTCAAATCAGTGAAGAAGAACGCGATCGCAAATATGAAGATCTACAAAAACTCATCTTGGCTCAGCCATTAATTTCGGAGCGGCGCATTGAGTTATTGCTAGAGCAAGGGGGATTATTGGTAGCTGGCAACCGTTGTCAAGAGGCGATCGCCAATTGTGATCAGGCTTTACAGATTCGTGCTGACAACCATTTGGCTTGGTATAACCGCGCTGTAGCACTAGACCTGTCCAGTCATCATGAAGAGGCTGTCCAAAATTATCGTCAAGCGATCGCTTATAAAGAGGACTTCTATGCAGCGTGGCACAATCTTGGTACTTCACTAAGCATGTTAGGGCGCTATGAAGAAGCGATCAATAGTTACAACCTCGCTCTCAAACACAAACCTGACTACTATTATTCCTACGGTGGCAAAGGCTTAGTGTACGGTGTGCTTGGAAAGTATGAAGAAGCGATCGATCATTGTGAAAAAGCCCTAGCCATTAGACCTGACTATGTTCAGGGTTGGTTTAGTCGAGCCTATGCCCTTGAAAGCCTTGGGAAATATGCAGAGGCAATAGCAAGTTACGATCGCGCCTTAGAATACAAACCGCTCGATCATCAAATTTGGTATAGCCGAGCCAAAGCTCTTGAGCAGTGGGGAAATTACACTGAAGCGATCGCCAGTTATGACCAAGCTATAGAAATACGTCCTGATGATTATTACGCTTGGAACAATCGCGGTCTTGCCCTGAGTAAGCTAGAACTTTATGAAGAGGTGATCGCTAGTCATGATCGAGCATTAGAGATCAATCCTGATGATCATTTTGCTTGGTATAGTCGTGGTAATGCCCTCAGCGGTTTAGGAATGCTCGAAGAAGCGATCGCTGCCTACGATAAAGCAATCCAAATATCACCACAAGAAACACAGGTTTGGCAAAATCGTAAAATAGCATTGAGAAGACTTGGTTTTGAGTAAAGCTTAGGAATCAACTGAACAAACAGACCATGACCACACCACCGATCAATCATCCCGCCACCAACGTAGATACTATGTCAACGGGATTCATTCCTACGCCAACACATCGTTGTGAAAGCAAAGGGTTTAGAATCCCTCTAAGCTTGTTGATCACCGTACCGTTTTTGCTAAACACCTTTGGCATCGTGGGATTGATTGGTTGGTTATCATTTAGGAATGGACATAATGCAATTCTTCTACTCGCTAATCAGTTCCATCGCAAAGTTACAGAGCAAGTTCAAGATCGGTTACATTCCTATTTAGAACTTCCCTATACCCTTAATCAACTTAATGCTAATAGCATTGAGTTAGAGCAAATAGAACCAAATGATGAAATCAGGTTTCAAGCTCACTTTTGGAAACAACTGCAAAATTTCTCCCGCATTAGCAATATTTATTTTGCCACCACTTCTGGTAAATACTGGGGGGTAAGACGCATAAAAGATCGATTTGCGATCGAGAATACTAACTCGACTTTTATGACCGATAATTATGGGCGACCACAAACATTATTGATGGCAAAAAATAGCTTTAATTTAACTGAGCGTCCTTGGTATCAAACTGTTGTGCAGACTAGACAGAGTATTTGGACTGAAGTATATACGGATTCGATGACTGAAGAGCCCGCCATCACCTCAATTAGACCCGTCTATCAAGAGAATGGTGAACTGCAAGGGGTTCTAGGCATATCAATGCTCTTGGGTGACATCAATCAATTTTTGCAGAACACAAAAGTTAGTAATCATGGACAGACGTTCATTGTCGAGCCATCTGGTAAATTGGTAGCCACTTCTAACTCAGATGTCGAAATCTCTGCGCAGGGAAGTAAATCAGAGCGTATTCTCGCAACCCAAAGCCAAGATAAATTAACTCGCACAGTGGCTGAATGGCTGAAATCTCAGCCCATATCGAACAACAATGAGATTCAGCAGTCAGTAATCAATTTTGAGGGTGAACCATACTTCCTTCAAGTTGGGGAATTGAACAATGACTCTGGGTTAAGCGGATTGAATTGGCGGATTGTTGTTGCCGTACCTGCATCTGACTTTATGTTGCAGATTAAAGAAAATTCAATGTCAACTGCGATGCTATGTCTGATCGCCCTGGGCTTAAATGCCATTTTGGGTATCATTGCTGCCCGTCGTATCAGTCGCCCCATTACTCAACTTAGCCAAGCAAGCCAATCGATCGCAAATGGTAATCTCGATCAAAAAGTGGAGTATTCCTGCGCAATTGAAGAATTAGCGATTTTGGCGAATTCCTTTAATCAGATGAGTCGCCAGATGAAGAGATCGCATACGCGATTGGAGGAGTATTCACAGCTTTTGGTGCAAAAAGTAGATGAACGTACTTATGCATTACAACAGGAAATTCTCGAACATGAATTCACTGAAGCCGCCTTACGAGAGTCGGAAGAAAAATTTGCTAAAGCCTTTCGTTCTAGCCCTGATGGGATGGCTTTGCTATCCAATGACACCTATAAACATATTGATGTCAATAATAAATGGTCAGAAATTACGGGCTATAGCCGTGAAGAAGCGATCGGAGCAGCTCCTTCAGATTTAAATCTATGGGTTGATTTAAATGAACGCGATCGCATGTTAGAAATTTTAGGGGTTGAAGGGAGAGTATTCAACTATGAAGCAAACTTTGTTACTAAGGAAGGGAAAAAATTTACAGGGCTAATCTCGTCAGAAACGATTGAGTTTGGCGGGAATGTTTTTGCGATCTATGCAGTCAAAGATATTAGCGATCGCAAAATCATCGAAGAGAATATTAAAGAAAGCGAAAAGAAATATCGCGATTTGGTGGAATCAGCAAACTGTATCATTCTTCGATGGGACACCCAAGGTCGAATTTGTTTCTTGAATGATTATGGATTGAGGTTTTTTGGCTATCAATTAGAAGATATTATTGGCTCCTATATATTAGATACATTTGTCTCATCGAAAGATGTATCGGGAGAAGATCTGCGCAACATGATTGCCGAAATATGCTGCACTCCTGAAAAATATCAACTTAATGAGAATGAGAATATCTGCAAAGATGGGCGGCGTGTCTGGGTGACTTGGTCAAACAAGCCGATTTATGATGATCAAGGAAAGTTAATCGAAATTCTATCAGTCGGAACAGATATCACCGATCGCAAACAGGCTGAAAAGGAATTACAATCTGCGAAGGAAGTTGCTGATACGGCAAACCGTGCCAAGAGTGAATTCCTCGCGAATATGAGCCATGAGTTACGCACTCCTTTAAATGGCATCCTTGGTTATGCTCAAATCCTCAAGCGCGGTTACGACCCCGACAAGCATAAAGCAGGGTTAGAAGTCATTCAGCGTAGTGGCGAACATTTACTGACTTTACTCAATGATATTCTTGATCTTTCTAAAATTGAAGCTAAAAAGCTGGAACTCAATCCCAGTGAATTTGATCTTCCCAAGTTGTTGCAAAGTATTACAGATATTTTCCAATTGCAAGTACGCGCTAAGGATGTTGAGTTAATCTATCAACCTCTGACCACATTACCAACAACTATGTATGGTGATGAAAAACGTCTGCGCCAAGTTCTGATTAATTTATTTGGGAATGCTGTGAAGTTTACCGATCGCGGCAGCGTATCTCTAAGCGTTAGTGTTCATCCCTGTGAACTTAACCACAACTACAAAGTTCGGTTTGAAATCGCAGATACAGGGGTAGGCATCGATCCTGATAAGTTAGAAGAGATATTTTTACCGTTTCAGCAAGCAGGCGATCGCGCTCGGCGCTACTCTGGAACTGGTTTAGGTTTGCCGATCTGTCAAAAGATTGTAGAAATGATGGGAGGAAAACTGCATGTGGAGAGTAAATTAAATGAAGGCAGTACTTTCTGGTTTGAAATTGAGTTAACTGAAGTTCCTAATCATATTCAACCAATATTAATCGATAGTCGGACGATCACAGGTTACTTGGGAGATCGACGCAAAATTTTGGTTGTTGATGACAAGACCGAAAATCGCATGGTATTGAATGATTTACTCACGCCACTTGGTTTCATTGTTGCGGAAGCGATCGATGGCTATGATTGTCTCACTAAAGCCCAGAGTTTTGAGCCAGATTTGATTTTACTAGATATGGTAATGCCTCAACTGGATGGACATGAAACAACAAAGCGGCTGCGTCAGTTACCGATGTTTGAGAACACGGCGATCGTCATGGTCTCTGCAAGTGCCTTCAATCAAGATCGCAGTTTGAGCATCGCCGTAGGATGTAATGATTTCATCGCGAAGCCAATTGATCCTGATACTTTGTTTTATACAATGCGATCGCTACTCAATCTAGATTGGGAATACGAGAATCTCAATTCTGATGATACTGATATAAGTATGGGTAATGCCAAGATAGATGCGATCGCGCAGCCGATGATTGTGCCACCATACCTTACGGTCGAGAGATTGCTACAACTTGCGCGGATGGGAGATATTATTGCGATTCAAGATGAGGTCATACTTCTACAAGAAACTGATTCCACCTTTAGCCCTTTTGCAAATCAGGTACTGGACTATGCCCGTGAGTTTCAAATCAAACGGATTCGCGAATTTTTAGAGCTACAAATCCATAATTAGCATCAGAAGGATGGGTGGCGTGAAGCGCTGTTCGTCCTTCTGATGCTAATTGGGATGATGTATGGTAAATGACTAAAAAGTAGCAGTTACTACGGTTTACAATTTAGCTTATAATTGTAACAATACTTAAAGCTGAGAAATCACTTCAAACTTTAACAGGTTAAACAACAATGGCATTTGAACTCCCATCTTTACCTTACGCCCAAGATGCTCTCGCAGCTTCGGGTATGTCTGCTGAGACCCTATCATTTCATTACGGCAAACACCATGCTGCTTATGTAACCAACCTCAACAACCTGATCAAAGATACCGATCTTGCTGACAAAACCTTAGAAGAAGTCATCAAGATTAGCTACAAAGAAGGCAAAGCTGGAATCTTCAATAACGCTGCTCAAGTTTGGAACCACACTTTCTACTGGAATGGCATTAAGCCTGCTGGTGGTGGTGCTCCTACTGGTGCTTTGTTGGAGGCTATTGATGCTAGCTTTGGTAGCTTGGACAACTTTAAGACCGAATTTAAAAATGCTGGTGCTACTCAATTTGGTAGTGGCTGGGCATGGTTGGTTGCTGAAGGCGGTAAGCTGAAAATCACCAAAACTCCTAATGCTGAAAATCCTTTGATCCATGAAGGTCAAGTTCCTTTGTTGACGATGGATGTTTGGGAACATGCTTACTATTTGGACTTCCAAAATAGCCGTCCTAACTTCATGGCTAACTTTGTCGAAAAACTAATCAACTGGGATTTCGTAGCTGCTAATTTCGCGGCTGTCTAGTTCTAAAAAGTGCATAGCACTTTTTAATTGTAAAAGAGAAGCCTCGCATCGCGAGGCTTCTCTTTTCTTTGATCCCAAAACACAAAATAGCGTAGCCATTTTGCATTTTTAAAACCCTTACAGGGTTTGGTTTTTAATTCACAGAAGTGTTGCCACACTTTTGTGAATTGGTATTAACAGTCCAGTGCCTTGGGCGATCGCCTTTTGTCATCATCGATCGCGATCGTAAATATAGCCTTGTAGACAAAAATTGCGATCGCTCAATTCTGCTACTCATAATGACTTTTACAGCCAGCAATTAGAATCTCTGTATCAGTGACTTGATAGACGAGACGATGTTCATCACTAATGCGTCTTGACCAAAATCCACTGAGTCCATATTTTAGCGGTTCAGGTTTACCGATACCTGAAAAAGGCGATCGCTCAATATCTTTGATAAGTTCTACAATTTTGTTGTAAGTTTTGCGATCCATTTTTGCCCATGCGTTATAGTCCTCAAAGGCTTCTGCTTCAAAGAGGATTCGTCTTCTCATGAGATATTATCCCAATTAAGTTCTACGAGATTGTTACGGTTTTGAATGTTTTCCACCGCAGTTAGTAATCTCTTTCTATTAGCGGGGTTTTGCAACAGAAAAGCGGTTTCATCACTTTCATATACAACTATCTCAATTTCTTTGTCTTGGAAAGCAGCTTTTAAGCTCTCTAGAAAATTGTTGTCAAGTTCATTAGCATTCAACCGATAACTGACTTGCATTTTTTGTAACGCCTGATAGCTTGTAATATATTTAACATAATATAAGATTTCTCAAGGTTTGACAGCGATCGCCTATCCAATCGCTCATAATCAGCGATCGCATGTTGTGATCATTCAAGTGCGATCGCGAATAGAGCCTTGTGGATAAAAATAATGGCGGTAAAAGTCTTCAATTGAGTTAGGTTGAGATCGTCGATCGCAAAATATCTTACAAATCTCGATAGATTTCACGTCGATGTCCTATACGTCTTAAGTTGATGAGTTCACTACTGTCGTCAATATCATACAAAACACGATAGTCTCCAATTCTCAATCGAAAGCCCTGTCCTCCCTTCATTTGTAATGAGTTGGCGGGTCTGGGTTCTTCTTGTAACTGCACTATGGACTTTAAAATCCGTTCTTTGAGTTCCTGCGGTAATGCGTTCAGTTGCTTCTGAACTGTTTTTGGTAAGTTAACTTGATAACTCATGATGCTTGCTGTACTTCATTTGCTAGGTAATGCTCTAGGGTTATAAAATCACCATTAGCAATTTCTGGGTCTGTTTCTTCAACTGCTTGTTGATATCCTTTCCAGCAGAAAAATTCGTCCATTTCTTCAAGTAACTTTTGATATGCAGTAATATCGAGGATAACTGCTATGCGATCGCCTTGAGCGTTGGTAATGTATTGTTCTTGGAGTTGCAGCATAGGTTTAAGATCTGATGAATTATCTGTGAGTTGAGATTATTATAATCGTTACTAGTTGGGGGATCGCCTTTTGTCTTCATTCAAGTGCGATCGCCTTGAATGATGATAGAATTATCCGAAAGTTTCAGTAGATATCATGGACGATCGCGATCGCACTAATATTCAGGGGTTTTTGGCTAAATGGCAAGGCTCACAGGGAAATGAGCGGGCTAATTATCAGACTTTTTTTGATGATTTGTGCGTGGCTTTGGGAGTGGAGCGTCCGATTCCGAAGGGGACGGTAAAGGGCGATCCATTTTGTTTTGATAAGGAGATTACGGTTTTTCATAAGGATCGCAAAGAGACTTCTAATTTTATTGATTTCCATAAAGAGGGATATTTTTTAATTGAGGCGAAGCAGGGGAGTAATAGTTCTAAGCAAAGTACGCCGAGGCGGGGGACAGATGGCTATTCGAGAATGATGGAGAAGGCTTTTTATCAGGCTCAGAGCTATACGTTGTTTTTAACTAACAAGCCACCGTTTTTGATGACTTGCGATATTGGTTCACATTTTGAACTATGGATGAGCTTTAGCGGCAACTATGGCGGCTATGGGGCGCGGGAAGTAATCGCGATTGAGCGCTTGCTTGATGAGAAGATATTCGACCGCTTTGTGGCAATTTTTAGCGATCCGCAGAGTCTGAATCCTGAGAAGTATCGGGCGCGGGTGACACGAGAGGTGGCGGGGACTTTGGCGAAGTTGGCGAAGTGGCTAGAGGAACAGGGTAAGGAACCGCAGGAAGTGGCAAATTTTTTGATGCGCTGCATTTTTACGATGTTTGCGGAGGATGTGCGGTTGTTGCAGGGGGAGATTTTTACGAGGGCGTTACAGGAGCGTTGGATTCCTGAACCGAGCCGATTTAAGTCGGAGATTGAGGATCTGTGGAAGGTGATGAATACAGGTGGGAAGTTCAATTTTGATGCGATTCCACAGTTTAATGGCAGTTTTTTTGCGAATGCGATCGCCTTTGATTTGCCGAGGGAGCAGCTAGAGGTGTTGTATGAGGCTGCCCAAAAGGATTGGCGCGAGGTGGAACCTGCGATTTTTGGGACTTTGTTGGAACGGGCTTTAGAGAAAAAGGAGCGCAGTCGGTTGGGAGCGCATTATACGCCGCGCTCCTATGTAGAGAGGTTGGTGCGTCCTGTGGTGATGGAGCCTTTGCGGGAGGAGTGGCTTTTAGTTGAAACAGAAGTTAATCGGCTGTTGGTGCTGAAGGATGGACAGGAGGAACCAACGAAGGCGCAAAGGGATAAGGCGGGGGTGGAGATTCGGGCATTTTTGGAGCGTTTGCAAGGGGTGCGGATTCTTGATCCTGCTTGCGGTTCGGGCAATTTCTTGTATGTGACGTTGGATTTAATCAAGACGTTGGAGCAGGAGGTGCAGATGCGGCTTTTGGATGTGTTGGGCAAAGTTACCACTGATTTATTGGAGGAGTTCGATCCGCGTTTGGCGGGACGGAAGCAGGTGAATCCTTCGCAGTTTTTGGGTATTGAGATCAATCCAAGGGCGGCGGCGATCGCGGAGTTAGTAATTTGGATTGGTTATTTGCAGTGGCATTTTAAGCGTTATGGTACTACGCCGCCGCCTGAGCCAATCTTGCAGGATTTTCATAATATCGAGTTTCGGGATGCGGTGTTGGCTTATGATGGGCGGGAGCTTGATGTTGATGCGAAGACGGGGAAGGTGCGGAGTCGTTGGGGTGGGCGGACGATGAGGCATCCTGTGACGGGTGAGGATGTGCCTGATCCGTCGGATCAGGTTCCTATCTATCGCTACGTTAATCCGCGTCCTGCGGTGTGGCAAGAGGCTGATTATATTGTTTCTAATCCTCCTTTTATTGGGAAATCAAGACGAAGAACAGCACTTGGAGATGAATATTTAGAATGTTTATTTAAGGCTTATCCACAGATGCCAGATGGTGCAGATTTTGTCATGTACTGGTGGTTTCATGCAATAAACATAATCAAACAGAACAAATTAAAGCGATTTGGTTTTATCACGACTAATAGTATTACTCAGATATTGAATAGACAAGTTATTTCTGAAAACATTAAAGATGATTCTGAATATGAGATTGTATGGGCAATACCTGATCATCCTTGGGTAGATACAGAAGGAAGTGCGGCTGTAAGAATAGCTATGACTGTTGTTGGAAAAAGAGAAGGGAAACAACCAACTCTTGTTCGAGTTATTCGTGAGGAGCGACAGGATGAGGACACAGCGAATTTAACTTTTGAATATCAGAATGTTGGGTTTATACATTCAAATCTTCGTGGAGGAGCAAAACTTGATCAAGCGAAGTCTTTACAGGCTAATCCTTCTATTTGCTCGGTTGGGTTAGTTCTTTTTGGCAAAGGATTTCTTGTTGATGAATCTAAACGCAACCAAATCGAACCAGATGTATGTCATCCTTTCTTATCAGGACGAGACTTGATAAATGGAGTCTTAACTGATTGGGTAATAGATTTTTATCCCCTTGATGAGTCACAAGCTCAACGCAAAGCACCTTTAGCTTTTCAACATTTGCTTGAGTATGTAAAGCCTCAACGAGACGAAAGCCGAGATTCTGGAAGTAGAAAAAAATGGTGGCGTTTTGGTCGTGATAAGACTGAAATGCGAGCCGCAATTCAAAAATTGGAGCGCTATATTGTTACGTTAGAAGTCAGTAAATATAGAAACTTCTTTTTTGTGTCATCTGATGTTCGCCCAGATCACAAATTAATAGTAATAGCTATTGACGATGCTTACCATCTTGGAATTCTTTCAAGTTCTACTCATATCTGTTGGGCATTAGCTCGTGGCGCACAACTTGGACCAACACCTGTATATGTAAAATCAATTTGCTTTGATCCTTTCCCTTTCCCAGATGCAACATTAGAACAAAAAGAAAAAATTCGACAACTAGGCGAAAGACTCGATCGCCATCGCAAACAAGTACAAACCCAACATCCCGAAATCACGATTACAGGAATGTATAACCTCCTCGAAAAACTCCGCAAAGGCGAAGACTTCACCGACAAAGACCGAGAATACAACAACAAGGCACTAGTCTCCACCCTCAAACAAATCCACGACGAACTAGACAACGCCGTACTAGAAGCCTACGGATGGGAAGACTTGAAACCATCTTCTCTCTCTCAGACCACTGATAGCCCCCCTAGCCCCCCAATTCTGGGGGGAACCGAACCTTCCAATCAGTCAAAGTCCCCCAGTATTGGGGGATTTAGGGGGCTTGACAACCTATCGGGTGAAAGTCTCACCGAAATCATCCTCGATCGCCTAGTCACCCTGAACGCCCAACGCGCCGAAGAAGAACGTAACGGACACATACGCTGGCTCCGTCCCGAATACCAAGCACCCAACGAAGTCCGCACCCAAACCATCATCGAAGGTGTTGGTGAAAGCGAGGAAATTGCGATCGCCCCAGCCGAAATCAAAACCTTTCCCAAACAACCCAAAGACCAACTCGCCGCCATTCGCGACCTCCTCCGCACCAGCAACAACCCTTGGACGATCGCCCAAATCGCCGCCCAATTTAAAAACGGGGGCAAAAATAAAAGCGCAATTTCCGAAAATCTCGAACGCCTTGAATGGTTCGGCATTTTACTCTGCCATCAAGACGGACAAATCCAATACTGGCAACATCTCGAAACCCAACAAGCAAGTTGAAAAGAGATCAATCCCCCTTAAAAAGGCTACCTTGTACACACAAGTCGGACTTACCCCCTTTAATTCCCCCTTGCAAAGGGGGAAGACTAGAAATCTTGTTCCCTCCCCTTTGCAAGGGGAGGGTTAGGGTGGGGTAATTTCTTTGATTTCACGCACAAGCTGACTTTTGTGTACACCGTAGCTTAAAAAGGGGGGAGAATTTTCTTCTTCCCCCTTTTTAAGGGGGGCTGGGGGGATCTCCTAGTACTATTGATCGCGATTATTTTCTAAATCTCCAAACCCTAATCAACAAAGTCCCCA
This sequence comes from Pseudanabaena sp. Salubria-1, assembly GCA_023336205.1. Lineage (GTDB taxonomy): Bacteria > Cyanobacteriota > Cyanobacteriia > Pseudanabaenales > Pseudanabaenaceae > Pseudanabaena. Next base: position 157,073 of record JALQCR010000014.1, read on the forward strand.
CCGTAATCGCCCCACATAAAATCGTCAAAATCCAATTCTTAGGAGCCCAAGCCATCGCACCCAGATAATTAGAACCGATCGCAATGGTATGTACTGCCGCTAATATCAACGCGGGAACCGAGAGCAAATGCACATAGCGCCAAGCTTTACCGAGTTTGCTCATCATCCAATCGGAACTGGTGAGAGCAGCGGGAGCCATCAGTGCGATCGCGATCGCACCAATCCAAATAGAGATTTGATGCTGCGGAATCATAAAGGATAAAGCATCAAAGTTCCATTGAAAAGTATGCTCAACCTTATGGAAAGTATGGGCAAGGGATAGAACAAATGCACCGATTCCGATCGCACGACGATAGGTCATTAAGACTGAAAAAGACTTGAAAATCTGGCTGAGCGGACGAGCGGCGAGGGCAAGGATTAGCAAAATTAAACCAGCATGACCTGTGTAATCCACCATATCGCTAGTTCGCAATAGCGTTAAAATGCCGATGGTGAGCGTAATCCAGCCACCCATGCGGAATAATTGACTACGGCGATCGCGACTTAATAAACCTGCAAATACACCAATACCCAGCATTGAGGGTAATGTTCCCAATCCAAACGCCAACATCGTTAGCGCCCCCTGCGTCATGTTACTAGTTTCAGCTGCCTTGATTTGAGCAGTGTAGAGAAACCCACAGGGAATCAATCCCCATGTCATACCTAATAAAGCAGGTGTCAATGGATGAGAATGCAGCGATAATTTCATCATTGCATTGCTAAGACGTTGATGCAGACCCACCTGAGCCATAGGATTGAGAAAAGGAATATTTGGCAAACCTTCAGGCTTAATCTGCACAATTCCCATCCACACCAGAAGCATACCCGTCAAAATCGCTAGCCACCGCCGCAGATCGCTTTCTAAACCTGCTAACTGTCCACCCGCAACTAATACCGACCCGATCGCCCCAATAGCAGCCCCTGCGATCGCATAACTCAAAATTCTGCCAAGGTTTAGCAATGTATGAAAATACAAATGCTGTTGCCAATTTTTGGGATTTTTTTTAGGATTATCCTTGCTTTCTTTATCTGAAAGCGAGAAAGCAACAGCCAAGGGGCCGCACATGCCTACACAATGACCAAAACTTCCCAAGAATCCTAAAGCGGCAACAAGCAGTAAATCTAACATTATTTATTTATAGCGCTTTGCACTGAATTATTATTAAAAGTGTTGCTTAGCAACACTTTTAACATCCCCAACTATCTGCCCACATTGGTTGTAAAAGTTAATTCAAACGGCTGAAAATCTTCACCATCTCTTGCCGAACCACTTAACTTAAGCTCATATCTACCAATTTGTGGAAAAGTCACTGTCATACTCGGTAACCCCAAATAACGCTCGATAATTGCCAAAGGATTAGCAACTGTAAATTGAATATTGCGATCGCTAAGCGATCGCACTTCCAGACGGCAATTACATTTTCTATAGGGAATGAGTTCGCCGCCGCGTCTAGTGAGAGCAATCCAAATGGTAGTTTTTTTGCCAACAATAGGGCGATCGTTGGGCTCGATATGAATTGTACCCCCAACTTCTTGTGATGTTCTCACTTCATGGGTAATGCGAACAGGTGATGAAAATTGGGCTAAATGTGAATCATTGATACTAGAAGCAGGGGATAAATGCAAATTTAAGAGGATAGAAGCTACTTCAAACATTGATTAACGATACTTCTTAATTATTGAGGTTTGACAACGCCACAAGCAATCCGAGTTTTATAATCAACATTCGGAATCGTCGATTTCCCATTTGCGCCTGCATGAATGACGATCGCAGTACCGCCTTGCTTTAGTAAAGAGTTGGGTCCCATACCCAGAGTTAATTTTGACATGTTTGCCGTTAAAGTTCCTGTCCCATCCAGCTTAACCATGATATTTGGCAAATCACCCGCAGGCTTATGTTGATCAGATCCATGCTTCATCTCCTCATGTTTGTCATGAATATGATGGTGATGTTTGTTATGCATATGATTAAGCCCGTGATCGTGGGAATTATCCATAGGCGATCGCTTTGGATCAAAATGAGCGCCTGCTGATTTGAAGTCTGGCGCTTCACATTTACCATTTTCATGTAAATGCACCATATGCTCTCCTTGAGAGAGTTTCTGAACTTGCAGGGTTACTTTTACGCCTGAGTCAGATTGGCTAAAAGTTGCAGTTCCCACCAGTTCACCCTTGGCATTAAAAATCCGTGAACTGGCGCTGGGTTTTACGGTTTCAGCTATAGCCGCATTAATGCTGGTCAAGGATGTAATTGTGACATATGACAAAAAAACTGCATACTTAGAAGCAAACTTAGCCTGCAATTGATATTGGCACTTATTTGCATGAATCATGGGATCTGTTATCTCTCATTTTAAAAAAGTGATCAAATAATGTGGTTTTCTACAAGCTAAGCCACGCCATGCGCGGCTTAGCTTGTGTTTGAGAGGTTTTGCTTTAGCCCCCCCTAGCCCCCCAATTCTGGGGGGAACCAGATTAAAGTCCCCCAGAATTGGGGGATTTAGGGGGCAGAAAAATTGGCTTTAGCCGAAAAACTTATATGCATTAACTGCTCAAACACGCTCTTAGCTTACATATTTATCCTTTAGCCCAACCGTTCTGAGATTGTTCAAGTACATAGTTGGCAACTAGATCAATTTCTGTGGGTTTAAGTTTTGACCTAAAGGCAGGCATTGCACCCTTACCTCTGGAAACTTGCAAAGAAATTGCTTCTACGGTGTTCTTGCCGTATTTTTCTAAGGCATCTGCCTTTAAAGTCTTAGAGGCGATTACGTTGTTGCGACCACCTGCGTGACATTGAGCACAGTTATTGTTAAAGATTTTTGCGCCTGGAGATACCTCTGCAAATGCTGGTTGCCCGAAAGCAAGACTCACCAACATAGTTAAGGCGATCGCAAGAATAGAAAAAATGCGTTTCATAGTTATTTAGTCCTTAAATATTCACGAAAAATAAGGGCAAAGCTATAGCTGATGCCCTACGCGGCTTAGCCGCAAAGTCGAGTTGAATTTTAGTCTGAATGTATGATGACGGTATTTGCTCTGGCAGTCAAAAGACAGCCTGTCTAACAAGAAATTTTAGAAACAATCCTAGATTGATACTCAAAATTAGAATTGTAGAGCTTCGTGCTGCAACTCTAATTTTGGGTATAGTTAGGACTTACGCAAATCAACCAAGAACTAAAGTTCTTGGCTCAAAGCTCAAGTCAGTTAAAACTGACTAAAGAAAGCCTCAAACTAACCTGTTTCAACAGGTTTAAGCTTTTAGCCCGCAATTTATTGCAGGGCAGATGTGTAAGTCCTAATAGTAATCAATATGCTGCAATTTTTCGATACCTTTTTTCGATCGCTACCGAACTGGTTTTACCAACTTGAACAATGGGCTGATGCCTTAGTGAATAGCCAACTTAATCAAGCGTCATGGACAAGTGTCGGCGTAGTGTTCTTGGCAGGGCTTGTTACTAGCCTTACCCCTTGTACCCTATCTATGTTGCCACTCACAATTGGTTATATCGGCGGCTATGAATCCAAAAGCACTTGGAAATCTGCCTTGCAATCAGCTTGGTTTTGTCTCGGTTTTGCGATCGCCCTTACAGGTTTTGGACTAGCGGCTGCATTACTTGGCAAAATTTATGGACAGACAGCTTGGGGTTGGTCGGTAGTAATGGGAGTTATTGCGATCGCGATGGGATTACAACTGCTGGAAGTGATTTCTTTCCGTTTGCCCAGCTTCGGTAATTGGGAAATATCCCAAAATTTGCCAACAGGACTGCGATCGCTATTAATCGGCTTATCCTTTGGGTTTGTGGCTTCGCCTTGCAGTACACCTGTGTTAGTGACATTGTTGGCTTGGGTATCAGGCTCAGGAAATCTATTAGTGGGTACAGAGTTTTTGCTAGCCTATGCGATCGGTTCCGTATTACCCCTAGCGATCGCAGGTACATTTACAGGGCTCATCAAACAGTTTCTAGAACTTCGCCGTTGGTCGAGCTGGCTCAATTGGGGAAGTGGGCTTATTCTAATTGGATTTGGTACACTTTCCATTTTGAGCAAAATAGCCTAGCTCTATTTCAGCCATTCCTGATCAAATTTTGTCCAAAGACGGAGTAATCTTGGCTCAACCTCACTATCAAGTAGAACGGATTGGACGATCGAACGGATTTTTAATAGATCTCCGAAACTAGCGCGAATGAAGATTTTGCCAGAGGCTACAGCCCTTTCGAGAGTGGATTTACCAAACATGATGTTGCGTAAAGCTAGTCCAGTACTTTCAAAATCATTTAGTGCGTCAGGCTCAGCAGTGGAAATTGTAATTTGCAATTCTTGGTCGTCTGCGGTCTGGACATGGATGCGAGTATTATCGATCGCAATCGTTGCAGATTTACCAGCGGCAATGCGAATGATTGTTGACCATGTTTCACCTTGGCGATCACGCAAAATCTCGATTAACTCTAAAAGCATAGATGAGAGTAGTTCTGTGCGAGGTGATTGCGAGTCAGGCATGGTTATATTTGCTTCAAATTGGCTAAAAAGATGCAAAGATTATAGAATTATTAGATGTCATCTTTTGTGCAAATATGATGCTTTATGATCGAACGAATCAATAAATCTTTTGAAAGTGTTGCAAAGCAACACTTTCAAAAGATTTATTGATTCGAGTTTGAGCTCTGCAAGTATCACAAGGTTAATTTACAGATGAAATTGTTTTTGCATTCTCTAACGATCGCAATAGGGCTGTCCTGTATTGCGATCGCTCCTGTCTCATCGGAAACAATCGCTAACTCTAAACAGTTTGGAGTCGCACCTCCAGCCTGTGAAGGAGAAGCGCAGCTTTACCTAAACATCTGTGCTTCTAGATGGGCGAAAACAGCGGATTTCTTGCGATCGCTAATTTATGAAGAAGTTTATAGGCGGATACCTGAAGCTAGGCAATCTCAGCTCAAAGCGGTCGAAAAAACTTGGAATTCCTATCGAGATATCCATTGTCAGGAGCTGAGCGCCCCATTTCGGGAAGGCTCAATTTATCCTCTCCTATATTTTAGTTGTCGAGCGCGAGTGACTAATTCTCGCATTGCTGATTTGCAAGGAACTAACATCTCTCAAATCACTTCAGATTTGACTACTCAACGTCTAGCTAAACTCCTGAAGAATGAAGAGATGATAAATTCTGCTGGTCAACGTAAATGGCTGCAATATCAAGCACAGCAATGCCAGTTTGAGTCATTAGGTTCCACCGAAACCTCGCGATCGGTAAAACAATGTCGCGATCGCCTAGCCGAAGGTCGTCTACTGGAAATAGAAGCAATGCTTAGAATTCGATAAAATTCCTGTTAGATGTGTCGTAATGTGCCACATCTAACGCCTTTCCCATACTAATATGATTGCAGTACCAAGAGCGTAAGCCAAGATATCTTTCCAATCAAAAGTAGTCCCTATAATAGTAGCCAAAATCCTGTTCTGTCTTAGTCCTAGTATATCGACGAGATTGAGATACTGCAATCCCTCGATCGCACAAGCAAATCCAAACACAGATAGAGCTGCTACATTTGCGCGAACCTTCCAAAATGATTTGACAAAGCAATAAATCAAAATAACTACTAATACATCTCCAACAAAAGGACGAATAAACTGATCGTTGATAAATAGTGCGATAAAAACCTCTATTAAAAAAAGTACAACAGTTAAGTAGAAGTATTTTTGATTAAAAGTGAGTCTATTAGTAAACATGTATGGATAGTATTTATGAACAATTTTACACCCAAAATATCAGTGGCGGGGGGGGGGGGCGGCGGGGGGTTTTTTGGGGGGGGGGGGGGGGGCGCGAGGTTTTTTTTTTTTTTTTTAAAAAAATGGGGGGGGGGGGGGGTTT
>JALQCR010000100.1 GCA_023336205.1 Pseudanabaena sp. Salubria-1
TATTATTTGGTGTGATTATCAATATGGCTTCCTAGCTCAGCCGATGATCTGTGCCATCCTAATACTAGTAGGACTGGTCATTATTTTCCCAGGATTACGAGTTCTTCCGACTCGCAAGGCTAGTAGTAGAATGTTGGTGGTTTTTATCGCGATCGTCATCGCGATGTATTTTATTTCTTTTAGTCCAGTTAAGTCATTTAAGCGTCTTTTTTACAGTATTCAACCTGGGATGAGTCGTTCAACTGTACAAAACCTGCTTGCAAACAGTTTCCCTGCAAATAGCAAGAATTATGTGGTTTGTTTTCCATTAAGTCGTTCAGATAACGAGGGTGATGATATGGGATGTATACTGCGCCCCTATGGCACTCTAAATGAATCAATAGAGGTCTATTACAAAAATCGAATAGTAGAGCAGGTGAACTTAGTGGTGAATAAATAAACATCTGTGAGGAGGAACTGGAGATACAGGGTGCAATATTATGAGTCAACTGTAATCGATCCGAGAAGAGGGGGAGAGATGGTTCTTGGTATCGGCGATGGCAAATTCCGCCAAGTTAAACGTTATGGTGATCGCAAGACAAAGTGAATTTTTAGAATAAATAGGCTAGCGCCAGTGCTTGTGTAAAAGCGTATAAGTTCAACAGCGTGAAAGCCATGACCAACGAAGTAATAGACTTAGATCAGAGCCGACTGCGGCTATGCATTGAAATTTTACCTGAAACCGAACAATCACCAGAAAGGCTGGTGATAATTTCCATTTGTCGAGATATGGGAAGACCACTAATCCGCACGATCGCCTTATCAGCGCTTACGCCGATCCCAGAGCCACTAGCAGAAATCATCCGAGCCTATGCTGACAGCGACCTAGCCTGTCCAATTCAACCCGATACATCAGATGAGGAAGAACACAAACTACCCGCAAAGCCCGAATTTTCCATCTTGCCAAGAAAAATAGATCCATCTTCTAAAGCTCAACAACAAACATTACAACTATGAATACAACCACTACTCCTAACTACAGCATCAAAGTTGAAGGACAAACGATTCCAGTGCCACCCGAAATTGGTAGCAGTGATGAGCAAATCAAGGCTACGCTTAGTCAGTATTTTGAAGGAATCAAAAACTCACACATTCGGCGAACAGTTCAAGCGAATGGAGATATCCTCGTGGATATCTGTAAACAAGCAGGACCAAAGGGCTAAGCATGTCCGAGCTAGTCCTGACCAGTTTGATTACAGCCAGTGAATTTATCAATCCCTTGCTAGAAATACTATGGGAGATCGATCAGCATGAGCGGCAAGGACAGCAACTAATCGAAATCGGTGAAATTGAGCTAGAAAACTTTACTGAAGCAACAATTTTATCTAGGCAAAATAGTTGTTTATTGCAGCGATCGCTAGACAACTTAAAAAAAGCGCACCCGATCGCCGCCCCTGCGGTAATCAGAGGATTCTAGAATGGACAACGCCAAATTTCAGTGGATGTGTTCCCACACATCGGAAAGAGCCGCCGATTACCTTGAATCCATACAGCAACGTGCAAATATGTTGCGACTATATCAGCATTACTATCCAGAGAAATATCTACAAACCACAGCCAGCCTAGCCTTTACAAAACCCGAAGACTATAGCGAGAAAGAAATCGAATTTCTGACTTTAGTGGACGAGCAGTTCTTTCCTTTACCCTTAGTAATGACAGATTTGGAACGTACAGACTATATACCAATAGACCCGATTGGTACTTCATGGTACTACGACGAATTTGAAGAATTAGGTGCAACCGAGAAATTTCTGTTGTGCCTGATTCATGATGTCAGCAGTGAAGTATGGGATGACGTGGAAAGCGAATTGGGTAAAGAATTCCCCCCAGTCGTAGATTACATCTCTGACCAGCTTTTGCGTCAAGAAGCAAAAAAGGCAAGAGGGATGC
>JALQCR010000101.1 GCA_023336205.1 Pseudanabaena sp. Salubria-1
CAATAGTATCTTCTGTGTGGATCGATCAAGCTTACATAGTGCCTTGTGCTGTATATTTGATCCTATATGAAATTCGTTGCTGGCTTAGAGGAGATAATTATGATTAGTAATGAACTTTCCTCTCACATTTTGTTCTTTTCTACAACTGAGAGAAAGGCAGAAAGCAAAAATGTTGTTGATGCTGACAAAATGTATGGCTACATTCTCGCAGCGAGAAAAAAGGAACAAGCAAGGCAAGAAAGTCTCAAGCATTTACAAAGTCGTGGTATTGAGACTGCTAAACAGGCAGCAAGAATCCTACGCCAAGAGTTTGGTGCAACGAGAGTAGTGCTGTTTGGGTCAATGCTACAACCAAAAATTCATGCAGACTCAGATATAGATCTTGCTGTATGGAACTTGACAAAATCTGACTATTTCCAAGCAGTTGGTAAACTACAGGGTCTTAGTGAATTTTTAATCGATCTTATTGAGGCAGACAATGCTTCTGATTATATTGTTGAGGCGATCGCTCAAGGTATGGAATTATGAACGGTTATAATGTCCTGATTGCAAGGCTGAATAACGAGTTGACCAAAGTTGCTACTACTGTGCAATTGGCCATCTCACAAGCTCAAAAAGCAAAAACAACAGCAGATGATGACTATTGGTATGCAACTGCTTTTAGTCTGCAAAATTTTTATATGGGTGTTGAACGCATTTTTGAAGATATTGCCAAGGAGGTGGAAAATAACTTGCCCACAGGTTCGAGTTCCCACAAGTTACTTTTAGAACAGATGTCATTAGAGATTCCTCATACAAGACCTCCAGTGATTCTTAGTGATACCCTACACAATTTAAATGAATATCGTGGGTTTCGGCATGTTGCTATTCATCGCTATGGATTTGAATTAGAAAGCAGTCGAATTGCCGATCTAACGGATAAGCTTATGACAAGTTACACACTATTAGTTAGAGACATAGAGAACTTCTGCCAATTTTTGCAAGCCTTAGAATAGGTTTGATTTTGGGCTAAACCATTAATTTAATACAAGTTGATATGTCGATTCCAGAGCCAACTTTAGTTATTTACTGATGTTACGTGGAAGGAACAGTCAGTTTTTGGAGAAGAGAGAAACTAGCTCTAATTGCCTTGAAGTAGAGTTTAGCCTTGAGAGCAAAGTGATTGAGTTTAGTATTGATACGAAGGCGCTCTAACTTAACAAAAGCAAAAAAGCACGCAAAGATGTGATTTTTCTGAGTATGAGCAATCCCAGTAGGAGACTTAGCAAGAGCGAGATTAGATTTCAAAGACTTGTGAAATTCTTCAACTTTCCATCGTTTTTGATAGATTGTGTTGATGTCAGTTGCGGTTAAGTCGAGATTACTGCAAGCTAAATACAAAATCCCTGTGGATTGATTTTTGTTTCTAAAAACTTGCTTGGTGATCGAGACAGGAAAATCAAGTCCCTTTAAAAACACCTTGCAACAGGAATCTGGGTTTAACTCAATTGACTCAAGATTAACGAAATGTCCCTGACATTTATCGTCTGGAGATAATGCAACCAAACGATTGCCTTTAAGAGCAATGATGAAGTCTTTTTTGACTCGGAGCTTAATGTATTGCATATTTTCTTTGCTGCTGAACCAACTATCGGCTAATACATAACTGAACTTTAGTCGATTCTGACAGCAGACATGGAGCATGTTTCGCATCATCTCATTTTTGCTTTCCTCAGATACGAATTTTGTTTTACCTGTTTTTGTGTCGGTTACCTCTTGCAGTTTTTGGACAATTTCAAAGGCGACAGGTAAGCTGATAGCTTCGTTGTGATAAATACAGTTGAGGATATTTATGCCTTTGACACTACGGTTACTA
>JALQCR010000102.1 GCA_023336205.1 Pseudanabaena sp. Salubria-1
GGCGACGACCTGTTGGGGTAGCTACAGGATACGTGTAAAAACCTGCAAGATCGGCTTAAAAGCGTTACTGAGAGGGGCTTTAAGAAAACGCTACAGACTTATATGAAGTACCGCAAAAAGGACAGAAGCGATGCTTAAGCGAAGAAATAGTTTGCTGACAATGAGTACAGCGATCGCCAAGTTTTCCCCCACAGATAAAGCAGAAATTAGCTCTGACATCCATCCAGAGAGGATCAGCAGGATTACCAGGAGTCCAGCAAGATGGACAGAACTTAAGCTTAGAAACAGACTCAATGGAAGTACCACGAGAGACAGCCTCTAAATATTCCACAGGAACTTGCAAAGCAGAAGCCAAACCAGCTTTACTATGAGAACTAAGCTTGGCAGTCAATCCCCGTTCAATCTTGCCCAAACTCTGCAAATGAATCGCCGCAATTGTCGCCAACTCCCTCTGATTCAAACCGAGGAAAAGTCGGATACGTTTAACATAAGCAGCCAAGTTTTCACCAGAGTTAGGCGATTTATCACCCTGTAAAATATTCACAAAACAGTGTTTAAAAGTATGTTTATAGAAAACTATACTATCAACAGAATTATTTAACTCACCGCTTTAACTAGCTGATAAATTGACTATCACACTAGCTACAGTCACCACTGAATTTCTAGAGCGTACGGGACTAGCCCAAAGCACCGTGCAATCCTACGAACTGAGCCTAATGCCACTACTCAAAGAATATGGCAGTTATCCCATTGAAATCTTGAGTCGAGCCACCTTAACAAAATATCTAGAAGGTTTAACCCATCTAGCCTATACAACCCATCACCGCCATCAAGCGATCGTCCAAGCCCTATTCAACTTTGCCGTAGCGCAAGATTACCTAAAAGCTAACCCCATAGCCCAACTTCAGCGCCGCAAACCAAGCCTAGAGAAAGGAGAACATCATGCAGATCAGGTAATTCGATACCTATCTCCCGAACAAATTACTCGACTCTACCAAACCGTAGAACATGACGGTCGAATGAAAGCACTGGTGTACTTGCTACATCGCACAGGAGCAAGAATAGCCGAAATCCTGAGCTTGAAATTAGCAGAAGTCAACCTCAAAGAACGTAAATTTCAAGTAATCGGCAAAGGCAATAAAACCCGATGGTGTTTCTACAGCGAAGATGCCGCAACCGCATTAGAAAAATATCTAAAATACTATCGACACAACGAATCACCAGCCTTATTCACTACCCAACAGCCTGTGACGGAGAAAGTTACTCCCTTGAGTTATCAGACAGCCCATCGTGACTGGACAAACTTAACTAAGCAAGACCAAAAACTCCAAGGTATCAGAATGCACGACCTCCGCCACACCTTTGCCACCGAGAGAGTTGGCTTAATGGGTATCGAAGAATTACGCGCCTTAATGGGACATACAAATATCAACACCACCTTACGCTATCAAAAAGTTACTTCTGAACGAGCAGAGATAACTGCTCACAAAGCTTTAAATC